>NZ_BCWP01000037.1 GCF_001592265.1 Curvibacter delicatus NBRC 14919 | reverse complement strand
TGAAAAAAGGCCCGTCAGGGCCTTTTTTCATCCACACCTGCACCAGCCCCTCAACCCGGGCCACCAATTGCCGATAAAGTCTGTAACGCCTCCTTGCACATCCCATGACGCCGCGCCTCCTGCTCATCCCTGCCCTTGCCCTGCTGCTTGCCGCTTGCGACATTCCGGGCATGGGCCCCGACCCGCGCGTTGCCCAGCGCGAGGCGGATGCCAAGGCCATTGGCGGCGCCTGCCGCCATGCCCTGCGCGGCATTGAGGACTGCTATCGCCTGAACGAAAAGGCCTCCAAGACCGCCGTCTTCGATGGCTGGAAGGAGATGGACCAGTACATGCGCGACAACAAGATCGAGGGCCAGGCGCCCAGTGTCGGCGTGGCTGCAGTCGAAAAAGAAGAAATCATCGAAGACAAGAAGCCGGCCGACGACGGCAAGGAAAAGACCGCTGACGCCAGGCCGCGCAACGGTGGCAAGGCCTCCGGCAACTCAGAAAGACTCTGAGCCCGCCACGGGCCCAGCGGCCATCACGCCAAAGCGGACCTGCTGCTCCGCCCTTCACGCCCCCAGTTCGAACACCGCCATGCTCTCCACGTGGGCCGTGTGCGGGAACATGTTGACCACACCGGCAGCGGTACAGCGGTACCCGGCCTGATGCACCAACAGCCCTGCGTCGCGCGCCAGCGTTGCCGGGTTGCAGCTCACATAAACGATGCGCCGCGGCGGCATCCAGCCGGCGGCGCCCGCCGTGGGCGGATGCTCAGTCGGGTTGAGCTTTTGCTGATGCAGATCGGCCAGAGCCTTGGCCAGGGCAAAGGCCCCTTCACGCGGCGGATCGACCAACCACTTGTCGGCCACGCCGTCCTGCACCAGCCACTCAGGCGTCATCTCGAACAGGTTGCGCGCTACAAATTCAGTAGCTGCCAGCGCACGGCCATCAGGGGCTATAGCCCGATTTCTCAGGTAATTCTCACGGGAACGCGCCACCAGCGTTTCGCTGCCCTCGATGCCCAGCACCTCGCGTGCCTGCGTCGCAATCGGCAACGTGAAATTGCCCAGGCCACAGAACCAGTCGATCACGCGCTCGGTCTTTTGTGCATCGAGCAGGCGCAGCGCACGCGACACCAGCACCCGGTTGATGTGCGGATTGACCTGGGTGAAGTCGGTCGGCTTGAACGGCATGGTGATGCCGAACTCGGGCAGCGCATAAGCCAGTTGCAAGCCACTTGTTTCGTCCAGCAGGTGCACGGTGTCCGGCCCCTTGGGCTGCAGCCACCACTGCACGCCGGGATGGGCCTGGACAAAGGCGCGCAGCCGGGCCAGGTCCGCCGCACTCAGTGGCTCCAGATGGCGCAGCACCAGTGCGGTGACGGCATCACCACAGGCCAGCTCGATCTGCGGGCAGGTCTCGATCGCCTCCAGCGAGCCAATCAGTTCGCGCAAGGGTATCAGCATGGCGCTGACATGGGGCGGCAAGACCGGACACACTTCCATGTCGGCCACATAGCGGCTCTTGCGCTCGTGGAACCCCACCAGCACCGTGCCCTTCTTGCGCACATGGCGCACCGACAGGCGGGCACGGTAACGGTAGCCCCAGGCCGGCCCTTCGATCGGCCGCAGGATGCTCTCGGCCCGCACCTTGCCCAGGTGCCAGAGGTTGTCCTCCAGCACACGCTGCTTGATGGCCACCTGGGCACTGACATGCAAGTGCTGCATCTTGCAGCCGCCGCAGGCGCCCGCATGCAGGCCGAAATGCGGGCAACCCGGCGTGACACGCTGGGCAGACTGGTGGTGCACGGCCGTCACGGTGGCCTGTTCCCAGTTGTTTTTCTTGCGGTTGACCTGGGCGCTCACCAGCTCGAAGGGCAAGGCGCCTTCCACAAACACCACCTTGCCGTCAGCACGGTGGGCAATGCCCTGGGCTTCGATATCGAGCGACTCGATCAGCAGAGCGTCGGCAGGTGAACCGGGGTTGGGAGAAACTGAATCTGTCATCCTCCAATTGTCTCAGAGGTCTTGGAAGACTCAGAGATGGCGCCGACTAGGCCCAGGCCTTGAGGTACTCGTCCCAGTGCGGCTCCGTGGGAGCCAGCTTGCCCAGCGTGTCCTTGATCAGCGCGATCTCCTGCTCGTACTCCTTCTCCAGAAAACCGCCACGCATCTTCTGGAAGCGGCTGTACAGCAGATAGGTGTTCATCACATCGGTCTCGCAGTAGCGCCGGATGTCTTCCAGTTGGCCACCCAGGTAGGCCGGATAAACCGCCGAGCCATCCATGCCCAGCTTGCCGGGAAAGCCGCACAGCTTGGCCATGGCATCGAGCGGGGCATTGTTCTTGGGCTGGTACATGGCCAGCAGGTCCATCAGGTCCAGGTGCCGCATGTGGTAACGACCGATGTAGTTGTTCCACTTGAAGTCGCGGTCATCGTCGCCCAGGTCCCAGTATTTGTCGGCCATCACGCCATGCTGCAGCCCGCGGTAGTGCAGCACCGGCAGGTCGAAGCCACCGCCGTTCCAGCTCACCAGCTGCGGCACGTGCTTCTCCACCGTGTTGAAGAAAGTCTGGATGATCTTGCCTTCGCTCTGGCCATCGCGGTCGACAAACGAGTGGACGCGCAGCCCTTCGGCATTGCGAAAGACACAGCTGATCACCAGCACGCGCTGCAGGTGCAGCGGCATGAAGTCGCTCTGACCGTGCTCCTTGCGTTCCGCCAGCCAGGCGGCATGAACCTGCTCGTCCGGGGTATCAGGTGATACGCCCCGCAAGGTACGCAACCCGGCAATGTCGGGAATGGTTTCGATGTCGAAGACAAGTACAGGCCAGGCCATAAGATCAGAGCAACGCCTCGCGCGTGATGCCGCGGCGCGCCAGGTAGCGCTTGAGCTTGAGCAACGCTTCGTTCTGCACCTGGCGCACGCGCTCACGCGTCAGGCCCAGGCGGTGGCTGAGCACGTCCAGCGTTTCCGGCTCGCGGTCGTGCAGGCCAAAGCGGCCTTCGAGAATCTCCTGCTCGCGTCCCGACAGGCTGTGCAGCCACTCCTCCAGCAAGCGCTCTACTTCGTGCGTGTGCGTCACGCCGCTGGGGTCCAGCGCCAGCTCGTCCACCACGGTCTCGCCCAGCGTCTGCTCGCTCTCCGTGCGCTCCAGCGTGGCATCGAGCGATTTCGGCGTTTCCGCCAAGGCCAGCAACTCAGCAACCTCGTTGACGTCTCGCCCCAGGAAGTTGGCCACGTCTTCCACACGCACCCCGTCAGGCCGGGCCTCGTTGAACGCCGGGTCGTTTTCCAGCGCACGGCGTGCCCGCAGCACCTGCTGCAACTCGCGCACCACATTGACCGGCAGGCGGATCACCCGCCCCTGCAGCATCAAGGCACGCTCAACCGACTGGCGGATCCACCAGGTGGCATAGGTGGAAAAACGAAAACCGCGTTCAGGCTCGAACTTGTCGATGGCATGCATCAGGCCAAGGTTGCCCTCCTCGATCAGATCCGACAGCGGCACACCGCGCCCGAGGTAGAACTTGGCAATGCTCACCACCAGACGCAGGTTGTGTTCGATCATGCTCTGCCGCGCGGCAAAGTCGCCGGCGCGTGCGCGCATCGCGGTCTCGTACTCCTGCTCGGGCGTGAACAGCTCGGTGCGACGCACATGGCGCAGGTAGGCCGAGAGTGCATCCCCCGCCTCGCCAGCCACTTCGACGCCTGCCAAGGTGGCCGCGGCCTGGCTGACCGCTATCAAATCAGGAGCTGCCAGCGCAGTATTTTCAAGGAGCGAGGCATGATTTGGCTCATCCTCCGGGGCCACTGGGGGCACCACCTTGCCTGGGCCTTGAAGGGAGCGTTTGGTCATGGCTGTTCCTCAAGGCGCGGTTGGCATCGGCCTACCTGGCTGGCAGGTATTTGGCCGGATCGACCGGTTTACCCTGACGCCGCACTTCGAAGTGCAGCTTCACCCGGTCGGCATCACTGTTGCCCATCTCGGCAATCTTCTGGCCTTTGCGCACCGACTGGTCTTCCTTCACCAGCAGCGACTGGTTGTGCGCATAAGCCGTGAGGTAGGTGTTGTTGTGCTTGAGAATGATCAGATTGCCGTAACCGCGCAGACCGGCGCCGGCATAGACCACGCGGCCGTCTGCGGCAGCGAACACCGGGTCGCCAGCGGCACCGCTGATGTCCAGCCCCTTGTTCTTGACTTCATCAAAACCCGCCAGCACCGAGCCGCCATTAACCGGCCAGTTCCAGGCGATCTGGTCTTCACCATTCGCAGCAGCGGCTTCCGGTTGCGCAGCGGCCGCCGGCTGGGGTGCCGATGCCGGTTGTTTGGCTGCGCTGGCCGCCTGTGCCGGCGGCGGCACGCTGCTGGCGGTGGCCGTCGAACTGGTGATGGGGCGCGTGACCGCAGCTGTCTGCGTTGTGGCGGCGGCTCCGTTGGCACCCGGCGGCACCACACGCAACACCTGTCCCACCTCGATCTGGTTCGGGTTGTCCAGGTTGTTCCAGCGCCGGATGTCCTTCCAGTTCTGGCCCGTCTCCAGGCCGATGCGGATCAGCGTATCACCGGGTTTGACCGTGTAGTAACCCAGCTTGCCGGCATTCTCAAAACCCGGCGGCTGCTTGACCGCCTGGGTGTTCGGGTCCATCGCAGCCTTCTGGGCGGCGTTGCGGCGGTCTTCCACCGGTGCACGGTTGAGGCTGGTCGAGCTGCATCCGGCCAGCCACAGGCAGACCCCAGCCATCAGACCCCAAACAACAAAGCGCTCCCGCAAACCCGACATAGACGTTCCCTTCATGCGATACCTGATTTTAGGGGGACAAAGTGAACCGCCTCAAGCACGGTCTGGCGCAGCCCCTGCGGCGTCCTATCGATCACCATCAAGGCCTGCTGCCCGCCCGTGCTGGAGGCCACCGGCGCCACCAGGCGGCCATCCATGGCCAACTGGTCAATCCAGGCCTGTGGCACGGCCTCGCCGCCGGCCGCGGCAATGATGGCGGCATAGGGTGCGCCCTTGGCAAAACCCGCCATCCCGTCGCCAAACAGCAGGTGCACATTGGGCAGACGCATGGGGCGCAGGTTCTCGCGCGCCTTGTCATGCAGGCCACGCAGGCGCTCGATGCTGTAGACCTCGCTGGCCAGCAGGCTCAGCACCGCCGCCTGGTAGCCACAGCCGGTGCCGATCTCCAGCACCCGCCCCAGCTTGCCGGGCCGCCCGTTCAGCAGCAATTCGGCCATGCGCGATACCACACCCGGCTTGGAAATGGTTTGCCCCAGCCCGATGGGCAGGCTGGTGTCTTCATAGGCCTGGTTGACCAGCGCGCTGTCGACGAAACGGTGGCGTTCGATGGTGCCCATGGCCGACAGCACGCGCACATCGCTGATGCCCTGCCCCGCCAGCTTGTTGACCATGGCCTGGCGCACGGCATGCGAGTCCAGCCCCAGCCCGTGCGGCTGTTGACGCGCCACCGGCGGCTTGGCTGCCGCCGTGGCGGGTTTGGCGGCCGACATCGGCAACAGGGCAGCGCCTCGCGCCGGTGCCGGGCCGGGCGCACGATCCAGCCGGGCCGGAAAAGACGGACGTGGCTTGGACGTCATGCGCCCTCCTTGCCCGCCTGCGCGGTGAGAAGGCTCATGGACTGGGCCCAGTAGCCCAGGTTGGCATGGTCGCTCAGGTCCACCTTGAGCGGCGTCACCGCCACATGGCCGTGGCTGGTGGCGTGGAAGTCCGTGCCTTCGCCCTCGTCCTTGGCCGGGCCGGCGCCGCCGATCCAGTACATGGTGTCTCCGCGCGGGCTGGTCTGGGTGATGACCTTCTCGGCCGAATGGCGGCGGCCCAGGCGGCACACCTTCATCGGCTTGAGGCTTTCCAGCGGCAGACAGGGAATGTTGACATTGAGCAGCCACGGCTGGGTACCCACCAGCTGGTGCTGTGCCATCTGCAACACCAGCTCGCGCGCCTTGGCCGCAGCGGCATCCAGATGGCGCCAGCCCTTCTCGGTCTGCGAGAAGGCAATCGCCGGAATGCCGAACAGATACCCCTCCATCGCGGCCCCCACGGTGCCGGAGTAGATGGTGTCGTCACCCATGTTGGCGCCGTTGTTGATGCCGGAGACCACGAGGTCCGGCCGGTAGCCCAGCAGGCCGGTCAGAGCGATGTGCACGCAGTCGGCCGGCGTGCCGTTGACATAGCGAAAACCATTGCTCGCACGCTGAACGTAGAGGGGCGAATGCAGTGTCAGGGCGTTGGACTTGGCACTGTTGTTGTGCTCGGGCGCGACCACCTCGACCTCGGCCACATCTTTCAGCGCCTCGTACAAGGCGACGATGCCGGGGGCCTGGTAGCCGTCGTCGTTGGAAATCAGGATCTTCATGTTTGCAGCGTAGTGCTGCCGATTGTAGGTGGCTGGCGCCCTTGTCCTGGCGCACGTCACGCGAGGGACATAACCGGTGCGACAGCGCGCCTTATCATGCGCGACTGACTTGAACCCACAACACCGCAGGAGACGATCAATGCACGCATGGCTTTGCGAAGACCCCACCGGGGTGGAGGCACTGGACTGGAAGGCGCTGCCGACACCGCAACCCGGCACCGGGCAGGTACTGGTGGAGATCAAGGCCGCCAGCCTGAACTTCCCCGACCTGCTGATCGTGCAGAACAAGTACCAGATCAAGCCGCCCCTGCCCTTTGTGCCAGGCTCCGAATACGCCGGTGTGGTGCAGGCGGTAGGTGCCGGCGTCACGCACCTGCAGGTCGGCCAGGCGGTGGCCTGCCTGTCGGGCACAGGCGGTTTCGGCACGCACACGCTGGCGCCAGCCGCGCTGTGCATGCCGTTGCCTGCCGACTTCCCGTTTGTTGATGCGGCCGCCTTCATCATGACCTACGCCACCTCGCACCATGCCTTGCTGGACCGCGGCCAGCTTAAGGCCGGTGAAACCGTGCTGGTGCTGGGCGCTGCCGGCGGCGTGGGTACAGCCGCCATCCAGATCGCCAAGGCCGCCGGCGCGCGCGTGATTGCCGCCGCCTCGACCGACGAGAAGTGTGCGCTGTGCCAGTCCATCGGTGCAGATGCCACCATCAACTACAGCAAGGAAAACCTGCGTGAAGCCCTCAAGGCGCTCACCGACAGCAAGGGCCCCGACGTGATCTACGACCCGGTGGGCGGCGACCTGGCCGAACCGGCCTTCCGTTCCATTGCCTGGCGCGGCCGCTACCTGGTGGTCGGTTTTGCCGCCGGGCCGATTCCCGCCCTGCCGCTGAACCTGCCGCTGCTCAAGGGTGCCTCGCTGGTTGGCGTGTTCTGGGGTGACTTTGCCAAACGCGAGCCGAAGGCCAATGGCGCCATGATGATGGCGCTGGCGCAATGGTATGCACAAGGCAAGATCAAGCCGGTGATCGACCGCACGATGCCGATGGCCGAGCTCAAGGCGGCCTACGCCCACATGGGCTCGCGCAGCGTGATGGGCAAGCTGGTGCTGGTGAACTGAGTGCGCTTGCCACGCGGCCTGCCATGGCCGCGCAGAAATGAAAATGCCCGCATCTGCGGGCATTTTTATCTGGGGTGGCTGATGGGACTCGAACCCACGACGACAGGAATCACAATCCTGGACTCTACCAACTGAGCTACAGCCACCGTAGCCTTAAATTATAACCGGTTCCGCGGTCACTGTAGCGCACCGGCCGCCATTTGTGTGCCGAAAGCGGCGGGACGTGCCACCTTGATCTCGGCCTTGAAGCGGCCCTGCAGCAACTTGTAGTAAGCCTCGCTCTCGGCCTGCGTCCACCACTGGGTGTACTGGGCACGGTCCTGCTGCTGCACCTGCGGTGCAGCCGTCGGCCGCTCGGCCCGCTTGTTGATCTTGGCGATGGCGTAGCCCCGGGCGCCGAGATCGACCCCCACAAAAACCGGCAGGCTGGCCGTATCGGCACGCAGCACGGCATCGAGCAAGGCGGCCGGCAGGTTCTGCGGCTGATCGCGCGACACCATCAGCGCGCCTTGCAGCTGGGCCTGTGCCGGGCTGGCTTTCCAGGCGGCCAGTTGCTTCTCACCTTCCTGGCGGGCCAGTTCGGCTGCACGGGCATTCACCACGCGTTCGCGCACGGCAGCGCGCACCTCGGCCAGCGGCAACGTACGGGCCGGCGTGTACTGGGTGATGCGCGCCGCAGCCAGCTGGCTGGGACCGACTTCCACCGCTTCGCTGTTGCGCTTGTTCGCCACCGTATCCGTGCTGAAGACGGCCTCCAGGAATTTGGCATTGGCCAGCACGCCCTTGGCGCCCGGTTCCGGCTGACGCAAGACGCGGTTGGCGCTCTGAACTTCAAGCTTGAGTTTGTCGGCCACCGGCTTGAGGCTGTCGGACTGCTCGTACACGCCATTGGCAAACGCTTCGGCCGCTTCGGCGTACTTGGTCCGGGCCTGCTGGTTCTTCAGGTCGGCTTCCAGGCTGGTGCGCAGTTCGGCAAAGCTTTTCTGTTTCGGCGCCTTGATGTCGGTGAGCTTGATGATGTGATAGCCGAAATCGGATTCCACAACGTCGCTGATCTCGCCTTTCTTCAGGGCAAAGGCGGCATCCTCGAAAGGCTTGACCATGGCGCCACGGGCGAAGAAGTCGAGGTCGCCGCCCTGTGGAGCAGAGCCCGTATCCTGCGAGTTCTTGCGTGCCACCTCGGCAAAGCTCTCGGGTGCCTTGCGCACCTGGGCCAGCAGTTCCTCGGCGCGCGCCTTGGCCTTCTGGCGCTCGGCGTCAGAGCTGCCCTTGGCGGCAGCAATCAGAATGTGGCTGGCACGGCGCTCTTCGGTGCCGCTCAGGCGTGCCACGTTCTGCTCGTAATAAGTCTTGAGGTCCTGTTCGTTGAGGCTGATGGTTTTTTTCACCGCCTCCAGGTCCAGCACGATGTACTCGATGTTGGCCTGCTCGGGCGCCTGGAACAGCGACTGGTTGGCCTGATAGAAGGCCTCCAGCTCGGCATCGGTCGGATTGACCTTGGCCGCGAAGTCCGTCGTGTTGAAGCGCGCCAGCTGAACCTCGCGCCGCTCGTAAAAGGCATTCAGGGCCAGGTCGGCCACCGCCGGTGCGGCAAAACCGGTTTGCAGCAGCCCGGTCTCCACCTGACGGACGGACAGGTCGTTGCGCAGGCGGGCCTCGAACATCTCGGGCGTCATGCCCTGGCTGCCCACCAGCTGGCGGTAGCGCTCCATGTCCAGGGTGCCATCGGCACGGCGCAGCGCAGCAATCGCCGGCGTTTCCTGCAAGGCGCGGGCCAGACGCACGTCGCTGGTCACCAGATGGGCCGACTCCGCCGCTTGGGCCAGTACACGTTCGCGCACCAGGCGCTCCAGCGTGGCATAACGCGCCTGGGGAGAGTCCAGCAGCTTGGCATCCAGCGTCGGCATGGCAGCGCGCAGGCGTTCCACTTCCGACTTGTGCGCAGCGTCCCACTCGCCCTGGTTGATGTTGTGTCCGCCAACGCGGGCCACCGTCTGGCCTTGCTCACGGAAACGGTTGTAGCCGTCAATGCCGAACAGCACGAACGAGGGAATGATCAGCAGGAACAACAGTCCCATCATGATCTTCGTGTGCTTACGGACGTAATCAAACATGCGCGGACTCTCCAACTAAGGTTCATTCGCACTTGTGAAAATTGCGAACAGACCTTTGACAACAAAAAAGGCGAACAGTGTGTTCGCCTTTGCTTGGGTGGTGGGTGCTGACGGGGTCGAACCGCCGACCTACGCCTTGTAAGGGCGCCGCTCTACCGACTGAGCTAAGCACCCCACCTTAAACCGTGATCAGTTCAGGGCGTCTTTCAAGGCTTTGCCCGGACGGAACTTCGGCACCTTGGCTGCCTTGATTTTAATCGCAGCGCCGGTACGGGGGTTGCGGCCGGTGCGGGCAGCACGTTTGCCAACGGCAAAGGTACCGAAACCCACGAGGGAAACAGTACCGCCTTTTTTCAGCGTGGTCTTGACAGCGCCGATGGTGGACTCGAGTGCACGGGTAGCAGCTGCCTTGGAGATGTCGGCATGCTTGGCAATGTGCTCAATCAGTTCGGTTTTATTCACAAAGAACCCCTTCTTGGAAACTGCGTTAATCAAATTGTCTCGTTTGTAACTCCTTGCACCAGCCAGAACAGCGTGGAGCGAAAGGAGCCGGCCATATGCAGCGAGTACTGCTGCATATGATTAAAGCCACCTATGTTTTCCGTGTCAACACGGCATGCAGCTTTACAACAGCACGGGGGCGAATTCTAGACGGTTTTCTTTGGCCGCCTTCCCAAGAGAAGTTACTGATACAAATATTTTCAAAACTCCGGGGAAACCAGGACTGGCCGCGTGATCGGAAATGGGCTAAAGCGTATGCACAATTGCATGCTCCGCATCGGCCGTACCGCCGATGTCCGTGTCCCAGTGCACCACTCAGTGGTGCCGGCACGGTCTCGAGGTCCGTCGACGCCGCATCAAAGTTGGCAAGGCCGAAGTGATTGACCTCAGCGTGGCGCACGCACCACCAGGCTCACACCGATGGCCGTCAACGCCGTACCGACAAGGGTCGTGATCGTAATGGGTTCGGCAAACAGCACCCAGGCCATCAGCGCCGTGGTCGGCGGCACCAGGTACAGCAGGCTGGTCACACTGGTGGCCGCGCCGCGCTGGATCAGCAGGTACAGCAAGGAGCTGCCCCCCAGCGTCAGGCCCAGCACCGACCAACCCATGGCCACGACCAGCTCCCAGTTCACGCCGGATGCGCTGGTCTGCCAGCCCATCGGCTCGGTTTCCAGCAGGGCCAGCGGCAAGGTCACCAGCAAGGCTGCCAGCAACTGCACGGCATTGGCCGTTCGCACGTCACAGGCCGCGACAAAACGTTTCTGGTACAGCGTGCCGATGGTGATGCTGAGCAAGGCAAAAACAGCCAGTGACAGGTTGAAGATGCCAGCTTCGCCGCCCTGACCGAACTTGCGCGAGACCACCAGCACCAGACCGGCAAACCCGAGCGAGAGCCCGGTCCATTGCCGCCCTGTGACAGAGGCGCCGCGCGCGGACAGCCAGAACGCTGTCAAGACTGGTTGCAGGCCGACGATCAGTGCCACCAGGCCGGAGCCCATGCCGGCCTTGACCGCAGCCCAGACGCCGCCCAGGTAGCCCGCATGCATCAGCACACCGGTGACGGCCAGATGCCCCCACTGCGCCCGTGATTGCGGCCAGGCCACGCGCGCCAGCAAAACCCAGGGCAGGAAACAGAGGATGGACAGGACGTAACGCCAGGCCAGGAACTTCAGTGGCGGCGCATGCGGCATGCCGTAGCGCGCCACGATGAAGCCGGTGCTCCAGATCAGCACGAACACCAGCGGCATGGCCCGCAGCAGGGCAGCACTGTCGCTGCGCTCGCTCATCGGCGCGAGTTCACTTCACCCGTGCCCGGATCTCGGGCAAGGCTTTTTGCAGGTAATAGACCATGGACCAGACGGTGAGAACCGCCGCCAGCCAGATCAGGACGTAGCCCCACTGGCGTGTGTCGATGACGCCGAACAGCAGTCCATCAAACAGCAGGAAGGGAATGGCTACCATCTGCACCGTGGTCTTGACCTTGCCCAGCATGTGCACGGCCACGCTGCGCGAGGCACCGATCTGCGCCATCCATTCGCGCAGGGCCGAGATGGCAATCTCGCGGCCGATAATGATGAGTGCCACAAACACGTCGGCGCGGCCCAGGTGCACAAGCACCAGCAGGCTGGCGCAGACCAGAAATTTGTCAGCCACCGGGTCGAGGAAGGCGCCGAAGGCCGAGGTCTGGTTGAGCTTGCGCGCCAGAAAGCCGTCAAGCCAGTCGGTCAGCGCGAACACCACGAACATCACGGTGGCAATCAGGTTGCGCGTGGCCGGGTCCAGCGGCAGGTAGAACACACCCACGATCAGGGGAATCGCGACGATGCGCGTCCAGGTCATGAGGGTGGGAATGGTGAAGAACATGGCGTCATTGTGGCATGGTCAAGGCGGCTTTCAGCGCAGAGCACGGTAGATCGCTTCGGCCAGTTCACGCGAGATGCCGTCGACCGAGGTCAGGTCGTCCACGCTGGCCGACGCCACACCACGCACGCCGCCAAAGCGCTGCAGCAATTTGGCGCGGCGCTTGGGGCCGACACCCGGGATCTCCTCGATCCGGCTGCCACCCACCCGCACCTTGGCGCGCTGCGCACGCATGCCGGTGATGGCAAAGCGGTGCGCCTCGTCCCGGATCTGCGCCACCAGCATCAGCGCCGCCGAATCCTTGCCCAAGTACACCTTGTCGCGCCCGTCGGCAAACACCAGCTCTTCCAGCCCGACCTTGCGGCCTTCGCCCTTCTCCACACCGACGATCAGCGCCAGGTCCAGCCCGAGCAACTCGAACACCTCGCGTGCCATCGCCACCTGGCCTTTGCCGCCATCGACCAGCACCAGATCAGGCAAGCGGTCGGTGAGCTCGGCACCCAGTTCGCCTTCGGCACCTTCTTCGCGCAAGGCCTGCGCCAGCTTGCCGTAGCGGCGCGTCAGCACCTGGCGCATGGCGGCATAGTCGTCACCCGGCGTGATGCCGTCGATCTTGTAGCGGCGGTACTCGCTGTTCTGCATCTTGTGGTGATGGAACACCACGCAGGAGGCCTGCGTCGCCTCGCCGGCGGTGTGTGAAATGTCGAAGCACTCGATGCGCAGTTCGTCGAGCCGGTCCTGCGGCAGCGCCAGCGCCTCGGCCAGCGCGCGGGTACGCGCCTGCTGCGAACCTTCCTCGGCCAGCAGCCGGGCCAGTTGCAGGGCGGCATTGGTCTGCGCCATCTCCAGCCAGATGCGACGCTGTTCGCGCGGCTGGTGGATGGCCCGGATTCGGATGCCGGTCTGTTGCGACAGCGCCTCGGTCAGGCGCTTGCTCACCGGTTCGCTGGTGACAAGCGTCGGCACCGCCGGCACCTCCATGTAGTGCTGGGCGATGAAAGCTTCCAGCACCTGCACCTCCACCGGTGGCGGCGCAGCCTCGGCGGATTCGGACGTTGAGGATTCCTCGTCGTCATAGATGGCCGCGGCATCTTCCACATGCACCGGAAAATAAGCGCGGTCACCCAAATGACGGCCACCGCGCACCATGGCCAGGTTGACGCAGGCGCGCCCACCCTGCACCTTGACGGCCAGGATGTCGACATCGCGGTCGTCGACGTTGTCCACCGCCTGCTGGTGCAGCACGTTGGACAGCGCCGCGATCTGGTCGCGCAGCTCAGCCGCCTGCTCGAACTCCAGCTGCTCCGAGTGCTTGAGCATGCGGGCTTCCAGCACCTCCAGCACCTGCTGGGTTTCGCCGCGCAAAAAAGCTTCGGCATGCGCCACGTCCAGCGCGTAGTCTTCGTCCGACACCAGGCCGACGCAGGGCCCGGAGCAGCGCTTGATCTGGTACAGCAGACAGGGCCGCGTGCGGTTGGCAAACACCGTGTCTTCGCAGGTGCGCAGTCGGAACACCTTCTGCAGCAGCAGGATGGCTTCCTTCACCGCCCAGGCACTCGGGTAGGGCCCGAAGTAGTGGTGTTTCTTGTCGACCGCACCGCGGTAATAGGCCACGCGCGGCCAGGCTGCCGCGCTGCGCTTGGCCGTCTGGCCTTCGGCCGCCCTCGCCTCACCCGGCTGTGCCGCCGTGATCTTCAGGTAGGGGTAGCTCTTGTCGTCGCGAAACAGGATGTTGTAGCGCGGGTTGAGCGTCTTGATCAGGTTGTTTTCCAGCAGCAGCGCCTCGGCTTCCGAGCGCACCACCGTGGTGTCCATGCGGGCGATCTTGCCCACCATGTGGCCGATGCGTGTGCCGCCATGGTCTTTCTGAAAATAGCTGGAAACGCGTTTCTTCAGATTGCGCGCCTTGCCGACGTAGAGCACCGCGCCGTCGGCGTCGAAGTAACGGTAGACGCCAGGCAAGGCGGGCAAGGCGGCGACCTGCGCCAGCAGTTCGTCAGAGTGCACAGCGCTTGGGGGATTTGGTGCGCTGGAATCGGTTTCAGTGGCCATGGGTCCGTATTGTGGACAATCCCGGCATGTCTTCTCCCCTGCTTTGGGATATTTTCTGCAAGGTCATCGACAACCATGGCGACCTCGGCGTCTGCTGGCGCCTGGCGCGCCAGCTGGCCGGGCGCGGCCAGCGCGTGCGCCTGTGGGTGGATGACGCCAGCGCCCTGGGCTGGATGGCCCCCACCGGCTGCCCCGGCGTCGAAGTCCGGCCCTGGACACAACCACTGGACCTGAGCGGATTGACTCCCGGCGACGTGCTGGTGGAAGCCTTCGGCTGCGAGGTTGCTCCTGAATTCATAGCTGCTTGCGCAGAATGGACGAGGGCCAGGAGCCAAAAATATGCCTGGATCAACCTGGAATACCTGTCGGCCGAGCCTTATGTGGAGCGCAACCACGGTCTGATGTCACCGGTCATGCATGGCCCCGGCGTCGGTCTGACCAAGTATTTCTTCTACCCCGGCTTCACACTGCGCACGGGCGGCCTGCTGCGCGAAGCCGACCTGTTGCAACGCCAAGCCCGCTTCGACCGCGCCGCCTGGCTGCAACACCTGGGCATCACGCCGCAGCCGCAGGCGCGCTGGATCTCGCTGTTCTGCTACGAACCCCAGGCCCTGCCGGAACTGCTGGACCAGTTCGCCGCGCAGACGCAGCCGGTGCACCTGCTGGTGGCAGCCGGCCGCGCCAGCGTCGCAGCCCAGGCCGTAGTTGCAAGCAAAATACAGCGTGAGCCCTCATGGAATCAGCGCCAGGTGCTATCAATTTCATACCTACCCTACCTGACGCAGGACGACTTTGACCACCTGCTGTGGGCCTGCGACCTGAATTTCGTACGCGGTGAAGACTCGCTGGTACGCGCCCTGTGGGCCGGCCGGCCCTTCATCTGGCAGATCTACCCCCAGCATGACAACGCCCACCACGACAAGCTGGAGGCTTTTCTGGCACAGATCGAGGCCCCGGTGTCGCTGCGGCGCTTCCACCGCAGCTGGAACGGCGTCGACGCACAGCCCTTGCCGGCACCGGACCTGGCGGCCTGGGGCGACACTGCCCGCCGGGCACGCCAAAGCCTGCTGGCCCAGCCCGATCTGGTGAGCCAACTGCTTGAATTTGTGGATCGCATCCACAGATAGCGCCTAGCGCCTTGAAAAGACGTTAAAATTCAAGGCTTTGCGGAATGCTGCGTGGTTCTACCGGCGGCGCTCCCATCACCTGCCGCACGAACACCGGTCATCTCGGGGCATTGAGCGGCCAACTCATTGGAAACACTATGAAAATCGCTCAGGAAATTCGTGCCGGCAACGTGATCATGCACGGCAAGGACCCGATGGTCGTGCTCAAGACCGAATACAGCCGCGGCGGCCGCAACGCTGCCACCGTGCGCATGAAGCTCAAGAGCCTGATCGCCAACTTCGGCACCGAAGTCGTGTTCAAGGCCGATGACAAGATGGACCAGGTCATTCTGGACAAGAAGGAGTGCACCTACTCCTACTTCGCCGACCCGATGTACGTCTGCATGGACTCCGAGTACAACCAGTACGAAGTCGAAGCCGAGAACATGGGCGACGCCCTGAACTACCTCGAAGACGGCATGCCGGTCGAAGTGGTGTTCTACGACGGCAAGGCCATCTCGGTGGAACTGCCCACCAGCGTCGTGCGCGAAATCACCTGGACCGAACCGGCCGTCAAGGGCGACACCTCGGGCAAGGTGCTCAAGCCGGCCAAGATTGCCACCGGCTTCGAGATCGGTGTGCCGATTTTCGTTGCCCAAGGCGACAAGGTCGAAATCGACACCCGTACCGGCGAGTACCGCAAGCGCGTCTGAACGCCTGCATTCACCGCATGTCAAAGGCTCCTTCGGGAGCCTTTTCCTTTTCCGTCGCCGGCAATTCGGTGTAGGCTCTCTTCATGTCCACGCAAGAACCTCTTCCCCCAACCCCCTGCGCCAGCCCGGAGGCCGGCAGTGACGGCAGCCCGGCCCGGCTGGCGCTGCGCCGCGTCCGGATCGACACCTATCACGAGAACGTGGCCTACCTGCACCGCGACTGCGAGGTCTACCGCGCCGAAGGCTTCAAGGCCTTGTCCAAGGTTGAGGTCCATGCCAATGGGCACAGCATCCTGGCCACCCTCAATGTGGTGGATGACGAAACCATCGTCGGTTGCGGCCAGCTCGGCCTGTCCAAGGCGGCTTTTGACCAGATCGGCGTCGAAGACGGCCACATGGCCACAGTGTCACAGGCCGAACCGCCCGAATCCATCGGCGCCCTGCACCGCAAGCTCGCCGGCGAACGGCTGGAGCTCAACGACTTCCGCGCCATCGTGACCGACATCACCGAGCACCACTACTCCAAGATCGAGCTCACCGCCTTTGTCGTCGCCACCAACCGAGACGAACTCGACCGCGAAGAGGTCTATTACCTGACCGAGGCCATGATCGAGGCCGGCCGCAAGCTGGACTGGCATGAACAGCCGGTGGTCGACAAACACTGCATTGGCGGCATTCCGGGCAACCGCACCTCCATGCTGGTGGTGCCGATCGTGGCCGCCCACGGCATGCTGTGCCCCAAGACCTCCTCGCGCGCCATCACCTCGCCGGCCGGCACGGCCGACACCATGGAAGTGCTGGCCAATGTGGAGCTGCCGATCGAACAGCTGCACGACATCGTGCGCCGGCATCGCGGCTGCCTGGCCTGGGGCGGCACGGCCAACCTGTCGCCCGCCGATGACGTACTGATCTCGGTGGAACGCCCGCTCTCGCTCGACTCGCCCGGCCAGATGGTCGCCTCCATCCTGTCGAAGAAGATTGCCGCCGGCTCCAGCCATCTGGTGCTCGACATCCCGATCGGCCCCACGGCCAAGGTGCGCTCCATGCCGGAGGCGCAGCGCCTGCGCCGCCTGTTCGAGTACGTGGCCAAACGCATGAAACTCTCGCTCGACGTGGTGATCACCGACGGCCGCCAGCCGGTGGGCTTTGGCATCGGCCCCATGCTGGAGGCGCGTGATGTCATGCGCGTGCTGGAGAACGACCCGCTCGCACCGAACGATCTGCGCCAGAAGGCCTTGC
Organism: Curvibacter delicatus NBRC 14919; assembly: GCF_001592265.1. GTDB lineage: Bacteria > Pseudomonadota > Gammaproteobacteria > Burkholderiales > Burkholderiaceae_C > Hylemonella > Hylemonella delicata. The sequence goes on along the minus strand of NZ_BCWP01000037.1, from coordinate 13,320 downwards.
GCCTGGCCGGCCGCCTGATCGAATCCAGTCCCGACGTGCGCGGCGGTGACGGCTTTGGCATCGCACGCGACATCCTCGACTCGGGCCGCGCGATCGCCAAGATGAACGACATCATCCAGGCCCAGGGCAGCAAATTCTTTGACTACAACCACCCCGAACTGGGCGCGCTGAGCTTCGAGATCCGTGCCCCGCAGGCCGGCGTGGTCAGCGGCATCGACAACCTGCAGCTGGCACGTATCGCCCGCTTCGCCGGCGCCCCCAAAGTGCAGAACGCCGGTGTTGACCTGTTGTGCAAACTGGGCGATGAAGTCCAGGCGGGCGCCGTGCTCTACCGCGTGCATGCCAGCTTTCCGGCCGATCTGGAATTTGCCCGCCAAGCCTGCCAACGATCCACCGGCTACAGCATCGGCCGGGCGGAAGACGTGCCGCATCTCTTTGTGGAGTTCTGATGAGCCGCCCCGCCGTTCTGCTGCATTTCGACGACGAACAAGCCAGTGCCCAGCGCATCGCCGAACAGGCCGGCCTGACGCTGGGCCTGATCGCGCGCCACCGCTTCCCCGACGGCGAACTCAAACTGCGTCTGCCCCAGGCCCTGCCGGAGCGTGTGGTGCTGCTGCGCACGCTCGACCATCCGAACGAAAAGCTGGTGGAGCTGCTGCTGGCCGCGCGCACTGCACGCGAGCTTGGCGCACGCCATCTGACCCTGGTGACCCCCTACTTGGCCTACATGCGGCAGGACATCGCCTTCACCCCTGGCGAAGCTGTCAGCCAGCGCATCGTCGGCCAGTTCCTGGCCCAGCTGTTTGATGCGGTCATCACGGTCGATCCGCACCTGCACCGCGTCGCCTCGCTGCAGGAAGCCGTGCCGGTGCCGCAGGCCGTGGTGCTGAGCGGTGCCCCCCTGCTGGCCGATCTGGTGGCCACCCATCGGCCAAACGCCTTGCTGGTCGGGCCCGATGAAGAGTCAGCCCAGTGGATTGCCCAGGCCGCGGCCCGTCACGGCTTCGACCATGCGGTCTGCCGCAAGGTGCGTCATGGCGATCGTTCGGTGGCCATTGAACTCCCCTCCGTCAACTTCAGCGGGCGCGCGGTGGTGCTACTCGACGATGTAGCCAGTAGCGGCCACACGCTGGCGCAAGCGGCACGCCTGCTGCTGGCGGCAGGAGCGGCCTCGGTCGACGTCGCAGTCACCCACGCCCTGTTTGCCGGCGATGCGCTGCAACTGCTGTCGGCGGCTGGCATTGGCCAGGTCTGGAGCACCGACTGCATTGCCCACGCCAGCAATGCCGTCAGCATGGCCCCTGCCATCGCCGCCGCGCTGACCAACCTGGGCCCTTGACGCGTCGACATGAAGACCCCGCACGACCTCAGCGAACGTACCTTGGCCGATGCCTGGGCCGACCTCAAGGCCCATGCCGACGCCGGCCTGCCGCTGCAGGCCGACGCCTTCCGGCTGGCCTTTGCCGACCCCGAATTCCTGCTGCGCCGTGAGACCCGCGGCATCCGCTTCCAGCTCGAACTGCTCAAGCCCGATCTGGCGCAGCAAGCCCTCGGCGTAGCCAACACCATTGTGGTCTTTGGCAGTGCGCGCTTTTGCGACCCCGACGAGGCCCAACGCCGGTTGGAGGCTGCGCGCGCAAGTGGCGACAACCAAGCGCTGGCGCGTGCCGAGCGCGACGCACGCAATGCGGCGCACTATGAGCAGGCCCGCCGCTTCGGCTACCTGGTCGCCGAGCACAGCCACCAGCTTCCCGAGAATGAGCGGCTCTTCATCTGCACGGGTGGTGGCCCTGGCATCATGGAAGCGGCCAACCGCGGCGCCCATGAAGCGGGTGCGCTCAACGTCGGCCTGAACATTGCCCTGCCACACGAGCAACATCACAACCCCTACATCTCGCCCAGCCTGTGCTTCAAGTTCCACTACTTCGCGCTGCGCAAGATGCACTTCATGATGCGCGCCAAGGCCTTGGTGGCGTTTCCCGGCGGCTTCGGCACGCTCGACGAGCTGTTCGAGATCCTGACGCTGGTACAGACCGGCAAGTCCGAAGCGGTGCCGGTGGTGCTGTTCGGCAGCGCCTTCTGGAAGCGACTGATCAATTTCGACCTGCTGGTCGAGGAAGGCATGATCTCGCCGAAGGACCTCGCGCTGTTCAAGTTGGTGGACACCCCGGAAGATGCCTGGGAGGCGATCCAAGCGTTTTACCGACTGGAGTCGGGTGCGGCCTGAGTCGCCGCCGGGCCGCCCCAAGGGGCGGCGTCTACATGGGGTGAGACAGCATGGGGGGTCTTAACCCCCAGGCCACGCGGCTACCGAACCCGACCACGCCCCCCACCGTCCAGAACACCACGGACACGCCGACCACGGCGCCGATGCTGCCGAACAGCATGGGCATGAGCACGCTGGAGCCATTGAGCGACATCAGGCGCAGGCCCAGGGCCTCGCCATGACGGTCGCTCGGCGTGATCTGGTGCAAGGTGCTCATGATCATCGGCTGCACCGAACCCAGCACCAGCCCCAGCAGCACCGAGCACACCCCCATGCTCCAGGCCGTGGGCATGAAGGGGTAGACAGCGAACAGCACGCCGGTCAGCAGCATCGCGCTGCTGATGACCACCCACTCGCGCAGATGCGCCGCCAGCCAGGGCATGATCAGGCGCACCAGGGTGGCCGCAACCGCAAAGCTGCCCAGCAGCATGCCGATGACCGAGGCGCTGAAGCCGCGTTCATGCCCCAGGATCGGCAACACGAAGGTGTGCACATCCCAGCAGGAGGAGAGAAACCAGTTCACCAGCAGCAAGCGGCGCATCATCGGGTCGCGCAGCAAGTCCCAGGCACGTCGCGAGCCGGGCTGTGCGGCAACGGCGATGGGCAGCACGGGTGTGCCTCGAATCCACAACCAGCTCCCCAAGGGCAACAGCGCCATCAGCAGGAAGGCCGAGCGGTAACCGATCAGATCGCCGGGTTGACCGCCAAAGAATCCGCCCACGTGGTCGATCAGAACGCCGGCCGTGAGCGGCCCGAGGAAATTCGAAATGGCGGGCCCGATCGAAAACCAGCTGAACATCTGCTTTAGCTCGGTTGCATCGCGCGCGGCCCGCCCCACATGCCGCTGCAAGGCAATCGCCGCCGAACCGGTCGCGCCTCCGGTCAGCAGCGCAGCAAGGCACAGCACCGGGAAAACCGGAAAAGCCACCGCCAGGCCTGCACCCAGTGTCGCCGCGATGACGCTGAAGCCTACCGGGCGCCTGAGGCCATGGCGATCGGCATAGCGGCCAGCCGGCAGCGCCAGAAACACCTGCGTAAGGGCAAATAGGGCCATCAGCATGCCGACTGCCAGCGGGCTGTAACCTTGTTTGAGCGCCAGCAGCGGGGTAGCCATGCGCAGGCCGGCCATGCAGGTATGCAAACAAATATGGCCACCAATCAGCCGGGCCAGCCCCCAGCGCGGCGAGACCTGCGGCAGCGAAGAAGAGCTCACCCTTCGTCAGCCTCTTTGTCAACTGGCAGCAGCGCTTGTGCCTGTTCGTCCGGCAAAGCCTCGACCTGGCGCAGCACGCGCCCCATGGCCCGGCTGCGCACCTCCGCACTGCTCAGGGTATTGAGCACGGTCTCGGTCTGCGACTTGACCTTGGCCAGCACGTCGCCGAACTTGCCGAACTCGGTCTTGACCGCACCCAGCACCTGCCACACCTCACTCGATCGTTTTTCCAACGCCAGCGTGCGAAAACCCATCTGCAGCGAGCTCAGCATGGCCAGCAGCGTGGTCGGGCCGGCCAACGTGATCCGGTGCTCGCGCTGCAATGCTTCCATCAATCCGGGGCGCCGCAGCACTTCGGCATACAGACCTTCGGTCGGCAGGAACAGGATGGCGAAATCGGTGGTGTATGGCGGCTCGATGTACTTCTCGGCAATCGACTTGGCCTCCAATCGGATGCGCACCTCCAGCGCCTTGGCTGCCCCTTCCGCAGCAACGGCATCGGCACGTTGCTGTGCGTCGAGCAGGCGCTCGTAGTCTTCGTTCGGGAACTTGGCATCGATCGGCAACCACAAGGGCTCGCCACTGTCCGATTTGCCGGGCAGCCTGATGGCGAAGTCCACCACGTTCTTGCTGCCTGGGCGCGTGGCCACCTGGGCGGCATACTGGTCCGGCACGAACACCTGCTCCAGCAATGCGGCCAGCTGGGCCTCGCCGAACATGCCGCGCGTCTTGACGTTGGTCAGCAGATGCTTGAGGTCGCCGACGCCGGCTGCCAGCGTCTGCATCTCCCCCAGGCCCTTGTGCACCTGCTCCAGCCGATCGGCCACCTGCTTGAAGCTCTCGCCCAGGCGCGCATGCAGCGTGGTCTGCAGTTTCTCGTCCACGGTTGCACGCATCTCGTCGAGCTTCGCGATATTAGTCTGCTGCAACTGCGCCAGTTGCGCCTCCAACGTCGCCCGCACTTCGGACATGCGGCGGGCGTTGGACTCGCTCAAGCTGGACAGCTGCAGCGTCAAGGTATCGGACAGCGTCTTCTGCAGCAGTGCCAGCTGCTGGCCGAAAGCATCGATCTGCGTGTTCTGCGTACGTGTGGCCTCGGCCGCCTGCTGCACCAGACTTTGCTGAAAAGTTGCCAGGTTTTGCGTCAACTCCAGCCGGCTGTTACGTGCCGACTCGTCGATCTCATGGCGCAGCTCGCGCCCCAGACGCTCGCTGCTGGTCTGCAAGGCCGCCAACCATTCCGTCTGGGTTGCGGCGGCATCACCACGCCGCAACGCCAACCAGAGCAGCAGCAATAGATTCAGGGTGGCCAGCGCCAGCACGGACCAGAGCACGATGTCGTTCAAACCAGTTTCCTCCAACATCGTATTGTTGTTCAAAACGTCATCCTGAGTGATCTGTCTGTGGCAAAGTGATTTTCCGCAATAACATTTGTACAAATATAATCACCACATGACCTCATCGAGCAGTACGCCCAAATCGGCACGGCTTGCCCGCCACCGGTCCGCGGCAAATACGCCCTGTCAGCCGCCTGCCGCCCCTGTGATCGGGCCTGACGTTCAGGCCCTGCGGCGTTTCAGGGTGATTTTCAACGCCGTGCGCAGCCATTTTCAGCAGGTCGAGAAACTCACCGGCACCGGTGCCGCCCAATTGCGCGCACTCAGCATCCTGCGCGAGAGGCCCGGCATCCGCCTGAGCGAACTGGCGCAAGCCATGGACGTGCATCAATCCACTGCCAGCAACCTGGTCAAGACACTGCTGGAGCGCGAATTGATTTCGACCACGCACAATGACAGTGATCGCCGGGTGAGGCATCTGCATCTACAGACAGCGGGCATGAAAATCCTGCAACGCATGCGTGGCCCTTACATCGGTGTGCTGCCCAAGGCGCTGAGCACCTTGCCGCCGCACACGCTCCAGCGCCTCAACAGCGACCTGGATGAACTGATCGCTGCCATGCACATTGACGACACGGCAGCACTGACACCGCTGGCCGAACAACTTTAGGCGGCTGGGGCGACACGCTTGTCCGTGTCCTTCCGGCGGTTGCAAACAAGGAATGACCATGAATGACTTGATGCAGTTCTGGCCTGCATGGATCCAACCCTCCGCAGGCCTACCCACCGTGCAATGGGCTGTGTTGCTGGCGCTGGCCGCAGCGGCCGGGCACATGCTGCAGCGCCGTCTTGGCCTGCCCAAGGTGCTGGGCTATTCAATCGTTGGCGCTCTGGCCGGCTTCACCGGATTCACCACCACGCACTGGCCGCTGGAAGGCATTGGCCTGTTCATGGTCGAACTCGGCTTGTCCGTCCTGCTCTTCGAGGCCGGCGGACGCCTGACGCTGCGCTGGTTCCGTCACAACCCCATGCTGCTGGTGCAAAGCCTGGCCGAGTCCGCCCTCACTTTTGCGGCGGTGTACGGCGTCTTGCAGCTGTTCGAGGTGGATGCCGAGTTGCTCGCACCGCTCTCCCTGCTCGCCGTCACGACCTCGCCGGCGGTGCTCATGCGCGTGGCGGCCGATATCCGCTCCAGCGGCCCGGTGACCGATCGCGCCATCACCTTGGCCGCACTCAACACCTTGTACGTCCTGGCCCTTGGCGGCGTCATGGCACGCTTTCTGGGGCGTCCTGCCGCCTCGCTCACCGACGCCTTCGTCCCGGTCGTGCTGCTGCTCAGCATCTCGGTACTGCTGGGTGCCGTTCTCGCCCTGGCGCTGCGGGGAACCCTGCGCCTCATGAGTCCGACCAGTGAGAACACATCGGTGACGCTGCTGGCCCTGGTGGTTGCCTGTACCACCCTGGCCGCCAACTTCGGAGGCTCGGCACCGCTGGCGGCCCTGCTGGCCGGCATTCTGCTCAAGGCCCTGCACCCTCGGCCTTGGTCATGGCCACGCCAGTTCGGCACAGCGTCCTCCATCTTGACCATCCTGATGTTTGTGCTGGTCTCCATGGCGGCGGCCCAAGCCGAGTGGAACCTGACCGCCTTCAGCCTCATCGCAGCCGTCGTGCTGGCACGCACGCTGGCCAAGACGCTGGCCATCGGCGTGGCCGGCATCGGCAGCGGGGCCAGCCTGTATCAGGCCTTCTGGACGGCTTGCGCCATGTGGCCGATGTCGGCTGTGGCGCTGCTGCTGGTGTCGCAGTTCACCTTGTTCACGCCGGAGTTCGGAAACCAGATCGCAGCGCTGGCCCTGCCGCTGATCCTCCTCATGGAAGTCCTGGGCGCGCTCATGAGCACTATGGCCCTGCAGCGCAGTGGTGAAGCCGCCTTCCCGCTTGTTTCTGCCACGGCCACAGGAGGCGATGCACCATGACGCTTGAAGCCTTCCAACACTCCGAGGCCCTGTCACTCGGGGTCGAACTCGAACTGCAACTGGTCAACACCCACGACTACGACCTGGCCCCTTATGCCGACGACATGTTGCGCCTGATGGCCAAACGCCAGTTGCCGGGCAGTGTGGTGCCCGAGATGACCTCCAGCATGATCGAGATCTCGACCGGCATCTGCCAGTCTCCGGCACAAGTTCTGGAACAACTGTCACAGATCCGTGATGCGCTGGTGCAATGTGCCGACAAGCTCAATATCGCCGTGGTCGGTGGCGGCACCCATCCTTTCCAGCAATGGCATGAACGGCGCATCTACGACAAACCGCGCTTTCGCCAGCTGTCGGAGTTGTACGGCTACCTCTCCAAACAGTTCACCATCTTCGGCCAGCACGTGCACGTGGGCTGCCCGGACGCCGACAGCGCCTTGCTGATGCTGCACCGCATGTCGCGCTACATCCCGCATTTCATTGCACTGTCGGCCTCCTCGCCTTTTGTGCAGGGGCAGGATACGGCCTTCGACTCGGCGCGACTGAACTCGGTATTTGCCTTCCCGCTCTCAGGCCGCGCACCCTTTGCATTGCGCTGGGCAGATTTCACCGCCTACTTCGACAAGATGACACGCACCGGCGTCGTTAAGAGCATGAAGGACTTCTACTGGGACATCCGGCCCAAGCCCGAGTACGGAACGATCGAGATCCGGGTGTTCGACACGCCGCTGAGCATCGAACGTGCGGCGGCCCTGGCCGGCTACGTTCAGGCGCTGGCCGCCTGGTTCATGCAGGCGCAGCCCTTCCTGCCGGTCGAGGACGACTATCTGGTCTACACCTACAACCGTTTCCAGGCTTGCCGTTTCGGACTTGATGCCATTTACGTGGACCCGGCCAGCGGTGAACACCTGCCGTTGCGGGAGCACATTCTGCTGACGCTGGCCCAGGTGGAGCGCCATGCCACCACCCCGGGTGCCACTGCCTCCATCCGACAGCTGCGCCACAGCGCCGAGCAAGGCCACAACGATGCACGCTGGCTGCGCGAATGCCATGCACGCGAACACCTGCTGGCCGAGATGACGCGACAAGCCGGCGAAAAGTTTCGCCGCTAAGTCATCAGGCCCGGGTCAGCACCTGCGGGTTCAACGGCGTCAGCGCCTTGTTCTTGGTGAAAAATTCGATCAGGTTGTCTGCGGCCAGATTGGCCATGGCCAGACGCGTCGGCACACTGGCACTGGCAATATGAGGGGTCAGCACCACATTCGGCACGGTCAACAGATCCGGGTGCACCTTGGGCTCGCCTTCAAATACGTCCAGACCGGCGGCGGCAATGCGCTTGTCGCGCAGCGCTGCAGCCAGCGCAGCGTCGTCCACAATGCCACCCCGAGCAATGTTGACCAGTGTGGCCGTCGGTTTCATCTGCGCCAGCTCCGCCGCGCCGATGGCGTGGTGGGACGCGGCCGAGTACGGCAACACCAGCACAAGGTGGTCAGCCGTCTTCAGCAACTCGTCCTTGTCGACGTAACGCGCCTTGCATTCGGCCTCGGTCGCAGCATCGAGACGCGAGCGGTTGTGGTAGATCACATTCATGCCGAAGCCGTGCGCACCGCGCCGGGCAATGCCCTGGCCTATGCGGCCCATGCCCAGAATACCGAGCGTGGCGCCATGGATATCGGAGCCGGCGAACATGTCGTAACTCCACTTGGTCCACTGGCCGGCACGCAGGTAATGCTCGCTCTCGGTGATGCGGCGCGCCGTGGCCATCAACAGCGCAAAACCGAAGTCCGCCGTAGTCTCTGTCAGCACATCTGGCGTGTTGGTCCCCAGCACACCACGCGCAGTCATGGCATCGAGATCGAAGTTGTTGTAGCCCACAGCCATGTTGGCGCAGATCTTGAGCTGCGGGCAGGCCGCCAGCACATCTGCATCAATGCGATCACTACCGGTCGTAAAGGCACCCGCCTTGTCGCGCAGCTTCTCTGTCAGTTGCGCCTTGGACCAGGTTTCATCAGCTTGGTTCGACTCGATGTCGAAGTACTGCGACAAGCGCTCAATCACGGCAGGAAAAACGGCACGGGCGATCAGAATGCGAGGTTTGCTCATAAGGCTTTCTTTTTCAACGGAACCAGATAAAGGTCATGACAATGAACAAGGGAACCAGAATACCCACCGACCACAGCATGTAGCCGAAGAAGCTGGGCATTTTCACGCCCCGGTCTTCCGCAATCGCTTTGACCATGAGGTTGGGGGCGTTGCCGATGTAGGTGTTGGCGCCCATGAAGACGGCACCGGCCGAGATGGCGGCCAGGGTCGGCGCCAGCGTGGTCATCAACACCGCGGGGTCTCCCCCGGCTGTATTGAAGAAGACCAGGTAGGTTGGTGCATTGTCGAGGAAGGAGCTCAACGCACCCGCAGCCCAGAAGTACATGGCCGGATCGGGTGAGCCATCTGGACGTGTCACCGCAGACACTACTGCACCGAACGGACCGCTCACGCCGGCCTTGAGCATGGCGATCACCGGGATGATGGTCAGAAAGATGCCGGCGAACAGCTTCGCCACCTCCTGCATCGGCCCCCAGGAAAACTGGTTGTCCACGTGCACCCCGGTCGGCGTGATCTTCAGCGACAGCCATGTCACCGCCACCAGGCCGATATCGCGCACCAACCCTGGCAGGCCAACCTCGGTGCCAGCCACATCAAACACCAGACTGGACTTCCAGAAGCCGCTGAGCAGTACCAAGGCGACGATCGCGCCGAGCAACCAGAAATTGGCGGCGCCATCGAAACCGATGCGCCGGCTGTCCGGCGTCGGATCCAGCGGCAGGATTTCCTCGCGTCGATGGTAGTACCACCCATCCAACAGATAAAACAGGCCCAGCAGGCACCCGATCAGAAACAGGGTCTCCGGGAAAATGTGACTCACCGTCCAGAAGAAGTCCACCCCCTTGAGGAAGCCCAGAAACAGCGGAGGATCACCTAACGGCGTGAGGGAGCCGCCGGCGTTCGAGACGATGAAAATGAAGAACACCACCACGTGCGCCTTGTGCTTGCGGTTGTCATTGGCTCGAATGAGCGGCCGAATCATCAGCATGGAGGCACCGGTCGTCCCCATGAAGCTCGCCAGTACGGCACCGATTGCCAGAATGGCGGTATTAAGTCCCGGGCTGCCGTGCAGATTGCCGCGGATGTAGATGCCGCCTGCCACGGTGAACAGCGCGGTCAGCAGAATGATGAAAGGGATGTATTCCGCCAACAGCGCATGCACCAGATGGGCCGCTGCAGCACCCACGCCGAAAGTCAGCGCAAAAGGCAGGAAAAAAACCAGCCCCCAAACCGCCGCCACCTTGCCGAAGTGGTGGTGCCAGAACATGGGCGCCAACAAGGGAACCACGGCAATAGACAGCAGCAGGCCGGCAAACGGTACACCCCACAGCACCGAAAGCTGGCTGCCATCAAGTTCAGCCGCGGCGGCCAAACCGGGCCAAAGGGCCAACAATCCCAAGGCCCAACCCCAACGAACAGCATTCATCTGCATTTCTTTCAACATCAATCGAGCCAACGCGTGAACTCCGACACCGGCTCACGCGGTGTATGGAAGGTGTTCACGATGTCATTCTCAGCGGCATAACCGAGCGCCATGCCGCACACCAGCATCTCTTTCTGACCGGCACCGATGTGCGGCAGGATGATTTTTCCGAAATGGTTCCAGGCAGCCTGCGGGCAGGTATGCAGGCCACAGGCGCGCGCAGCGAGCATGATGTTTTGCAGAAACATGCCATAGTCCACCAGCGAACCACGCCCCATGATGCGATCGACCGTGAACATCAGCCCGACCGGTGCGTCGAAGAAACGGAAATTACGCTGATGCTGGGCATGCATCCTGTCTTTGTCGCCCTTGCCGATGCCGAGCAGGCCATACAGTCCCCAGCCGTTTTCGCGCCGGCGGTCAATGTAGGGGCTGACCCATTGCTCCGGGTAATAGTCGTACTCTTCACGGTACTCGGCAGCCAACGCCGGGTTGGCGCGCAGAGCGTCATGAGCAGCACAAACCTTGTCCACCAGCGTATCGCGGCTCTGGCCCTGCAGCACATAAACCTTCCAGGGCTGGGTGTTGGTGCCCGACGGCGCCCGGCTGGCCAGCTGGAGCAGTTCGGTGATGAGTTCACGCGCCGGGACTTGCGGCGTGAAAGCACGGATCGACATGCGCGAGTTGATCGCGTCAGCCACGGACATAGGGGTCATGCAAGCGTCTCCAGCACGGTTCTGAGTTTCTCCGGCAAAGTCACCGGCCGGCGCGTCTGCCGGTCGACATAAACGTGAACAAAGTGGCCCTGCGCTGCTGCCAGTTCTTCGCCTTCAGCAAACAGCCCCACCTCGTAGCGCACACTGGAGTTGCCCAGACGGGCCACGCGGATGCCGGCCTCGACGGCCTGGGGAAACGCCAGCGAGGCGAAGTAGTTGCACTGGGTCTCGATCACCAGGCCGATGGTTTCGCCTTGGTGGATGTCCAGCGCTCCCTGTTCGATCAGATGGGCATTGACGGCCGTGTCGAACCAGCTGTAGTACACGACATTGTTGACATGGCCATAGACATCGTTGTCCATCCAGCGGGTGCTGATCGGGCGAAAGGCCTTGTAGGCGCTGCGTCTCTCGGGTCTCGGTTTTTCTGTTTGGGTATTCATCGCAGATCCGATTCTGCCAGCCTGCAGCCCTCACGCCCTGAGGGTTTGCCAGCGTTGCCAGTAGTCCAATGCCACCCGGTACGTGGTGAGCTGCACCTGCACCGTCTCCTCGATCTTCACACCATAACCACCGGCCATGGCCAAGGCCAGCGGAATGCGACGCTGCCAGCACCAGTCGAACACACGTCGGTCGCGCGCTTCCAGTCCGTCACGGCTGAGCTTGAGGCGGCCCAGACGGTCCCCCTCAAACGGATCGGCTCCAGCCAGATAAATTACCAGACCCGGCTCGAAACGGTGCAGCAACTCCTCAAGCGCGGCCTCCAGCGCCTGCAGATAGGGTTCGTCACCGCAACCGTCGGGCAATGCCACGTCCAGGTCGCTGCTTTCCTTGCAGAACGGGAAATTCTTTTCGCCGTGCAAGGACAGTGTGAACACGCTGTCGTCGTGCTGAAAAATGTGCGCCGTGCCATTGCCCTGATGCACATCGAGATCAATGATGGCCACGCGCAAGGTGCGGCGCTGCTGCCGGCCCCACTCGGCCTGCATCAGGCGCGCAGCCACGGCGGCATCGTTGAAAACACAAAAACCGCCGCCTTTGTCGGCATAGGCATGGTGCGTACCACCGGCCAGATTGGCCGCCACCCCCGCTTGCAGGGCCAGCCGAGCCGCGGCCACGGTCGCCCCGGCCGAGCGCCTTGAGCGCTCCACCATGGCGTCACTCCAGGGAAAGCCGATCTCACGCATGGCCGCGCGACTGATCGTGCCCTGTGCCAGCGATGCGATGTAAGCGGGAACGTGAACCAGTGCCAATTCCCCATCACTGGCCCGTGGCGCCTCCTGCAAGGTCACCAGCGGTAACTCACGGGCCAGGCGCTCGCGCAGCTGACTGTATTTGGCCATGGGGAACCGATGTCCTGCGGGCAAGGGCAGAACAAAATGATCTGAATAAAACGCCTTCATGCGGCCGATTCTGACCCCAGTGACTTCAGACCTTGAGGATTTAGAGCGCCAACCCTAATATGCTGCATCGCAACAAAAAAGACTTGCACTCCCGATTCACCTACCTATAATTCGAGCCATGTTGCACTGCAACATAAATCCTCAGCCCACCTTTCAAGGAGATTCTCATGCTGACCGTCGAACAAGTCATGGCCACCAACAAAGCCAACATCGAGACCCTGTTTGGTCTGACCAACAAAGCCTTTGAGGGCGTTGAGAAGCTGGTTGAACTGAACATGACCGCCTCCCGCGCCGCCTTGGCTGACGCCTCCAAGCAGGCCCAGTCCGTTCTGAGCGTCAAAGACGCCCAGGAGTTGCTGGCTCTGCAGTCGGCCCTGTTCCAACCCTTGGCAGAGAAGACCCTGTCCTACAGCCGTCATCTGTACGACATCGCATCCAGCACCAGTGCCGAATTCGGCAAGGCTTTTGAAGATCAGGCGACTGAAGCCCAGAAGAAGTTCGTGGGTTTGGTCGACAACGCGGCCAAGAACGCGCCTGCCGGCTCCGAAACGGCTGTGGCTGTGATGAAAAGCGCCGTGGCTGCTGCCAACAATGCACTGGAATCGATTCAGAAGTCCGTCAAACAAGCGACTGAACTGGCCGAATCCAACTTCAATGCCGTGGCCGCCAATGCTGTGAGCGCAGGCAAGCCGGCTGCCCGCAAACGGTAACAAAGGGTAAACCCTCGATTTTTTCTTGAAATGACTTTACGCCAAGGGAAAACCCTGACATAATTCATTTCATCGGGAACTAAGCAGTTTCCACCGGTTGTCTCCTCGGGTCCTTTCGACACCTTCGGGTTCAGGGATCCCTTCAAGGCCTCGTCGTATGACGGGGCCTTTTTTTA
>NZ_BCWP01000036.1 GCF_001592265.1 Curvibacter delicatus NBRC 14919 | reverse complement strand
AACACAAAAATGGGGGTGTGTACGAAGTGCGGTCAAAACCGTATCCCGTACACTGCGCGGCCGCCATCTCTGGTCTGCCGCTTGGATCGAAATTGAGCGCAATTTTTTTGTTTTCAAGAGTTGTTTTGCCATGAATATTTTTCGTCGTCCGGTATTGAAATCGCTGCTGCTGGCTTTATCTCTGCCCGCCGCCTTGTTGGCCCAGGCCCAGCCGGCCCCCATCAAGATTGCGATGATCGAAGGCCTGAGCGGCCCGTTTGCCAACACCGGCGAGGCGGTCTACCGCAATCTGGCGTGGGCGGCCGAGCGCGTCAATGCGCGTGGCGGCATCAAGCTGCCGGCCGCCGCCGGCGGCAACCGCCCGCTGGCCATCGAACGCTATGACAGCAAGGGCCAGAACGAAGAGGCCCTGGCTGCGCTGCGCGCCGCCATCGACGATGGCGCCCGCTTTGTGGCGCAAGGCAATTCCTCAGCCACGGCGGCGGTGCTGATCGATGCCATCAACAAGCACAACGAACGCGAGCCGGGCAAGCGCGTGATCTTCCTCAACTACGCGGCGGTCGATCCGATCCTGACCAACGAGAAGTGCAGCTTCTGGCATTTTCGCTTCGACGCCCATGCCGACATGCGCATGGCGGCGCTGATGGAGGTGCTGAAGGATGACAAGGCCGTCAAGAGCGCCTACCTGATCGGCCAGGACTACAGCTTCGGCCAGGCGGTGGCGCGCGAAGCACGGCGCCAGCTGGGCCAGCAGCGGCCCGATGTGCAGATCGTCGGCGATGAGCTGCACCCGATGGGGCGCGTCAAGGACTTCATGCCCTATGCGGCCAAGATCAAGGCCAGCGGCGCGCAGGCGGTGATCACCGGCAACTGGGGCAACGACCTGACGCTGCTGGTGAAGGCGGCGCGTGAAGCCGGTTACGAGGGCAAGTTCTACACCTTCTACGGCAATGCGCTGGGGGCACCGGCTGCGCTGGGTGAGGCCGGCGTCGGCCGTGTGATTGCCGTGGCCGACTGGCTGCCCAATGCGCCAGGCAAGGACAGCGAGGCGTTCTACCAGTCCTTCCGCCAGCGCTTCCCGAAGCCGGCCGACGACTACGTGCACATGCGCATGCAGCTGCTGGTGGAGTCGCTGGCGCAGGCGATCGAGCGCGCTGGCTCACTGCAGGCCGTGGACGTGGCCGGTCAGCTGGAAAAAGCCAACGTGACGCTAAACGGCCAGCGCGGCACCATGCGCGCGCTGGACCACCAGTTCCAGCAACAGCTGATGGTCGGCCTGATGGAGCGCCAGGGCGCCGCCGGTGTGAAGTTCGACGTTGAAGGTTCGGGTTACGGCTTTCGCGTCATCAAGGTCCTGCCGGCCGCGCGTGCCGAGCAGCCCAGCAGCTGCAAAATGCAGCGTCCCTGATTTTTTTGAAATTACTTCATGCGTGACGTCATCCGCCAGCTGCAGGAATCGAAAATCCGTGAGGTGGCCAATGCCGGCCTGGGCCGCCCCGACGTGCTGGCCTTCTGGTTCGGCGAGGGCGACGAGGTCACGCCGGACTTCATTCGCCAGGCGGCCATCGAGTCGCTGCAGAAGGGCGAAACCTTTTATGCCCACAACCTGGGCCTGCCCGAGCTGCGTGAGGCCATTGCCGCACACATGAGCGCTCACCATGGGCCGATCGGTGTCGAGCGCATTGCCGTCACCTCCGGCGGCGTGAGTGCGCTGATGCTGGCCATGCAGGCGCTGGTGGCTGCCGGCGATGAGGTGGTGGTGGTCACGCCCGTGTGGCCCAACCTGACGGCGCAGCCGGTCATCATGGGGGCACGCCTGACCTGCGTGCCGCTCCAGCCGGTCGACGGCGCCTGGACGCTGGACCTAGACCGCCTGCTGGCGGCCGTGACGCCGGCCACCAAGGTGCTGATCCTCAACGCGCCCAACAACCCGACCGGCTGGACGCTGACGCGCGCCGAGCAGCAGCGCATCCTGGACCATTGCCGCCGCACCGGCACCTGGATCGTCGCCGACGAGGTGTACTCGCAGCTGTACTACGAGCCTAGTTCAAATGGCTGTGCGCCGAGTTTTCTGGATGTGGCGGCAGCGGACGATCGCTTGATCATGGTGCACAGCTTCTCCAAGAGTTTCCTCATGACCGGCTGGCGCCTGGGCTGGCTGGTGCTGCCGCCTGCCCTGACGCACGACATGGGCAAGCTGATCGAGTTCAACACCTCGTGCGCCAGCGTCTTCACCCAGCGCGCCGCCGTGATGGCGCTGCAGCGGGCCGCAGAGGTGACGCCGCGGGTGGTGGCGCAGCTCAAGGCCGGTCGCGACACCCTGCTGCCGCTGCTGCAGGCCGTGCCCGGCGTGCAGGTGGCCACGCCGGCGGGCGGCATGTACGCATTTTTCCGGCTGGACGGCTACCCGGATTCGCTGGCCACGGCCAAGCGCCTGGTGCTGGAGGCCGGCCTGGGCCTGGCACCGGGTGAGGCTTTTGCCCCGGAGGCGCAGGGCTGGCTGCGCTGGTGTTTTGCCTCCCGCGACCCGCAGCGGCTGGTGCAAGGGGTAGAGCGCCTCAAGACCTGGCTCGCTGCTCAGTAGGCTTCTCACATCGTGGGATGCCGCCGAACCGGCTTTGCCGGGCGGCTGGCATCGCCCCTTGCAGGGGGTGGCGGAGCGACACGAAGTGCGCGCAGCCTGGGGTGAGCTATAATTTCATGGTTCTGCAACGGGTTAACCGGTGCGGAGCGCACGTCAGCAGCAGTTCCAGCCGCTGACGCAAGTTGAAAACCCGGGACGTCACAGCCAGAGGGCTGGTGCCGCCCACATCTCAGGAAGAATGAAATGATCGCATCCAGCATCAAAGCTGAAGTTGTTAAAGCCAACGCCCGCAGCGCCACCGACACCGGTAGCCCGGAAGTCCAGGTCGCCCTGCTGACCGCTCGCATCAACGAACTCACCCCCCACTTCAAGACCCACGCCAAGGATCACCACGGCCGTCGTGGTCTGCTGCGCATGGTGAGCCGTCGTCGCAAGCTGCTCGACTACCTCAAGGGCAAGGATGCCGACCGTTACACCGCGCTGATCACCAAGCTGGGTCTGCGTAAGTAATCGCCAGAAACATGACGAAGCGCCTGAGTTAGTTCACTAGCTCAGGCGCTTTGTACTTCGGAGAAGGTAAAAACAGAGCGAAGCTGTGTCATTCCAGAGAAATTTGAGTCCAATGGCCGACTTTCTCTGGAATGGCATCGTGTTCTGTGTTGCTGACTCCGGGCCAAAGGTGAGGTGGCCTTTACCTCCCGAATTGATAGGAGAGACACATGAGCATGTTCAATAAAGTCACGAAGACCTTCCAGTGGGGCCAGCACTCGGTCACCATGGAAACCGGTGAAATCGCCCGCCAGTCCGGCGGTGCCGTGATCGTCAACATCGATGACACCGTGGTGCTGGCCACCGTGGTGGCGTCCAAGAGCGCCAAGCCCGGCCAGGACTTCTTCCCCCTGACGGTCGACTACATTGAGAAGACCTACGCCGCCGGCAAGATCCCCGGCAGCTTCTTCAAGCGCGAAGGCCGCCCGAGCGAACTCGAGACGCTGACCTCCCGTCTGATCGACCGCCCGATCCGCCCGCTGTTCCCCGAAGGTTTCTTCAATGAAGTGCAGGTCGTGATCCACACCCTGTCGCTGAACCCGGAAGTCGACGCCGATATCGCGGCCATGATCGCCACCAGTGCGGCTCTGTCCATCAGCGGCATTCCGTTCAACGGCCCGATCGGCGCTGCCCGCGTCGGTTACATCAACGGTGAATACGTCCTGAACCCGGGCCAGACCCAGCGCAAGGACAGCCAGATGGATCTGGTGGTCGCCGGTACCGAAGCCGCCGTGCTGATGGTGGAATCCGAAGCCCAGCAGCTGTCGGAAGAGATCATGCTGGGTGCCGTGGTGTTCGGCCACGAGCAGGGCAACATCGCCATCAACGCCATCCACGAGCTGGTGCGCGACGCCGGCAAGCCGGCCTGGGACTGGCAAGCGCCGGCCAAGGACGAAGCCCTGATCGCCAAGGTCAATGCGCTGGCTGAAGAGAAGCTGCGCGCCGCCTACCAGATCCGCAACAAGCAGGCCCGCACCCACGCTTGCCGCGAAGCCTATGCTGTCGTGATGGCCGACCTGAAAGAGTCCGGCGTCGAGTTCGACAGCGTCAAGGTCGAAGGCATGCTGTTCGACATCGAAGCGCGCATCGTGCGCGGTCAGATCCTGGCCGGCGAGCCGCGCATCGACGGTCGCGACACGCGCACCGTGCGTCCGATCGAAATCCGCAACAGCGTGCTGCCCCGTACCCACGGTTCGGCCCTGTTCACCCGCGGTGAAACCCAGGCCCTGGTGGTCACCACGCTCGGTACCGAGCGTGATGCCCAGCGCATCGACGCCCTGGCCGGCGAGTTCGAAGACCGCTTCATGCTGCACTACAACATGCCTCCCTTCGCCACCGGCGAAACCGGTCGCGTGGGCACGCCGAAGCGCCGCGAAATCGGCCACGGCCGTCTGGCCAAGCGCGCCCTGGTGGCCTGCCTGCCGAACAAGGAAGACTTCCCCTACACCATGCGTGTGGTGTCCGAGATCACCGAATCGAACGGTTCCTCCTCGATGGCATCGGTGTGCGGCGGCTGCCTGTCGCTGATGGACGCCGGCGTGCCGATGAAGGCCCACGTGGCCGGCATTGCCATGGGCCTGATCAAGGAAGACAACCGCTTCGCCGTGCTGACCGACATCCTGGGTGACGAAGACCACCTGGGCGACATGGACTTCAAGGTGGCCGGTACCACCAACGGCATCACCGCGCTGCAGATGGACATCAAGATCCAGGGCATCACCAAGGAAATCATGCAGGTCGCGCTGGCCCAGGCCAAGGAAGCCCGCATGCACATCCTGGGCAAGATGCAGGAAGCCATGGGCGAAGCCAAGACCGAGGTGAGCAACTTCGCGCCGCGCCTGTACACCATGAAGATCAACCCCGAGAAGATCCGTGACGTGATCGGCAAGGGCGGCGCCGTGATCCGCGCGCTGACCGAAGAGACCGGCACCCAGATCGACATCGCGGAAGACGGCACCATCACCATCGCCTCCACCGACGGCGCCAAGGCCGACGAGGCCAAGCGCCGCATCGCCGAGATCACGGCCGAAGTGGAAATTGGCAAGGTCTACGAAGGCCCGATCACCAAGATCCTGGACTTCGGTGCCCTGGTCAACCTGCTGCCCGGCAAGGACGGCCTGCTGCACATCAGCCAGATCGCCCACGAGCGCGTCGAGAAGGTCTCCGACTACCTGTCCGAAGGCCAGATCGTCAAGGTCAAGGTGCTGGAGACTGACGAGAAGGGCCGCGTCAAGCTGTCCATGAAGGCGCTGCTGGACCGTCCCGCCCAAGGCGGCGAGCAGGCCTGATCCGTCTTTCACTTTGCTATTGAATCGATAGCGCCTTGCGCAATCAGCGCAAGGGCTATCGACATAAATGATCATGAAAGCAGTCGAAATCACATCCTACGGTGCACCCGAGGTGCTGCGTCTGGGCGAGCGCCCGGACCCGGTGCCGGCGGCCGGCGAGTTGCTGATCCGCGTGGCGGCTAGCGGCATCAACCGGCCCGACGTGTTCCAGCGCACCGGCAACTATCCCGTCCCGCCGGGGGCTTCCGACATTCCCGGCCTCGAAGTGGCGGGTGAGGTCGTGGGTGGCGATGCCAAAGAGCTGGCGAAAGCCGGTCTCAAGCTGGGCGACCGCGTTTGCGCGCTGGTCGCTGGCGGTGGCTACGCCGAGTTGTGCACGGCGCCGATTGCGCAGTGCCTGCCATACCCGAAAGGCCTGAGCGATGTCGAGGCGGCCTCGCTGCCTGAGACCTTCTTCACGGTCTGGAGCAATGTGTTCGACCGCGGCCGCCTGCAGAAGGGCGAAACCCTGCTGATCCAGGGCGGCTCCAGCGGCATCGGCGTCACCGCCATCCAGCTGGCCAAGGCCATGGGTGCGACGGTGATCGTGACCGCTGGCAGCGACGACAAGTGCGCCGCCTGCCTCAAGCTCGGTGCCGACCATGCCATCAACTACAAGACGCAGGACTTCAAGGACGAGGTCAAGCGCCTGACGGACGGCAAGGGTGTGGACGTCATTCTCGACATGGTGGGCGGCAGCTACGTCGCGCGCGAGGTCGAATGCCTGGCCGAGGACGGCCGCATCGTGATCATCGCGGTGCAGGGCGGTACCAAGAGCGAGTTCAATGCCGGCCTGGTGTTGCGCAAGCGCCTGACCATCACGGGCTCCACGCTGCGCCCGCGCCCGGTGGCTTTCAAGGCCGCCATCGCCCAGGCCTGCCTGAAGCACGCCTGGCCGCTGATTGAAAACGGCAGCATCAAACCCGTGATCCACAGCACCTGGAAGGCCGTGGATCCGAGCGAGCCGACCGGCAGCGGCGCCGCCAAGGCGCACGCGCTGATGGAATCCAACCAGCACATCGGCAAGATCGTGCTGACCTGGGAGACAAAATGAGCAAGAAGAAGCTGATCGCCGGCAACTGGAAGATGAACGGCAGCCTGGCGGCCAACCAGGCCCTGCTCAAGGGTATCCTCTCCGGCCTGAAAGACCCGGCCTGTGACATCGCGGTCTGCGTGCCGGCACCTTACTTCGCACAGTGCCAGGCTTTGCTGGCCACCAGCCCTGTGGAGCTGGGCGCACAGGATATGTCGCAGCACGAGATTGGAGCCTACACCGGTGAGGTGTCGGTGGCCATGCTGAAGGACTTCGGCGTGCGCTACGCCATCGTCGGTCACTCGGAGCGCCGCCAATACCATGGTGAAACCGATGCCGTGGTGGCAGCCAAGGCGCAGCGCGCCCTGGCCAACGGCGTGACGCCCATCGTCTGCGTGGGCGAGACACTGGCCGAGCGTGAAGCCGGCAAGACCGAGGAAGTGGTCAAGCGGCAACTGGCCGCGGTGATCCATCTGAATGGCCATTGCATCAGCGAGATCGTGGTGGCCTACGAGCCGGTGTGGGCCATCGGCACCGGCAAGACCGCCACGCCGGAGCAGGCGCAAGCCGTGCATGCCGTGCTGCGGGCGCAGCTGAAAGCCGCCACGCCGCAGGCCGAGCGCATAAACATCCTCTATGGCGGCAGCATGAATGCCGCCAACGCAGAGCAGCTGCTGGCTCAGCCCGATATCGACGGCGGCCTCATTGGCGGTGCCTCGCTCAAGGCCCCGGACTTTTTGACCATCATTGCTGCAGCCCGCTGATAGCGGACGCAGATTGCTACGAATTTAGGAGTAAACATGAGTCTCGTATTGACCATCCTCTTGGCGGTCCAACTGCTGTCGGCACTGGCCATGATCGGCCTGATCCTGATCCAGCACGGCAAGGGCGCCGACATGGGCGCGGCCTTCGGCAGCGGCAGCTCGGGCAGCCTGTTCGGTGCCAGCGGCAGCGCCAACTTCCTGTCGCGCACCACGGCCGTGCTGGCCACGGTGTTCTTCGTCTGCACCCTGGCGCTGGCCTACTTCGGCAATGCGCGTCCGGCGAGTTCGGGCAGCGTGCTGGAGCGCGCTGCCGTCACCGCGCCGGCAGCGGAAGGCGCGGCTGGTACGGCCACGCAAATTCCGGGCAGCCAGGCACCCGCAGCCCCGGTGCCGTCTGCACCGGCCACCTCGGGCGCAGGGCAGATTCCGTCGAAGTAATTTCTCTGATGTTGACCCGCATCAACCGGGAGGCGGGTCAAATTCAGGGTAAACTCTAGGGCTGTCGGGAAAGCGCAATCCTCATGCAATTCTGACGCCTGAGACAAGCCGTCGTGGTGAAATTGGTAGACACGCTATCTTGAGGGGGTAGTGGCGAAAGCTGTGCGAGTTCGAGTCTCGCCGACGGCACCATAAACAGACCTGTTGGATCCAGTCCGGCGGGCTAAACGGTGATCAGAATCTCAAGATGAACCTCGATCAGTACCTTCCCGTTCTCCTGTTCATCTTGGTCGGCATCGCGGTAGGTATCCTGCCCCAGGTGCTCGGCTATGTCCTGGGGCCGAACCGGCCCGATGCGGCAAAAAACTCCCCCTACGAGTGTGGTTTCGAGGCGTTCGAAGACGCGCGCATGAAGTTCGACGTGCGCTACTACCTCGTGGCCATCCTTTTCATTCTGTTCGATCTGGAAATCGCGTTCCTCTTCCCGTGGGCGGTTGCGCTCAAAGAGGTGGGGGCGGTCGGCTTCTGGGCGGCGGTGGTGTTCCTGGGCATTCTGGTCGTGGGTTTCATCTACGAGTGGAAAAAAGGCGCCCTGGACTGGGAATAGAACTAAGCAGATTTCAAGAGGGCTGATGCCATGATTGAAGGCGTGATGAAAGAGGGCTTTATCACCACCAGTTACGACACGGTGGTGAACTGGGCCAAAACCGGCTCGCTCTGGCCCATGACCTTCGGTCTGGCCTGCTGCGCGGTCGAGATGATGCATGCGGCCGCGGCGCGCTACGACATCGGCCGTTTCGGCGCCGAGGTGTTCCGCGCCAGCCCGCGCCAGTCCGACCTGATGATCGTGGCCGGCACGCTGTGCAACAAGATGGCGCCGGCCCTGCGCAAGGTCTACGACCAGATGAGCGAGCCGCGTTGGGTCATCTCCATGGGTTCCTGTGCCAACGGTGGCGGCTACTACCACTACAGCTACTCGGTGGTGCGCGGTTGTGACCGCATCGTGCCGGTGGATGTTTATGTGCCAGGCTGCCCCCCCACGGCGGAAGCGCTGATCTACGGCATCATCCAGCTGCAGCAAAAAATTCGCCGCACGCAAACCATTGCGCGCGTCTGAGGAATCACAGATGACTGCTATTGCTGTAAATCCCGAGGCTCTCAAGGACACAGTTGCCGCCGCTTTGGGCGGCAAGGTGCGTCGTATCGATGTCTGGCAGGACGAGGTCACGGTGGAGGTGGCGGCTGCCGACTATCTGGCGGCGGCGCAGATTCTGCGCGATGCCCCCGGTTGCCGCTTTGAGCAACTGATTGACCTCTGTGGTGTCGACTATTCCGCCTATGGTGATGGTGTGTGGGAGGGTCAACGCTTCGCCGTCGTCTCCCATCTGCTGTCCGTCAGCCTGAACCAGCGCGTGCGCCTGAAGGTGTTCGCCGCTGACGATGATTTCCCGGTGGTGGACTCTGTCACGGGCATCTGGCGTGCCGCCAACTGGTATGAGCGCGAGGCCTTCGACCTGTACGGCATCGTGTTCGAAGGGCATGACGACCTGCGCCGCATCCTGACCGACTACGGTTTCATCGGCCACCCCTTCCGCAAGGATTTCCCGCTCAGCGGCCATGTCGAGATGCGTTATGACGCCGAGCAGCAGCGCGTGGTCTACCAGCCGGTGAGCATCGAGCCGCGCGAAATCACGCCGCGCATCATCCGTGAAGACAACTACGGAGGCCTGAACTGACCATGGCCGAAATCAAGAACTACACCCTGAACTTCGGTCCGCAGCACCCGGCCGCGCACGGCGTGCTGCGTCTGGTGCTCGAGCTCGACGGTGAAGTGGTCCAGCGCGCCGACCCGCACATCGGCCTGCTGCACCGTGCCACCGAAAAGCTGGCCGAGAGCAAGACCTACATCCAGTCGCTGCCTTACATGGACCGTCTCGACTACGTGTCGATGATGTGCAACGAGCAGGCCTACTGCCTGGCCATCGAGAAGCTGCTGGGCATCGAGGTGCCGCTGCGCGCCAAGTACATCCGCACCATGTTCGGCGAGATCACGCGCCTGCTCAATCACCTGATGTGGCTGGGTTCGCACGGCAACGACTGCGGCAGCTCGACCATCCTGATCTACACCTTCCGCGAACGCGAAGACCTGTTCGACATGTACGAAGCGGTGTCCGGTGCGCGCATGCACGCGGCCTACTTCCGTCCGGGCGGCGTCTACCGCGACCTGCCGGACACCATGCCGCAGTACCAGGCCAGCAAGATCCGCAACGCCAAGGCGATGGCCGAACTCAATGCCAACCGCCAGGGTTCACTGCTCGACTTCATCGACGACTTCACGCAGCGTTTCCCCAAGTGCGTGGACGAGTACGAAACCCTGCTGACTGACAACCGCATCTGGAAGCAGCGTACCGTGGGCATCGGCGTCGTGACGGCCGAGCGTGCCATGAACCTGGGCATGACCGGCCCCATGCTGCGTGGCTCCGGCGTGGCCTGGGACCTGCGCAAACAGCAGCCCTACGATGCCTACGACCGTGTCGAGTTCGACATTCCGGTTGGCAAGACTGGCGACAGCTACGACCGTTACCTGGTGCGCGTGCAGGAGATGCGCGAGTCCAACCGCATCATCAAGCAGTGCGTGGATTGGTTGCGTGCCAACCCCGGTCCGGTCATCACCGACAACCACAAGGTGGCACCGCCGGCACGCGAGGCCATGAAGTCCAACATGGAAGAGCTGATCCACCACTTCAAGCTCTTCACCGAAGGCATGCGTGTGCCCGAAGGCGAGGCCTATGCCGCCGTCGAGCATCCGAAGGGCGAGTTCGGCATCTACCTCGTGAGCGACGGTGCCAACAAGCCCTATCGCCTCAAGATCCGCGCCCCGGGCTTTGCCCATCTGGCAGCGCTGGACGAGCTGGCCCGCGGCCACATGCTGGCCGACGCCGTGGCCATCATCGGCACCCTGGACATCGTGTTTGGAGAGATTGATCGATGATCTCTGATTCCATCAAAGCGCGCTTCGCCAAAGAAGTCGCCAAATACCCGGCTGAGCAGAAGCAGTCTGCCGTCATGGCCTGCTTGTCCATCGTGCAGCAGGAGCTTGGGCACGTGAGTGCCGACAGCGAGGCTGAGATCGCTGCCTATCTCGAGATGGCGCCGATGGCCGTGCACGAGGTGACGACTTTCTACAACATGTACAACCAGCAGCCGGTGGGCAAGTACAAGCTCAACGTGTGCACCAACCTGCCGTGCCAGCTGCGCGACGGCGCCAGGGCGCTCAAGCACCTGGAGCACAAGCTGGGCATCGCCATGGGCGAGACCACGGCCGATGGCCTGTTCACGCTGCAGCAGAGTGAATGCCTGGGTGCCTGTGCCGATTCGCCGGTGATGCTGGTGAACGACCGCACCATGTGCAGCTTCATGTCGAATGACAAGCTCGATCAGCTGATCGATGGTCTGAAGTCTGCGGAGACCAAATGATGTCGGCTGAAAAAATCCTGTCCCAGTTTGCCGCCACCGGCGTGCAGACCTGCTTCCACGACCGTCACATCAATCCGCAGATCTACGCCGGCCTGAACGGTTCCAACTGGAGCCTGGAAGATTACGAAGCGCGTGGCGGCTACCAGGCCTTGCGCAAGATCCTCGGCAAGGATGGCGGCGAGGGTCTCACACAAGACCAGGTGATCGCCACCGTCAAGGAGTCTTCCTTGCGCGGCCGCGGCGGCGCCGGGTTCCCCACCGGCCTGAAGTGGAGCTTCATGCCGCGCCAGTTCCCGGGCCAGAAGTACCTGGTGTGCAACTCCGACGAGGGTGAGCCGGGTACCTGCAAGGACCGCGACATCCTGATGTACAACCCGCACATCGTGATCGAAGGCATGGCCATCGCGGCCTACGCCATGGGCATCACGGTCGGCTACAACTACATCCACGGCGAGATCTTCCAAGTCTACGAACGCTTCGAGGCCGCGCTGGAAGAAGCGCGTGCTGCCGGCCTGCTGGGCAACAACATTCTGGGCAGCAACTTCAGCTTCCAGCTGCATGCGCACCACGGCTTTGGTGCCTACATCTGCGGCGAAGAGACCGCGCTGCTGGAGTCGCTCGAAGGCAAGAAGGGCCAGCCGCGCTTCAAGCCGCCGTTCCCTGCCAGCTTCGGCCTGTACGGCAAGCCCACCACCATCAACAACACCGAGACCTTCGCTGCGGTGCCCTGGATCATCCGCAACGGCGGCCAGGCCTACCTGGAGTGCGGCAAGCCGAACAACGGCGGCACCAAGATCTTCTCGATCAGCGGTGACGTCGAGCGTCCGGGCAACTACGAGATCCCCATGGGCACGCCCTTTGCCAAGCTGCTGGAGCTGGCCGGTGGCGTGCGCGGCGGTCGCCAGTTGAAGGCGGTGATTCCCGGTGGTTCCTCGGCGCCGGTGCTGCCGGCCAACATCATCATGGAATGCACCATGGATTACGACTCCATTGCCAAGGCTGGCTCCATGCTGGGCTCGGGCGCGGTGATCGTGATGGACGAGACCCGTTGCATGGTCAAGTCGCTGCAGCGCCTAAGCTACTTCTACATGCACGAGTCCTGCGGCCAGTGCACGCCCTGCCGCGAAGGCACGGGCTGGCTGTCGCGTGTGGTCGACCGCATCGAGAACGGCCAGGGTCGCCCCGAAGACATGGACCTACTGGACAACGTGGCGGAAAACATCCAAGGCCGCACCATTTGCGCGCTGGGCGATGCAGCGGCGATGCCGGTGCGCGCCATGATCAAGCATTTCCGACATGAATTCGAACACCACGTGGCCCACAAGACCTGCATGGTCCCGGCCTACGTCTGAGCCCCATACCCGAGTACACGAACATGGTTGAAATCGAACTCGACGGCAAGAAGGTAGAGGTTGTGGAAGGCAGCATGGTCATGCATGCGGCCGAAAAAGCCGGCACCTACATTCCGCATTTCTGCTACCACAAGAAGCTCAGCATTGCGGCCAACTGCCGCATGTGTCTGGTCGATGTGGAAAAGGCGCCCAAGCCGATGCCGGCCTGCGCCACGCCGGTGACGCAGGGCATGATCGTGCGCACCAAGAGCGACAAGGCGGTCAAGGCGCAGAAGTCGGTGATGGAGTTCCTGCTGATCAACCACCCGCTGGACTGCCCGATCTGCGACCAGGGTGGCGAGTGTCAGTTGCAGGACCTGGCCGTCGGCTACGGTGCGTCTTCCTCCCGCTACGAAGAGGAAAAGCGCGTCGTGTTCCACAAGGATGTCGGCCCGTTGATCTCGATGGAAGAGATGAGCCGTTGCATTCACTGCACCCGCTGCGTGCGCTTCGGCCAGGAAGTGGCCGGCGTCATGGAGCTGGGCATGTCGCACCGCGGCGAGCATTCCGAAATCGAGACCTTCGTCGGTCACTCGGTGGATTCCGAACTGTCCGGCAACATGATCGACATCTGCCCGGTCGGCGCGCTGACCAGCAAGCCGTTCCGTTACCAGGCCCGCACCTGGGAGCTGAGCCGCCGCAAGTCGGTCAGTCCGCACGACTCCACCGGTGCCAACCTGATCGTGCAGGTCAAGAACAACAAGGTCATGCGCGTTGTGCCGCTGGAAAACGAGGCGGTCAATGAATGCTGGATCGCCGACCGCGATCGTTTCTCCTATGAAGCGCTGGACGGCCAGGATCGTCTGACCCAGCCCATGATCAAGCACGGCGGCGAGTGGAAAACCGTCGACTGGCAGACCGCGCTGGAATACGTGACCAAGAGCTTCAAACACATCCAGGCCGAGCATGGTGCCAACAGCATTGGTGCCTTGGTCAGCCCGCACAGCACGGTGGAAGAGCTGTACCTGGCCGGCGCGCTGGTGCGCGGTCTGGGGAGCGACAACATCGACCACCGTCTGCGCCATGCCGAGTTCGGCAAGGGCGAAGGCGTTCGCTGGCTCGGGACCTCGATTGAATCCCTGACGCAACTCCAGCGTGTGCTGGTGGTTGGCTCCAACCTGCGCAAGGACCATCCGCTGTTTGCCCAGCGCATTCGCCAGGCGGTGCGCCATGGTGCTGCCGTCAATGCCATCACTTCGAAGGCCTTGTTCAAGGATGCCGATGCCTGGGCCATGCGCGTGGCCAACGCTGTCGTGACCGACGCTTCGGCCTGGGGCCAGGTGCTGGCCGATGTGGCGGCTGCGAT
Organism: Curvibacter delicatus NBRC 14919; assembly: GCF_001592265.1. Taxonomy (GTDB): domain Bacteria; phylum Pseudomonadota; class Gammaproteobacteria; order Burkholderiales; family Burkholderiaceae_C; genus Hylemonella; species Hylemonella delicata. Next base: position 17,680 of record NZ_BCWP01000036.1, on the reverse strand, counting down.
CGCTGCCGAAAAGGGCGTAAGTGCACCGGCTACCGGCCAGGCCACTGCACAAGCGCAGGCCATCGCCAAGTCGCTGCTCGGTGGCGAACGCAAGGCCGTGTTGCTGGGCAACGCCGCTGCGCACCATGCACAGGCTTCCAGCCTGCTGGCACTGGCCAACTGGATTGCCGCACAGACCGGCGCTACGGTGGGCTACCTCACCGAAGCAGCCAACACCGTGGGCGCCCAGTGGATGAAGGTCCAGCCGCAAGCCGGTGGTTTGACAGCAGGTCAGATGCTGGCGGGTGGCCTCAAGGCCGCCATCCTGCTCAACACCGAACCCGAGTTCGACTCCGCTGCCGGCCAGAAGGCGGCCGAGGGTCTGGGCAAGGTTGACACGGTGGTGACCTTGAGCCCGTTCAAGACCAACCTGGCTTTCAGCGATGTGCTGTTGCCCATCGCACCGTTCACCGAGACCTCGGGCAGTTTCGCCAACGCCGAAGGCCGACTGCAGAGTTTCCATGCCGTGGTCAAACCGCTGGGTGAGACGCGTCCGGCCTGGAAGGTGCTGCGCGTGCTGGGCAACCTGCTCGGCTTGCCGGGCTTCGAGTTCGAAAGTTCGCAAGAGGTGCTGGCCGCCGCGACGGCCACGGCGCCGGCACTCAACAACGCCACACAAGCGGCCATCACACTGGCTGCTTCGACCACCGAACCGGTGGTGGCATCCATCTACCAACTGGACGGCCTGGTCCGTCGTGCGCCGTCGCTACAGCTGACGGCCGATGCGCGTGCTGTGCGTGAAGAAGGGGTGGCAGCATGATCGATGCGCTGTACAACGGAGGCCTGAACCTGCTGGCCGCCAACTGGTGGACGGCCATGGCCTGGCCGGTCATCTGGATTCTGCTCAAGATCGTGGTGGTGCTCGCGCCGCTGATGGGGGCGGTGGCTTACCTGACGCTGTGGGAGCGCAAGCTGCTGGGCTTCATGCAGGTGCGTTACGGACCCAACCGCGTCGGCCCCATGGGCCTGCTGCAGCCGATTGCCGACGCGCTCAAGCTGCTGACCAAGGAAATCATCCAGCCGAGCGCGGCTGCCAAGGGCCTGTTCGTGCTCGGCCCGATCATGGCCATCATGCCGGCGCTGGCCGCCTGGGTGGCGATTCCCTTCGGCCCCGACGTGGCGCTGACCAACATCAACGCCGGCCTGCTGCTGATCATGGCCATCACCTCGATCGAGGTCTACGGCGTCATCATTGCCGGCTGGGCCTCCAACTCCAAGTACGCCTTCCTCGGTGCGCTGCGTGCTTCGGCGCAGATGGTGAGCTACGAGATCGCCATGGGCTTCTGCTTCCTGGTGGTGCTGATGGTGTCGGGCAGCATGAACCTGACCGACATCGTGCAAGGGCAGGGCAAGGGTTACTTCAGCGACATGGGCCTGAACTTCCTGTCCTGGAACTGGCTGCCGTTGCTGCCGATCTTCATGGTCTACCTGATCTCCGGCGTGGCCGAGACCAATCGCCACCCCTTCGACGTGGTGGAAGGCGAAGCCGAGATCGTGGCCGGCCACATGGTCGAGTACTCGGGCATGGGCTTTGCCATCTTCTTCCTGGCCGAGTACGCCAGCATGTGGCTGGTCTCCATTCTGGCGGTGATCATGTTCCTCGGCGGCTGGATGTCGCCGATCGACAGCGCATTGCTCAACTGGATTCCGGGCTGGATCTGGCTGGGTGCCAAGACCTTCGTTGTGGTCTCGATGTTCATCTGGATCCGCGCGACCTTCCCGCGCTTCCGTTATGACCAGATCATGCGTCTGGGCTGGAAGATCTTCATCCCGGTCACCCTGGTGTGGCTGCTCATCGTCGGCATCTGGATGCAGACGCCGTGGAATATCTGGAACTAAGCGGGTCAAGACATGTCTGCCATCGCTGCTTCAACTTTCTCTTTCAAAGACTTCATCAAGAGCTTCATGCTGGTGGAGCTCTTCAAGGGCATGGCCCTGACCGGACGCTACGCCTTCCGCCGCAAGGTCACGGTGCAGTTCCCGGAAGAAAAAACACCGCTGTCGCCGCGTTTTCGCGGTCTGCATGCGCTGCGCCGTTATGACAACGGCGAGGAGCGCTGCATTGCCTGCAAGCTGTGCGAAGCGGTCTGCCCGGCCATGGCGATCACCATCGAGTCCGATGTGCGCGCCGACGGCAGCCGTCGCACCACGCGCTACGACATTGACCTGACCAAATGCATCTTCTGCGGCTTCTGTGAAGAAAGCTGCCCGGTCGACTCGATTGTCGAGACCAGCATCTTTGAATACCACGGCGAAAAGCGCGGCGACCTGTATTTCACCAAGGACATGCTGCTGGCCGTGGGCGACCGCTATGAGAACGAGATCGCAGCCTCCAAGGCGGCTGATGCCAAATATCGTTAACACCCGCTGAAGACCGTCGCACAGAACCTCACAAAGATCGACCCATGGACGTCAAGACCGGTTTCTTTTATCTGTTCTCGTTGGTGCTGCTGTTTGCAGCCTTCCGGGTCATCACGGCGCGCAATCCTGTGCATGCCGTGCTCTTTCTCATGCTGTCCTTCTCGCAGGCGTCGGCCATCTGGCTGCTGCTGAAGGCCGAGTTTCTGGCCATCACGCTGGTGCTGGTCTATCTCGGTGCGGTGATGGTGCTCTTCCTGTTCGTGGTCATGATGCTCGACATCAAGATTGACGCGCTGCGCCAGGGCTTCTGGCGGCACTTCCCCCTGGCAGCTTTGCTGGGGGCCGTGGTGGTGCTGGAGATGGCCGCCGTGCTGATGGCGGGGTTCCGCGTGTCCGAGGAGCCGCGCGTGGCCCAGGTCATCGGTCAGCCGCTGCTGGAAGTCTCCAACACCAAGGATTTGGGCAAGCTGCTCTACACCCAGTATGTCTACCCGGTGCAGGTGGCTGCGGTCATCCTGCTGGTGGCCATGATTGCGGCCATCGCCCTGACCTTGCGTGCCCGCAAGGACAGCAAAGCCATTGATCCATCTGAGCAGGTGCGCGTGCGTGCCAGCGATCGTCTGCAGATCGTCAAGCTCGATCCCACACGCCCGGCACCGGCTGCCGAGGCAGCGCCTGAGGAGAACAAGGCATGACCCTGACCCTGACACTCGGACATTACCTCACGCTCGGCGCCATGTTGTTTGCGCTGGCCGTGGTGGGCATCTTCCTGAATCGCAAGAATCTGATCGTGCTGCTGATGGCCATCGAGCTCATGCTGCTGGCGGTCAACCTGAACTTCGTGGCCTTCTCCCACTACCTGGGCGACATGCATGGCCAGGTGTTCGTGTTCTTCATTCTCACCGTGGCAGCTGCCGAGTCGGCCATCGGCCTGGCCATCCTGGTGCTGCTGTTCCGCAACAAGTCCAGCATCAATGTGGACGAACTCAACACGCTCAAGGGCTGAACCCGCCGGTTCATCAAGGTACTAGAAGATGAGTCAAACCCTTTCTGCATCCACCCTGCTGGCCGTGCCGCTGGCACCGCTGGTCGGTTCCGTTCTGGCCGGTGTCCTTGGTACCAAGTTCGGCGGCAACTGGATCGGCCGTCGCCTGTCGCACTCGCTCACCATTCTGGGTGTTCTGCTGGCCTTCATCCTCTCGGCCATGACGCTCAAGAGCGTGGCCATGGACGGCGCCCGCTTCAACGAGACGCTCTACACCTGGATGGTGGTCGGCGGCCTGAAAATGGAGGTCGGCTTCATGGTCGACGGCCTGACCGCCATGATGATGTGTGTGGTGACCTTCGTGTCGCTGATGGTGCACATCTACACCATCGGCTACATGGAAGAGGACGAGGGCTACAACCGCTTCTTCGCCTACATCTCGCTGTTCACCTTCTCCATGCTCATGCTGGTCATGAGCAACAACCTGCTGCAGCTGTTCTTCGGCTGGGAAGCGGTGGGCCTGGTGTCCTACCTGCTGATCGGTTTCTGGTTCAACAAGCCGACCGCCATCTTTGCCAACATGAAGGCCTTCCTGGTCAACCGTGTCGGCGACTTCGGCTTCATCCTCGGCATTGGCCTGATCGCGGCCTACGCCGGCACGCTGAACTACAACGAGGTCTTCGGCAAGGCGGCCCAACTCGGCGCCATTGAGTTCCCCTGGTACATCCTGGGCCAGGATGCCATGTTGATCACCGTGATCTGCATCTGCCTGTTCATCGGTGCTATGGGCAAGTCGGCCCAGTTCCCGCTGCACGTCTGGCTGCCTGACTCGATGGAAGGCCCGACCCCGATCTCCGCCCTGATCCACGCTGCCACCATGGTGACGGCCGGCATCTTCATGGTCGCGCGCATGTCGCCGCTGTTCGAGTTGAGCGACACCGCCCTGAGCTTCATCATGGTGATCGGTTCCATCACGGCGCTGTTCATGGGCTTCCTGGGCATCATCCAGAATGACATCAAACGCGTGGTGGCCTACTCCACGCTGTCGCAGCTGGGCTACATGACGGTGGCACTGGGTGCTTCGGCCTACTCGGTGGCCGTGTTCCACCTGATGACGCACGCCTTCTTCAAGGCATTGCTGTTCCTCGGCGCCGGCTCGGTCATCATGGGCATGCACCACAACCAGGACATCCGCTGGATGGGCGGCGTGCGCAAGTACATGCCCATTACCTGGATCACCTCGCTGCTGGGCTCGCTGGCCCTGATCGGCACGCCGCTGTTCTCCGGTTTCTATTCCAAGGACAGCATCATCGAAGCCGTGCACGAAAGCCATCTGTGGGGTGCTGGCTTTGCCAACTTTGCGGTGCTGGCCGGTGTTTTCGTGACTGCTTTCTATTCCTTCCGCATGTATTTCCTGGTGTTCCACGGCAAGGAGCGCTACGACCAGAACCCGGATGCGCACCATGACGACCATGGCCACGGTCATGACGACCATCACGAGCCGCACGAGTCGCCCTGGGTGGTGACGGTGCCGCTGGTGCTGCTGGCCATTCCTTCGGTGGTGATCGGTTACATGACGATCCAGCCCATGCTGTTCGGCGAGTTCTTCAAGGACGCGATCTTTGTCGATGCGGCCAAGCACCCCGTGATGCAGGAACTGGCGGAGGCCTTCCATGGCCCGGTGGCCATGGCGCTGCATGCCTTCAGTACGGCGCCGTTCTGGCTGGCGCTGGCCGGTGTGGTCTGCGCCTACTACATGTACATGATCAATCCGGCCCTGCCGGCGGCCATCAAGCGTGCCGCCCAACCGATCTACACCTTGCTGGAAAACAAGTACTACATGGACTGGATCAACGAGAACATCCTGGCCCGTGGTGCGCGCCTGTTGGGCACCGGCTTGTGGAAGGGGGGCGACCAGGCCTTGATTGACGGTGCCGTGATCAACGGTTCCTGGAAGCTCGTGGGCTGGGTGGCCGGCACGGTGCGCTGGGTGCAGTCCGGTTATCTGTACCACTATGCCCTGGCCATGATTGTTGGCGTTCTGGTGCTCATGTCCTGGTTTGTGACATGGCCCATGGTTGTTGAGTGGCTCAGCCGATAAGGAGAAGAAGAAATGGGTTTGTTGAGCCTGGCTATCTGGATGCCGATTGCGTTCGGCGTGTTGCTGCTGGCCCTGGGCCGCGACGAGCAGGCGCGCATGGTGCGCTGGGTCGCGCTCATCGGCGCGGTGGCGAGCTTCCTCGTGACGCTGCCCTTGTACACCGGGTTCAAGCTCGGTACAGCGGCCATGCAGTTTGTCGAGAAGATGCCCTGGATGGATCGCTTCAATGTGCACTATCACGTGGGTCTTGACGGCATCTCGCTCTGGTTCGTGCTGCTGACGGCCTTCATCAACGTCATCGTGGTGATTGCCGGCTGGGAGGTCATCACGCGCCGTGTCAACCAGTACATGGGCGCCTTCCTGATCCTCAGCGGTCTCATGATCGGTGTGTTCTCGGCGCTGGACGGCATCCTGTTTTATGTCTTCTTTGAAGCCACGCTGATCCCGATGTACCTGATCATCGGCATCTGGGGTGGTCCGAACAAGATCTACGCCGCCTTCAAGTTCTTCCTCTACACGCTGCTGGGCTCGCTGCTGACGCTGATCGCACTGATCTTCCTGTACACCAAGTCGGGCGGCAGCTTCGACATCCTCACCTGGCACAAGCTGCCGCTGGACGGCACGACGCAGACCCTGCTGTTCTTTGCCTTCTTTGCCGCCTTTGCCGTCAAGGTGCCGATGTGGCCGGTCCACACCTGGCTGCCCGATGTGCACGTCGAGGCACCCACCGGTGGTTCCGCCGTGCTGGCCGCCATCATGCTCAAGCTGGGTGCCTACGGTTTCCTGCGTTTTTCGCTGCCGATCGCACCGGATGCGGCACGTGAGTGGGCGTGGCTCCTGATTGCCCTGTCGCTGATCGCCGTCATCTACGTCGGTCTGGTGGCCATGGTGCAGCAGGACATGAAGAAGCTGGTGGCCTATTCGTCGGTCGCTCACATGGGCTTTGTCACCTTGGGCTTTTTCATCTTCAACGACCTCGGTGTCTCCGGCGGTCTGGTGCAGATGATTGCCCACGGCTTTGTCTCGGCCGCCATGTTCCTTTCCATCGGCGTGTTGTACGACCGGGTGCATTCGCGTGAAATCGCCAGCTATGGTGGCGTGGTCAACACCATGCCCAAGTTCGCGGCCTTTGCCCTGTTCTTCGCCATGGCCAATTGCGGCTTGCCGGGCACCGCTGGTTTCGTCGGCGAGTGGATGGTGATCCTCGGTGCCGTGAAGTACGACTTCTGGATCGGTCTGGCAGCCGCCACGGCGCTGATCTTTGGTGCTGCCTACACGTTGTGGATGTTCAAGCGCGTTTACCTGGGGCCGGTGGCCAATGAGGACGTCAAGGCGCTGGTGGACATCAATGGCCGTGAGTTCCTCATGCTGGCCTTGCTGGCGATCGCTGTGCTGGTCATGGGTGTTTATCCCAAGCCCTTCACCGATGTCATGGACACGTCGGTGATGGAACTGCTCAAGCACGTGGCCTTGTCCAAGTTGAACTGATCAAACCGAATTGAAAGACTGAAGATGACAGACAAACTCAGCTGGATTGCGGTTTATCCGGAAATCATTCTGCTGGCCATGGCCTGCCTGATCACGCTGATGGACCTCGGCGTGAAAAGCCGCCAGCGCACCCGCACCTACCTCTGGACACTGCTGGCTCTGGGTGCAGTGGCTTTGCTGCAGTACCTGTACGCCAGTGGCGGTGCCACCCTCTACAGCCTGCACAACATGGTGGTGAGCGACCCCATGGGCAATTGGCTCAAGTTCTTTGCCACCATTGCCGTGATGGTCTCGCTGGTCTATGCGCGTCCGTACTCGGCGGATCGCGACATGCTGCGTGGCGGCGAGTTGTTTTCCTTGAGCATGCTGTCCTTGCTGGGCATGTTCATCATGATCTCCGGCAACAACTTCCTGCTGATCTACCTCGGCCTGGAACTGCTGACGCTCTCCAGCTATGCCCTGGTGGCGCTGCGTCGTGACAACGCCACGGCCACCGAAGCTGCCATGAAGTACTTCGTGCTCGGCGCGCTGGCTTCCGGTTTCCTGCTCTACGGTCTGTCGATGATCTACGGTGCCACGGGCTCGCTGGATGTGAACGCTGTCTTCCGTGCCATCAATTCCGGCCGCGTCAACCCGCAAGTGCTGGTGTTCGGCACGGTGTTCGTGGTGGCCGGTCTGGCCTTCAAGCTGGGTGTGGTGCCGTTCCACATGTGGATCCCCGATGTTTACCAGGGGGCGCCCACCTCCGTGACGCTGATGATCGGTGGCGCGCCGAAGCTGGCGGCCTTTGCCATCGTCATTCGCCTGCTGGTCGAAGGCATGCTGCCCTTGGCCATCGATTGGCAACAGATGCTGATGCTGCTGGCCATCGCCTCGCTGCTGGTGGGTAACCTGGCCGCCATCATGCAGACCAACCTCAAGCGCATGCTGGCCTTCTCCACCATCTCGCAGATGGGCTTTGTCCTGCTGGGCCTGATGTCGGGTGTCATCAACGGCAACATCTACTCAGCAGCCAACGCCTACAGCTCGGCGATGTTCTACGTCGTGACCTACGTGTTGACCACGCTGGCAAGCTTCGGTGTCATCCTGCTGCTGGCGCGCGAAGGTTTCGAGAGCGAAGAGATTGCCGACTTCGCCGGCCTCAACCAGCGCAGCCCCTTGTATGCCGCCATCATGGCCATCTGCCTGTTCTCGCTGGCCGGCATTCCGCCCATGGTCGGCTTCTACGCCAAGCTGTCCGTCTTGCAGGCGCTGGTGGCTTCGGGCCAGGCTTTGCACATTGGCCTGGCCGTGTTTGCCGTGATCATGTCGCTGATCGGTGCTTTCTACTACCTGCGCGTGGTCAAGGTCATGTACTTTGACGAACCCATTACTGCCACCACCGTGGCGGCCCCCCTGGATGTGCGCGCCGTGCTGTCGGTCAATGGTCTGCTGGTGCTCGTTCTCGGCCTGGTGCCTGGCGGCCTGATGGCGCTGTGTGCCCAGGCCATCCAGCAGATGTTGGGTACCTGAGCTTCATGTCGCAGACTGCTGCCGTCTGGTTTGTGGTGCTGGCCGCGGTGGCCGGTGCCAACCTGCCGTTCATCAACCAGCGCCTGCTGGCTGTTGTGCCCTTGAAAACACCCAAAGGCCTGCCGGTGCGTCTGGTGGAGCTGGTGCTGTGTTACCTGCTGGTGGGGGGCATGGCACTGCTGCTGGAGCAACGTGCGGGCCAGATTGCACCGCAGGGCTGGGAGTTCTATGCCATCACGGCGACGCTGTTCCTGACCCTGGCCTTTCCGGGCTTCGTCTACCGCTACCTGTTCAAGCGCCACGGTTGACGCGCTGCCGCAGCCATGGATGACGCACATCTGATGGAAATCCGGCTGGACAGCCAGGAGCTGTTCAAGGGCCGTTTTCTCCATGCCTTCCGCGATACCGTGCGCCTGCCCGACGGGGCCAGTGCGACGCGCGAGTATGTGGTGCATCCCGGCGCCGTGATGATCATCCCCCTGCTGGAAGATGAACGCGGTGAGTTGCGGGTGGTCCTGGAGCGCCAGTACCGTTACCCGGTGAAGCGGGTCATGGTGGAGTTTCCTGCCGGCAAGCTCGATGCCGGTGAAGACATCCTGGCCTGCGCGCAACGTGAGTTGCTGGAAGAAACCGGTTACCGTGCGACCGAGTGGGCGCGTGCCGGTGTGTTGCATCCGGTGATTTCCTATTCCACCGAATTCATTGACGTCTGGTTTGCGCGTGGCCTGAGTCTGGGGGAGCGCCAGCTGGATGAAGGCGAATTCCTCGATGTGTTCACGGCCACCCCAACCGAGTTGCTGACATGGTGCTTTGAGGGCGGCGTGACGGATGCCAAGACCCTGACCGGTGTGCTCTGGCTGCAAAACGTCCTTGCGGGTAGCTGGGAATTGGATTGGCAGACGCCAGTGCCCGCCAGCGCACGCTGATAATCACCTGATGAAAGTTCTCAATCTCCAGTGCGATGCCCGGCACGGGTTTGAAGGCTGGTTTGCATCCGAAGACGACTACGCCGGCCAATTGGCGCGCGGCCTGCTGGCGTGCCCGATGTGCGGCAGCAAATCGGTGACGAAGCTGCCCAGTGCCCCGCGCCTGAACCTTGGTGCGGCACGTTCGGAGGAAGCGACCCCCTCGAGCCAGTCGACCGCAACCCAGGTTCCGAAACAGGATGTGCTGACCGCTGATGCTGAGCAAGCCCTGCAGGCCGCCTGGCTGCAGGTGGCGCGCCGCATCGTGGCGCAGACGGAAGACGTGGGCGGCCGCTTTGCCGAAGAAGCGCGCAAGATGCATTACGGCGAGGTTGAGGAGCGCAGCATCCGCGGCCAGGCTTCGCGCGAAGAAACGGAAGCGTTGCTGGACGAGGGCATCGCCGTCATGCCGCTCCCTTTGCCTGACGCGCTCAAGGGTCCCTTGCAATAGCGCACAAGACAGGCGCGAAGCGATGAGGCAGACCGGCTGCGCTGGCGCTGCGGTCTGCCTGACTTCTGTCACGGCCGTTGTTTCCAACCCTGCCGTCTCGGTTGTTCAAGGCTGGGCCTTGATGTAGCGGTATTCCTGCGTTTGTCCGCCAAACCCATAGGCTTCGGCACGCACGTCGTGTACGTGGATGTAGCTCTCCGGATGCAGGTTGCCCAGCAGCTTGTCAAAAGCGGCGAAACTTTCACGTATGTACTGCGCCTTCTCATCCTTGGTGTTGGTGCCGTCCACCACCTTGATGTCGAAGTAGAAGCTGTTGCGCCCCTGCGTCGCCAGGGTCGAGCCGCCGACCACCCAGTTGTCCTGCGGCACGAAGTCGATGGCAATGGAGGTCAGATCGCGCCGCTTGCGCAGGATGCGGGTGGTGAGTTCCAGCAGCGTTTCAGAGATGTCATGCACGAGCTTGGCGCTGGCAGGCTGACTGACTTTGACGTTGAGTATGGGCATGATGTTTGCCTTTCGGTGGGTTGAAAATAAGTTAGCCATGCAACTATTTGGGTTTTAAAAAAGACCCCAAGCGACCTGCTCATTTGAGGGCGGAGCAGACTTCCCTGACCTTGCCCACGGTCTCAAGGAAATTGTCCTTGCCGACCGTACGCTGGATTCTTTGCGTGACCTGGCCACTGGCTGCGTTGAGTGCCGCATGGATCTTCTCGGCCGCGGCCGTCGGGAAGATCGACCAATGGCGGGCGTCGAAGTCCGAATCACGCCGTTCCACCAGGCCGAGGGTCTGCAGGCCGTCGAGCAGGCGTGTGGCCGTGGGGCGCGAAATGGTCAACTCGCTCGCCAGCTCGTGCTGGGACAGGCCGGGCCTGGCCAGAATGAGCCGCAGCATGAACCCCTGCGGTGGGGTCAGGCCGAAGGGCTTGAACGCGCTCGCCCACTCCTTTTCGACCACCCGGGCCAGTGCGGTGGTGTTGAAATAAAGGCAGTGATCAAACATGACGCGGATCATACCTGCAATTGATTAGCTATGCAACCAAATGGTCAATCGAAGTCATCCAGGCATGTCATGGCAAGGCTTCAGGTCATGAACTGCAGCGCGGCCAGGCGGGCGTAGACGCCGTTGGCGGCGATCAGTGCATCATGGGTGCCTTGTTCCACCAGTCTGCCGTGGTCAATGACCACGATGCGATCGGCCTGCTGCACCGTGGCCAGCCGGTGGGCAATCACCAGCGTGGTGCGGTCGCGCATGGCGGACTCCAGTGCCGCCTGCACCATGCGCTCGCTCTCCGCGTCCAGCGCGCTGGTGGCTTCGTCAAGGAGCAGCAAAGGCGGGTTCTTCAGCATGGCGCGTGCAATCGCAATGCGCTGGCGCTGGCCACCGGACAGGCGCACGCCGCGTTCGCCGAGGAAGGTGTCGTAACCCTCAGGCAGGGCACGGATGAAATCATCAGCAAAAGCCGCCTGTGCCGCGGCGCGCACTTCGGCATCCGTCGCCGCCGGTCGGCCATAGCGGATGTTTTCCAGCGCGCTGCTGGAGAAGATCACCGGTTCCTGCGGCACGATGCCAATGTTCTGGCGCAACTCGTGCAGGGCGAGCTCCCGGATGGGAACTCCATCGAGCAGAATGCGGCCGGCAGTCGGGTCATAAAAGCGCAGCAGCAACTGGAACACCGTGCTCTTGCCGGCGCCGCTGGGGCCGACCAGCGCCACCGTCTCGCCCGCCCGCACATCGAGCGTGAAATCGGCCAGCGCGGCCTGTGTTGGCCGTGACGGGTAGTGAAACGTCAATGCTTCAATTTTGATAGCGCTTCCCGCATTGGATACGAGCGCTTGAGCCGGATTTGATGGTGAGGCAATGGGCGAGCGGCTGCCTAGCAGTTCCATCAGCCGTTCGGTGGCGCCGGCGGCACGCAGCAGCTCGCCATACACCTCGCCGAGCACGGCAAAGGCGCCGGCCAGGATGATCACGTACACCACCGTCTGGCCCAGGTGGCCTGCCGTGATGTCGCCGCGCAGCACCGCCTGCGTGCCTTGGTACAGGCCCCACAGCAACGCAGCGGAGGTGGCGATGATGATGAAGGCCATCAGGAAAGAACGCGCGCCCACGCGGCGGCGGGCGGTGCGGAAGGCGCTTTCACTCGCGGCATCAAAACGTGCTGCCTCGCGCGCTTCGGCGGTGTAGCTCTGCACCACCGGGATGGCATTGAGCACTTCGGCGGCAATGGCACTGGAGTCGGCTACCCGGTCCTGGCTGGCACGCGACAGGCGTCGCACACGGCGCCCGAACCACACGGCCGGCACCACCACCAGCGCCAGCATGCCCAACACCTGCAGCATCACGTAGGGGTTGGTCCACACCAGCATCAGCAGGGCCCCCACGCCGGTGACCGTGCTGCGCAGCCCCATGGAGAAAGACGAGCCCACCACCGTCTGCACCAGCGTGGTGTCGGCCGTCAGGCGCGACAGCACCTCGCCGGTCTGTGTGGTCTCGAAGAATTCGGGGCTCTGCTGCAGCACATGGCCATAGACCGCGTTGCGCACATCCGCGGTGACGCGTTCGCCCAGCCAGCTCATGAGGTAAAAGCGCAGCGCCGAGAACACGCCCAGGGCCACGGCCACGGCAAACAGCAAGGCGAAGTGTTCGCGCAAGGCCAGCACTTGGGCACCCCGGTCCTGCGGCAGCAGGCCGCCGTCGATCAGGCTGCGCAGGGCGATCGGGAAGACCAGTGTGGCGGTGGCGGCCAGCACCAGGAACAGCAAGGCCAGTGCAATGCGCCCGCGGTAAGGGCGCAGAAAAGGCAGCAGGCCGCTGAGGGATTTGGGGTTGCTGGTTTTCGGGCGGTCTGAGTTCATGGAAGGGCGTGGAGGAGGGCGAAGACAGCTTACACCGGCAGGGTGGCAGCCGGTGCTGTGGGGTCAATTGCCATGCCAATTAAAGCCTTGACAATTATTGCCTAGGCAATTAATAATGCACCCTCTATGAATGCCAAAAGCACCACCCACGATCCGGCCGGCCGGCCGGCCGATTTCTACAAGGCCGCCGGCTATACCCCGGAGGAGAGTGTCGGTTACCTCATGCGTCGCATCATCTCTTTGCTGGCGCAGGAGGTCGAGCGGGAACTCGAGCCGGAGGGGTTGACTCATGCCCAATGGGTGCCTCTGTTCATGCTTTCCTCTGGTCGCGCCACGACGGGTGCCGAGTTGGCACGTGAATGCAGCCTGGATGCCGGCGCCATGACGCGACTGGTCGACCGGCTGGAGGCCAAGGGCCTGTGCCGTCGCGAACGCTCCTCGGAAGACCGGCGTGTTGTCAATCTGGACGCGACGGCCGAGGGGCGCGAAGCCATCAAGGTGGTGCCACAGGTGCTCAGTCGCGTGCAGAACACGGCCTTGTCCGGCTTCACACGGGAGGAGTGGCAAACCCTCAAGGGCATGTTGCACCGCATTCTCAACAACGTACAGGCCATGCAGGCCAGCAGGGAGAATCATGTCGAATAAGCAGCGCGCCCTGCGTGCGGGGCTGCTCACGCTCACGGTGAGCCTGGCCGCCTGTGCCAATTTCTCCGGCATCACGCCACAGGCGCAGCCGCGCGATGCCGCTTCACTCGGCCTGGCGGGCAGCGACACCGGTACCGCCGTGGCCGCACAGTGGTGGCGTGCCTTCGGTGATGCGCAGCTTGACCGCCTGGAGACGCAGGCCTTGGAAAGCAATCCCAATCTCAAGCTGGCACAGGCCCGGCTGGCGCGCGCCCGGGCGGTGATCGAAACGGCCGAATCGGCCAACCGACCGCAATTCAACGGCTCGCTCGATCTCACGCACCAGCGTTACACCAAGACGGGCGCCGTGCCGGCGCCGCTGGCCGGCTCCATCCAGGACACCGGCACCCTGCAGCTCGGCGCCAGCTGGGAATTGGACTTTTTCGGCAAGAACCGCGCGGCCCTCGATGCGGCGCTGGGCAGTGCTCAGGCCGCCCAGGCTGATGCGCAGGCGGCCCGTGTGCTGCTGGCCAGCAATGTGGCGCGCAGTTACTTCCAGTGGCTGCGCATCCAGGACCAGCTGGCCGTGGCCCAGCGCACGCTGAGCCAGCGCGAAGAGACGCTGCGCCTGGTGCGTCAGCGTGTCGAGGCGGGGCTCGACACCCAACTCGAGCTGCGGCAAAGCGAGGGCGGACTGCCCGATGCGCGCCAGCAGATGGAGGCATTGCAGGAGCAGGCCGCGCTCACGCAGCACGCCCTGGAGGCCCTGGTTGGCAAGCCAAATGCAAGCCTGGGCCTTGAAAAACATGCGCTGGCAGCTATCAAAAACGTAGCAATTGTGCCAGTCATCCCGGCCGATCTGCTGGGCCGGCGTGCCGATGTGGCTGCGGCGCGCTGGCGCGTGGAGGCCGGCATGAAGGATGTGGCCAATGCGAAGATCCAGTTCTATCCGAACGTCAACCTGGTGGCCTTCGCCGGTTTTTCCAGCATCGGGACGGATCGTCTGTTGCAGTCGGACAGCCAGCAGTGGGGCATTGGCCCGGCGCTGCGCCTGCCGCTCTTCGATGGCGGCCGTCTGCGTGCCAACCTGCGCGGCAAGACAGCCGATCTGGATGCCGCCATCGAGAGTTACAACGCCACCGTGATCGATGCCGTGCGCGATGTGGCGGACCAGGTGGCCTCCATGCAGTCGATCACGCGCCAGCAGACCGAGCAGCGCGCCGCGCAGCAGGCTGCGGAGAGTGCCTACGCGATTGCCGTGCAGCGCTACGAAGCGGGTCTGGGCAACTACCTTCACGTTCTGAACGCCGAGACCGCCGTGCTGGCCCAGCGCCGCTTGGCCGTGGACCTCAGCGCCCGCGCACTGGATACCCAGGTGGCGCTGTTGCGCGCCCTCGGTGGCGGCTTTCAAGCCGAGGCGGCCAGCACCACCGTCAGCGCAATCCAGAAATAAATCTTTCCATTTCAGCAGGGAGAAGAATCACCATGAATGCACCGCAATCCCACGTCAAGATCCGTGCCGGCAACCCGAAACGGCGCCAGGCGCTCACTGCGGCAGCCGGCGTGTTCGTCCTGGCCGGCCTGGCCTGGGGTGCCTACGAATGGCTGGTGGCCAGCCATTACGAGTCCACCGACAACGCCTACGTCCAGGGTAATGTGATCCAGATCACGCCGCAGATCGGCGGCACGGTCATGGCCATCCTGGCTGACGACACCGACTTCGTCAAAGCCGGCCAGCCGCTGGTGCAGCTCGATCCGGCCGATGCCAAGGTCGCGCTCGACCAGGCGGAAGCCAACCTGGCCCAGACCGTGCGCCAGGTGCGCACCCTGTATGCCAACAACGGCGCCTTGGGGGCGCAGATCACCTTGCGTGAAGCCGATGTCAACCGGGCGCAGAGTGATGTGGCGCGCGCCGGTGACGATCTCGCACGCCGCCAGTCCTTGGCTGGCAATGGCGCCGTGTCCAAGGAAGAACTCAACCACGCGCAGACCCAGCTGGCCAACGCCAAGAGCGCCTTGGCTGCGGCCCAGGCCGCCGTGGTGGCGGCGCGCGAACAGCTCACCAGCAACCAGGCCATGACTGATGGCACCAGCCTGGAGCAGCACCCGAGTGTGCAGGCGGCGGCTGCCAAGGTGCGCGAGGCCTACCTCGCCACGCAACGCGCGGCCTTGCCGGCGCCGGTGGATGGTTTCGTGGCCAAGCGCACGGTGCAGGTCGGCCAGCGGGTGGCTGCCGGTACGCCCATGATGTCCATCATTCCGCTCAAGCAGGTATGGGTTGATGCCAACTTCAAGGAAGTCCAGTTGCGCAACATCCGCATCGGCCAGCCGGTCAGGCTGACGGCCGACGTGTACGGCAAGAAAGTCGAATACAAGGGGACGGTGGCAGGCCTCGGTGCCGGCACCGGCGCTGCCTTTGCCTTGCTGCCGGCGCAGAACGCCACCGGCAACTGGATCAAGGTGGTGCAACGCGTGCCGGTGCGCGTGGCACTCGATCCGCAGCAACTGGCGGACAACCCGCTGCGCGTGGGCCTGTCGATGGACGCCACCGTGGACGTGAGCCAGCAGGACGGCAAGACCCTGGCCGATGCTGCGCGCACCAGCGCCGTCGCCGAAACCCAGGTCTACAGTGCGCTCGACAAAGGCGCCGATGCCGAAGTGCGTCGCGTGATCGCGGCCAACGCCGGCCGCGGCAAGCCGGCGTTGCCGGCAGTCCACTGAGCGGGCGGTGCCATGTCCTCTACGCCTGCGCACAGCCCACCGCCGCCCCTGCAGGGTTCGGCCCGCGTCTGGGGCACGATTGCCCTGTCGGCGGCCACCTTCATGAACGTGCTCGACACCTCGATCGCCAACGTGTCGTTGCCGGCGATCGCCGGTGACCTGGGCGTGAGCCCGAACCAGGGCACCTGGGTCATCACCAGCTTTGCCGTGGCCAATGCCATTGCCGTGCCCTTGACCGGTTGGCTGTCGCAGCGCTTCGGCCAGGTGCGCCTGTTCATTGCCAGCGTACTGTTGTTCGTGCTGGCCTCCTGGCTGTGCGGCCTGGCCCCGAACATGAACATGCTGATTGCCGCGCGCGCGCTGCAGGGTTTTGTCGCCGGTCCGATGATTCCGCTGTCGCAGTCCTTGCTGCTGTCCAGCTACCCGAGTGCGCTTGCCGGGCTGGCCATGGCCATGTGGTCCATCACCACGCTGGTGGCGCCGGTCATGGGGCCGCTGCTGGGCGGCTGGATCACCGACAACATCTCCTGGCCCTGGATCTTCTACATCAACATCCCGGTCGGCCTGCTGGCCGCCAGCGCCAGCTGGATGCTGTACCACAAGCGCGAGACACCGACGCGCCAGCTGCCCATCGATGCCGTGGGGCTGGGCCTGCTGGTGGTGTGGGTCGGCGCCTTGCAGATCATGCTCGACAAGGGCAAGGAGCTCGACTGGTTCCATTCGACCGAAGTGGTGGTCCTGGGCGTGGTGGCGCTGGTGGGGCTGGTCTTTTTCCTGATCTGGGAACTGACCGAGGAGCACCCGGTGGTGGACCTCACGCTGTTCACGCGGCGCAACTTCTGGGCCGGTGCGCTCGCCACGTCCATCGGCTACGGCCTGTTCTTCGGCAATGTGGTGCTGCTGCCGCTGTGGCTGCAGCAGTACATGGGCTACACCGCCACACAGGCCGGCATGGTCATGGCGCCGGTCGGCCTGCTGGCCATCGTGCTGTCGCCGGTGGTGGGCAAGAACATCGGCAAGGTGGACCCGCGTTACTTCGCCACGTTTGCCTTCGTCGTGTTCGCGCTGGTGCTGTGGATGCGCTCGCGCTTCAACACCCAGGCCGACTTCGGCACCATCATGATCCCGACCTTCGTGCAAGGCATCGCGATGGCCTTCTTCTTCATCCCGCTGGTCACCATCACGTTGTCGGGCATTGCGCCCGAGCGGATTCCGGCTGCCTCCGGCATGTCCAACTTCATGCGCATCACGGCCGGTGCCTTCGGTACTTCGATCGCCACCACCTTGTGGGAGGACCGCGCCGCGCTGCACCATGCTCAGCTGGCCGAGTCCATCAACCAGAGCAGCCAGGGTGCCACTAGCGCCTTGAACGGCCTGGCCGCTGCTGGACTGAATCCCGAGCAGGCGCTGGCGCAGGTGAACCGGCTGGTGGACCAGCAGGCCTTCATGCTATCCTCCAGTGAACTGTTCTATATCTCGGCCCTGCTGTTCCTGACCATGATTCCCCTGGTCTGGCTCACACGCCCGCAGCGTGCGGGTGCTGGTTCCGCTGATGCGGCCGCCGGTGCGCATTAAGG
>NZ_BCWP01000035.1 GCF_001592265.1 Curvibacter delicatus NBRC 14919 | reverse complement strand
GGTATCCCGTCCAGTGGAGCGACCCTGGGCGAGTCGCTGGTGAAGGTGCTGCCGGTAGAAATGCGTCAAGTAAGGGATACGGTAAGAATCAACGGGAGGCTGGCGCTCAATGGGATGAAGGTCAACCAGATCTCATCTCGTCTTGCCGGACGGGTGGACAAAATCATGCTGTTCGAGGGGGCGAGCGTTCGAGCGGGAGAGGCAGTCGCATTGCTGTACAGCCCTGAGTTCATCTCCGCGCAGAACGAGTATCTGCTGGCGCGAAACACTGTCCGGATGCTTTCGGGAAAATCGACGGCCGATTTGCTGGACGATGCGAAGGTCACGTTAGCAAGTGCCAGGAGCAAACTGAAGGTGCAGGGTACGAGTGAGGAGGATGTCCAGAGACTTGATCAGTCTGGCGTCATCCAGCAGCACCTAGTCATCCGGTCACCGATTTCAGGGCGCTTCATCAAGCGAAATGTCGATCCGGGGGGCTACCTGGATACCGGCGCTTCCTTGGGTACCGTAGCCGATTTGTCCTCGCTCTGGTTCCAGGGTAATGCATTCGAGGCCGAAATCCCCCGTTTGCGCGAAGGCGAAACCGTGGATATTGTGATCAGCGGAGTCCAGCTGCCGGCGCCGGTTCGTGGAAAAATCAGCTTCATTTCTCCGATTGTCGATACCCAGACCCACACCGTCACCGTCAGGGTCGATCTTCCCAATGAGCGTGGGCAACTGAAGCCGGACATGTTTGCCAAAGCTGAGATTGCTCTGGCTCAACGTCTGTTGCCAGTGGTTCCCCGGGCAGCCGTGGTGCAGGATGGTGCCGAATCCTTCATCGTTGTGCAGCGGGACATTCGCCGGTTCGAGCGGGTCTCCGTCGACGTGATTCCGGCCGATGACCCGGACTACCTTGCCGTCACGCGAGGGCTCCGCGATGGGGATCAGGTCGTGGTTGATGGCAGTGTCCTGGTGGACCGTAGCTTGACGAATCCCCAAGCGGAGAAGATGCCCGCAAAAACCGATACTGTGAAACGCGGAGCCGGTTCATGAGCAGTGCATTCCGAAAACCGCTGGCGCACCGGCTGGCGGAGTGGATGATCGACCGTCGCTGGCTGGTCGCTGCGGCCTGCCTCGCCTTGTTGTTGGCTGGAGTGCACGCTTTTCGCAAACTGCCTATCGAGCCTTATCCGAACGTTTCGCCCTTGAATGTCCAGGTCATCACCCAGTGGGCTGGCCGCAGCACACTGGAGGTGGAGCAGCAACTGACCATTCCTATTGAAACCGCGCTTGCGGGGTTGCCCGACGTCAAGGCGTTTCGATCTATTTCGCTCTTCGGTCTGAGCGTCGTCACGGTCCAGTTCCAAGACGGCATCAGCTCCTTCGTGGCGCGCAACAACGTCCAGCAACACCTCCAGAATGCCAGCCTTCCGACAGGAGTCAATCCCAATCTATCGCCGGATGCAGACGCGTTGGGCGAAGTGATGCGCTATCGCATTGACGCGCCGGGTTGGGATCCGACCTCCGTCAAGACACTCCAGGATTGGACCCTGTACAAAGCCGTCAAAACCGTTCCCGGGATTGCAGATGTGACGGCCTTTGGAGGCAGGGTCAAGCAATATCAAGTAATTCCAGATCCGGGGCGGCTCCAGCTCTATAACGTTACGCTGAGTCAATTGCTTTCTGCTGTGCAAAATGGCAATGGCAACGCGGGCGGCGATGTCCTGAATACAGGCAGCCAGCGGGTTGTGGTGCGCGGCGTCGGCATGCTGAGAACGCTGGACGATGTCAAGAACATCGTCATCACAACGAACAATGGCGTGCCGGTCCGAGTGGGCGATGTGGCAGAAGTGACGACCGGATTCGCGCCTCGCCTGGGCCAGGTGGCTCAGAACGAAAAAGACGACATCGTCGAGGCGATTGTCCTGATGCGTCGGGGCGGCAACGCCAGCGAGGTGCTGGCCAAGGTCCGCGAGCGCATCAATGAACTCAACACGAGCGGCAGTCTGCCACCTGGGGTGAAAGTGTCGCCGTTCTACGACCGGCAGCACCTGCTAGATCTGACCGTAGAGACCGTACAACACACGCTGATCGTCGGCATGGCATTGGTCCTGATGGTGCTCTACGCATTTCTGGCAAATTTTCGTGGTGCGCTGATCGTTGCGATGGTTATTCCACTGGGCTTGTGCGCAGCATTCATTGGCATGACGCAGGCAGGAATTCCTGCGAATTTGATCTCTCTCGGGGCAGTAGACTTCGGCCTCATTGTTGATGCCGCAGTGATTGTGATCGAGAACATCATTCGGATCATTGAAGAGAAGAAATTCGACTCGGCGAAGGCTGCCATCGTGGCAGCTGTTGCTGAAGTGCAGCGGCCTGTGATCTTCTCCACCAGCATCATCATCGTTGCCTATTCGCCCTTATTTATTCTCGGCGGCGTGGAGGGCAAAATCTTCCATCCCATGGGTATGACGATGGGCGTGGCGTTGCTGGCTTCAATCGTCTTGGCGCTGACGCTGGTGCCTGCGATGGCTTCGTTCGCCTACAAGGACGATAGTCATTTGAGCGAACCTCCCTACTTCATCCGGCTTTTGGAGTGGTATCGCGGGTTGGCGGGGCGTCTGCTAGACCGGCCGAAGGTCGTGCTGGTCGCGGCCGTGGCTGGCTTTGGCGTCGCCGTATTTCTGCTGACTCGACTGGGAACGTCGTTTCTCCCGACGCTGGAAGAGAACAATTTGTGGATTCGTGTCACCCTTCCGACTACCGTCGAGATGGATTATTCGTTGAAGGTCAGTCGACAGTTGCGCGAGCTGTTCCGGGCTCAGCCGGAGGTCAAGAACGTGACAGCCCAGGTTGGGCGTCCGGACGATGGGACTGATGCGACAGGTGTCTTCAACCAGGAGTATTCGCTAGCATTTAAAGAGCCTTCTCAATGGCCTGCTGGTGTGACTCGTGAAGATGTGGTGCGTCGTCTTCAGTCTCAACTGAACACGATTCCCGGCGTTGATTTCAGTTTTTCCCAGTACATCCAGGATAACGTGGCCGAGGCGCTTTCGGGCGTGAAGGGGGAAAATTCGGTCAAGATTTTTGGTGACGATCTGGGGCGCCTGACCGAACTGGCCGACAAGATTGAGCGAGTACTCGATTCGACTCCCGGGGTAGTCGATGCGGGCGTTTTGAGGGCACTTGGTCAGCCAACGTTGAACATCGTTATCGATCGTGCCGCTTGTGCCCGGTTTGGTGTGAACGTGTCCGATCTGCAGAACGTGATCTCGAATGCAATCGGTGGCGGGGTGGCCACGACGGTTCTTGAAGGCGAGCGTCGAGTTGATTTGACGGTCCGACTGCCGCTGCGCGAGCGCGCCAGCGTGGAGTTGCTCGGAAGTCTGAAGGTTGATGCACCGGATGGTTCCCGCATCCCGCTGGCCATGCTTGCCCGTATCGAGCAGGCCAATGGCCCCTTCTTCGTCTATCGGGAAGGCGCCCTACGTTACATGGCTGTGAAATTTGGCATCCGTGACCGGGATCTTGGCAGTACAGTGGCTGAAGTCCAAGCCCGGATCGCTAAAGAGGTTCCTCTGCCGCGAGGATATACCCTCAAGTGGGCGGGTCAGTTTGATCAGATGAAGGTCGCGCAGCAGAAACTATCAATCATCATTCCTGCAACGCTCGGCGTGATTTTCCTCTTGCTGTTCTTTGCTTTCGGCAATCTGCGTGACGCAGGTCTTGTCTTGGTCAATGTTCCGTTCGCAGCTATTGGAGGGATCGCTGCGCTCTACATCACGGGGGAAGAACTGTCAATTTCGGCTGCCATCGGATTCCTATCCTTGTTTGGCATCGCCATCCAAGATGGCGTGATCCTGATCTCATACATCCGCAAGCTGCTGGACGAGCATCTCCGCCTGACGGGCCTTCTCACACGAGACGTCCTGCGTCAGGCGGTGCTTGACGGCGCAGCCCTGCGCATGCGCCCTGTCTTGATGACCGCGTTGTTGGCGGGGCTGGGATTGTTGCCTGCGGCGACATCTCATGCGATTGGCTCACAAGCCCAGCGTCCGTTGGCTTTGGTGATCGTTGGAGGAATGTTGACGACGACGCTCTTGACGTTGTTGGTCTTGCCGGTAATTTATCTGGTCGTCAGTTCGCGGAAGCTCCCACGCACGATAACGCCCTAGAGCACTTGGCTCTTTCGTCAAATGTAGTCAATATCGCTGCGGATTGCGGCATCCTGAGCGAGTTGTCATGGCCTCTACCGGAGACAGGCGTGAAACACGGATTACATGTGCGCTGCATGCATGGTGGAGGCAAGGATCACAAAACGTAAGTCAACTTTATCAAAGCTAGATTTCAACGTCTGCTGTTTTCTGAACCTGATGACTGCTTTGGGTCGGCAGTACCTATTCGCAATCGCCGACAGCAGACCTTCAAGACGCCACTGCGAACCTGAGCGCCGCCAATGCCAGCTATTTACCTGATACCCGCCGTCCGGTCGGCCAAGGCGTGGGCATCCGAATGACTGCTGCGGAGAAAACACCGTAACGTGACGGCATGGCGGTGACCGGCGGCAATCGCTGCATTGCGGTCATCGACAGCAATAGTGCGAAAGACAGCAACGGGTCGAGAGCTGTCTCTGTCTGTCAGAGACGATGCTGTCAAGGAGTTGCTGTCCTTGCCGGCCAAGCCGCCCATAACGCCGCCAGCAAAATCAGCGTCCCGCCCAGCAGCGTGCGCCCCTGCAACTCCGCCGCGTCCATCAACACCGACGACACGCTGGCAAACACTACCTCGGTCAGCATCACCAGCGAGGTGGTGGCCGCCGGCAGGCGTGCGGCGCCGAATTGCAGGCCGAGGTTGGCCGCAATGAAGGCCAGGCTGGTAGCCAGTACCAGCCACACCCAGCCATTCGCCAGCGCCGGCAAGGGCGACACCAGGCCCGAGGGCTGACCGCCCAACGCAGTGAGCAGCGCCAGCAAGGCGCCGCCGGCGAACATGGCGACCATGCGTGCTTCGTCCGGCGTGTCGCGCAACTTGCGCAGCAGCACGTTGGTCAGCGCAAAGCTGAAGCCGCCCATCAGGGCCAGCCAGTCGGGCAGACTGTGGGGTACGGGCCAGGGCGATTCCGGCGTCTTGAGCACGATCACCACGCCGGCCAGCGCCAGCAGCAGGCGCAGCAGGGCACTGGCGTGCGGCCGTTCACCCAGCAGGGCCCAGGCCAGCAACACCGACCAGGCGGGCATCAAGTAGAACAGCAGCACCACGCGCACCACGTCGCCCACCGTCACGGCCCAATTGAAGCCGACGTTGGTGAGGCCCGAGGCCAGCACCAGCAGCCAGAGCAAGGGGTGTTGCAGCAGCGCACGCCAGCTGCTTGGGTGCCAGACCAGCAGCGCCAACAAGGCCAGCGCGTAGATGATGAAGGTGGACCACAGTGGGTGCAGGCTCTCGGCCTCCAGTAGACGAAACGGATACCAGGACACGCCCCAGACGAAGGCGTTGAGCACCAGGCCCCAGGCGGCGAAGGCGGAATTCATAGTGGGGTGACGCGGGTGCCGTGTGTGGCGGCGGGGCTGGGTGCCGCCGCCATCAAGCGTGTGCCATCAGCCGTGCAGATGATCGTTTCGGGCGATGGCAATGAGGTGCTCCAGTTCCTCGGCATGCTCGCGGCAATTGCGCGCATGCCAGCGCTTGATCAGCCACATGAAGCCGGCCACCACGATGCCGAAGGCGGTGATGGCGCCGAAGGCCGACAGGCCCATGCCGGTGGACAGGCTGTAGAAGGCTCCCAGGCCCAGGATGCAGGCCTGCTCGTTGAAGTTCTGCACCGCGATGGAGCGGCCGGCGCCCATCAGGTTGTGGCCGCGGTGCTGCAGCAGGGCGTTCATCGGCACCACCAGGAAGCCACCCAGGCCGCCCAGCAGCACCAGGAAGGGCGCGGCCAGCCAGACGTTGTTGATGAAGTTGAGCAGGATCACCAGCAGACCCATGGCAATGCCCAGCGGCATGACGCGCGTGGCGTGTTCCAGCTTCATGCGCATGGAGGCCACCACGGCGCCCACCGCGGTGCCGATGGCGACCACGCCCACCAGCGAAGAGGCCTGCGTCACGCTGTAGCCCAGGGCAGCGGCGGCCCAGGCCAGCACGATGTAGCGCAGGTTGCCGCTCACGCCCCAGAACAGGGTGGTGGTGGCCAGCGAGATCTGGCCCAGCTTGTCGCGCCACAGGCGGGCGTTGCAGGTCCAGAAGTCGGGGATCAGGGAAATCGGGTTGCTGGGCATGGGCCGCATTTCCACACCGGTGTGGGGGATGCGCGTATTGAACCAGGCCGCCAGCAGATAGACCACGATCAGCACGGCAATGGCCGCTTCCGGTGCCGTGTCGATGCTGGTGGTGACGAAGGGCAGGTCGATCGACAGCAGCGCCGCGGAGACCGAGTGCCCGACCAGCTGGCCGCCCAGCAGCACGCCCAGGATGATGGAGGCAATCGTCAGGCCCTCGATCCAGCCATTGGCCTTGACCAGCTGCGAGGCCGGCAACAGTTCGGTCAGGATGCCGTATTTCGCCGGCGAGTAGGCGGCCGCGCCCAGGCCGACGATGGCGTAGGCCATGAGCGGGTGGGTGCCGAACAGCATCATCAGACAGCCCACGATCTTGATCGTGTTGCTGATCAGCATGACCTTGCCTTTGGGCAGCGCATCGGCAAAAGCGCCCACAAAAGGCGCCAGCACCACGTAGAACAGCGCGAACATCGGTACCAGCGCTGCCTGCTGCCATTCGGGCGCAGCAGAACTGCGCAGCAACTGCACGGCCCCAACGAACAGGGCGTTGTCGGCCAGCGAGCTGAAAAACTGCGCCGACATGATGGTGTAGAAACCGCGTTTCATTGTCTACGGGTTGGCCCCAGTGCGACTGATGGCAGGTGTTTTGTGATGGATATCCAAGCGACAGCGGGTTATAGCACGCCCGGCAATGTCAAAATCGGCGTACCGATCTGCCCACGCTCCCACCATGTCTCGCCCCATCCAAGCCACCATCCACACCTCCGCCTTGCGCCACAACCTGCAGCGCTCGCGCCAGGCCGCTGCCGACGCCAAGGTTTGGGCGGTGGTCAAGGCGAACGCCTACGGCCATGGCATCGAGCGTGTGTTCGAAGGACTGCGTGCGGCCGACGGGTTTGCCCTGCTCGACCTGAGCGAAGCCGAACGGGTGCGGGCCCTGGGCTGGCGCGGCCCCATCCTGCTGCTGGAAGGTGTGTTCGAGCAGCGCGACCTGGAGCTGTGCTCGCGCCTGGACCTCTGGCATGTGGTGCACTGCCAGGAGCAGATCGACATGCTGGCGGTGCACAAGACCCATGTGCCGCACCGCGTCTTCCTCAAGATGAACAGCGGCATGAACCGGCTCGGCTTCCGCCCGGAGCACTACCGCGCGGCCTGGACACGGCTCAACGCCTTGCCGCAGGTGGACGAGATTTCGCTCATCACCCATTTCAGCAACGCCGACGACGCGTTGGGCATTGCCCGGCAGGTGGCTGCCTTCAATGCCGCCACCGAAGATCTGCCAGGTGAACGCTCCCTGAGCAACAGCGCGGCCATCCTGCGCCACATGGGTGCCAAGCCGCACCCCGGCCTGGTGTCGGACTGGGTCCGCCCGGGTGTGGTGCAGTACGGCTCGGCCCCCGATTTCCCGGAACACAGTGCCGCCGACTGGGACTTGCAGCCCGCCATGAGCCTGCGCTCGCGCATCGTGGGGGTGCAGTCGCTGCAGGCGGGCGACACGGTCGGCTACGGCTCCATCTTCACGGCCCCACAACCCATGCGCATCGGCGTGGTGGCGTGCGGTTATGCCGATGGCTACATGCGCAGCAGCCACGGCACGGTGCAGCAGGGCACGCCGGTGCTGGTGGACGGCGTGCGCACGCGCACGGTGGGCCGCGTCAGCATGGACCTGATCACGGTGGATCTCACGCCGGTGCCGCAGGCCGGCTTCGGCAGCGAGGTCACGCTGTGGGGCCGGGCCGCCAATGGCGCGCTGTTGTCGATCGACGAGGTGGCCCAGGCGGGTGGCACGGTGGGCTACGAGCTGATGTGCGCGCTGGCGCCGCGGGTGCCGGTGGTGGTCGACTGAAAGAGATTATTTTCCCGCGATGTAGAAATCGATCGAGCCGAGCCGTCATGGGGTTGAGGCCGCGTGCGTGTGGCCTCTTCTTTCTGTAACCTACTGATCCAGGAGCTCGACCATGCACTACACGATTCAGATCTTTGAAACCGAAGCGGGCTTTTCGGCACGTACGGACCCTGCACAGCAGACGGCCTATTGGTCCGGAACGATGGCCTATCTGAACGCCCTGAAGGAAGCCGGGGTGTTCGTCACCGGCGCCGGCCTGCAGCCCCCGAACGCCGCCACGACCTTGCGGCGCACCAAGGGGGAGCTGATGGTGCAGGACGGACCGGTGGCCGACACGCGGGAGATGTTGGGCGGCTTCTTCGTGGTGGACGTGCCGGACCTGGATGCCGCGCTGAAGTGGGCTGCCCGCTTCCCGGACCGCCCCGGCGTGGCCGTCGAAGTGCGGCCCAACCTGCCCACGGATTGACCTTGTGATGGACGGCCCGGCTGCCGATGCCGCGTTGACCGAGGTGGTGCGCCACCAGCGGGGGCGCCTGGTGGCGCTGCTGGCGGCGCGAACCCGTGACATCGCGGCGGCGGAAGACGCGGTGGGCGAGGCCATCGCACAAGCTTTGCTGACTTGGCCCCGGGAGGGCGTGCCGAACAACGCGGCCGGGTGGCTGCTGACGGTGGCGCGCAACCGGTGGCTGGATGCGGCCAGGCACGCCCAGGTCCAGGTCGCATTCGCGGCCGACCATCTGCACCGGTGCGAGGCGCTGGTGGCCGAACTGGGCACCGACACACTGGGTGCGTTCGACTTTGCCGACGAGCGACTGAAGCTGATGTTCGTCTGTGCCCACCCCGCCATTGACCGTGCGGTCCACACGCCCCTCATGTTGCAGGTGGTCCTCGGCGTGCCGGTGGAGCGCATGGCCGGCATCTTCCTCGTCGGGTCCGGGGCGCTTGGGCAGCGCCTGTCGCGGGCCAAGTCCAAGATCCGGGATGCCGGCGTTGCTTTCGACGTGCCGGTGCAAAGCGAGATTCCTGCGCGGCTTCCTGCCGTGCTGGATGCCATCTACGGTGCCTACGGCCTGGGCTGGGAAGCCGTGCAAGCCGATGCCGCCTCGTGCGCTTCGGGGCTGGCCGATGAAGCCCTGTCCTTGGGGCGCCTGCTGGCCGAACTGTTGCCTGAGCCGGAGGTGTTGGGGCTGCTGGCCCTGATGCTGTTCTGCGAATCCCGTCGCGGCGCGCGCCGAAACGCTGCAGGCGACTTTGTGCCCTTGGACGAGCAGGACGTTGCGCTGTGGGACCAGGCCATGATGCAAGAGGCCGCCGCAACGCTGGCACGGGCCAGCCAAGCGGGCCAGCTGGGCCGCTACCAGCTGGAAGCGGCAGTCCAGTCCGTTCACGCCCAGCGGACCGTGAGCGGGCAGACGGATTGGTCAGCCCTGGCGCTGCTCTACCAGGGGCTGTTGTCGCTGGCACCCACCGTGGGGTACCAGCTCGGTTTCATTGGCGTGCTGGCCCGCTGGCAGGGGCCCCGGGTGGCGATGGAGCGCCTGACAGCCATGCCGTTGGTGTCTGTGCGCGACCACCAACCCTACTGGGCCTTGCGGGCCCATCTGCACCAGGCGCTGGGTGAGCGCGACGAGGCTGACCGGGCGTATTCGCTGGCGCTCGGGCTGGCGCGCGACGCTGCCGTGCAGAGATTTCTTCAGGCCCGCTGGGCATCGGTTCGCGCACGTTGAAGTGGCGCCTGTACAACCCACGCCGTGCGCAGGACCGAGGCGTTCAAGCCAGTTTGAGCGCCACGGCGCCGGCGCAGACCAGCGCGATGGCGAACAGGCGCAGCCGGCTGATGTGTTCACGCAGGAACACGGCACCGATCAGTGCAGCAAAGACGATGGACGTCTCACGCAGTGCGGCCACGGCGGCAATGGGTGCATGTGCCATGGCCCACAGCGCCAGGCCGTAGGCGCCCAGCGTGCCGGCGCCGCCCAGCAGGCCATGACGCAGTGCGCCGGGCAGGGCCTGCCGCAGGCCGCAGCCGCGCAGCACCGCCGCCAGCGCCAGCATGGGCGGGGCGGTGAGCACGAAGACCCAGGCGGTGTAGCTGAAGGCATGGCCCGACAGCCGGGCGCCCTGGCCGTCCACCACTGTGTAGAGCATGATGATCAGCGCATTGCCGAGCGCACTGGCCGTGGCCTGCGGGTGCCGCAGGCCGCTGCGCCAGCTGCCACCGGCCAGCGACAGCACACCGGCGCAGATCAGACCGATGCCGAACCAGCCCGCGGCAGAAGGCTGCTCGCCCAGCAACCAGACGGCGGCCAGCGCGGAGAGGACCGGCGCGCTGCCGCGCATCAGCGGGTAGGCATAGCTGAGGTCGGCACCGCGGTAGGCGTAGGCCACCAGTGTGAAGTACACCACGTGAATCAGGCCCGAGGCCAGCAGATAGGGCCAGCTGGCCGCCGCGGGCGCCGGCAGGACGGGCAGCAGCACCAGGGCCAGCACGGCGGCGCCGCACACCACCTGCAGCGTGCTCAGGAACTTGTCGGCAGACGAACGCACCAGCGCGTTCCAGCTCGCGTGCAGCAGGGCCGAGAACAGTACCACCGCCATCACTTCAGTCGTCATGTCTGTGCCTCGGCCGTGGTGAGTGCGAGGAGAGATCTTGTCGGGAAACGCCGTGGAACCGGCTGTGCCGGGCCACTGGCGTTGCCCCCTGCAAGGGGGGTGGCGTAGCGACACGTAGTGCGCGCAGCCTGGGGGTGTTCATTTTTTCCGCAGGCCCAGCGCCATGACAGCGCCCACTACGATCAGCGCGCCGGCCACCTGCACCGGGGCGATGACCTGGTCCAGCAAGGCCCAGGCCAGCAACAGCGCGGCCACCGGCTCCACGTTCATGATGGGTGAGCTGCCGACCACGCCGAGCTTGGGCAAGAGCGTGAACATGATGGTGAAGGCGGTGCCGTAGAAGAAGGTCAGCAGCGCCAGGCCCCACCAGCCGGCTGCGGCCTGCGGCAGGTGAAAGCCGCCTTGCAGACCCACGCCCACCAGCGCCAGCAGGCCGACCAGGGCCATGGTGATGGCGGTGCGCACACGGCCGTCCACTGCCGCCACTTCATGTTGCGTCAAGACCAGCGCCGCACCAAAGACGGCCGCCGCCGTGAGGGCAAAGGCCACGCCGGCACCGATGCGGCTCCACTGTCCCGCCGCGCCCAGACCGGAGGCGGCGCCAAACACATCGAGCGCCAGCGCCAGCCCGAACAGCAGCACCGGCATGGCGATCAGCACCGCCCGTTCCGGGCGCCGGCGGTAGAACAGCCAGGCAAAGCCGGCGGTCCACAGCGGGTAGGTGTTGAAGGCCAGCAGGGCCAGTGCCACCGGCAGGCGGGCCACCGCGGCGTACAGGCTCAGGCTCTGGATGGCAACCAGCGTGCTGATGAGCAGCAGGTAACGGTGCTGACGGGCATCAAGGGCGCGCGGCACACCCTGCAGCAGCACCAGTGCGGCCACCACCCCTGCCGTGACCAGGCTGCGCACCGCGACGGCGGTGGCGACGTCGAGCCCGTGGTTGAAGGCCAGGCGCGCTGCCACGTGGTTGGCGCCGAACATGCAGGCCAGCAACAACAGGGTGAGGAAGGCGGCGCGGTTGAGCACCAATTTTGTAGACGTCACAAGATGTCAAGCGGCGCCGGGCCGTCCCAAGGCGTGAGGGCCATCAATACAGGTCCCGCACCCGGGCGTGCAGGCGCGACAGGCCCAGCAGGGCATCGGTGAACGGGGTAGGCACGCCGGTGAGGGTGCCGAGCTCCTTGACCACCGTCACCAGGGCATCGAGCTCCACCGCGCGGTTGGCTTCCACGTCCTGCAGCATCGAGGTCTTGAAGGCACCGAGCTTGAGCGTGACGGCGTGGCGGTCTTCGGGTTGCTGCGTTATCGGGATGCCGATGCGCGCGCCAATCTCCTTGGCCTCCAGCATCACGCTGGAGATGAAGCCGCGCACCAGTTCGTCGCCCAGGATCAGGTCGGTGGTGGCGCCGGTGAGGGCGCTCACCGGGTTGACTGTCATGTTGCCCCACAGCTTGTACCAGATGTCTTTCTGGATTTGCTCAGCCACTTCGATCTCGAAGCTGGCCTGGGTCAGCAGGGCGGCGAGTTGCTGCACGCGCTCGGTTTTCTGGCCCGAAGGTTCGCCGATGATGAGTTTGTTGCCGAAGTGGTGCTGTACCCAGCCCGGCAGCCGCAGCGAGCAGCTGGCGTGCACCACGCAGCCGATCACGCTGGTCGCAGGAATGGCAGCGGCGATCTCGCCGCTGGCATCCACCGCCTGCAGCCGCGTGCCGGCGAACGTGCCGCCGAAACCCTGGAAGAACCACCAGGGCACGCCGTTCATGGCGGTCAGCACCACGGTGTCGGGCCCGATCAGCGGGGCGATGCGGCGCGCCACTTCCGGCAGGGCCGGCGCCTTGACGGCGATCACCACCAGGTCCTGCACGCCCAGCTCGGCCGGGTCGCTGCTGGCGCGCACGGTGGCGGTGGTTTCCACCTGGCCGTGCTGGCAGCGCAGGCCGTGGCGCTTGAGGGCATCCAGCGTGGCGCCGCGCGCCACCACACTCACCTGGCAGCCGACGCCAGCCAGCCGCACACCGATCCAGCCGCCGATGGCACCCGCGCCAAAAATGCAGACCTTGTTGAATTTTTTCTGAGGCATTTTGGCCTGTAGCTCCCGTCAATACTGTGCCAGACGCTCTAGTTTTGATAGCTGGTGTCGAGTCGGTTGACCTGCCGCACCAGTGCGTCGAACACGTCCTGCCCGGCGCCGTGGTTCGGGTTGAACTGTAGCGCGTCGCGCGTGCACTTGATGGCAATCGCTTCCGGCACGGCAATGGCCGGCCCCATGCTCAAGGTCGCCATCTGGATTTCGCAGGCGCGCTGCAGCGTCCACAAAATAGCGAAGGTCTGTGCCAGCGTGCCGCCCCAGGCCAGCAGGCCGTGGTTGCGCAGGATCACCGCCGGTTTGTTGCCGATGCTCTTCAGCAGGCGCGGCGTTTCCTCGGCATGGATGGTGATGCCTTCGAAGGTGTGGTACGCCACCATGTCGTGCAGCTGGGCGCTGTAGAAGTTGCTCTGCGACAGGCCACCCTGCAGGCAGGCCACCGCCACGCCGGCGGTGGTGTGGGTGTGCATGACACAGTGCGCGCCGTCGATCGCCGCATGGATGGCCGCATGCACCGTGAAGCCGGCCGGGTTCACCGGGTGTGGCGAACCGTCGAGCACGTGGCCTTCCAGGTCAATCTTTACCAGGTTGCTGGCGGTGACCTCGCTGTAGTGCAGGCCGAAGGGGTTGATCAGGAAATGTTTGTCCTGGCCACTCACGCTGGCCGGCAGGCGCAGCGTGATGTGGTTGTAGATCATCTCGGTCCAACCCAGCATCGCGAAGATGCGGTAGCAGGCGGCCAGTTGCAGGCGCGCCTGCCATTCATCCGGGTGCATGTGCGCCGGGGTGGCGGGTTTCAGCATGGCATTCATGACAGGCGCTCCTGGTGCGGGTGATCAGGCGTCCGCGGTGAAGCCGATCGTCTTGACGATCGGCGCCCACTTGGCGGTGTCTTTTTTCAGCAGCGCGGCCAGTTCTGACGGCGAGCTCGACATGGCTTCCAAGCCGAATGTGGCCAGGCCGTCGGCCACGTCCTTCGAAGCCAGTGCCGATTTCAGGGCTGCGTTCAGGCGTGCCACCAGGTCCGGTGCTGCCTTGCCGGGCAGGAAGAAGGCGAACCATTCGCTGTGTTCCATGTCCTTCAGGCCTTGCTCGGTGTAGGTCGGCACGTCGGGGGCGAAGCGGTTGCGTTTGGCGCCCGAGGTGGCCAGGATGCGCACCTTGCCGGTGGGCAGGTGCTGCGTGATGTCGCCAATGGGGCCGCTCACGGCGGCGATGTTGCCGCCCAGCAGGTCCAGCATCGCCGGTTGCGTGCCGCGGTAGCCCACGTGCTTGAGGTCGACGCCGGCGTGGCGGCCCAGCAGCGCACCGACGAAGTGGGGCGTGGAGCCGGCAGCTGGCGAGCCGAAGCTGGCCTGGCTGGGGTTGGCCTTGATCCAGGCGATGAAGTCATTGATGTTCTTCACGCTGGCCGGCACCATCGGGCCGACGGCGAAGCCGAAGTCGAACACGCAGGCCAGTGAAACCGGCGTCACGTCGTTCACCGGGTCGTAAGGCAGCTTCTTGTAGATGTGCGGGTAGATGGTGAACATTGAGGTCGGCGATTGCAGCATCGTGCTGCCGTCGGCCGGCTGGCCCTTGACGTACTGGATGGCGATCTGGCCGCCGGCGCCGGTCTTGTTCTCCACCGTGGCGGTCTTGGCGAAGGTGCCGCCGAGCTTGGTGGCGACGCGGCGGCAGGTGGTGTCGGACGTGCCGCCGGCGGCGAAGCCGGTGACGATCTTCAGGTTCTCGATCTGCGCTTGCGCCATGACCTGTTGGCCGACGCTGGCCAGCAGGGCCGAGGCACCAACGGACTGGATGACTTGACGACGTGAAATGCTCATGGGGTCTCCTTTGAATAATTGGACGAGCGGAACTCAGGATTCATCGCGCAACCAGACTACGGCCCCGGAATGGGTGACCGCGCCCTGGTGGCTCGGACGGACTGTCAAAGCGTATTTTTCCAGCAGGCCGCCGCGGGCGATACCCGTGTTTACCTGCACAGCCGCCAGGCGCTGCGCCAGCTCGGCTGCGTCGAGTTCGACGCTGATGCTGCGCGCTTGCGGCCGGGCATCGATGGTGACCATGTCGCCGTCGCGCAGCGCGGCAATCGGCCCCTTGTCGGCCGCTTCCGGGCCGGCGTAGCCGATGCACAGGCCGCGCGTGGCACCGGAGAAGCGGCCGTCGGTCAGCAGCGCCACCTTGTCGCCCATGCCCTGGCCATAAAGCAGGGCGGTGATGCCCAGCATCTCGCGCATGCCGGGGCTGCCTTTCGGGCCCTCGTTGCGGATCACGATCACGTCGCCTGGCTGGTAGCGCAGCGCCTGCACGGCGGCTTGGGCTTCTTCTTCGGACTCGAACACGCGTGCCGGGCCGCGATGCACCAGGGTCTTGAGGCCGGCGGTTTTCAGCAACGCACCGTCCGGGCACAGGTTGCCCTTGAGCACGGCGAGGCCGCCGTCTTTCGAGATCGCGTCCTCGAAACGACGTACCACCTGACCATCGGGTGCATTCGCGCCGGCCAGTTCTTCGGCCAGCGTTCGCCCGGTCCAGGTCAGCGCGTCGCCGTGCAGGTGGCCGCTCTTGAGCAGCTCGTGCAGCACCACGGCCGCGCCGCCCACGTAATACATGTCGCGTGCCAGGTATTTGCCACCAGGGCGCAGGTCGGCGATCAGCGGCGTGCGCGCAAAGACCTCGGCCACGTCGTCCAGATGAAACTTGATGCCGGCCTCGTGCGCAATGGCCGGGATGTGCAACGCCGCGTTGGTGGAGCCGCCGGTGGCCGAGACCACGGCGCAGGCGTTTTCCAAGGCTTTGCGGGTCACGATGTCGCGCGGCAGTGGCCCACCACCTTCAATGCTGGCCATCACCGCCTTCATCAGTTGTTTGCCGGCGCGGCGCATCAGCGGCGCGCGTTCGCTGAACACGGCGGGCACCATGCTGGAGCCGATCGGTGCCAGGCCCAGCGCCTCCGACACCATGCCCATGGTGTTGGCAGTGAACTGGCCGGCGCAGGCGCCGGCGGTGGGCAGGCAGGCGCGGCTGATGGCGTCCAGTTCGTCTTGCGTGGCGTCACCCGCCAGTACCTTGCCGATGGTCTCGTAGGTGTCGACCACGTTGAGGTCTCGGCCGTTGACGCCCGGTGTCTGCCCGGGCAGCGCCGAGCCGCCGTGCACGAACACGCTGGGCACATTGCAGCGCACCATGCCCATCATCAGGCCGGGCAGGTTCTTGTCGCAGGCGCCGATGCCGAAGATGCCGTCCCACTGGTGGCCGCGCACCGAGGCTTCTACGCTGTCGGCGATCAGCTCGCGCGAGATCAGCGAGAAGCGCATGCCGGAGTGCGCCATGGTCAGGCCGTCGGAGATCGAGACCACCGGGCACTCGTGTGGCGTGCCGCCGGCCGCATAGATGCCGGTCTTGGCGTGCTGCGCCTGCTCGCGCAGGTTCAGGTTGCACGGGCTC
This sequence comes from Curvibacter delicatus NBRC 14919, assembly GCF_001592265.1. GTDB lineage: Bacteria > Pseudomonadota > Gammaproteobacteria > Burkholderiales > Burkholderiaceae_C > Hylemonella > Hylemonella delicata. The sequence goes on along the minus strand of NZ_BCWP01000035.1, from coordinate 16,771 downwards.
ATCTCGCCGCCGGTGTGGAAGACGCCGATGTGCGGGCGTGCGATGTCGTCCTCGTCCTGGCCCAGCGCGTGCAGGAAGCTGCGCGTGGTGGCGCGGATGGTGCCCTCGACGAGGGTGGCGGAGCGGAATTTGCGGGGTGGTGTGTCGTGACTCATGGTGTGGGGTGTCGCTTCAGCCGGCATTGAGGTGCAGGCCGTTGTCCATCTGGATGATTTCGCCCGTCATGCCGGGCGCACGTTCGGTCAGGAAGCAGGCCAGCGCGGCGACCTCTTCCGGTTGTGACACACGTTGCAGCACCGAGGCGGCCGTCTGTGCCTGCACCACCTCGGCGTGGCGAACGGCATCCAGCACGCGGCTGGGCAGACCGCCTTCGACAAAACCGGGGGCGATGGCGTTGACGCGGATCTGCGGCCCCAGCGCACGCGCCAGCGACAGCGTGAGCGTGTTGACCGCGCCCTTGGAGGCCGCATAGGCCATGGACGAGCCGCGCCCGATGACGCCGCCGATGGACGAGATGTTGACCACGCTGCCGTGGCCCGACGCCGTGAGTGCCGGCACGCAGGCGCGAGTCATGCGGTACAGGCCGACGGTGTTGACATCGTAGGTGCGGTGGAACTCTTCCGGCGTGAGGGTCTCGAGGTCGGTGTGCGGTATGAAGCGGGTGGTGCCGGCGCAATTGATCAGCGCGTCGATGCGGCCGAAGCGTTGCAGCGCCGCCTGGCTGAAGGCCTGGCAGCTCGCTTCGCTGGTGACGTCGAGCCGTTGCACCAGCGTGGCTGCGCCCAGCGCTTCGCAGCTGGTCGCCACGTCCAGCACGTGCACGTGGGTGGCGTCGTCCAGGTAACTCAGGCCCAGCTGCCAGCCGTGCGCCGCAAACTCGCGCGCGCAGGCCGCGCCGATGCCGGTGGCGGCACCGGTGATGAGACAAACGCGCTTGGTTTCCATCGGGCTCAGTAGGTTTTGTCGCCGGCGGCAAGCGGTTGGAGGTTGGTTTTGAAGACCGAGGCCAGCGCGCTGGTCTGGCGCACAAGGATCTGCGTGTCCAGGCCGACGGCGACAAAGGTCGCGCCCAGCGCCAGGTAGTGGCGCGCCAGTGTTTCGTCACTGACCAGGATGCCGGCCGCCTTGCCGCTCTTGACGATGCGGCGGATCGCGTCGTCGATGGCCTGTTGCACTGCCGGGTGCTGGGCGTTGCCGACATGGCCGAGCGAGGCCGACAGGTCGGCCGGGCCGATGAAGACGCCGTCGACGCCCGGCGTGGCGGCGATCGCCTCTAGGTTGTCCAGCCCGGCTTTGGTTTCCACCTGCACCAGCAGGCAGACCTGGGCGTTGGCCTCTTTGGCGTAGTTGGGGTAACGGCCCCAGCGCGAGGCGCGCGCCCCCGCCATGCCGCGGATGCCGCCCTGGCCGTCGTCCTGCGGGTAACGCATGGCGCGCACCAGCGCGGCGGCCTGCTCGGCCGTGTCCACCATCGGTACCAGCAGGGTCTGGAAACCGAGGTCGAGGAACTGCTTGATCAGCGCGGTGCCGGCCTCGCCATGGCCCAGCGGTACGCGGCCGATGGCGTGTGTGCCGGGGTAGGCCGCCACCGCCTGCAGCTGTGCCAGCAGGGTGGACAGTGTGTTGGGTGAATGCTCGCCATCGAGCAGCAGCCAGTCGAAGCCGGCACCGGCGCAGATCTCGGTGCTGATCGGGTTGGCCAGGTTGACCCACAGGCCGATCTGCGCCTGCTTGTTGGCGATGGCTTGTTTGAAGAGGTTGGTCGGTGTTTTCATGAGGTGTCAGATAAAACGAAATTTGAGTTGGCCAAGCGGACCATAGTCTGCCTCGAACAAATCGCCGGCCTGGCCGGGCACCGGGCGCGTGAAGGAGCCGGCCAGCACGATCTGCCCGGCTTCCAGCTGTTCGTCCCAGGGCGCCAGCTTGTTGGCCAGCCAGGCGATGCCGATGGCCGGGTGGCCCTGCACGCCGGCGGCCAGGCCCGTCTCTTCCACCACGCCGTTGCAACGCAGGATGGCACCGACCCAGGGCAGGTCTACTTCGGTGGGTTGGGCGCGTTTCGCACCGACCACGATGCCGGCATTGGCGGCGTTGTCGCTGATGGTGTCGAACACCTTGCGCATCACCTTGCTGTGGCGGTCGAATTGCTCGATGCGCGCATCGATGATCTCGATCGCCGGCGTCACGTAGTCGGTGGCGGCCAGCACCTGCTCGAGGGTGACGTTTGGCCCTTGGAGCGGGGCCTTCAGCACGAAGGCCAGCTCCACTTCCACGCGCGGCGCGATGAAACGGTGGGCCGGAATGTCCAGCACCTGGCCCGGCGTGCAGCTGAACAGCATGGAGTCCAGCAGGGTGCCGTAGTCGGGCTCATCGATCTGGCTCGACTGCTGCATGGCGCGCGAGGTCAGGCCGATCTTGTGGCCGATCACGCGGCGCCCTTGCGCCAGTTGCAGCGCGACCCAGGCACGGCTGATGCGGTAGCCGTCCTCGATGGTCATGCCGGGGAAGCGCTTGGAGAAGTGTTCCAGCTGCGTGCGCGTGTCCTGCGCCTGCTGCAACTCGGTCGCCAGTTGTCGGGTCAGTTCCGGGGTGAACATGCGGTGTGCGCTCAATGGGGAAACAGCGGATGGATGTTGCTGTGTTTGGCGTTGTAGACCTCGGCACCTTCGTCAATCTGCAGTGTGATGCCGAGGTGGCGTTTTGAAAATATCGGATCAAAATGGGCTTTTGTCCGCGCCAGCAATGCGTCACCAGCTCCTGTTTTGATAGCATCTGAGCGGCCGTAACCCATGCGCAGGTTCAGGTAGACGAAGGCATAGTCGCGCTGGCTGTCGGCCACCGCGTAGTGCGGCGCCGGATAGGCCAGCACGCGCGTGCCGCCGGTGGGGAAGACCGGTTCGCCAGTTTCATCGCGTTGCTGCACCATGGTGTCGGCCAGCTCGCGGCACAAGGCCGTCATGTCGGTTTCGCGGTCGAGGTTGGCGGTGTAGAGGATGACAAGGTGCGGCATCGTGGTGTCCTCAGAGTCTGGGGAAAGCGCGGTAGCCGCTGGCGTTGCTGGCTTGCGCGGCCGGAATGGCCTGGCCGCTTTGCGGCGTGACCGGAAACACGGCATTGAGCTGGCCGGTGCCGGAGGCACCGAAGTAGGGCGTGACGATCTCGGCGCGGCCGTCGTAGTCGGACCAGCCCAGGGCGCCCAGCAGTATGGCGGTGTCGTGCATGAAGCCCTCGCCATGGCCCTTGCTGGCGTACTCGGGCAGCATGTCGCAAAAGGTGGCCCAGTCGCCGGCCTGCCACAGGCGCAGCACGTCGCGGTCCATGTGCTCCAGCAGCGGGCTCCAGATCTTGAAGGCGTATTCCGGTGCCAGCCCGTTCTGCGCAAAGCGGTGGCTCAAGGAGCCGCTGGCAAAGAACGCCACGGTGCCGTCGTAGTGTTCCTCCACCGCGCGGCGCATGGCCCAGCCCAGCCGCGCGCTGTCGGCCAGGTAATGCACCTGGCACAGCGCCGAGACGGAGATCACCTTGAAGTGCTGGTCGGCGTTCATGTAGCGCATCGGCACCAGCGTGCCGTACTCGGGCGCCAGCGTGGTGGCCGGGTGGGCCAGGGTCTCGACACCGTGCTCGTTGCACACCTTGGCCAGCAACTGGCCGAGTGCCGGGTTGCCCGGGAACTCGTAGGGCAGGTTGCTGATGAAGTGCGGCAGCTCGTTGCTGGTGTACAGACCCTTGAAGTGTGGTGCGCAGTTCACGTGGTAGTTCGCGTTGACCAGCCAGTGCGTGTCGAACACCACGATGGTGTCCACGCCCAGTTCGCGGCAGCGGCGGCCGATTTCCCGGTGGCCGTCGATGGCGTCCTGCCGCGTGCCCTGGCGCGGGCCCGGCAGCTCGCTCAGGTACATCGAGGGTACGTGGGTGATCTTGGCGGCGAGAGCGAGCTTGCCCATGGTCAGACTCCCCAGTGTGGGATGTGATGGCTACCCATGGAGACGGCGACGTTTTTGGGTTCGAGAAACACCTCGTAGCTCCAGGTGCCGCCTTCGCGCCCGGTGCCGCTGGCCTTCGTGCCGCCGAAGGGCTGGCGCAGGTCCCGCACGTTCTGGCTGTTGACGAAGCACATGCCGGCTTCGATGGCGGCAGCCACGCGGTGCGCGCGGCCGAGGTTCTCGCTCCAGACGTAGCTGCTCAGGCCGTACTGGATGTCGTTGGCTTTCGCTATCGCATCGGCTTCATCCTTGAACGGAATCAGGCAGGCCACCGGGCCGAAGATCTCTTCCTGCGCGATGCGCATGCGGTTGTCGACGTCGGCGAACACGGTGGGCCAGACGTAGTTGCCATGCTTCACACGATCGGGCAGCGCCGGCGCGTAGCTCGGGCGGTCCAGGCCGCCGCACACGAGCGTGGCGCCTTCTTTCGGGCCGAGCTCGATGTAGCTGCGCACCTTGGCCAGGTGGTTCCGGCTGATCATGGGGCCGATGATGGTCTTCTCGTCCTGCGGGTCGCCGACGGTGATGCGTTTGGCGCGCTCGGTGAACTTCTGCACGAAGTCGGCGTAGATGCTCTGCTGAACCAGGATGCGGCTGCCGGCGGTGCAGCGCTCGCCGTTGTTGGAGAAGATCATGAACACCGCGGCATCCAGCGCGCGGTCCAGGTTGGCGTCGTCAAAGATCACGAACGGGCTCTTGCCGCCCAGTTCCATGCTGAACTTCTTCAGCCCGGCGCTCTTGACGATGTGGTTGCCCGTCACGGTGGAGCCGGTGAAGGAGATGGCGCGCACGTCGGGGTGGGCACAGAGCGGTTCACCAGCCTCTTTGCCGTAACCATGCACCACGTTGAGCACGCCGCGGGGAATGCCGGCCTCCAGCGCCAGTTCACCCAGTCGGGCGGCGGTGAGCGGCGAGAGCTCGCTCATCTTGAGTACGGCGGTGTTGCCGAAGGCCAGGCAGGGCGCCACTTTCCAGGTGGAGGTCATGAACGGCACATTCCACGGCGAGATCAGCGCGCAGACGCCGACCGGGTGGAACAGCGTGTAGTTCAGGTGGGTGGGCGTCGGGTAGGTGTGGCCGTCCACGCGTGTGCACATCTCGGCGAAGTAGTGGAAGTTGTCGCCGGAACGCGGGATCAGCTGTTTGCCGGTCTGGGCGATGACCTGGCCGGTGTCGTCGGTTTCGGTGCGCGCAATCTCGGGCACGTGGGCGGTGATCAGGTCGCCGAGCTTGCGCATCAGCCGGGCGCGCTCGGGCGCGGGCAGGCCAGCCCACTTGGGGAAGGCTTCCTTGGCGGCGGCGACCGCCGCATGCACTTCGGCGGCACCACCGGCCGCGACCTCGGCCAGCACCTCCTGCGTGGCGGGGTTGACGGTTTCGAAGTAGTCGGTGCCGGCAACCGGCTGGCCGTTGATGAGGTGGTTGATGACGGTGGTCATGGGGCGGAGCGGATGGTGTTGACGAGGGCGCCGATGCCTTCGATGCTGGTGACGACCACATCACCCGGCCGGCAGTCCACCACGCCGTCGGGTGTGCCGGTCAGGATCAGGTCGCCGGGGTTCAGGGTCATGAAGCTGCTGAAGTACTCGATGAGGTACGGCACGTCGAAGATCATGTCGCGCGTGTGGCCGGCCTGCGTGACCTGGCCGTTGACCGTGGTCTGCAGCGCCAGGGCCATGGGGTTTGGCACATCGGCGGCCTCGACCAGCCACGGCCCCAGCGGGGTGCATGTGTCGCGGTTCTTCACGCGCAGGTTGGGGCGGTACCAGTTCTCCAGGTAGTCGCGGATGGCGTAGTCGTTGGCGACCGTGTAGCCGGCCACAAAGTCATAGGCGTCGTCACGCAGGACCTTCTTTGCCGTCTTGCCGATCACCGCCGCCAGTTCGCATTCGTAGTGCATGAACTCGACACCAGCCGGTCGCACGGTCTGCGCACGGTGACCGATCAGCGAGCCTTCGCCCTTGATGAAGACCAACGGCTCCTCGGGCGCCTTGAAGGCGAGTTCTTTTGCATGGTCGGCGTAGTTCAGGCCGAGCGCGAGGATGGTGCGCGGCCAAGGCACGGGCGCCAGCGGTGGCAGCCAGGTCACGGCCTCGACGTCAACCAGGCGGCCGTCGGCCAGCCGCAGGCGGCCCTGGTCTTCGGTGGCATCGTGAATCGTGCCGTCATAAGCCACGCGGGCGTGTTTCATGGGTGTTCCTCCACCAGCGTGTTCGTCAGCACGCCCAGGGTGGCAAGCCCGGGGGCGCGGATCTCGATGCGTTGGCCTGCGTTGGCCTGTGGTCGTTGTGCCCCCAGGCCCAGCAACAGCACGTCGCCGTGGCGCAAAGTCATGAACTCGCTGACGTCGGTGATCAGCTGCGTTGCCGGGCGCAGCATCCGCCCCAGGTCGACGGTCTGCTGCAGACGGCCATCGATGCGCACCTCCAGCTGCAGTCGGTTCGGGTCGCCCACCTCGGCCGGCGTGGCGCAGCGCGGGCCGATACCGAGGAAACCATCCAGGTTCTTGTACTTGACCGGTGGGCGGTAGTAACTGGCGTGCGGCAGCGACAGGTCGTTGACGAGGACATAACCGGCCACGTGTTGCAGGGCTGACTGCGGACTCACCTGATGCGTGGGCGTGCCGATCACCAAGGCCAGGCTGGCGCCGATCTCGACCTGCGGCGCGTGCGCCGGGACCGCAATGGCTGCACCGCAGGCGCTCCAGGTGTTGGCGGTCTTCACGTAGAGCACGGGTGCTTTCGGCGGTGTCTTGTAGGGCGGCGCGCTCATCTGGCCGGCCCAGGCGGCCCATTCGTCTTGCGAATTGAGCAGCACGCCATAAACGGTGCCGGCGGTGAGCACAGGGAAGGAACCACCGCCCTGAGCGGCTGCAGTGCGGGCGCCGTCGGGTGGTCGTGTGGGGCTCATGCGGGTTCCTCCAAGGCAATCAGTTCGTCCAGCAGCGCATAAAGCTGGCCCAGTTTCTCTTTGCCCAGGCTGCGTTCCAGGCGCTGGTAATGCGCCCCGATCGACTGTGACAAGGTTGTTACCAGTTCCAAGCCCTTGGGCGTGGCGCGGACCACACTGCGACGCTGGTCTGCCGGATCGCGTTCGCGTTGTACCAAGCCGTCGCGTTCCATGCGCGTCAGTACGCCGGTGAGGCTGGGGCCGAGGATGTAGGCCTCGCGCGCCACGCGGCCGGTTTCCACCACGCCGTGCTCACCCAGCACACGCAGCACACGCCACTGCTGGTCACTCAGGCCCTGCTCGCGCAGGCCGGGGCGGTAGTGCGTCATCACAGCTTCGCGCGCTTGCAGCAGCAGGCGCGGCAGGTTGCGGTGGCGAAAAGGGGTGGACATGCGGCAGGCAAAGAATCAATTTATTTAACATGTTAAATGTTGAGTCCTTTGGGTGCGCCCGGATTTACCCGATCTGTGAATTCATACAGTATTCGGGTACCATCACCCAATGGCCAAAGAGAAAACCATCTACACCTGCAACGAGTGCGGCGGCACCAGCCCCAAGTGGCTGGGTAAATGCCCGCACTGCAATGCCTGGAACACCCTGATTGAATCCGTCGCCGAGAGCGCGGCGCCGGCCAAGAACCGCTTTGCCGCGCTGGCCAAGACGGCGGAGGTGACGACGCTGGCCGACATCGAGGCTACCGACGTGGATCGCACACCCACCGGCCAGGACGAACTGGACCGCGTGCTGGGCGGTGGCATCGTTGAAGGTGGCGTGGTGCTGATTGGTGGCGACCCCGGCATCGGGAAGTCCACATTGCTGTTGCAGGCGCTCGACGCGCTGGAACGCGCCGGCCAGAAGACCCTTTACGTGACGGGTGAGGAGAGCGGCGCCCAGGTTGCGCTGCGCGCGCGCCGCCTGGGGCTGGACGGCTCGCAGGTGCAGGTGCTGGCCGAGATCCAGCTGGAAAAAATCCTCGCCACGTTGGAGGTGCAGCAGCCGGCCATTGCGGTGATCGACTCGATCCAGACCGTCTATTCCGAGCAGCTCACTTCGGCACCGGGTTCGGTGGCCCAGGTGCGTGAGTGCGCTGCGCACCTGACGCGCGCGGCCAAGGCCAGCGGTACGGCCATTGTGCTGGTGGGCCACGTGACAAAAGAGGGCGCGCTGGCGGGCCCGCGCGTGCTGGAGCACATGGTGGACACGGTGCTGTACTTCGAAGGCGATACGCACTCCAGCTTCCGCCTGATCCGCGCCATCAAGAACCGCTTCGGTGCCGTCAATGAGATCGGCGTCTTTGCCATGACGGAAAAAGGCCTCAAGGGTGTGACCAATCCGAGCGCCATCTTTCTGTCGCAACACGCCGAGCCGGTGCCCGGCAGCTGCGTCATGGTCACGCTCGAAGGCACGCGCCCGATGCTGGTGGAGATCCAGGCCCTGGTGGACAGCGGCGGTCCGTCACCGCGGCGCCTCTCCGTTGGCCTGGAGCGTGACCGGCTGGCCATGCTGCTGGCGGTGCTGCACCGCCATGCCGGTGTGGCCTGCATGGACCAGGATGTGTTCGTCAATGCGGTAGGCGGCGTGCGCATCAGCGAGCCGGCCGCGGATCTGGCCGTGATGCTGGCCATCACCTCCAGCTTGCGTGGCAAGGCGCTGCCCAAGGGTTTTATCGCCTTCGGCGAGGTGGGGCTGGCCGGCGAGGTGCGGCCGGCGCCGCGTGGTCAGGAACGGCTGAAGGAGGCCGCCAAGCTGGGCTTCAGCGTGGCGGTGGTGCCCAAGGCCAATGCGCCGAAGAAAGCCATCGAAGGCCTGACCATCCACCCGGTGGAACGAGTGGAAGAGGCCATGGAGGTGGTGCGCGCACTCACCTGAGGCGCGTGCGGACCAGACTCAGTCGCGAACGACGCTGTCGCCCGAGTTGCGGACCTTGTCACCGACGATCAGGCCAGGGTCCTGGCTGAACTCGAAGCTGCGGCGGCTGCCGTCACCGTACTGCACGTTGACGGTCCACACCTTGTGGGTGCGCACCTTCTCCTCGATTTTCTTGCCGGCATAGGCCCCGCCCACGGCGCCAGCGATCGTGGCCAGATCCTTGCCGGCACCCTGGCCCACCTGCTGGCCCAGCAGTGCACCCGCGACACCGCCTCCGATCACACCAAGGGCGCTGCCTTCGCCCTGTTTTTCCGTCACGTTGACGGACACCACCTTGCCGCAGTCGGGGCAACTCGGCTGACTGACCGGGGTCGGCGCAGCGGCTGGTGCTGCTGCGGGGGCGGCTGTTGACATTCGGGCCTTGGCCTCGGTCAATGCTTTGTCGTACTCGCTCTTGGCATCGCGCCGGCACTGCAGCCGGGCATTGGACGAGGTCTCGTCGGCGCAGAGTTTCAGGTCGCCGTCGTAGCGGGTCTTGGCCGCTTTGGTGTCTGCGGCGTATTGGGCCTTGGGGCTCAGGGCCGTCTGGGCCGTGGCACCGAAGGACAAGGACACCAGTGCAGCGGCACAGGCCAGCGTGAAGGTTTGCATTTTCATGAGGCGACTCCTGAAACGGTGAAAGTTGACGACCAAGGATAGTCCTTGCCGACCTAAAGACCAAGCAGGGAACGTGGGCGGATTGACATTGATCAAGCAGGAGCAAGGCTTTTTTCGCACAATCCAAAGCTGTTCAGCACAGACCCACCCCATGAACTGGTTGCGAAAAATCCCTGGCTCACGGCGGGCCGCCACAGGTCTGGAATGGACCATCTGGCGCAAGCTGCCGTTGTTCCTGACGGTGGGCACGGCGCTGCCTCTGGCGGCCTTGGCCGTGCTTCACTGGCAGGTTGATGCCTCCACGGCGGCCGGACAACGCTGGCTGCAAATGGCGGACTACATGGTGGTCGGGGTGGTGCTGTTCCATTGGACGGCCGTGGTGACGGTGGGGATTGGCTGCGTCATCGTGATGGTGATGAAGGGGCCGGCCTATGCCGCCGACAGCTATGCGGTGTCGCACAGCGAACAGCCTCGGCGTACAGGGCCGGATGACAAAGCCTAGTTGCTGGCGGGCCTTGCTGGCGCCGTTAAGAAAAGCTTAATCCGGTCTGCCTACGATGAAGTCCATGGAGGTTCCATGGATCATTTGACATCGTGGGTGCGCATCGGGCTCTGGGCTGCCGTGATGCTGAGCCCCTTGGCACACGCAGCAACACCAGCGGAGCAGCTGGCGGCCTACACCGCGCAGGCAGGCGCCGCTGCCCAGCCGCAACGCGGCCAGCAGTTCTTCACCAGCCGGCATGGCAAGGACTGGAGCTGCGCGTCCTGCCACACCGACACGGCCAGCACCGAGGGCAAACACGCCAGCACCGGCAAGCCGATCGCGCCGTTGGCACCGGTCTTCAACCCGGAGCGTTTCACCGACGCAGCCAAGACCGAGAAGTGGTTCCGACGCAATTGCAATGACGTGCTGGGACGCGTCTGCACGCCGGGCGAGAAGGCCGATGTGCTGTCCTGGTTGCTGACGCTCAAACGGTGAACCATGGACCAACGTTACCCAAGGACTTGCATGAAACATTCCAGCCTCCCATCATTCGCACTGGCAGCGTTGCTGCTGACGTGCGGCGTTGCGGCGCAGGCGGACGCCGGGCGGGCGAGCATGCCGCTGCTGCCGAAGTATCAGCAGGAATGCGCGGCCTGTCATATCGCCTATCCGCCCGGCATGCTGCCCGCCGCTTCATGGCGGCGGCTGATGGGATCACTCGACAAGCACTATGGCACCGATGCCTCGCTGGATGAGGCCGGTGTGCGTGACATCGCGAACTGGTTGCAGGCCAATGCCGGCACCTACAAACGTGTGAGCGAAGAGCCGCCGCAAGACCGCATCAGCCGGTCGGCCTGGTTTGTGCGCAAGCACCGCGAGGTGGAGCCAGCCATCTGGCAGCAGGCCGCGGTCAAGAGCGCGGCCAACTGTGCCGCGTGCCACACGCGTGCGGACCAGGGCAGTTTCCGCGAATCCGAAATCACTTTCCCCCAGGGCCTGGACGCGCGTTTTCGCCGCACCTGGCCCGACTGAATGCTTGGAAGAACACAATGAACGCTAGTACCTCACTGGAAACGTCGGCGGCCTCAGCCCGCCCTCTTGCGCAACGGACTCGTCGGGTGGTGGACGCTCCCACCCGCGTGTTCCACTGGCTGTTTGCCCTGAGTTTTCTCGGAGCCTACCTCACAGCGGATGGGGAGCGCTGGCGGCTCTTGCACGTCACGCTGGGCTACACCATGGCTGGGCTATTGGGCTTTCGCGTGGTCTATGGGCTGCTGGGTCCCCGGCAGGCGCGTCTGTCGCTGCTGCTGCGCAAGCTCGCAGGCGGACCGCAGTGGGTGCGGTCGTCGCTGTCGGCAGTACGGAACCCAGCGGTCGGCGCGGTGAACTGGCGCCAAGGGCAGTACCTGTTGATGGCCCTGGCGGTGGTGAGCCTGCTGGCCTTGGTGCTGCCACTCACCTTGTCGGGTTATGCCACCTACAACGAGTGGGGCGGCGACTGGCTGGAGGAATTGCACGAGTTCGTGGGCAACACCTTCCTGCTGGTGGTGCTGGGGCATCTGGCGCTGATCGCCGGCCTGAGCTGGCTGCGCCGGAAGAACCTGGCCATGAACATGCTGAGCGGCCGGGTGGAGGGTGCCGGACCCGACCTGGTGCAGCGCAACCACGGGCTGCTGGCCACGCTGCTTCTGGTCGCGGTGCTGGCTTTCTGGGCCTGGGAGTGGCAACAGGCGCCGCAAGGCCTTGTGTCGGGTGCCTCGACCCACAGCATCCATGCCGACGATGACGACTGAGGGCACGGCCCCGCGCAATGCAAAAATAGCGCTTCACTGAACAACTGCGGAGGCATGGGATGCGAATCCTGCTGGCGGAAGACGATGCCATGCTGGGCGATGGCTTGCGGGCCGGCCTGCGCCAGTTGGGCTTCCAGGTCGATTGGGTGCGTGATGGCGAGGCTGCCGAGCGGGAGCTGGCTTCGGGTGCGTATGCTGCGGGCGTGCTGGACCTCGGCTTGCCGCGCAAGGACGGGCTGGATGTGTTGCAGGCCTTGCGTGCACGCCGGGTGGCCAAACCGGTGCTGGTGCTGACGGCACGCGATGCCGTGCCCGACCGCATCCGCGGTCTCGATCTCGGCGCGGATGACTATGTGATCAAGCCGGTCGATCTGCATGAGCTGGGGGCCCGGCTGCGTTCACTGGTTCGGCGCGCGCACGGTCAGATGCAGGACAGTTTGCGCTGCGCCGGGGTGTTGCTGGAACCGGCGGCGCGGCAGGTCAGCCTGAACGGCGAGGCGGTGGCACTGTCGACGCGTGAATTCGATCTGCTGCATGCGCTGATGCGCAATGCGGGTCGCGTCATGTCGCGCGAACAGCTGGAGGAGCAGCTGTACAGCTGGGGGCATGAGGTGGACAGCAATGCGGTCGAGGTCCACATCCACCATCTGCGCCGCAAGCTGCAGCCGGATCTGATCCAGACCGTGCGGGGCGTCGGGTATGTCGTGCTGCGCGACCCGGAGGCGGCATGACCTTGCGGCCGTCACTTCATTCCCTGCAGGCGCGCCTGCTGGCGCTGGTGCTGGGCTTGGCGGCGGTGGTGTGGCTGGCTGCAGCCGTGCTGATCTGGCGCGATGCGCGCCATGAACTGGATGAGCTGCTGGACGGCCATCTGGCCCAGGCCGCCGCCTTGCTGGTGGTGCAGCAGGCGGCCTACCACGACGACGACAAGGTGGCCGATGCACCTTCGCTGCACAAATATGCACCGCGCGTGATCTTCCAGGTGTTCCACGAAGGCGAGCTGGTGCAGCGTTCCGCCCAGGCCGGCGCACGGCCCTTGAGCGAGACCGAGCGCGGGTTTTCCACCGTGCAGCTGACCGACGGCTCCGAATGGCGGGTGTTCGCGACCCAGGGGGCCGAGCGCGATGTGCAGGTGTTTGTGGGAGAGCAACTGGCGTCGCGCAGCGCGATCCTGCGCGCCGTGCTGCGCAGTGTGCTGCTGCCACTGATGTTGGCCTTGCCCTTGCTGGCGCTGGCCGGCTGGCTGGCCGTGCGGCGCGGCTTGCTGCCGTTGCGGCAGCTCAGCGAGGTGCTGGGCCAGCGGCAGCCCGAGGCGTTGGAGCCGGTGGTGCTCCAGGACGTGCCCGCTGAAATGCAGCCGCTGGTGGAGGCTCTGAATGGCCTGTTCGGGCGCATTGAACGCATGCTGGAGTCGGAGCGCCGCTTCACGGCGGATGCGGCCCATGAGCTGCGCACGCCGATTGCCGCCATTCGGGCCCAGGCCCAGGTGGCCCTGGGTGCAGGCGCCGATGCCGCGCAACGCCAGCAGGCCTTGCAGACCACACTGGCCGGCTGCGACCGCGCGACCCATCTGGTCGAACAGTTGCTGACGCTGGCGCGGCTGGAAGCGGCGCCAGCCGGCGCGACCGCCCCGGTGGATCTGGCTGGGCTGGCCCGTCGTGTCCTGGCAGAACTGGCGCCGGCCGCCCTGGCGCGCCAGCAGCAGCTCGAACTCGACGCGGCCGAGCCCTGCCAGGTGGCGGGCAGCGAGCTGTTGCTGGGCGTGCTGTTGCGCAATCTGGTCGACAACGCCATGCGTTACAGCCCGGACGGCGCCATGGTCCAGGTGCGGGTGGCGCAGGAAAACGGTCAGCCGCTGCTGCAGGTGGAAGACAGCGGCGCCGGCATGACGGCGCAGGAGATGGCACGGCTGGGCGAGCGCTTTTACCGGGTGCCGGGCCATGCGCAGCCGGGCAGCGGCCTGGGCTGGTCCATCGTCCGGCGCATTGCCCAGGTGTGTGGTGCCCAGGTCCAGACGACGGCTTCGGCACGGCTGGGCGGGCTGGCCGTGTCGGTGTCCTGGCCAGCATCCGCGCAGAGGCAACGGGACTGATGCGCGCCGTGCGTCAAAATCGCGGGTATGCAATTCCAGAAAATCTTTGTGCCGATCGCCAGCGTGGTGCTGGTCGTCGCGGCGTACCGGGCTTATGGTTGGGGCGGCGTGGCCATTGCCCTGGGGGCCTTGGTGATGTGGCTGCTGCTGCACTTCACCCGCATGATGCAGGTCCTCAAGCGGGCCGCCGACCGGCCGGTCGGTTTTGTCGACAGCGCCGTCATGCTCAACGCCAAGCTCAAGCCCGGCGTCAACCTGCTGCATGTGGTGGCCATGACGCGCGCCTTGGGCGAGCTGGTCAGCCCCAAGGACAGCCAGCCTGAGCTGTTTCGCTGGACCGATGCCTCCGAGTCTTTTGTGACCTGCGAATTCCGGCAGGGCAAGCTGGTGACGTGGGAACTGGTCCGCCCGACGCAGCCCGCGGATGCCACGACCACAGCCCCGCCCGCGCCGGCCCCGTAAAATCACTGTTTTTGCAAGCTTGCTTGCCTCGCCCTTCTAAGGAAAGTACCGATGAGTCCCCTACCTACCTCGATGTCCGACCGTGATGGAAAAATCTGGATGGATGGCCAGATGGTGGATTGGCGCGATGCCAAGATCCATGTGCTGACCCACACCCTGCACTACGGTTGCGGCGCTTTCGAGGGCGTGCGCGCCTACAACACCGTCAACGGCACGGCGATCTTCCGTCTGCAGGACCACACCGAGCGCCTGTTCAACAGCGCCAAGATCCTGCGCATGAAGATGCCGTTCACCCAGGAGCAGGTGAACGAAGCACAGAAGGCGGTGGTGCGCGAGAACAAGCTGGAGAGCTGTTACCTGCGCCCGCTGACCTGGATCGGCGACAAAAAATTGGGCGTTTCACCGAAGGGCAACACCATCCACGTGATGGTGGCGGCCTGGGCCTGGGGCGCCTACCTCGGCGAAGACGGCATCACCAAGGGCATTCGCGTCAAGACCAGCAGCTACAACCGCCACCACGTCAACATCACGATGACGCAGGCCAAGGCGGTGAGCAACTACAGCAACTCCATCTTGGCCAATACCGAAGCCACCGATGATGGCTATGACGAGGCACTGCTGCTGGACTCGGCCGGTTTCGTGTCCGAAGGCTCGGGCGAAAACGTGTTCATCGTCAAGGGCGGCGTGGTCTACACCCCCGACCTGTCGGCCGGTGCGCTCAACGGCATCACGCGCAATACCGTGCTGCACATCTGCAAGGACCTGGGGCTGGAAGTGGTGCAAAAGCGCATCACGCGCGACGAGTTCTACATCGCGGATGAAGCCTTCTTCACCGGCACGGCCGCCGAAGTGACGCCGATCCGCGAGTTGGATCGCGTCGAAATCGGCTCCGGCAGCCGCGGCCCGATCACCGAGAAGATCCAGAACGCGTTTTTTGACATCGTCAACGGCCGCAATCCGAAATACGCCCACTGGCTGACGAAGGTTTAACACCCCCCCAGGCTGCGCGCACTGCGTGTCGCTTCGCCACCCCCCTTGCAGGGGGCAACGCCAGCGGCCCGGCAAAGCCGGTTCCGCGGCGTTCTGCGACGAAGCCCAAGATGCGCGTATCCATCAAAAGCGAGGCATTTATGAGCAAGCAAACGGTTGAACTGTTGGCCAAGGACCTGAACCACCAGGGCGGCGTGTTCTGTCCCAATCCCCAGGCCGACATGAAGCTCTGGAACAGCCATCCCAAGGTGTACCTGGATGTGGCGCGTACCGGCGAGGCCAAGTGCCCCTATTGCGGCACGGTCTACAAGCTGAAAGCGGGTGAGCACTTCGGTGGCGGGCATTGAGCCGCGCCCGAGGCGGCCTGCGGCCGCTTCCCCCTCAAGGGGGCGCTGCCAGCGGCCCGGCAAAGCCGGCTCCGCGGTAGCCTCCGCAAGATCCCTGATCATCGCGTGACATCTTCACTCATTATTGCCCCCCAGTGGATCGGTGACGCGGTCATGACAGAGCCGCTGCTGCGCCGCCTGCATGCGCGCGGCGAGCGTCTCACGGTGGGGGCGCTGCCCTGGGTGGCGCCGGTCTACCGTGCCATGCCGCAGGTGGCGGAGGTCATCGAGTTTCCTTTTGCCCATGGCGGCCTGCAGCTCAAGGCGCGGCGTGCGCTGGCGCGGCAAATGCAGGGCCGCTTCGATGTGGCCTATGTGCTGCCCAACTCCCTCAAGAGCGCCTTGTTGCCCTTGCTGGCCGGTATTCCGAAGCGCGTCGGCTACCTGGGTGAAGCGCGTGTCGGCCTGCTGACGCATCGACTGAAAAATCCCCCGAAGAACGCGCGGCCGCCGATGGTGGCGTTCTACTCGGCGCTCAGTGGCGAGCTAGACGTGGCGGGGGACCGGCCGCGCCTGCAGGTCGAGGCAGCCCGCGGCGATGCCGTGCTGGACCGGCTGGGCCTGTCGCGCGGCGCGTACTACGTTTTTGTGCCGGGTGCCGAGTACGGCCCGGCCAAGCGCTGGCCCGCGGCCCGTTTCGCCGAACTGGCGCAGCGGCTGGCGCTGCCGGTGCTGTTGCTCGGTTCGGGCAAGGAAGCGGCGCTGGGTGACGAGATCATCCAGCTGGCTGCGGCTGGTCAACAACAAAACTGCCGCAACCTGGCCGGCCGCACCGATCTGCTGGACGCCTTTGGTCTCATTGCGGGGACCAAGGCCATGGTGAGCAATGACACCGGCCTCATGCATGTGGCGGCGGCCCTGGATGTGCCCCAAGTGGCCCTTTTCGGCTCCAGCAGCCCCCTGCATACGCCGCCCCTGAGTGACAAGGCACGGGTGGTCTGGCTCAAGAACGACCCGGACTACCAGCCGCCGCTGGATTGCGCCCCATGCTTTCAGCGCGAGTGTCCCTTGGGCCATCTGCGCTGTCTGAACGACATCACCGCCGACCGGGTGCTGCAGACCCTGTAGCCCGCTTTCCTGACCGCCTTGACGGCGCAAAAAAAAGG
>NZ_BCWP01000034.1 GCF_001592265.1 Curvibacter delicatus NBRC 14919 | reverse complement strand
TACCTGATGCCTGTGCTGCCCAACCAGCTGGATCTGGATTTCGAGGGCTGGTCCAAGAATCGGGTGGGCTACAACCTGGAACTGGAGAAACGCTGGAATACCGGCGCGGTGCGACTGCTGGCCTTTCACAACCGCATGCGGCTGAGCACCTATGCCAGTACCGCCAACATTGCGCTCATCGAGAACGGGTTCGACGACAACGGTGCCAATCCGCGCGTGGACCGCACCAAGACAGGCCTGGGCTTCAATGTGGAACAGGCCCTGACGTCCCAGGTGGGTGTGTTTGCCCGGGGCATGTCAACGCACAGCGATGGGGAGACCATGGCCTTTACCGAAGCGGATTCAAGCCTGAGCGCAGGCATCGTGGCCCAAGGTGCAGTCTGGGGCCGTCCCTTCGATGCAGCCGGTCTGGCTTTCTCCAACCAGTATGCCAGCGCAGATCGGCGTGACTATCTAGGGCGTGGCCTGTATGCGCTGTTCACTGGCGACGGCCCTAACCCCTATGGCCCGGTGCGCTACGGCGTGGAGCAGGTGGTCGAGGCTTACTACCTGATCGGCTTGAGCCGGCAGACGCATCTGACCCTGGACTGGCAGCGCCTGACAAACCCGGCCTACAACCCGGATCGCGGCCCAGTGACCGTGTGGGGACTGAGATTGCACGCGGAGTTTTAATGAGGTCATCCGCAGACTGCGATTTCGTCATATTCGCAGGGCACACTTGCTTTGCGACTTGGTTTTGGGAACTTTAATTGATCCACTGACATAGCGTTCACCTTATACGCGAGGGAAAAAAGATGAACTTCAGCTTTCTGAAAGAATTTTTCGCTGGCTTTATTCGAGCTCGGCACATGGGCAGGCATTTCCGCCGACTCGCCATGTTCGAGGGTCTCACGCGAGCCGAAATCAGCCGAGATGTTCCCGCCAACGTTACCAAGCTGCTGATCGAATCGTCGCTCGCCGACTCCAATGCGCTCTACAGACGCTTTTCAAGCGCATCTGAGGGCTTGACAGACGTACAAGCCGATTCCATTCGGGAGCAAGTCGGTTTCAACGAGGTGGACCATGAAAAGCCGCTGCCCTGGTGGGTTCACTTGTGGCATTGCTACAAGAACCCCTTCAACCTCCTGCTGACCCTGCTGGCTGGCGTGTCCTACGTCACCGATGATCTGAAAGCGACGGTTGTGATCAGCGTGATGGTGGTCTTGTCCACCCTGCTGCGCTTCTGGCAAGAGGCGAAATCGAATAAGGCGGCGGACGCGTTGAAGGCCATGGTCAGTACAACAGCGACCGTGCTTCGCCGCGATATTTCCGCCAACGCTGCGTCTGACGCGAGGCGATATTTTGGTGTCCAGCTTAGCGTCAAACCAACGCATCGGTTCGAGTTGCCAATCAAGCTGCTGGTGCCGGGTGACACCATCGTTCTCTCGGCAGGCGACATGATCCCTGCAGACTGCCGTGTCCTGTCTGCGAAAGATCTTTTCGTCTCCCAGGCGGCTATGACGGGTGAGTCCATGCCGGTCGAGAAATTTGCCAACTTGAGCGATGGCGAAGACGTCAACGTTCTGGAACTGGACAATATCCTATTCATGGGGACCAATGTCGTCTCCGGTTCTGCCACCGCCATTGTGCTGAGCACAGGTGGAAGTACGTATTTCGGTGCCTTGGCTGGTCGCTTGACCACAACAGATCGTGCGCCAACATCCTTTCAGGCAGGGGTCAACAAAGTCAGCTGGCTTCTGATTCGGTTCATGTTTATCATGGCGCCGCTGGTTTTGCTGATCAATGGATTCACCAAGCATGACTGGATGGAGGCGTTGCTTTTCGCGCTTTCGATTGCCGTTGGTCTGACGCCGGAAATGCTGCCGATGATCGTCACGTCGACGTTGGCGAAAGGGGCGGTACTGATGTCGCGCCGAAAAGTCATCGTCAAACGCTTGGATGCCATCCAGAACTTCGGTGCCATGGATGTCCTGTGTACCGATAAAACAGGGACGCTTACGCAGGACAAGATCTTCCTGACCAGGCACGTTGATGTCTGGGGCGAGGAATCTGATGAAGTGCTGGAGATGGCGTACCTCAACAGCTACTACCAGACAGGATTGAAGAATTTGCTGGATGTTGCGGTCCTGGAGCACGTTGAAGTGCACCAAGAACTTAATCCGGCCAGCAACTACCGCAAGGTGGACGAGATCCCCTTTGACTTCACGCGCCGACGCATGTCGGTGGTAGTGAGTGAACGGGAGGATCACCATGAGTTAATCTGCAAGGGGGCTGTGGAAGAAATCCTGGCAGTCTGCAGCAGGGTCCGGCATGGCGAAGTCCTTGAGCCGCTCAGCGATGAGCTGTTGCGAAAAATTCGTGCCGTTACGGAGGATCTCAACGAAGAAGGATTGCGGGTGGTGGCGGTCGCCACCAAGGAAATTCCGCCGACGCAAGAGGTCTATGGTGTTGCTGATGAGCGCGACCTGACGTTGGTCGGCTACGTTGCCTTCCTTGACCCCCCGAAGGAATCCACCGCCCCCGCCATCAAGGCGTTAGAAGAGCACGGTGTTGCGGTCAAGATATTGACCGGGGACAACGAACTGGTGACGGCGAAGATCTGCCGCGAAGTTGGCTTGCAGCAGCACGGCGTATTGCGCGGTAGTGATGTCGAGCGCATGAGCGATCAGGAATTGGCTGTCGCGGTCGAGAAAAATAACGTTTTTGCCAAGCTGACGCCTTCGCAGAAGGAACGCATTGTCCGTACGTTGAAGGCCAACGGCCATGTCGTCGGCTTCATGGGAGACGGCATCAATGATGCCCCCGCGCTCCGGACGGCGGATATTGGCATATCAGTTGACACAGCGGTTGATATTGCCAAGGAGGCGGCAGACATCATCCTGCTGGAAAAGAGTCTGATGGTCCTGGAAGAAGGAGTGCTCGAAGGGCGTCGAACCTTTGCCAATATGCTGAAGTACATCAAGATGACGGCTAGCTCGAACTTCGGGAATGTCTTCTCCGTACTGGTGGCCAGCGCATTCATTCCGTTCCTGCCCATGCTTCCTATGCATTTGCTGGTACAGAACCTGCTCTATGACATCTCCCAAATTGCCATCCCGTTCGACCACGTGGACGAAGAACTGGTGCAAAAGCCGCAGCGCTGGCAGCCCGACGATATCGGGCGCTTCATGATGTTCTTTGGACCTATCAGTTCGGTCTTTGATATCACAACTTACGCCATGATGTGGTTTGTTTTCGGAGCCAATAGTCCCGAGAACCAAACCCTGTTTCAGTCGGGCTGGTTTGTGGTTGGTCTGCTGACACAGACGCTGATTGTGCACATGATCCGTACACCCAAATTGCCGTTCATTCAAAGTCGGGCAACCACCCCGCTTTTGCTGACGACAGGCATCATCATGGCCATAGGGATCTTCTTGCCTATGGGGCCATTCGCACATTACTTCAAGCTGGAAGTTCTGCCGCCGCTGTACTTTGCGCTGTTGCCGCTGATCTTGCTGGCGTATATGGGCTTGACTCAAGCCATGAAAGGGATATACACCCGCCGCTACGGGTGGCAATAAGGAGATCGATGTGGAAGCAATTCACAACATCAACCTGACATCGCTGATTGATACTCTGGTAAGTTTGACCACAGCGTTCTTCTTGGGGGGGCTGATCGGTCTGGAGCGTCAATATCGCCAGCGCACAGCGGGATTAAGAACCAATGTGCTCGTCGCGGTCGGCTCTGCAGTCTTTGTAGACCTTGCCAATCGGCTTGACGGCCACGCTGGTGGGGTTCACGTGCTGGCGTATGTCGTTTCCGGTATCGGCTTCCTGGGAGCTGGAGTGATCATGCGCGAGGAAGGCAATGTACGTGGTCTCAACACTGCGGCAACGCTCTGGGCTTCCGCCGCAGTTGGCGGGGCGGCCGGCGCAGATTTAATTCCGGAGGCTGTATTGGCGACCTTGTTCGTATTGGCGGCAAACACCTTGCTGCGCCCAATTGTTAACGCGATAAATCGCAAGCCGCTTGACGATGCATCTGTGGAAGTCACGAATACGGTCTATGTGATCGCAGAGCGCAACCATCAGAAGATAGTGATGTCACAGCTTGAGGACGAGTTGGATCGTAGCAATCATCCTGTTAGAAACTTGGATTTGCATAGTTTTGGGCAGAATGAAGTAGAAATTGAGGCAACCCTTGCGGCGACTTCCGTCAACGGGGATGAGTTGGATGCGCTCGTAGAGCGTCTCGCCGCCTTGCCGACCATACGCCAGGCCTTCTGGAGTCCGAGTACGACAGAGTAGCGCGGTAGCAAGCCTGTAGTGCTCACCGCATGAGATTGATCGATATAATTGGCCGTGTCATTGGGGAGTAGCCGCTCTTCACCCTGAAGAGGCTTACGTCAACACACTTGACCTTTCGGTCATGGCGTAAGCAGCTCCAACGCCTGGCAAGACCTTTGACCACAACGCCTCCGATTTGGCCGGGGATGCGTCGTGGTCAATCGTCATTGAACCGGCCTTGGAACTCTCATGGAATCCCTCCTCGTCTCAACCGGCGTCGTCGCCCTGGCTGAAATCGGCGACAAGACCCAGCTTCTCGCGTTCATCCTTGCAGCGCGCTTCAAGAAGCCTCTCCCTATCATCGCGGGCATTTTGGCGGCCACTGTCGTAAACCATGGTCTCGCTGGTGCGCTGGGTGCCTGGATCACCTCCACCATCACGCCCGAAGTCCTGCGCTGGGTGCTCGGCATCTCCTTCATCGGCATGGCGATCTGGACCATGATTCCCGATGAAATCGAGGAAGAGGAGACGAAGGTTGCCAAGCGCTTTGGCGTTTTCGGGGCGACGCTGATTACCTTTTTCCTCGCCGAGATGGGTGACAAGACACAAATCGCCACCGTGGCTCTGGCTGCGCACTACGCTTCGCCGCTGATGGTGGTGATAGGTACGACGCTGGGCATGCTGATTGCCGACGTACCAGCCGTGTTTGTGGGCGACAAACTGGCTGCCAAGATCCCGATGAAGCTGGTCCACTCGATAGCTGCGGGAGTCTTCGCCATGCTCGGCCTTGCGACCTTGCTGGGCGCAGGGTCGAAGCTGGGCTTCTAAGGTGACAATTTTCGTAAGGGCCACATATGCACACTGAAGACCTATCAAACTGGATACACGATCACGTGTTCCACGTCAGCGACGAATCTGCCGAGCGAAGCACGCTAATCGTCATGTGGATCACCGCAGTGATGATGGTGGTCGAGATCACGGCAGGCTGGTGGTACAACTCGATGGCGCTGTTGGCCGATGGCTGGCACATGAGCTCCCACGCGGTAGCCATCGGCCTGTCGGCTATGGCCTACGCAACCGCACGCCGGTATGCCTCAGACGCGCGCTTTGCCTTTGGCACCTGGAAAATCGAGATCTTGGGCGGCTTTGCCAGCGCCATCTTTCTCCTTGGCGTGGCGGTCATGATGGTCATCAGCTCGGTGGAGCGAATCTTGTCGCCGCAGCCCATCCAGTACCAGGAAGCCATCGTCGTGGCCGTTCTCGGCTTGGTGGTCAATCTCATCTGTGCGTTCATCCTCGGCAAGGCGCATCACCATGACCACGGAGGCAGTCACGCCCATGGCAACGATCACCAGCACGACCACGCGCACCACCATCACGATCTGAACCTGAAGTCGGCCTACCTGCACGTCATCGCCGACGCCGCTACATCAGTGCTGGCCATCGTCGCCCTGATCGGCGGCTGGATTTACGGCTGGTCCTGGCTCGACCCGGTAATGGGAATCGTTGGCGGCATCTTGGTGACTGTGTGGGCCAAGGGCTTGATTATTGACACAGGAAAGGTACTGCTGGATCGGGAGATGGACCACCCTGTGGTCGATGAGATCCGGGAGGTTGTGGAAACCGGGACCGATGCGGGCGAGACGCGAATCGCCGATCTGCACGTTTGGCGTGTGGGCAAGAAGGTCTATTCTTGCGCACTCACGGTAGTGACACATGACGCCACGCTGACACCAGATGTCATACGCAAGCGCCTTGCGAGCCACGAGGAGATCGCTCACTCAACCATCGAAATCCATTTTCGAAACGACTCACGTGAACGCGGAAATTCAGCCACTTCTTGATGGCGGTTCTTCCGGGTTCCTTTTGCTATCCGTGGATGCGCAGGGGTAGCCACCGATGAGCGCAAATTGAATGTCTGCTTTTTAGTAACTGCTCCGACAGCTTTGGGTCAGGAGCGCCAGTTCGTAGAGCACAACAGCGGTCATTGGATGTCGTGACCTGCCCCCCCCCCACTAGAAGGTCCGCTTTCCGAAGCGGTTCAGACATTCAAGGGAAGAAGGCAGCAATGACCGGTTTCGGCGCCACCAGTCACTGAGGCGCCAAAGTCGAACGGCTGCAACCAGCCTGAAGCGGTTAACCGCCCCGTGAATCCGAGAGACAGTTCTTGGCCGCTAGCCGACGGATCACATCAATAAAAACGCCGGGCAAGCCCGGCGCCTTGTCATTGAGCGAGATGGACGAATTCAGCCCGCCAACGCCTCATCCAGCATCTCCACCCAATGTTTCACCGGCGTACCGGTGCCGCTTTGCAGGTGGGTGATGCAGCCGATGTTGGCGGAGACGATCACCTCCGGCTTCATCTCGGCCAGGTTGGCCAGCTTGCGGTCGCGCAACTGGTAGGCCAGTTCCGGATTCAGCACCGAGTAGGTACCGGCCGAACCGCAGCACAGGTGTGGCTCGACGCGGCAGGTGTTGATCTTGAAGCCGAGTTCGCCCATGAACTGTTCCACGCCACCGCGCAGCTTCTGGCCGTGCTGTAGCGTGCAAGGCGGGTGGAAGGTCATCTGGCCGGCCTTGGCCGCGACCTTGCCGCGCAGCGTGTCCACCAGCTGGGGCAGCAGTTCGCTCAGGTCCTTGGTCAATTCACTGATGCGCTTCGCCTTCGCGGCGTAAGCCGGGTCATCGCGCAGGATGTGGCCATAGTCCTTGACCGTGACACCGCAGCCGGACGCGTTCATGACGATGGCTTCCACGCCGGCTTCCACATGCGGCCACCAGGCGTCGATGTTGGCGCGCATCTCGGCCGTGCCGCCGTCCTGGTCGTTCAGGTGGAACTTCACGGCGCCGCAGCAGCCGGCCTTGGCGGCCACCACGGTCTGGATGCCAGCGGCGTCCAGCACGCGGACGGTGGCGCTGTTGATGTTGGGCATCATGGCCGGTTGCACACAGCCGGCCAGCATGAGCACCTTGCGTGCATGCTCACGCGTGGGCCAGGCGCCGGCATCTTGCGCGGCCGGCACCTTGGCCTTGAGCGTTTCCGGCAGCAGGCCGCGCACCAACTGGCCCATTTTCATGGCGGGCGCAAACAGCGGTGAGGTCAGGCCCTCCTTCAGTGCCCAGCGCACAAAACGTTCGCCGGTCGGGCGCGGCACTTTGGCGTCAACGATCTTGCGGCCGATGTCGACCAGGTGGCCGTAGTCCACGCCGCTGGGGCAGGTGCTTTCGCAGTTGCGGCAGGTGAGGCAGCGGTCCAGGTGCTGCTGCGTCTTGCGCGTCGGCGTTTCGCCTTCGAGCACCTGCTTCATCAGGTAGATACGGCCGCGCGGGCCGTCGAGCTCGTCGCCCAGCAGTTGGTAGGTGGGGCAGGTGGCAGTGCAGAAGCCGCAGTGCACACACTTGCGCAGGATGGCTTCGGCGGCCAGGCCGTCTGGCGTGTTCTTGAATTCGGGCGCGAGATTGGTTTGCATGAAAGGTTCGCCAGTCCGGCTCAGAAATCGGGGTACAGGCGGCCGCGGTTGAAGATGCCGGCCGGGTCGAACTGCTTTTTCAGTTCACGGTGGATGCGGTCCAGCGGTGCGGCCAGCGGCGTGAAGACGCCAGCGCTCTTGTCCACCGCGCGGAACAGCGTGGCATGGCCGGCCAGGTTGGCCAGCACGGCGCCTCGGTCCGAGGCTGCGCTTAGCGGCAGCTTGAGCCAGCGCTGGGCGCCGCCCCATTCGACCAGGGTCGGGCCCAGGTCCAGCGGTGGCGTGGTGTCGGGCACGCTCAGGCGCACCAGCGACTCGCCTTGCGCCAGCTGGAAGAAGGGAGCGGTCTGCTCGCGCAGGGCGTTCCACAGCGGAGCCGCTTGTGCGTCCATCACCGTGCCGCCCATGGTCTTGTGGGCAGCGGCGACAGCCGCCTGGGCACCGCGCAGGCGCACCATGAGCGCGCCATCAAACCAGCAGGAGGCGTTGATCGGCAGCGGCTGGCCGCCCCAGCGGTTGAGCTGGGCCAGGGCCTGTGCTTCATCGAGTTCGAACACCAGTGTGCTCTCAGCCACGGCCTTGGGCAGCACCTTGAGCGAGACTTCGACCAGCAGGCCCAGTGTGCCGAGCGAACCGGCCATCAGGCGCGACACGTCGTAGCCGGCCACGTTTTTCATGACCTGGCCACCGAAGGTCAGCAACTCGGCCTTGCCATTGAGCATTTGCACGCCGAGCACGTAGTCGCGCACCGCACCGACACTGGCACGTGCCGGACCATTCAGGCCGGCTGCCACCATGCCGCCGACGGTGGCAACCGCGCCCCCGCTGGCGAAATGCGGCGGCTCGAACGGCAGGTACTGGCCTTTTTCCGCCAGTGCCGCTTCGAGCTCTGCCAGCGGCGTGCCGGCACGCACCGTCACCACCAGCTCGCTCGGCTCATAACTGACGATGCCGGCCAGCGGCCGGGTGTCAAGCAGGTCGCCCTGCAGCGTCTGGCCATAGAAGTCCTTGCTGCCGCCGCCGCGGATGCGCAAAGGGGTGCCGTCGGCAGCGGCGGTGCGCACGCGTTCGGTGATGTGTTGCAGAGCTGAATCCATAGCCTGCGATGGTAACTCCGGCCCGGCCCCTGGATTCACGCCGGGAGCATTAAACAGCTTCGACCCGGATCGTCATAGTCGCGCTCATCGACGCGCCGGGCAGCAGCACGGTCAACCCCAGCGCCTCGGCCGTCATGCCCTCTTGCCCCAGCAGGTTGACGGCGTTGTTGACGTGACTGACCGGTTCGATCGCCACCGTATCGCGCGCCGGGTGGGTGAACACCACCAGCCGGTTCAGGCTCGATGCGAGGCAGATGCGCAAGCCGGTATCGCTCAGGACGGCTTCGCCGTTCCAGCCATCGAAGCAATGGTCCA
Organism: Curvibacter delicatus NBRC 14919; assembly: GCF_001592265.1. Lineage (GTDB taxonomy): Bacteria > Pseudomonadota > Gammaproteobacteria > Burkholderiales > Burkholderiaceae_C > Hylemonella > Hylemonella delicata. The sequence continues at coordinate 24,804 of NZ_BCWP01000034.1, read as the reverse complement.
CATCCAGCGTCGTGCAGGGCTGGTCCAGCCCCGTAGACGGCAGGCGATGCGTCGGCAGCTTGTCCGCGCCCATTTCCCAACGCCCGCTGGCAGCAAAACGCAGGTGGCTGGCCGGGCGCTTGACGAAATACGGGTGCCAGCCCAAGCCCACCGGCGCGGCCTGGGACGACTGGTTGGTGATGCTCAAGGTCAGCTCAAGCTCGTCATCGCGCAGGCGAAAGGCCTGCGAGGTGTCAAAGGCAAAGGGCCAGGAGGCGTCGGATTTGTGTTCGTAGGACAGCAGGGCGAACTGCGCATCAGCCTCCAGCACCTCCCAGGGCCGCTGCCACCCCACGCCATGGATGGCATGCGGTTCTGCCGCATTGTTCTGCACCAGCGGGTGGCTGGTGCCGGCCCACTTGAGGCGCGCCTGACCCACCCTGTTCGAATACGGCACCAGCGGATAACACCCTGCCTGGCGTACCGTGGTCAACGCCTCGGCCGGCGTCGAGCGCAGCACCGGCAGGTCACCCCGCCACAGGCCGGCCACGCAACCGCCCAGATCGGGCCGGATATCGCAGCGCAGCAGGCCGCTGCGCAGTTGGAGAGAAGTCGTCATGGTGGCTGCTCCAGTTTCGTGCATTGTGCACCGGCCACCGACAAAAAAGCCCGCCGGAGCCGAAGCTCTTGCGGGCTGAAGAACCAGAGGAGACTGTCGATGGGACGGCAGCTGACCGAACCTGCTGCCGTCCGTTGCGCTTAGCGGTTGTAGGCGCTCTCGCCGTGGGAGGAAATGTCCAGACCTTGGCGCTCGTCTTCTTCGCTGACGCGCAGACCGATGGTGAGGTCCACCAGCTTGAAGGCGATGAAGGAGACCACACCGGACCACACGATGGTGATCAGCACAGCCTTGGCCTGGATCCACACTTGCGAAGCAATGGAGTAGTCGGCGGCGGTGATGCCGGTCGCCGTCACCCAGTCAGCCACGAAGCCGGGGCCGCCCAGGGCCGGCGAGTTGAACACGCCGGTCAGCAGGGCACCGATGATGCCGCCCACGCCGTGCACGCCGAACACGTCGAGCGAGTCGTCGGCACCCAGCAGCTTCTTGAGACCGTTGACACCCCACAGGCAGGCGAAACCGGCGATCAGGCCGATGGCCAAGGCACCGCCGACACCGACGTTGCCAGCAGCCGGAGTGATGGCCACCAAGCCGGCGACGGCGCCGGAGGCAGCACCCAGCATGGAAGCCTTGCCGCGCATCAGCGCTTCACCAACACACCAGGCCAGCACAGCGGCAGCCGTGGCACCGAAGGTGTTGATGAAGGCCAGGGCAGCGAAACCGTTGGCTTCCAGGGCGGAACCGGCGTTGAAACCGAACCAGCCCACCCACAGCAGGGAGGCACCCACCATGGTCAGTGTCAGGCTGTGCGGGGCCATCGACTCACGGCCGTAGCCGATGCGCTTGCCCACCATGTAGGCACCCACCAGGCCAGCCACAGCAGCGTTGATGTGCACCACGGTACCGCCGGCGAAGTCGAGCGCGCCAGACTGCCAGATGAAACCGGCCTTGTCGTTCATGGCGTCGACCACTTCCTTGGCGGTGTAGGCGTCCGGACCCATCCAGAACCAGACCATGTGCGCGATCGGTGCATAGCTGAAGGTGAACCACAGCACCATGAACATCAGCACGGCAGAGAACTTGATGCGCTCGGCGAAGGCGCCGACGATCAGGGCGCCGGTGATGCCGGCAAAGGTAGCCTGGAAGGCGGCAAACACGATCTCGGGAATCACCACGCCCTTGCTGAAGGTGGCGCCGTTGGCAAAGGTGCCGGCGACGTTGTCCCAGATGCCCTTCATGAACAGTCGGTCGAAGCCGCCGATGAAGGCGCTGCCTTCCGTGAACGCAAGGCTGTAGCCATAGATGAACCACAACACCACGATCAGCGAGAAGCTGACCATGACCTGCATCAGCACCGACAGCATGTTCTTGCTGCGAACCAGGCCGCCGTAGAACAGGGCCAGGCCGGGGATGGTCATCAGGATCACGAGCAGGGTGGACACCATCATCCAGGCGGTATCGCCCTTGTTGGGCACCGGAGCAGCCGGTGCGGCTTCGGCCGGAGCCGGTGCCGCGGTTGCTGCAGCGGCAGGTGCCGCCGCGGCCGCTGCGGGTGCAGCAGCCTCAGCCGGTTTGGCTTCCGCCGGAGCAGCTGCCACCGGGGCAGCCGCGGGGGTGGTTTGCGCCCAGGCGGCCGTGCCGCCGGCCAACAGGCTCAAACCCAGTGCGAAGGAGACAAGTAGTTTTTTCATGTCAGTGTTCTCTCGGTTGTGTGAGCCTCAGAGCGCCTCTTTACCGGTTTCACCGGTACGGATACGCACGACCTGCTCGAGGTTGTACACAAAGATCTTGCCGTCACCGATCTTGCCGGTGCGGGCCGAGCCTTCGATGGCTTCGATCACTTGATCGACCAGTTCGTCGGACACGGCAGCTTCGATCTTGACCTTGGGCAGAAAATCGACCACGTATTCCGCGCCGCGGTACAGCTCGGTGTGACCTTTCTGGCGGCCAAAGCCCTTGACTTCGGTCACGGTAATGCCTTGCACCCCGATGGCCGAGAGACCTTCTCGCACCTCATCGAGCTTGAAGGGTTTGATGATGGCTGTAACGAGTTTCATGGGTTCTCCTCTGGTTGTGAGTTGAATCAGAAGGTGTATTTCAGGCCCAGCACCACGGTGTCTTGACCGTAGAAGCGCGAGTTGTTGCCAAAGGTGCTGGTGTAGAAGCTGCGCTTGGCATCGGTACCGATGGCGGCCAGGGAAATCACCACGCCGTTACCCATGTCCTTGGCCAGGGTCAGCGCGTAGTCGCTGTAGTTGGCCGTGTTGGCCGTGTTGGAGGTCGAGTTGGTCGGCAGTGTCTGCCAGCCCACGTGCGGCGTCAGGGTGAAGCCATTGCCCAGATCGAAGTTGGCGCTCAGGTCCCAGTAGCGGCTGCCATTGGTGTCCTTGTTGCCCAGGAAGTCGCCCATGCTGTGGGAGTACTTCAGACTGATCATCTTGTAGCTGACGCCAACATAGGCTTCGGAGGTATCTGCCTTGCTGTAGTTGACCGCACCACCCGGGGTACCGGCTTCGCCCGAGTTGTTGCCCGGGTACTGGTAGGTGATCAAGCCAACGTCATAGCCCAGGCCCATGGCCTCGCCTTTGTAGCCGCCATAGAGGTCAACTTCCCAATCGCCCTTGGTGGAACCATTGAACTCCTTGATCCACTTGATGTTGCTGGCGACAAAGGTGCCGGCGTAGAAGCCGCTCTTGTGCGCAAAATCAATACCGCCTTGGATGGACGGGCCGCCAGCCGTCTGCTCCAAGCCACGGAAACGGTAGTCGCTGACAGCACCGAGGTTGAAGCTCCACGTGTAGTCAGGCTCCGGCGCCTTGTCTTGCGCAAAAGTCGCGGTGCAAGCGATCAGGCCTAGGGCAGCCAATGCGGTTTTGGATTTGAGGTTCATTGCTTACTCCATAGATGAGTTAAAGGGACGAACCTGTTAAGCACGGACCGTGCCAGCGCCGTTTTTAAATCCCTGGCGCCTGTTTGTCCACCGCAGCCGCAGGCTTGCGTTAAGATGACTGTATAAACAAACAGTACGCACCTTGCGTGTGCATGGTAGGCGGTCAGCCAAGGGCGGCCCGCACACACTGGTCTGAAGGGAGTTCTCATGAGCCTGTCTTTGGTGCAAAGCCGTGCCCTGCTCGGCCTGGACGCGGCCAGCGTCACCGTCGAGGTGCACCTGGCCAATGGCCTGCCCAGCTTCACGCTGGTTGGTCTGGCGGAAACCGAGGTGAAGGAAGCGCGCGAACGCGTGCGTTCTGCCATTCAGAACGCCGGACTGGAATTCCCCCACAACAAGCGCATCACGGTCAACCTCGCCCCGGCCGACCTGCCCAAGGACTCGGGCCGCTTCGATCTGCCGATCGCCCTGGGCATTCTGGCCGCCAGCGGGCAGATCGACAGTGCCCAGCTCGCCGGCCACGAATTCGCCGGCGAGTTGTCGCTCTCAGGCGAACTGCGACCGGTGCGTGGTGCGCTGGCCATGGCGCTCGCCTTGCACCAGGACGGGGTCGTCACCCGGCTGGTACTGCCCCCCGGCAGTGCCGAAGAGGCGGCTCTGGTGCCCGAAGCGCAGGTCTACCGGGCCCGTCATCTGCTCGATGTGGTGCAGCAGTTCCTGCCGCCCGGCACGCGAGACGGTCCGGAGGACAGCAGCGAAGGCTGGTCACGCACCGTATCGGCGCCCCCTTGCACCAGCTTGGACATGCCTGATCTGGCCGACGTCAAAGGACAGGCTGGCGCCAAACGTGCGCTCGAAATTGCCGCCGCCGGCGGCCACAGCCTGCTGCTCAGCGGCCCGCCGGGTGCCGGCAAATCGATGTTGGCACAGCGTTTTGCCGGCCTGCTGCCCGCCATGTCCACCGCGCAAGCCCTGCAAAGCGCCGCCATCGCCAGTCTGGGCGGGCAGTTTTCGCTGGCGCGCTGGGGCCAGCGCCCGACCCGCAGCCCGCACCATTCCGCCAGTGCCGTAGCCCTGGTCGGTGGCGGTGTAAAAACTCGAACAAACCGCAACTGTTTCACATTGTTTGCAATTAGGGCATATTTCGCGCGACGTCCACCCTTTCACGTTGTGCAAAGTGCCCATACAAATCAAAGAACTACAGTTTGACAGCCATTCTTGGCGCCTCGATTGGCTAGGTAGATTCAGCTATCCACCAAGTTTGCAAAGCGAACCGGACATCCTCGTCTATCTTTCGCAACTTCGGTCTGATTACACCAATGTCCTGTCAAACGAGGCCCTCGCCGAGCCACTGCAGCATCGAGTAGCGAAAGTAAAAGTAGGTCAATTGCCCCTTCTAAAAATCGGTTCGGTCTGGACGGATGGCGTTCCCAGTCCACTGAGAAAGCAACTGCAAGAAGTGGATTTGGCACTTAACCACACTCAGATCGAGTTCGTTCGGTTTGACGGCCATATACGCATAGACGGACTGCAGCAACCTGTTTTGCCAGCTCGTGGATTGCGGATTGGCCTCAACGCTACCTTTGAGCGTGTCATCTCCGCGGATGAACTTTTCATAGAGAGTTGCGGGTGCCAATCTGCCTATGCCTCTATGGGGCCTTAGGTGATAGACCTTTGTCACGAACGTAGCAAACCAACGCGTGTATTCCCGCAGTGTCATGACCGCACGGGCGTCAGACACATATTCGCCTCGATCCTCTATGTTAGAAAACGTGCTCCCGGGAAGGCTCTGGGTTCTTTTCATGAAAGTCCGAAACAGACGCTCCACGTGGCCGCCATAGTTGGGCTGGCCTTTGGGCCGGTTCTCTATCACGATTCCGTATTCATTGCTGGCGCGCTCCAACATGGTTCCTCGGAATTCTTTGGCATTGTCTGCATAAATCTTTGCGGGAATCCCATGAATTGCCCAGGCACCGCCCAAGTCATATTCCGCTAGCCAGGCTGATTTGGGCAGTATGGCGTGTGTCATTGCTAGACCTGTGGCCAACGCGCCAGGAGGATCAAACGTTACACAAAACCCCGCGAGCATTCTTGTGCAGGTGTCAATCACAATGGTCAGATAGGCACGCCCAATAGGTTGCCGATAAACATCGTCGACCAAGCTTACGTCTATGGGTGTGTGATCAATTTGGTACACAGCCAGCGGCACATCTGCCCCAGGAAATGAGCCTCGTTGCGGCTCGAATGTCTCGCGCGCTTTCTTTGGACTAAAGCGCTTGGCCATCACCGTCCGATCACCAAGTCGTGCAACGCGCCGACGGACTGTTGATAAATTTGGCCCTGGGATCTTGAGCTCCCGACAAGCCAGGGTAATTTGCTCCCACAGTTCAACTACCGTGGGGCGTTCTTTGGTGAGGTAGAAGACCTCTACTTGGTGGCTCATGATCCGCTCCACCTCGTCTGGCAATCGCGACTTGCCCAAGTCGCTGCGGCCATTTCGGATCAAACTGGAGACGGTTCTCGTCGTATTCCATTTCGATATCCATCGGTAGATTGTTGCCCTGTCTCTTCCAAATTGCCGTGCAACTTCATCCACTTCGGCGTACGTACGATCACGCTTACCTTTTTCTAGCAAGGGGCGAAGCGCTTCAAACCGCTTCCATGCCTCCTTCCAGTCTTCATCGTCGATATCCATCAATCCATTGCGGCCGGACTGAGGGTTTCCATTTCGAATCTGATCTGAGGCGATCAACTGCACTTTGCCTGTCGTCGGATCACGCAGAAGCGCCTGGTCAATCGACGGAATGTCTAGCAGTATCCACTTTTGGTCTTGCCATATAACGGCCTGACCCGGTATCAATCGACTCATGTTATGAACTACTCCTAGAAGACCAAATCGGGGCGAGCATCGACAGTGGCTGATCAATGTGAAAGCCAATCCTCCGCTCTGCCATCAGTTTCCAAACAACCGGCAGTAGCGCTGCCTGATTCCATTTATCGCTGTAGAGCAACGAGATAAGCGTTTCAGGTGTGCTCTCGACTAATTCATGAAGAAAATCGAGAACCCATTGCTCTGTTTCCGCAGTACTTGCCCTTTTCCGATAGGGCAAGAGGAACCGAACGTTGTCTAAAATGGGCGTTCGAATGTCTTTTTCTGTGAAGATTCTGAAGTTCCAACCGCGGTGATTGGCATAGTCTTGTGCTGCACGTGCAAGCTTTCGCCAATGACGCCACTCACCCAGGAATGATTCGCGGTATTTAATTTCAACTAGAAGAGGTCGAGGATCGTCCACATGACGATCAGCTCGCCACTCGATCAATCCGTCAGGTGTGTATTTGTGCACAGCGCCATCAAGCCCTCTGTACTTCATCGTGAGGGGCTGTGGTGTGTAAACATCTACAGATGTGTCGAACTGCAGCAAGAACATGAAATCCCGTTCCAAGGAAGACTCATAGCGATTCCCGTCGGGCATCGTTCCTGTAATGCTTCGGCTTTGGACGCCGATCGCTCTGACTGGCCCTTTTGGGAACTCGTCGTCATTAGTCGCATGTAATGTGGTCATTTGTGACCATCATCGCAGCGAGTTAGATTTTTGTCAGGCGGTTCACCACCGCGCCCGGGTGAAATCTCCATGGCGCACCATGGGGTGCTGTTTCTGGATGAACTGCCCGAGTTCCCGCGCAGCGCCCTGGAAGCGCTGCGCGAACCGCTGGAAACCGGTCACATCACCATCTCGCGCGCCGCGCGGCGCGCCGAGTTTCCCGCTTGCTTTCAATTGGTGGCCGCCATGAACCCCTGCCCCTGCGGCTATCTCGGCTCCACACAACGCGCCTGCCGGTGCACACCCGACCAGATCGCCCGCTACCAGGGACGTCTGAGCGGCCCCTTTCTGGACCGCATTGACCTGCATGTGAGCGTCGCGGCCGTGCCGGCAGGAGAACTGCTGCAGACACCGGCAGGCGAATCAACCCAGCAGGTGCGTGCGCGCTGCCTGGCCGCGCATGAACGGGCGCTCGCCCGTCAGGGCAAACCCAACCAGGCCTTGGCGGGCGCCGACCTGGATGCCCACACCCGCCTGGATGAGACCGCGCTCAAGTTCCTCAATACCGCCGCCGCACGCCTGGGCTGGTCGGCGCGCGGAACGCACCGAACCCTCAAGGTGGCACGCACCATTGCCGATCTGGCTGGCGCCACATGCACCAGCTTGGAGCACGTGGCCGAGGCCCTGCAATACCGGCCCGCCTTGCAGCCCCACGGCTAAAGCAGCACGCCCGACTCACGCGGCGCAGTCAGCGCCTCCCGTTTCATCAAAGCAGCGAACAGGCTGAGGGGGTCGACTGCCTGGATCAGCACTTGCCCGCCATTGGCCTTGATGAAGTGTTTGACGAGGGCACGGTCATCCTGGCTGCCAAACGGCGTGGACATGATCTGCGCTTCGCTGAACTCGGGTACGCCGTGCAGTTCGTCCACCAGCAGACCCAGGGTCTGTTCGCCATGGCGCACGATGATCACCTGGCTGCTCTTGTCGATGAAAGACGGCGTGCCGCGAATCAGGTAGCCGAAGTCGAACACCCAGACTGGCGCACTGTCCCGCCCCTCATGCTGCAGACCCAGCAGGCCGACGCAGGCGCGACGCTCCCCGGTGGAGACCGTCGTGATCTTGCTCGCCGGCAGCGCTTCGAGCGCGTTTTCAGCGGGCAGGGCGAACAAAGCACCGTCCATCGTGAAGGTCGCATACTCGCGCCCGACCTGACCCAGCAGATCGGTCTTGACAATCGCCTGGGCCTTGGCACCCGCGCCCGTGCGCTCCCGCACTTCGCCCAGGAACTTGAACACGATGGCCAGCACGTCTTCGCTGTAGCCGTCCGACACCTTGAACTCGCGGTAACCGCTGGAGACCGTGCAGCCCATGATGGCGTACTGCCCGTCATGCACCACGATGCGTGAGGCGCTTTGGCCATTGGGCAGCTGACTCCAGCCCGCATCGAGTTCCAGCACGCTGCCGACCGGACGGGCCGGATCGGTGCTGGCGATGACACGGCCCGTCCGGTCCACAAACAGGGCCTGCATGTCCGCCTGGCCGCCCAGGCCGCCCTTGAGCATGGCCGCGAATTCCGGTGCTGCATCGAACACGATGCCGATACCGCCCACGACGCGGGACTCGTTCTGCGGGTCGCGGATCGCTGCGTGGTAGATGTAGGTCGGCTGGCCACCATACAGCGCCGAGGGCTCGAACGGTGTGACGTGGTAGTCCTGCTCGCTGCGCAAGGCCTGCACGCGCGCCAGCGTGGTCGCATCGACATGGCGACCGATCACACTGCTGTCAGCCTGCCCGGGCTGGGTGCTGGCCACAATGCAACCGTCCGCGTCGTACACAAAGATCCGCGTGTAGACGGTGTACAGCCGGTTGATGTAGTCCAGGATGTCGCTGATCTGCTTGCGCGCCGCCTCGCCCAGTTCGGGCGCAGCAAGGGCCGCGCGCAGCTCGGGCGTCAGTGCCCACCAGCGACAGTCGTCCGAGCGTTCGTACAGGTTGCGGTCCAGCAGATCGACCAGCAGGTGCGAGACGAATTCCGAATCGCGCAGGCTGGAGGTCAGCACCGTTTCGTACAGGTCGCCGATCGACTTGGAAAACAGATCATTGCTGCGCGCACCGGTCTCGCTGATCTGGTCCAGAATGGTTTTCAGCTTCATCAGCTCGCCGCGCCGGCCGGCCGTCATCACCTGGCCGTTCCAGACCACGCGCCGGATGGTGTCCGCTGCGGTCATGATTTCGTACAGCGGCGCCGAAAAGGACTGGGCATGTGACAGCAGACCTTCACGCACTGCCGGCGCCAGCGTGGCCAGCGTGTTGGTGGTCGCGCCGGTGAAGGCCACATCAACCGGAATCATGACCTGGCCCTGCCAGCCCGCCGGCCCCATATAACCCTGGTAACCCTCGGCGCGGAAGGTGCGCACCAGGTACTCGCGCCCGGCGAACATCAGCAACTGCGGCGATGCGCTCTGGTTGACCGGCACCAGCGCGCCGACCGGAATCCAGAGCGGGTCGGCACTCTCGATGACCCGGTTGTCGCCGTCGAGCAGCAGCATGTTGGCGCGGCCGTCCGGGTCGCCGTGCGAGCAGAAGATGCCCGCCATTTCCTGTTCAAAGTTGAAACACAGACAGAGCACACCGACCACCGCACCGGTCTGCGGATGCAGCATGCGTTTGGAATAGATCAAGGCCTGGCGTTTGGACGGGCGCAGGCTGCTGGCACGGAAGGTCTCCACGAAGCCGTCGCTGGCCAGGGTCTGCGCCAGCAGCGGGTCGCTGCTGCCTTCCAGCGGCGTAGCCTCGTCGATCTGCACCAGCACATTGCCGGCGGCATCGAGCAGGATGATCTCGTCGTACACCGTGTACTTGTCGCGGTAGGCGCGCAGGCGCTGGCGAATGGCCGGCGCATCGTCGCTCAGGCCGGCAACGAAGGCGCACAGTTCGTTGTCGGTGGCCAGAAAGCCGACGTCGGCGGTGCGCTCATACAGGTTGCGCACCACGATGTCGATCACGTACTGCGCCTTGGTGCCGATCTCGGCCAGCACGGTGGCCACCTTCTCGCCCACCAGGCTGGTCACCAGCTCTTCTTCCAGGCGGTTGAAGCCGTCGCGCGTGGCCGCCATGGTCGGCAGAATGGCGCGCGCCTCTTCAGGGCAGTTCATCTTGGCGGATGACTCGATCATGCGCCACATCAGGTTGAGTTCTTGGAGGGCCTGCTCGCAACGGATGACGTCACGCATATAGGGCAGGAAGGTGTCGGTTTGCAGTCTGGCAGAGGTTTTCGTTTTACGCATGTATCCCTAGCATTCTTTGGTATGGACTCACCTTGAAACCAAAGCAATTTTCGGGCCCGTACCAGGCAACACCGAGTCGACAACGTCGATCGTCACGCCAGGTCCATGATGGCATCGCGCTGCTTGAGCGCATGCGCGAAAAAGAGGCCCACCAGCACCAGCACCGTGCCGCCGGCACCGATGACCGCCGCAGAGCCGAGGCGGGTCACCAGGGCTGCGGCCAGCAGCACACCGACCGACTGGCCCATGAACAATGCCGAGGCGAACAGCGAGACCGCCGTGCCGCGTGCGGTTGGCGCCATCTGCGTGGCATTGGCCTGCATCGTGTTGTGGAACATGAAGAAGCCGAAACCGCCCAGCAGGCTGGCCGGAATGGCCGGTGCCCAGTGCGGTGTGAGGGCAATCACCCAGGCCGAAGCGCCCAGCAGCCCCACACCCAGCCGCACCAGCCCCCGCTCACCGAGGCGGCGGATCAGGAAGCGCGCCACCGCCATGTAGAACATGCCGCCCAGGCCGAACAGCGCCACGATGGCACCTGAGACCGACAGCGACAGACCCAGCGCGTGGTGCAGGTGCGAGGCCCAGATCGCCATCACACCGAAACCGGTCGCTCCTTCAACAAAGGCCACCCCCAGCACGACGCGCGACCAGCGCCCGGTGACGATGAGCAGGACCTGCGCCACAAAACCGGGGCGCACCACCGGTTGGGTGCTATGCGCCACCTGTGGCGCCAGCCGCTGGCGCCGCAGGTCGGCCAGCAGCAGCAGGCCCACGACGCCGAACAGCAAGGTCATGAAGCCGAAAGCCCAGCGCCAGCCCAGGCTGTCCGAAAACACACCGCCCAGCAACTGGCCGCCAGCGATGCCCAGTGTGGTGCCCAGGCCGACGCGTGCCAGCGTTTCCTGCCGCATCTCATAGGCCACCGCATCGCCGATCCAGGCCAGCGAGAGCGGAATGACGGCGGCCGCCCCGAGCGCCACGCCCATACGTGCCAGCACCAGCCAGTCCAGGCTGGTGGCAAAAACCGTCGCGATGCTGCCCACACTGCAGCCCAGCGTGGCCAGGGTCACGACACGGTACTTGCCCAGGCGGTCGCCCAGCGGACCGTAGAACAGCTGCGCCAGGCCATAGACCACAGCGAACATCGACACCACCTGTGCCGCCTGCGCCAGGGTGGCGGAGAACTCGCGCGACAGCTCGGGCAACATGGCATCGCACAGGCGCTGTGCCGTCATGCTGGCGAAGGTGGCAAACGACAGCAGCAGAACAGAGCGTCGCGTGGCCGCGGAAATGGAGGCGTTACCAGAGGTCATGTGCGAAGGGAAAGTCAATCAGGTCAGCGCGTCACCGGCCGACGCCTGATGCACACAACACGCCATTCTAGGCAGACGCTGCCAGGCCTGCTGCGCCTCTGCGACTTGCCCTCGCGTTCTGCCCGGACTTGTCACTGCACCTCAAACACTATCAAATTGATAACTGCCCGCACAACAATGACAAGGCCCACCCATCGAAATGTCATATGGATTTGCCATAATCCACCCATGCACGCTACCGCCCGCAACCACCCGCAGCTGATCGGCTGGCTGTCGCTGGCGCAACTCATCAGCTGGGGCAGCGTGTTCTACGCCTTCTCCTTGTTGCTCGAACCGGTGGAGCGCGAACTGGGCTTGAGCCGTGCCCAGTCCTCTTTGGGTTTCAGCCTGGCACTGCTGGCCGAAGGGCTGCTGGCCTACCCGGTGGGCCGCCTGATCGACCGCGGCCATGAACGCGCCGTGATGACGGGCGGCTCGCTGCTCCTGGCCTTGTGCCTGGCACTGCACAGCGGCATCCACAGCATGGCGGGCTTTTATGCCGTCTGGCTCGGCCTCGGTGCCGGGCTGGCAGCCACGCTCTACCCACCGGTGTTTGCGGTGGTCATCCGGCGTTTTCCCAACGACTTCCGCCGCGCCATCATCACCATCACCTTTCTCGGCGGGCTGGCCAGCACGGTGTTCATCCCGCTGACCGCCTGGCTGATCCAGGCGCTGGGCTGGCGCCAGGCCCTGCTGGTGCTGGCCGCCCTGCAGCTGCTGGTGTGCGCGCCGCTGCATGCGCTCGTGCTGCGCCATGCGCCGCCTGGCCAAACCCATGTCGCGAACCAGGCCGCGGCGTCCGTCCCGCTCAAGCATCACCTGCTGAGCGCACCCTTTCTGCTGGTCGGCCTCTTCATCGTGCTGCTCATGGCGGTCACGGCGGCCTTGCCGGCGCACATGGTGAGCCTGTTGCGTGAGAACGGACTGGCCGAGACCTGGGTCATCGCGGTGCCGGCCGCCATCGGCGTGCTGCAGGTGCTGGGCCGGCTGTTGCTCTATTTTTTTGAGCAGCACCTCGACCTGCACCTGGCCAACCGGCTCATTCCCGGCCTGATTCCGCTCGGTTTGCTGGCGTTGCTGGCCGCCCCCTGGTTCGGCAGCGCGCAGGTGACGCTGGTGCTGCTGTTCGTGCTGTTGTACGGCATGGGCAACGGCATGCTCACCATCGTCAAGGGCACGGCGGTTGCCGAGTACGTGGACCGCAGCCAGGTCGCCTCGCTCAACGGGGCGCTCGGCGTGCCAATGGCCCTGGGCCGGGCAACGGCACCGTGGCTGTTGGGACTGCTGTGGGCCCCGTCAGGCGGTTATGCGGCTGGTCTGTGGTTGATGCTGGGCCTGAGCCTGATCGGCGTGGTGGCCCTGGCCAGGGCCCAGCAGCTGGCGCGACAGCGACGCTGAAGCGTCACCGGCGCAGCCGTCCCGGCCCGGCGCTTCAGTTGAGCGGCTGCAGGGTGTTGCCCTCAAGCCGCACACGCGCACCGACGCTGGCCGGTGCGGCCTGCTCGATGCTGTGGACACTGCCGTCATCCATGCGCAGGTCCACGCGATAGGCCGTGACCTTCTTCATTTTTTTCTCGACCGCATTGCCTGCCATGCCGCCGCCCACCGCACCGGCAATGGTGGCCAGCGTCTTGCCGTCGCCGCCGCCAAACTGGTTGCCGACCAACGCCCCCAGCACACCACCGGCCACGGCACCGGCACCGCTGGCTGCGCCCTCGCGCTCCACCGGCGTCACGGCGGTCACCGTGGCGCAGTTCATGCAGACCTCCTTGGCCGGCAACACCGTGCTGGATTTGCCCGCCGCCGTGTCGGCTGGCGCTGTTGCAGTCGATCCGCTGTGGCTGGTCGCCGACTTGGCCGGCCGGCTGGCCACCGCCTTGCCGGTGCCGGCTTTTTTCTCAGGCACTGCGGTTTTCGGTTCTGCCGCCGGCACGGGCTCGGCGGCACTTGGTGCCGGCACCGCCACCGGCACGGGGACCGGACTCACCGCGGCCGTGTGCAGCGTCTCCTGGCGCGTCTGCACGAAATACAGGGCCGAGCCCAGGGCCACCACCGCCACACCGAGCACGCCAATGGCAGCCCACAGGGTCTGGTTGCGGACCGGACGGGAAGCAGTTTGCGTCATATCGTTCATTTTGAGTTCCTCTTGCGAATACGGTCAGGAAACTGGAGGTCTCTGACACCACGCCTTCTGTAACGCGCTGGGAACGCTACGGTAAACAGGAACGGACACGATTCACGTGTCTGCTTTGTAAGCTTAGGTAAATCTGTGCGTCTGGCAAGACGCACAGCCACCGACAGCAGGCAGGACGATGCCCCTGAACACGCCAGGGCCATCGCGTCACCACCTCAAAGATTGGGCGCCAGCAGGCGTTGCAAGTCCTGCTCCGCCACGCCACGGCGGCGCACCTGGTCCTGCAACTGGTCGGCACCAATGCGGCCAACGTTGAAGTAGGTACTCTGCGGATGCGCCAGGTAAAAACCGCTGACGCTGGCCGCCGGTGTCATGGCCAGGCTTTCGGTCAGGCCCATGCCGATCTCGCCACACTGCAGCAGCTCGAACATGTCCTTCTTCACGCTGTGGTCCGGGCAGGCCGGGTAACCCGGCGCCGGGCGGATGCCCTGGTATTTCTCGGCGATCAGCTCCTCCGGGCTCAGGGCTTCCTGCGGCGCATAACCCCACAGGTCGGTGCGCACGCGGTGGTGCAGGCACTCGGCGAAAGCCTCGGCCAGCCGGTCAGCCAGCGACTTGAGCATGATGGCGGAGTAGTCGTCATGGTCGTCCATGAAGTACTGCTCCTTCTTCTCCACGCCGATGCCGGCCGTCACCGCAAACACGCCCACGTAGTCGGGCGCCGTGCCTTTCGGTGCCACAAAGTCGGCCAGGCAACGGCTGGGGCGCATCACGCCGTCGATCATCTGCTTCTCGGTCTGCTGGCGCAGGCCGTACCAGGTGAGTGCCACCTGCCTGCGGCTCTCGTCGGTGTAGAGCTCGATGTCGTCATCGTTCACGCTGTTGGCCGGGTACAGGCCGAGCACAGCGTTGGCGGTGAGCCAGCGGCCTTCGATCAGACGCTGCAGCATGCGCTTGCCATCCGAAAAAACACGTTGCGCTTCCGTGCCGACGATCTCGTCCTTCAAGATGGCCGGGAACGGGCCGGCCAGGTCCCAGGTCTGGAAGAAGGGGCCCCAGTCGATGTACTTGGCCAGCTCGGTCAGGTCAAAATTCCTGAACACGCGACGGCCGATGAACTTCGGTTTCGGCGGTGTGTAGCCGGTCCATTCGATCGGCGTCTTGTTGGCGCGCGCTTTGTCCAGCGGCCACAGCGGCGTCTGTTTCTTGCCCGCATGCTGCTGGCGCACGCGCTCGTAGTCGGCATTGAGCTCGTCGATGTATTTGGCTGCCTGGTCCGACAGCAGGCCCTGCGCCACGCTCACGCTGCGCGAGGCATCCGGCACATAAACCACCGGCCCCTCGTAGTGCGGCGCAATCTTCACCGCGGTGTGCACGCGGCTGGTGGTGGCGCCACCGATCAGCAGCGGAATCTTCTTGATGCGGAAGTGCTCGTCCTTCTGCATCTCGGCCGCCACGTACTGCATCTCTTCCAGGCTGGGCGTGATCAGGCCTGACAGGCCCACGATGTCCGCGCCCTCGACCTTGGCGCGTGCCAGGATCTCGTGGCACGGCACCATGACGCCCATGTTGACGACCTCGAAGTTGTTGCACTGCAGGACCACGGTGACGATGTTCTTGCCGATGTCGTGCACGTCGCCCTTGACGGTGGCGATGATGATCTTGCCCTTGGCGCGCACGTCCTCGCCGGCCGCTTCCTGCTGGCGCTTTTCTTCCTCGATGTAGGGAATGAGGTGCGCCACCGCCTGCTTCATCACACGTGCGCTCTTCACCACCTGCGGCAGGAACATCTTGCCCTGGCCAAAGAGGTCGCCGACGATGTTCATGCCGTCCATCAGCGGACCTTCGATCACGTGCAGCGGACGCCCGCCCTTGGCCAGCACGGCCTGGTAGGCCTCTTCCGTGTCTTCGGTGATGTAGTCGGTGATGCCGTGCACCAGCGCGTGCGACAGACGCTGCTCCACCGTGCCCGCGCGCCATTCGTTCTTTTTGCTGTCGTCCTTGGACGCGCCCTTGGCGCTTTCGGCAATTTCCACCAGCCGCTCGCCGGCATCGGGACGGCGGTTGAGCACCACGTCTTCCACCCGTTCGCGCAGCGCCGGCTCCAGCTCGTCGTACACGCCCACCATGCCGGCGTTGACGATGCCCATGTCCATGCCCGCCTGGATGGCGTGGTACAGGAACACGGTGTGGATGGCCTCGCGCACCGGGTCATTGCCGCGGAAGCTGAACGAGACGTTGGAGACACCGCCCGAGACCTTGGCGCCCGGCAGGTGCTGCTTGATCCAGCGCGTGGCCTCGATGAAGTCGACCGCGTAGTTGTTGTGCTCCTCGATGCCGGTGGCAATGGCAAAGATGTTGGGGTCGAAGATGATGTCTTCCGGCGGGAAGTCGACCTCGTCCACCAGGATGCGGTAGGCGCGTTCGCAGATCTCGATCTTGCGTGCGTAGGTGTCGGCCTGGCCTTTTTCATCGAAGGCCATCACCACGGCAGCAGCACCATAACGCCGCAGCAGTTTGGCCTGGCGCTTGAATTCGTCCACGCCTTCCTTCATGCTGATGGAGTTGACAATGCCCTTGCCCTGGATGCAGCGCAGACCGGCCTCGATCACCTCCCACTTGGAGGAGTCGATCATGATCGGCACGCGCGCAATGTCCGGCTCGGAGGCGATCAGATTGAGGAAGCGCACCATGGCGGCCTTGCTGTCGAGCATGGCCTCGTCCATGTTGATGTCGATCACCTGCGCACCGTTCTCCACCTGCTGGCGCGCCACCGCCAGCGCTTCTTCGAACTGGCCGTTCAGGATCATGCGGGCAAAGGCCTTGGAGCCGGTGACGTTGGTGCGCTCGCCGATGTTGACAAACAGACTGCCCGCGCCAATGAGCACCGGCTCCAGGCCGGACAGCTTCATGGGGGGAATGGAAATTTCGGACATGCGACTCACCTGGGGTATTCAAAACAGGTGAGCGTCGTTGGGACATCCAAGCCTGACGACATCGAATGCCGCTGCAACGCTCCTTGGACAGTCTACGATTTTAAAGGCTTTGCGGCAGGCCTGCTGGGTACGTGTACTGAATGAGCCTCAGACCGGCGCCGCCTGCACCGGGATCACGCGCCGCCCTGGCCCACCCTTTTCCTGCACGGCCCGCGCGCGCAGCTGGCCGCAGCCGCCGTCAACGTCCTGCCCGGCCGACTGCCGCAGCTTGGTCAGGATGCCGCGCTGGTGCAGCCGGCGCGCAAGCGCGGCCGCTGCTTCCCACGACGGCCGGCGGTAGGGCATGCCCTCCCCCTCGTTGTAAGGAATCAGGTTCAGGATGGCGTACTTGCCGTGCAGCAGGCGCACCAGGCCGTCGACTTCCTCGTCCGTGTCGTTGATGCCTTCCAGCAGCGTCCACTGGTACTGGATCGGATAGGCACTGTGGCGTGCATATCGCTCACCCGCTTCCACCAACTCGTCCGGCGTCAGGCGCGGCGCCCGCGGCAGCAGTTGTTCGCGCAAGTCAGCCCGGGTGGTGTGCAGCGAGAGCGCCAGCGCCGGTCGCACCTGGCCTTCGTTTCGCGCCATCAAGGCCTCGAACACACGCGGGTCACCCACGGTGGAAAACACCAGGTTCTTGTGCCCGATATTGCCGGCCGTGCCCAGCAGGTCAATCGCCTCCAGCACGTTGTCCAGGTTGTGCGCCGGCTCGCCCATGCCCATGAACACCACACGCTTCACCGGCCGCTGCTGCCGCGCCAGCGCCACCTGGGCCACGATCTCGGCACTGCCGAGCTGGCGAATCAGGCCGGTAGTGCCGGTCATGCAGAAAGTACAGCCCACGGCGCAGCCGACCTGGGTCGACACGCACAGCGCCGGAATGCGACCCGGCGGCATGTGCACGCTCTCGACCAGCTGCCCATCGGCCAGCGCCACCACGCGGCGCAGCGAACCATCCTCACCCAGATGCTCCGAATGGACCGTGGCCAGCGCAGCCAGCTCGCGTTCGATCTCAGGCAAGGCGTTGCGCAGCGTGGTCGGCAGAAAGGCCTCAATCGGCCGGCTGCCATGGTTCTGCGGCAACGCCTGCGACCACAGGCGCAGCACGCGGTGCTGGTGGCGGGGATTGGCGCCCAGTTCATGCAGGCGCTGGCGCAGATCTTCGATGTGCATGGTGCGTGATTGTCCTCTGGGCCTGCCCAGTCGTGGCTCAGGTCAACAGTTCGATCTCGCCGTAATGCAGGCGCAAGGCCCCGCGTGCCTCCAGTTGCTTCAGGGCCTTGTTGACGCTCTGACGGCTCACCCCCAACATGCGCGCCAGCACCTCCTGCGCCACGCGAATACGGCGTCGCATCACATCACGGCTGCCGTAGCCTTGGGCCAGCAGCTGCAAGCGTCGCAACACCCGCTCCTCCAGCGGCAACAGGGCCAGTTCCTCCAGAACAACAAAGGCCACCCGCAACTTGCGGCACGCCAGCCGTGCCATGTCGCGCCAGTGGACGGGGTGGTCAGCCAGCCAGACCAGCAGATCGGTGCGCGGCACCACCAGCACCTGGCTGGCCACATCGGCCACAGCATCGTGGGTGCGCGGCAAACCGTCGATCATCGAGATCTCACCAAACCACTGGTACGGCTCCAGATAGGCCAGTACCGCGGCCTGACCCTGTACGTCATGAGCGCCTATGTGCAGGGCCCCCGCCACAACGCAGCATAGGCCGTCGGCATCCCCTCCGCGTGCGAACAGCGACTCGCCCGGCGCCAGATGCCGCCTACGGGCGAGCGCCAGCAGTTGCTGTTGCAGCACCGGCGGGCTGGCAGCAAACCAGTCATCGGTCTGCAAGGCAGACTGCAAGGCGGCAGGGTCGTGAGTAGTCAGGTCCATGGTGGGTGGCAGGGTTGAAATCATGGCCGCTGCCGGCTTTGTCCAAATTCTGACAGACGTCTTGCATCAGACGCGGCATCCTTGGGCACCCCACCAAGGAGACTTCATGGACCAAGCCACCCGCCTGCTGGTGCAGTACGCCCGCTACCACCGCGATCCGCGCAACATCACCACCCACTACGTGGGCATTCCGCTCATCGTCTTCGCCATTGGCGCGCTGCTGGCGCGCGCGCAATTCAGCGTCGCCGGCCTGGTCGTCAGCCTCGACGTCGTGGCCTACCTGCTGGCCGCCCAGTGGTACCTGCAGCAGGGACAACGGCCACTTGTCCTGACCACCCTGGTGCTCATCGGCACGCTGCTCATGCTGGCGCACCCATTGGCAGGGGCGCCGCTGGCAATCTGGCTGTCCGTCGCACTGGGCAGCTTCGTGGTGGGCTGGGTGTTCCAGTTCGTCGGCCATTACTGGGAGGGCCGCAAGCCGGCCTTCGTGGACGATCTGCGCGGCCTGCTGGTCGGGCCGATGTTCGTCGTGGCCGAAGCCGGGTTCGCGCTGGGCCTGGCCCAGGCCCTGCACCGGCACATCGTGCAGCAAACTGGCCCGGTAGCGCGGCAGACACCCCGGACAACCCGCAACGCATGAACTCACACCTGACCTCGTTTTCATCATGACCACCTCCACTTCCCGTTCCGCCGGCATCACGCTGGCCTTGTCCGGCCTGTCGCTGGCCGTGTGCTTTGCCGCCGCCTGGTGGAGCCGCGACCTGGTGCTGTTTTCGCTCACGCCACCCGGCGGTGGCACAGCCGACATGGTCGAAGCGTTGCGCCAGGACCTGCACCTCACCTTCTTCACCATCTGGGCGTCGCTGCTGCTGGCGACGCCGGCTCTGGCTCTGTTCCCGACCATCCGGCAATCGGCGCGCGTCTACCAGACCTGGCGCATCTTCTGGACCGCGTCGCTGTTGGTGTTTGCGGTGCACTTCTACTGGGCCACCGTGGTCATCTTCGGCAACGACTGGCAGCGCATCCTGAACACACCGCGCGTGAGTGCGCCGCGGCTCGACACCGTGTTCGCGCTTTGGTGGGTGGTCGACGTCGTACTGGCATGGACCACCCGCACCGAAGCCGTCTGGCTGCGCCTGCAGCGCCTGGGCGTGCACCTGCTGGCCTTCGTGCTGTTCTTCATGGGCGCCGCGCGTGAAGGCGAACTGGCAGCATCACGGGCGCTGGGCTGGTTCATGGCCGTGGTGGTGGCCGCCGGGCTCATTGCCTGGCTGGCACGTCGCCGTGCGCGTACTACTGTTTAAGGTCCACAACTCAGCAACAGGCTCGCCCCATGCACATCATTGCCATCACCCTGGCCCTTGTGGTCTGCGTCATCCATGTCTACATCCTGGTACTGGAGATGTTCCTCTGGGACCAGCCTCGGGGCATGAAGGCGTTCGGCCTCAGCCCCGACTTCGCCAAGGCCACCAAGGTACTGGCGGCCAACCAGGGCCTTTACAACGGCTTCCTCGCTGCAGGCATCGCCTGGGCCTTGGTCGTCGGCCAGCGCGACGCGCTGTTGTTCGTTCTCGGCTGCGTGGCCGTGGCCGGCCTCTATGGCGCCGCTACCGCCAGCCGCAAGATCCTGTTGATCCAGACCGTGCCGGCCGCCGCCGCCATGGCAGCCGTTCTGCTGCTGGGCTGAGGCGCCCGACCCGGCCGTTCTCCCAGGTCCAGAACTTCTCGCCGTCCCAGTCACGACTGACCGGCATCACGCTGCGCCGCTGCTTAAGGGTCGAGTGTGGTCCAGGCTGCTTTCCTTGCCGGCTGCCCACCACATCTTGACGCCGGCGAGAACGAGGAAGGCGACGAAGAGGTGCAGTACGCTGTGGAACCGCAACAGCAACCAGCCCCCACCCCCCAGCAAGGCTGGGGAATGGCCCGCCGCGACTTGAGGGCCAACTGCCCTCAGGCCGCTTCGCGGTAGAACGGGCCGCTGTGCAAGGCCCGCGCGGCCAGCGGTGCCACGGCGCTGTGGATGGCGCCGATGTGCTCCGGCGTGGTGCCGCAGCAGCCGCCGACGATGTTGACCAGGCCCTCGGCCGCAAACTCGCGCACCAGGCGGCTGGTCACCTCGGGGGTTTCGTCGAAGCCGGTTTCGCTCATCGGGTTGGGCAGGCCGGCGTTCGGGTAGCAGCTGATGAAGGTGTCGGGTGCGACACGCGCCAGCTCCTGGATGTAGGGTCGCATCAGTGCCGCGCCCAGGGCGCAGTTCAGGCCAATGGCCAAGGGCTGCGCGTGGCGCACGCTGTGCCAGAAGGCGGTGACGGTCTGGCCGCTCAGGATGCGGCCGGAGGCGTCGGTCACGGTGCCGCTGATGATGAGGGGCAGGCGTTCGCCCGACTTTTCGAAATACTCGTCGATGGCAAACAGCGCCGCCTTGGCGTTGAGCGTGTCGAAGATGGTTTCCACCAGCAGCACGTCGGCACCGCCTTCGACCAGCGCTTCGACCTGCTCGTAGTAGGCGGCGCGCAGTTCCTCGAAGGTGATGTTGCGCGCACCGGGGTCGTTCACGTCCGGGCTGATGCTGGCGGTCTTGGGCGTGGGGCCCAGGGCGCCAGCAACGAAACGCGGATGGTCGGGTGTGCTGAACTTGTCGCAGGCTTCGCGCGCCAGTTTGGCGGAAGCCAGGTTCATCTCGCGCGCCAGGTGCGCCATGTCGTAGTCGGCCTGGGCCACGCTGGTGGCGCCGAAGGTGTTGGTCTCGATCAGGTCGGCACCGGCGGCCAGGTAGCCCTCGTGAATGTCGCGGATGACGTCGGGGCGCGTGAGCGACAGCAGTTCGTTGTTGCCCTTGACGTCCTTGTGGAAGTCCTTGAAGCGCTCGCCGCGGTACTGCGCTTCGCCAAGCTTGAAACGCTGGATCATGGTGCCCATGGCGCCGTCCAGAATGGCAATGCGGTGGGCCAGGATGCCCGGCAGGGCCTGGGCGCGGGTGTAGTGGATGGGCTTCATAGACCGTCCATTGTAGAAAGCCTGGCCGGCTGGCGAAAGCCGCCACCGCAAAACCCGGGACAATAGCGGGTATGAAACACCTGCTTCCCAAAGAAACCTGGGCTTTGCTGCAGCAAGAACCGGATGCGCTGTTCATTGATGTGCGCATGGAAATCGAATCGCTCTACGTGGGCCGCCCGCCGGGCGTGCACAACATCCCCTGGTACGAGTACCCGGACCTCACGCCCGACCCGGCCGGCTTCGTTGCGGCCGTGGAGCGCGAAGCCGCCGGCAACAAGAGCCGCCCCGTGATCCTGCTGTGCCGCAGCGGCAAGCGCACGCTCGACGCCGGCCTGGCACTGGAAGCTGCTGGCTTCACCAACCTGATCAACGTGCTGCATGGCTTCGAGGGCGATCTGGACGACAGCTTCCGCCGCTCCACGCTGAACGGCTGGCGCTTTGACGGCCTACCCTGGGAACAAATGTAAATTTCAAGCCAAATCGGGCTTCAGCCCTTTTGGAATATGCGCCAGCTGCTCCTATTTCGATAGCATCCATCTTGTCTCCCCAGAACATCCTGCGCCAGGTCTTCGGCTACGAAGCCTTCCGCGGCCCGCAGCAGGCCATCGTGGACCACGTAGTGGCCGGCGGCGACGCGCTGGTGCTCATGCCCACCGGCGGCGGCAAGTCGCTGTGCTACCAGATCCCGGCCATCGCACGCCAGCAGGCCGGGCACGGCACCACCATCGTCGTCTCGCCGCTCATCGCCCTGATGCACGACCAGGTGGGCGCGCTGCACGAAGCGGGGGTGGAGGCAGCCTTTCTCAACTCCAGCCTGAGCAGCGAAGAAGCGGCCACGGTGGAAAAACGCCTGCTGCGCGGCGAGATGACGCTGCTCTACGCGGCACCGGAGCGCGTGACGACACCGCGTTTCCTGGCCCAGCTTGATGCGCTGGCCGAGCGCGGCCAAGTGGCGCTGTTCGCCATTGACGAAGCGCACTGCGTCAGCCAGTGGGGCCACGACTTCCGGCCCGAGTACCGCGCGCTCACCGTGCTGCACGAGCGCTACCCGGGCGTGCCGCGTTTGGCGCTGACGGCGACCGCCGACGACCTGACGCGCGCCGACATCGTGGAACGCTTGCAGCTGGAAGAAGCGCGGCAGTTTGTCAGCAGCTTCGACCGCCCCAACATCCGCTACACCATCGTCGAGAAGAAGGACGCCACCACCCAGCTGCTGCGCTTCATCGAGCGCGAGCACGAGGGTGATGCCGGCATCGTCTACTGCCAGTCGCGCCGCAAGGTGGAGGACATTGCGCAGACGCTGTGCGACGCCGGCCTGAAGGCCCTGCCCTACCACGCCGGTCTGGACGCGGCGGTGCGCCAGGCCAACCAGGACCGTTTCCTGCGCGAGGAAGGCCTGGTGATGGTGGCCACCATCGCCTTCGGCATGGGCATCGACAAACCGGATGTGCGCTTCGTCGCCCATCTGGACATGCCGAAGAACATCGAGGGCTACTACCAGGAGACCGGCCGCGCCGGCCGCGACGGTGCCGCCGCCGACGCCTGGATGGCCTACGGCCTGCAGGATGTGGTGAACCAGCGCCGCATGATCGACGAGAGCCCGGCGGGCGAGGAATTCAAGCAGGTGATGCGGGAGAAGCTTGACGCCCTGCTGGCGCTGGCGGAGGCGACCGACTGCCGGCGTGTGCGGCTGCTCGGTTATTTCGGCGAGAAAAGCGAACCTTGCGGCAACTGCGACAACTGCCTGCACCCGCCCGCCGTGTGGGACGGCACCGATGCCGCACGCAAGCTGCTCAGCACCATCTACCGCGTGCAGCAGATGAGCAGCATCAGCTTCGGTGCCGGCCACATCATGGACATCCTGCGCGGCAAGGACACCGAGAAGGTGAAGCAGTACGGGCATGAAACCCTGAGCACCTTCGGCCTCGGCGCCGAGTTCAGCGAAGCGCAACTGCGCGGCGTGCTGCGCCAGCTGATCGCCATCGGTGCCGTCGGCGTCGATGCCCAGGCCTTCAACACGCTGTACCTGACCGAGGGCTCGCGCGCCGTGCTCAAGGGCGAGGTCACGGTGCAGCTGCGCGAATCGGTCTCGACACCAAGCACCAAACGCTCACGCCGCGCCGGTGTTACGGCGCCGGCCGCCGCCAACCTGGGTGTGGACGACCAGGTGCGTTTCATCAACCTGAAAGCCTGGCGTGCCGAGGTGGCGCGCGAGCACAACCTGCCGGCCTACGTGATCTTCCATGACGCGACGCTGGCCGAGATTGCCCGGCGCAGCCCGCAGACGCTGGAGGACCTGCAAGGCATCAGCGGCATTGGCGAGAAGAAGCTGCAGGCCTACGGCGAAGCCGTGCTGCGCGTCATATCGCTATCAAATTCATAGCGACCTGCGCTTGTTTGACGGGCCTCAGGCTGCCTTTTCGCCCGTCACCTGATCCGGCTGCAGCCCCAAGCCCGCCAGGTAGGTATCAAAGATCTGGCTGCCGGTGGCCACCAGATCAAATGCCTGGGGGTCCAGCAGCCAGTTCTGGATCAGGCCGTCGATCATCACGTGCAGCCCCAGCGCCGCGGTGTTCACATCCACGGACAGGGGGCGCCCGCGCAATTCAGTCACCTGCTGCATCGCCTGCCGGGTGCGCGCCAGGCACTCGTTGCGCACCCGCAGGTGGCGCTCCTTCACCCCCAGCAACTCGGCCACGTACTCCACCTTGTGCGTGGCGATGTCGAACACACGTTGGGTCTGGGCATCGGTCGCCGTCTTGCGCAAGGCTTCCAGCATGGCCCTGCGCAGCTCCAGCACCGGACACTGGGCATGGGGCGACGCCGCACATTGCAACGACTCCTCCAGAGGCAAGGACACACGCTCCATCATGGCGTTGAACAGATCGGCCTTGTCCTTGAAGTGCCAGTAGATGGCACCGCGTGTGGTACCGGCCGCCACCGCAATGTCGTTGAGCGATGTGCGTGAGACACCGCGCGCCTGGAACAGCTGTTCGGCGGCATCGAGCAGGCTGCAGCGCGTGGCCTGCGCATCCGCCTTGGTGCGACGAACCATGTGGGTACCCTCCAACGTATTTGTAATGACCCGACTATACATACATTCACGCTTGTATGTATACTGCGTTTCTTTTAATTGACCTAAGG
>NZ_BCWP01000033.1 GCF_001592265.1 Curvibacter delicatus NBRC 14919 | reverse complement strand
CCAGTGCGTGGCGGCGCACCGACTCGATGCAGTGCGCCAGCTCGGTGGCGTCGGTCTTGAGGAACTTGCGCCGCGCCGGGGTGCTGAAGAACAGTTCCTTCACCTCCACCGTGGTGCCGGTGCTGCGCGCCACCGGTTTCAGCTCGCCGGTGCGGCCGTCCAGCAGATAAGCATTGTTTTGGCCTTCCGCCCTCGACAATATTGCGCAATCAGCTATCGAATTGATAGCGGCGAGCGCCTCGCCGCGAAAACCCATGGTGCCGACCGATTCGAGGTCGTGCAGGTTGCTGATCTTGCTGGTGGCGTGGCGCTTGAAGGCGATCGGCAACTCGCCCGGCAGGATGCCGAAGCCGTTGTCTTCCACCGCAATCAGGCGCACACCGCCGGCCAGCAGGCGTACCGTGATCTGGGTGGCACCGGCATCGAGCGCGTTGTCCACCAGTTCGCGCACCACCGAGGCCGGCCGCTCCACCACTTCGCCGGCGGCGATCTGGCTGATCAGCTCGTCGGGCAGTTCACGGATGGGGCGGCGGGGGGCAGGGGAGGGGACGGCATTCACACGGGCATTTTAGGCGGCACCGGCATGCCCTGCGCCTGCCCGGGTGGCTTGCACGCCGGCGATGGCAATAGCCCTTCCAAGCAGGGGTTTGCGGCGCGCCTGAAAATAAGGGCATGAAAGCACTGAATCAAATTGCCCTGTCCATGCTCGACCTGGTGGCTGTGCGCGAAGGCGGCACGGTGGCCGATGCGCTGGCCATCGCCCTGCGTACCGCCCAGCATGCCGAGTCGCTCGGCTTCACCCGTTACTGGCTGGCGGAGCACCACAACATGCCCGGCATTGCGAGTTCCGCCACGGCGGTGCTGGTCGGCCACATCGCCGCTGGCACGCGCAGCATTCGCGTCGGCTCCGGCGGCATCATGCTGCCCAACCATGCCCCGCTGGTGGTGGCCGAGGCCTTCGGCACGCTGGCCGAGCTCTACCCGGGGCGCATCGACCTGGGCCTGGGCCGCGCGCCCGGCACCGACCCGATGACCATGCGCGCGCTGCGCCGCGACCGGGTGGAGACCGAGGAGGATTTCCCGCGCGACG
This sequence comes from Curvibacter delicatus NBRC 14919, assembly GCF_001592265.1. Lineage (GTDB taxonomy): Bacteria > Pseudomonadota > Gammaproteobacteria > Burkholderiales > Burkholderiaceae_C > Hylemonella > Hylemonella delicata. The sequence goes on along the minus strand of NZ_BCWP01000033.1, from coordinate 37,146 downwards.
TCGCCGAGCTGCAGCGTCTGCTGGCGCCGGCCCAGCCGGGGCAGCGCCTGATGGCCATGCCGGGGGCGGGCACCAACGTGCCGATCTGGCTGCTGGGTTCCAGCCTGTTTTCGGCGCGGCTGGCGGCCGAGATGGGCCTGCCCTACGCCTTTGCCTCGCACTTTGCACCGCGCCTGCTGCTGCAGGCCATCGAGTTGTACCGCAGCCTGTTCCGGCCCTCGGCCACGCTGGCGCAGCCCTATGTGGCGATTGGTGTGCCGGTGATCGCGGCCCCTACCGACGCGGAAGCCGAGTACCTGGCCAGCAGCACCTACCAGCGCGTATTGGGCATCTTGACCGGCAAGCGCGGCCGTCTGCCGCCGCCAGTGGAGGGTTTTATGACGCAACTGCAGCCACAGGAACGCGCAGCCATTGCCGACTTCCTGGCGGCGGCCGTCATCGGCGGGCCGCAGACGGTCCGCGCCGGCTTCGAGGAGCTGGCGCAAACCACGCAGGCCGATGAGTTCATCCTGGTGTCGGATGTGTTCGACCCGGAACTGCGCTTGCGTTCGCTGGACATTGCGGCCGCAGCGCGCGCGGCCTGAACGCCGCGCCCGGATGGGTTGCTTGATCAAGTCGAACAAGCCTTTGTCTTAAAAAATTGCCACCAAAGGTGGTGGCAATTTTTCCCCGACATAGGCGGACTCAGATGTGGCCGAGGGTGCGCAGGATTTTTTCCGGTGTGACCGGCTGCGACCAGCACGCCGCTTTCAATGGCCGCAGGGCGTCGTTGATGGCATTCACCACCGCGCCCGGCGCACCGGCGGTGCCGGCCTCGCCCGCACCCTTGGCACCCAGTACCGAGCTGCGCGTGGGCGTCTCGACGTGGGCCACCTCGATGTCGGGCATCTCGCCGGCCATGGGCACCAGGTAGTCGGCCATGCTGCCGTTTTTCATCAGCCCCTGGTCGTCATACAAGCACTCCTCGAACAGCGCACCGCCGATGCCCTGCACGATGGCACCACGGATCTGCTCGTCCACCAGCTTGGGGTTGATGACGCGGCCGCAGTCCTCCACCGCCCAGTGCTTGAGCAGCTTCACAAACCCGGTCTCAGTGTCCACCTCCACATAGGAGGCCTGCACGCCGTTGGTGAAGATGAAAGGGTAGTCGCGTTGCGCGTAGTGGCGCGTGACCATCAGTTCCGAGGTGAAGCCGGCCGGCAGCGTGTCCGGGCGGTAGTAGGCCACGCGGCCCAGCTCCATCAGCGGCAGCAGGGTTTCGCCGGTGGCGGCATCCTTCACGGCGCCGTCGCTCACCACCATGCCGTCGGCGTCGCGCTGGAGGATGGCCTCGGCCACCTGGAGGATGTTGCTGCGCAGCGCCAGGCCGGCCTGCAGCACGGCTTCACCGCCGATGCCCGCGCCGCGCGAAGCCCAGGTGCCGCCGCCATAAGGTACGGTCTCGGTGTCGCCGGTGACCAGGCGCACCGCGCTCATGGGCACCCCCACGGCGTCGGCGGCGATCTGCGCGTAGATGGCCTCGGTACCCTGACCTTGTTCGCCCACGCTCACCATCACGGCCACGCCGCCGCTGGGCTCCAGCCGGATGGTGGCACCGTCCTGCGAGGAGATGCGCGCGCCGCCCACGCCGTAGAAGGCCGCACTCGGGTTGGTGAGTTCGATCAGGGTGGCAAAGCCGATGCCGCGGTAGATGCCCTTGGCGCGCAGCGCGGCCTGCTCGGCGCGCAGCGCGGGGTAGTCCATCAGTGCTTCGATCTTGCGCAGGCAGGCCTCGTGCGACAGCACTTCCAGCTTGATGCCCGAGGCGCCGGTGGCAGGGTAGGCGTTGTCCGGGATGACGTTGCGACGGCGAAACGCCAGCGGATCCATGCCCAGCTTGGCAGCGGCTAGGTCCACCAGGCCCTCGGTGACCGCGCAGGCGATGGGGTGGCCCACGCCGCGGTACTGGCAGGTGGGCGTCTTGTTGAGGAACACCACGCTGAGCTTGGCGCGGTATTCCTTGTGCTTGTAGGGCCCGCCGGTGAGGTTGACGACCTGGTTGCCCTCAATGCCGCTGGTGCGCGGGAACATGGAGAACGGACCAATGCCAGTCACGTCGTCGATCTCGAAGGCCAGGATGTCGCCTTCTTTCGTGGCGGCAATGCGGCCCTGAATGCGGTGCTCGCGCGCATGGATATCGCTGGTGAACGACTCCAGCCGGTCGGCCACGAACTTCACCGGCCGCTTGAGCAGGATGGAGATGGCCACGGTGGCGAAGTCGTCCGGGTAGGCGTGCACCTTGATGCCGAAGGACCCGCCCACGTCCTTGCAGATCACACGCACCGCCGATTCGGGCAGGCCGAACTGGCGCGAATACAGGTCCTGCATCATGTGCGGCGCCTGCTGCGAGTGGTAGACGGTGAGCTGGCCCGAGGCCGGGTTGTAGTCGGCGATCTGGCAGCGCGGCTCCAGCGTGACGCCGGTGTGGCGGCCGAAGTCGAAGGTGGCCTCGGCCACCACGTCGGCTTTCGCAAAGGCCTCGTCCACGCCACCGGTGTCCAGGCTGCGCGCGAAGCACAGGTTGTCGCCGAGCTCAGGATGGATGACGGGCGTTTCAGGCGCCAGCGCGGTGTTCATGTCCAGCGCGGCGGGCAGGGTTTCCCACTCCACCTGCACGTACTGCAACGCGTCTTCGGCCTCGGCGCGGGTCTTGGCCACCACGGCCACCACCGGCTCGCCTTGCCAGCAGGCGCGCTCGATCGCCATCGGGTACTGCGGGGCCGACTTGATGCCGGCTAGGTGGGTGAGCGTGGCCACCCAGGGCTTGCAGATGGCGGCCAGGTCCGCGCCGTCGTAGACGGCCAGCACGCCGGGCATCATGCGAGCGTAGTCGCGCTCGATGCGCAGGATCTTCATGTGTGCCACCGGCGAGCGCCAGAACACCACATGGCCCATGCGCGGCAGTTCCAGGTCGTCCACGTACTGGCCACGGCCTTCGGTCAGGCGTTCGATGTTGGGGCGCGGGATGGCCTGGCCGATGTGGCGCGCATCCTTGAGCGCACCGTCCAGTGGTTCGGCCACCGGGGTGTGCGGTGCTTCGGCGCGCGCGGTCAGCGCGTCTTCGAGGGATTTCTTCAGTGCGCGTGATTCGGGGGCGTTCATGCGGAGGCTCCTTGGCGGCGGGTGGCCAGCACGTCACAGACGGCATCGACGATGGCCTGGTAGCCGGTGCAGCGGCAGTAGTTGCCGCTCATCCATTCGCGCACTTCCTCGCGGCTGGCGCCGGGCTTGTGTTCCAGCAGTTCGCTGGCGGCCATCAGCATGCCCGAGGTGCAAAAGCCGCACTGCAGGGCGTTGTGGCGAATGAAGGCCTGTTGCAGGTCGCGGATGCTGCCGCGTTCGGTGAGGCCTTCGATGGTCTCCACGCGCCGGCCATCGGCCTGCACGGCCAGCACCAGGCAGCCGCGCACCACCGTGTCGTCCAGCCGCACGGTGCAGGCGCCGCACACGCCGTGTTCGCAGCCCAGGTGCGAGCCCTTGAGGCCCAGGCCCTCGCGCAGGAAGTCGATCAGGTGAGCGCGGGGCTGCACCGCATGCTGGCCACAGTGGCCGTTGACGGTGATGGTGACCGGGCGCGCGCCGGTGTCGAGTTCATCGGATGTTTCGTTCAGGGGGCTCATGGCATGTCCTTGTCGGTTTCAGGCCTGCAGCGTGGACTGCTGGGTCAGGGCGTGCAGGGCGCGCTTGAGCATCACGCCAGCCAGGTGCTGCTTGGCGGCGGGGCTGTGCGTGAGGTCGCCTTCGATCTGCAGTTCCCTGCGCAGGGCCTGCAAGGCCAGGGCGGTGACGGCTTCGCTGAAGAATTGGCCTTCGAGTGCCTGTTCGGCCGCCTGGGCGCGCTGCGGCATGCTGCCGGTGCCTAACCAGGCCAGGCGCACCTGGCTCAGCAGCCCGTCCTGCACGCGGGCGCTGGCCGCCAGGCCGACCACCGCGTAGTCGCCGTGGCGGCGCGAGAGCTCGTCGAAGGCAACGCGTTGGCCGGCGTTGGCCAGCGGGATCTCGCAGGCCACGATCATCTCGTTGGGCTGCAGCGTCGTGGTGTAGAGACCGGTGTAGAAATCCTTCGCCGCGATGCGGCGTTCGCCCGCCACGCTGCGCGCCACCACCACACCGTCGAGCGCCAGCAGGCAGGCAGGCCATTCGGCCGCCGGATCGCCATAGGCAATGGAGCCGCAGAAGGTGCCCAGGTTGCGGATGGCGCGGTGCGCGATGTGCGGCGCCGCCATCGCCAGCAGCGGCGTGTGGCGCGCCACCTCGGCCGAGGCTTCGATCTCGCTGTGCGTGACCATGGCGCCAATGCGCAGGACGGTGCTGCTGAGCTGCAGGCCGCGCAGTTCGGTCACGCCTTGCAGGTCGATCAGCAACGCGGGTTCAGACAGACGCATGTTGAGTGTGGCCAGCAGTGTCTGGCCGCCGGCCAGCAGGCGGGCCTCATCGCGATGGCGGTCGAGCAGAGCCAGCACCTCGGCGAGTTGCCGGGGGCGGGCGTAAGAAAAGGCGGGGGCTTTCATGGGCGTGTTCCTCGCAACGGGTGAGGGGAGTCGTGAGGATCAGCGTAGCCAGTGCGCGCCCATCCAGACACCGAGCGCAGTGGACACCACGCCGGCCGCGAACCAGAGCAGGCGGGGCTTTTCCTTCTCGAACCAGCCTGCAGGTGTCGCAGGCAGGGTCGCCGCCGCAACAGCCGCCGCAACCGCAGGCAGACCGGCGGCCGGCACGGGCAGGGCCAATGGCAGGGGCGATGCGGCGCTGAACTGGGACTTGAAGGCATCGAAGAAACGGTCGGCCATCTGGCGCGCCGAGGCGTCGATCAGCCGGCCGCCGATCTGCCCCAGCTTGCCCGCCACCGAGGCCTGGGTCGTGTAGTCCAGGCGTGTGCCTTCGGGCACCGCCGCGAGCGCAATGACCGAGCTGCCCTTGGCGAAGCCGGCACTGCCGCCCGAGCCTTCGAAGTGAAGCGTGCAACCCCGCAGCGGGTGCACGTCGGTTAGGAGCACCTTGCCGACGAAATTGGCGCGCACGGGGCCGAGTTTGAGCAGCACGCGGGCGTGCATCTCCTGCGGCGAAATCTGGCGTACTTCCTCGCAGCCGGGGATGCACTGGCGCAGTACCTCGGGGTCGTTCAACGCATGCCAGACCTTGTCCGGCGTGGAGGGAATGGTGACGCTGCCTTGTAGTTCCATGGGCTGTCCTGTGGGTTCGGAAAGGCTTGGGGTTTGTCCTGATTCAGGCTTATTGACCAAGCGTTAAATTAACCCGAACTATCAAACAAGCCCGTGGCCACATCCATCCGTAAAAACCCTGTCAAGGTGCCGGCGCCCCCCGCGCCGAGGCGGCGCCTGTCGCCGGCAGAGCGCGAGCGCCAGATCGTGGAGGGCTCAGTGCGCTTCTTCTCCGAGCATGGATTGGATGGCCAGTTGCGTGACCTCGCGCGTGAGCTGGGCATTACCCATACGCTGCTGTACCACTACTTCCCGACCAAGCAGGCGCTGATCGAGCGCGTTTATGCCGATCTGTTCGCTGCACGCTGGGACGAGGAGTGGGAACGCCTGCTGGACGACAAGACGCTTGAGGTGGAGGTCAAGCTCACACGCTTCTATACCAAGTACGCCAAGCGCATCCTGGAGCGCGACTGGGTGCGCGTGTTCGTGTTTTCCGGCCTGAGCGACCGCTACATCACAGACCGCTATTTCGCCCTGCTGGGCGAAAAACTGTTCCCGCGCCTGGTGCGCGAGAGCCGGCGCTACCTGGGCGTGCCCAACCGCAGCAAACCCACGCCGCGCGAGATGGAATTGCTCATGGGCCTGCACGGCAGCATCTTCTACATGGGGCTGCGCCGCTGGGTCTACGGGCTGGAGCAGCCGGGCAGCAAGACCGATCCGTTCGACGAGGTGTTCGTGCACGACCGTGTGCGCGGCTACCTGCAGACCTTGCCCGAAGTTTTTGGCCACGGCGCCAAGCCGCGTGCCGCAGGCCGGACGCCCCGGCGAGCACTTGCCTAGACAAACGACGAAGGAGAAACCGACATGGCGCTGACTCTGAATCATTTCTCGATCCGCACCACCGACATGGACGCCACGCGGGTGTTCTACGAACAGGTACTCGGCATGACGGTGGGGCCGCGCCCGCCCTTTCCCTTCCCGGGTTTGTGGCTCTACAGCGGCGACACCGACAGCTGGGCGAATGCCATGGTGCACGTGATCGGCATCGACAAGAATGACCCCGAAGGGCTCAAGCGCTATCTGGGCGACCGCGATGTTTCCTCCTTGCACGGCAGCGGCGCAGTGGACCACATCGCGCTGTTTGCCAATGGACTGGAGACCATGCTCACGCATCTGCAGAAGCTGGGGGTTGTGTGCCGCGAGCGCACCGTGCCACAGATCGGTCTGCACCAGCTGTTCCTGGATGATCCGAGCGGCGTGGTGATCGAGCTCAACTACCCGGCGCAGGAGAAGACGGAACTGGACGCCAAGCGCGCCAAGGCAGCCGCCTGATGGCCAGCATCCTGGTTGCGGGCGGATCATTGGGTGGCCTGATGGTCGCCAACATGTTGTTGCGCGGCGGGCATGATGTGCGCGTGCTGGAGAAGGTACCGGGTTCGCTCGACGGCCGCGGCGCCGGCATCGTGACGCACAAGCGACTGGTTGAGGGCCTGCTGCGCGCCGGACTGGATGCCGACGCCTCGCTGGGGGTGGCCGTCCCCGGGCGTGTGCTGCTGGATGCCCGGGGTGAGGTGCAGACCGCGTTCGATCTACCGCAGGTGCTGACGTCCTGGAGCCGCCTGTATTCGTTGCTGTTCGACATCTTCCCGCGCGAGCGTTATGTGCAACCGGCGACGGTGAATGAAGTGCACGCCGACCCGGACAGCGTGACCGTGCGCTACGGCAGCCAGGCGCTGCGCGCCGATCTGCTGATTGCGTCGGACGGCATCCGCTCGGCCGTACGCCAGCAACTGGCGCCGCACATCCAGCCGCAGTACGCGGGCTACGTGGCCTGGCGTGGCGTGTGCGATGAAGCCGTGCTGTCGCGCCGCACGCGCGAAATGGTGTTCGAGCGCTTTGCTTTCGGCTTGCCGGCTGGCGAACAGCTGATTGCCTATCCGGTCGCCGGCCCCGGCCACGCGCTGGCGGTGGGGCAGCGCAGCTACAACGTTGTCTGGTACCGGCCCGCCAACGCGAGCGAGTTGCGCGCCTTGCTCACCGACGCCGATGGCGACTACCACGCCGCCGGCATTCCCCCGAACAAGGTGTCGTGGCGCGCCGTGGCGGCCATGCGCACGGCTGCGCGCGAGCTGCTGGCGCCCCAGTTCGCCGAGATCATGGAGAAGACGGCACAGCCGTTCCTGCAGGCCATCTACGACGTGAGTTCCGAGCGCATCGCCTTCGGTCGCGTGGCCCTGATGGGCGATGCCTCCTTCGTGGCGCGGCCGCATGTGGGGGCCGGCGTGACCAAGGCGGCCGAGGATGCCATGGCGCTGTCCGACGCCATCCGTGCCCATGGCGCGACCCCCGCCGCGCTGGCGGCCTACGAAACCGAGCGCCTCAAGGTGGGCCAGGCCATCGTGGAACGCGGCCGTCGCCTGGGAGGTTATCTCCAGGCCTACAGCGGTGGCGCGCGGCGAGCGCGCAGCGCCAGCGAAGACATCGATGTGGCGCACGACACCGCCATCGAACTGGACGGTTTCACCGTCGAAGACCTGCTTTCCGTACGTGGTGCCCAGCAAGACTGAAGGCACTGATTATTCCAACCAAAGCTGAGGAGACGAGCATGACAGAACGCAATACGCAATTCAATCGCCGCCATGTGCTGCAACTCGGAGCCGCCAGTGCGGCCGTGGCTGGCGCACCTTTTGTGCTCAAGCTGGCGCAGGCCCAGGGCAACGCGCCGATCAAGATCGGTTTTCCGGTGCCGTTGACGGGGGCTTTTTCCGCCGAGGCGCAGGATCAGGTGCGTGCCGCCGAAATCGCCATCAAGGATTTCAACGACGCGGGTGGTTTCAATGGCCGCAAAGCCGAGTTGCTGGTGCGTGACGACAAGCTCAATCCGGGTGAGGCAGCCACCCGCACGCTGGAGCTGATCGAGAAGGACAAGGTGGACTTTGTCGTCGGCTCACTGTCGGCTGCGACCCAGCTTTCCATCAACGCTGTCTGCCGCGACCGCAAGATCATCTTCAATTCGATCAGCCAGTCCGATGCCATCAACGAAGCGAAGGACTGGAGCTTGTACACCTTCCACGAGGCGCTCAACCCGCACCTGACGGCAGGCGCCGTGGCGCGCTACGCCTTCCCGAGGTTCGGCAAGAAGGTGGTCTACCTGACGGCCGACTACGCCTACGGCCACGAGATGGTGCGCGGTTTCCAGCGCGCCGGCCAGGCCATGGGCGTGCAGACGCTGGCCGACATTCGCCACCCCATCGGGGCGGCCGACTACTCGGCCTTCCTGCCGCGCATCCAGTCCCTGAAGCCCGACATCCTGGTGCTGTGCAACTTCGGTCGCGATCTGGTGAATTCGGCCAAGCAGGCCACCGACTTCGGCATCAAGGCCAACACCAAGATCATTACCCCGGTGCTGCTGTACACGGCGCGCCAGGCCGGCGGTGCCGACGCCTTCGACGGCATTCTGGGTGGTACCTCCTACTACTGGGGCATGGAAGACAAGATTCCCGCGGCGAAGGCCTTCAATGACAAGTTCCGCAAGGCCCACGGTGGTGCGGTGCCCTCGGACTACGGTGCGCTCGGCTACGCCGGCGTGCGAAGCGTGCTGCAGGCCGTTCTCAACGCCAAGTCCACCGATTCCATGAAGGTCAGCATCGCATTGCGCCAGCTGCGCTACAACTGGTACAAGGGCGAGCAGTTCTACCGCAAATGCGACCATCAGTCGGTGCAGTCGGTCGTCATCGTCGAGTCGAAGTCGAAGAACATGAAAGACAAGTACGACGTCTTCAATGTGCTCTCGATCGAGAACGCGGACGAGAAGAACCTGCGCACCTGCGAGGAAATGGGCCACAAGGTCTCCACCTGATCCACGTCGTTTCGTTCGCCACTCCCTCGGCGCGTGAGCGCCGGGGGAATTCCTTCCTGATCCAACGGAAAATCCGAATGCTTGACATCTCGCCGCAACTGTTTGCCCTGCAGTTGATGACCGGTATTGCGCTGGGCGCCATCTACGCCCTGCTGGCGATCGGCCTGTCGCTGATCTTTGGCATGCTGACCGTGGTGAACTTTGCTCACGGTGCTTTTTTCATGGTGGGCGCCTTCCTTGGGGTGTACTTCCTCGGCATCACCGGCAACTTCTGGTTCAGCCTGCTGCTGGTGCCGCTGGCCACAGGCGCCATCGGTCTGGTGTGCGAACGCTTCCTGGTGCGGCCGTTGTATGGCCGGGGTATCGACTACCCGCTGTTGTTGACCTTCGGTCTGTCCTATGTGCTGATCGACGTGATGCGTTTTGCTTTCGGCATTGAGGGCTTGCCCAGTTCCACCCCGGCAGCGTTGCGCGGCTCGGTCTCGCTGGGTTTTGGTCATTTCCCTCTGTACCGACTGTTCCTGATTGGCGCAACCGCGGCCATCGTGCTGGCCCTGTGGCTGTTCATCGAGAAAACGCGCTACGGACTGATCATCCGCGCCGGCTCGCGCGACCCGGAGATCGTCCGGGTGCTGGGCATTGATATCTCGCGCGTCTGGTTGCTGGTGTTCGGCATCGGCACGGCGATTGCCGGCCTGTCTGGCCTGCTGGCGGCGCCCACGCGCGCCGTCAACCCCGAGATGGGCATTCCCATCCTGGCCGAGTCCTTTGTCGTCACCGTGGTGGGCGGCATGGGCTCGCTGCCCGGCGCGGTGGTGGCGGGCCTGCTGGTGGGCATCGTCTTCGCGATGACCTCGCTGGTGGCGCCCGAATACGCCGAACTTTCGATCTTTGTCCTGATGGCCGTGGTCCTGCTGATCCGTCCGCAGGGCTTCTTCGGCAAGGCCGGACTGATGAGCTGAGCGATCCCCATGAACAAGTACCTCTTTCAATTCATCGCACTGGCACGACAGCACCGTGTGGCCGCCGCCCTGTTGTTCCTGCTGGTGTTTCCTTTTCTGATGCCCTACGACGCGCTGTCGGTCAACATCCTGATCTTCGGCCTCTACGCGGTGGGCTTCAACCTGCTGTTCGGCTACACCGGCATGCTGTCTTTTGGTCATGCCGCTTTCCTGGGGGTAGGCTCCTACCTTGCCGGCATCGCGGTGGTTCACGCCGGCTGGCCCTGGTGGGCGGCCATCCTGGCGGGCATAGCCTCGTCCAGCCTGGTGGGGCTGGTCATCGGCTTCCTGGCCATCCGCACCCGCGGCATCTACTTTTCCATGGTGACACTGGCGCTGGGCCAGATCGTCTATTACGTCTTCTACAAGGCGGATCACTGGACCGGCGGTGAGAACGGCCTGCGCGGCGTGAAGGTGGAGTTCATCGACCTGCCGGGCATCTCGATCAACTTTCTCGACCCACTCAACAAGTACTACGTGATCTATGTCTTTGTGGCGCTGGCGCTGTGGTTCCTCTCGCGCGTGCTGAGTTCGCCCTTCGGTGCCGTGATCGAGGCCATCCGCGAAAACGAGAAGCGTGCCGCTGCTTGCGGTTATGACGTGGCACGCGCCAAGCTGCTGGTCTTCGTGCTCTCGGCGGGCATCTGCGGGCTGGCCGGCACGCTGCGCGCGCTGCACCTGTCCGTCGTGCCGATCGATTCGCTGCATTATCTGCAGTCCGGTCAGGCCGTGATGATGTGTCTGCTGGGCGGTATGGGCACCTTCTTCGGCCCGTTCGTCGGTGCGGCGGTCTTTCTCTACCTGGAAGATGTGGTCACCAACCTCACCCGCTACTGGATGGGTGTGGTGGGCATCGTCTTCATGGTCTTCGTGCTGTTCTTTCCCAAGGGACTGTGGGGCACGCTGCTGCACCAGCTAGAGCGCTGGCAGGGCCGCCAGGGAGGTGCCGCATGAGCAGCACACCTATCCTGGAAGTGCGTCACGCTTCGCGTTTTTATGGCAAGTTCAAGGCACTCAGCGATGTCAGCGTGTCTTTCCGCGCCGGTGAACTCACGGCCATCATTGGTCCCAACGGTGCGGGCAAGAGCACCTTCTTCAATGTGATCAGCGGCGGCGTGCCGCCCAGCGCAGGGCAGGTGTTGTTCCAAGGGCAGGACATCACGGGCATCGCCCCGCACGAGTTTGCCCGCCGTGGCATTGCCAAGAGCTTCCAGATCACCAACGTCTTCAAGCACCTGAGCGCGCACGAGAACGTGCGGGTGGCGCTGCAGATGCAGACCACACGCTTCCAACTGCTGCGCCCGCGCAGCCATTACCGCGAACTGATCGAACGGGCAGACGCCCTGCTGGCGCGCGTGGGCCTGCAGGCCTGCCGCGACAAGCTCGCCGGTGACCTGGCCCATGGCCAGCAGCGCTCGCTGGAAGTGGCTATGGCTCTGGCCTGCGAGCCCAAGCTGTTGCTGATGGACGAACCCACCGCCGGCATGTCGCCCGAGGAAACGCTGGTGATGATGGAGCTGATCCGCCGGTTGGCGCAGGAGCGTACCGTCATTCTGGTGGAGCACAAGATGAAGATGGTGATGGGCCTGTGCAGCCGGCTCATCGTGCTGCACCACGGCGAACTGCTGGTGGACGGCACGCCCGAGGAGATCCGCAACAACGCCGAGGTCAAGCGCGTCTACCTGGGCCAGGGCTGAAGAAAGAATCCGACATGCTGAAAGTTCAACAACTCAACGCCTGGTACGACCACAGCCACGTGATCCAGGGCCTGGATTTCGAGGTACGCCAGGGCGAGATCGTCACGCTCATGGGGCGCAATGGCGCTGGCAAGACCAGCACGCTGCGCACCATCATGGGCCTGGTGAGCAAGTGCCGTGGCCAAGTCATCTTCGACGGCCAGGACCTGCTGGGACAACCGCCTCACGTGCGTTTCCACCACGGCCTGGCTTATGTGCCCGAGGAGCGGCGCATCGTGCCCGGCCTGACCGTGCTGGAGAACCTGCAGCTGGGCTTGCTGGCCAGTTCGCGCCGTGGCGAGATGGATGCCATGATCGACGAGATCGCCGAGACCTTCCCGCGCCTGAAGGAGCGCCTGCACCAGGAGGGTACTTCGCTTTCGGGCGGCGAGCAGCAGATGCTGGCCATTGCCCGTGCCATGATGGCCCGGCCGCGCATGATCCTGCTGGACGAACCATCCGAGGGCATCATGCCGCTGCTGGTTCATGAGATGTTCCAACTCTTCGTGCGCATGAAGCAGGCTGGCACCACCATTTTGCTGGTGGAGCAGAATGTGGAGCGGGCGCTGTCCATCTCTGACCGCGCATATATCCTGGACCAAGGCCAGATCGTGCATCAGGGGGCCGCCGACGAGCTGCTGCGCAATGCCGAGATCCAGGAGCGCTACTGCGCGGTATAGACGGGGTTCGAGCGTGGTCTGAAGTCTCCGCGTCGGGGTGAGGTGGGCCCAGGGCGGGGATAATCCCCGTCCATGGAACTGATCACCTTTCTCATTGATTTCATCCTGCACGTCGACAAACACCTGGAGGTGTTCGTGCAGAACTATGGCGTGTGGGTCTACGCGCTGCTGTTTCTCATCGTCTTCGTCGAGACCGGGCTGGTGGTCATGCCCTTCCTGCCGGGGGACTCGCTCTTGTTCGTGGTCGGTACGCTGGCCGGGGCCGGGTTGCTGAGTTATCCCGTCGCGGTGGCCGTGCTGCTGGTGGCCGCCGTCCTGGGTGACCAGTGCAATTACTCGATCGGGCGCTACTTCGGGCCGAAGGTGTTCAAGTGGGAGAACTCGCGCCTGTTCAACAAGCGCGCCTTCGACCAGGCCCATGCCTTCTACGAAACCTACGGCGGCATCACCATCATCCTGGCGCGTTTCATGCCCTTCATCCGCACCTTCGCGCCTTTTGTGGGTGGCGTGGCTGAGATGAGCCGCCTCAAGTTCACGCTCTACAACGTGGTGGGCGCGCTGATCTGGGTGCTGGGCATCTGCACCGCGGGTTATTTCCTCGGCAGCCTGCCGTGGGTCAAGGCCAACCTGGAGAAGATCATCTGGGGCATGATCCTGATTCCCGGCTTGCTCGTGATCTACGGTACCTGGAAAGCGCAGCGCCGGCAGAAGGTGGAATTCATCTCCGGCGCCAAATAAGGGCCCGCCGGTTCACAGGAGCCAAGCATGCTGGCAATGCGCGTGACACAGCCCGGCCAGCCGCTGCAGGCGGCCGAACTGCCCGTGCCGCAGCCGGGTCCACATGAGCTGCTGGTGCAGGTGCTGGCCTGCGGCGTCTGCCGCACCGACCTGCACATCATCGACGCCGATCTGCCGCCACGCCACCCCGGCATGGTGCCGGGGCACGAGGTGGTGGGCCGCGTGGTGGCCACCGGGCCGGGGGCGACACGCTTCGCTATCGGCACCCGCATCGGCATTCCCTGGCTGGGCGGCACCTGCGGCCATTGCCCTTACTGTGCGAGCCAGCATGAGAACCTGTGCGACACACCGGTCTTCACCGGCTACGACCGGCCCGGCGGCTTCGCTGAATACACCGTGGCGGATGAGCGTTATTGTTTTGCGCTTCCAGACCACTACGACGATGTGCACGCCGCACCGCTGCTGTGTGCCGGGCTGATCGGCTTTCGCGCCTACCGGCTGGCGGGGCTGGGCGCGCGTGCCCGGATCGGTCTGTACGGCTTTGGCGCGGCGGCGCACATCATGGCGCAGATTGCCGTGGCGCAGGGGCATGAGGTGTATGCCTTCGTGCGCGCAGGGGACGAACAAAGCGCACGTTTTGCCCGCCAGCTGGGTGCGACCTGGGCCGGCCCGTCCGATGCGCTGCCGCCGCAGCAACTCGATGCCGCGCTGATCTTTGCCCCCGTGGGTTCATTGGTGCCGGCAGCTTTGCGCGCCACACGCAAGGGCGGGGTGGTGGTGTGTGCCGGCATCCACATGAGCGACATCCCGGCTTTTCCCTACTCACTGCTGTGGGGCGAGCGCAGCGTGCGTTCGGTGGCCAACCTGACGCGTGAAGACGGCGAGGCCTTCTTCGACTGCATCGCGCGCCACCCCGTCACCACCCATGTGCAGGCCTACCCGTTGGCGCAGGCCAACGAGGCGGTGGCCGCACTGCGCGCCGGCACCATCGACGGTGCCGCGGTGCTGGTGCCCTGAGGAGCGCCGCTGGGAGCGAGAGATGAGCTTGCGGGCGCTGTCGCTGGTTTTCGTTTCGGGCGGGGCTTGAAAGGGTTGGGCGACCAGGCCGGGCGCTTGGCCCGCTGGGTATCCACCACGATCAGATAACGGCCGGCGTCTGCCGCCGGTGTGCGTTGCGGCGACAGCACCCAGAGGTGCCGCCCTTCGGCCAAGGCGTCCTCGTAGTCGGCATCGAGCAGGCCGTGCTGGTCGAGCAGGCGGTTGAGCGAGGCCGGAATGCGGATGCAGCCCTTGGACTGCACGCTGCCGAGTTTGGGTTCCAGGAATTCGGGGTCGGTGGCGTGCAGCATCAGGCGCATGGTGCTGGTGCCACCATTGCCCCAGCCGCGCCGGCCCTGTTGCCAGCCGAAATCGAACACGCGCATGCCCTGGACCCCGAAGCCGCGGATGCCGTGCTCGTTGAAGGTGCCTTCGGCACGGAAGTCGGGGTTGAGGGTGTTGTGGTCGAACACGCCGGTGGGCGTCTCGAAGTAGTCGTACTCGCCGCCGCGTCCGGTGGAGACAGGCGAGGCGCCGATCAGCACCACGCGGGCAGGTGGCGCCACCCAGAGCAGCAGCAGCGCCTGCACCTGCGGACTGCGGTCCACCAACACCAGGTACTGCGGGCGTTCCAGCGTGACGCCGGCGCTGTGCAGCATCTGCAGCGCCAACTCGCCATAACGTCGGGCTTCAGCGTCTGGCAGCTGCAGGCGTTTGTCCACCGCGCGGGCGAAGCGGTCGGCCATGGCCGTCGGCGACTCACCCGCGGCCCGCGCCGCTGGCCAGCACAGCAAGGCTGCGGTCAGCAGGAGCAGCGCCAGCCGTTGGAACGGGCGATGGTCAGGGCTTGTGTGGGGCATCGGGAACGGTGTTTCTTGTCGGGGTGGATGAACAAACAGGTGGCTGGTCGATGCTAAGAAGCGTAAGCTGGACGAAGTTTGACATGGCTCAAGAAACGCCGGGCCGGCTGGATTGATCCTTGCCACTGTAGCGACAGCAAGCAAAAGGTGAACGACATGACAAGCAAGAAGCCCGCAGCGGCGAGCAAGAAGACCGCCAGCATGAAAGCCGTGCCGGAGACCAGCGCCGGCGATGTGGAGCAGATCATGGCGCGGCCCGACGGCTACTACTGGCGTGCGCCAGGCGGCAAGCAGGAGTTCGGCCCCTTCGCCAGTCTGGAAGAAGCCATGGCCGACATGCAGTCGTCAGATGAGGAGTCGCCCACGCCGGGGGAAACCCTGCAGGAGGCCGAGAGCGAACTCGGAATTTCCGACTGGATCGACCCTGACACCGGCGGGCTGGCCGAAGGTCTGTCGCCACCGCACATCGACGAGGAGTGAGCGGGTGGAGAAACGCACGCAGTGGAATCTTTGGTACATCGCGCTGGCGATCGTGGGGGTGCTGGTGCTGCAGAGTTTCGTGCAGCAGTGGCAGCAGGTGCAGCCGCTGCCCTACAGCGAATTCCTGCAGGAGCTGGAAAAGAAAAACATCAAGGAGATCGCGGTCTACGCCGACCACCTGGAAGGCACGCTGAACCAGCCCTTGCCTGACGGCCGCACGCGTTTTGCCACCACGCGGGTGGAGCTCGATCTGGCGCGTGACCTGGCACAGTACGGTGTGCGCTTCACCGGGGTGGTGCAGAGCACCTTTTTGCGCGACATCTTTTCCTGGGTGGCGCCGACCCTGGTCTTTTTCGCCATCTGGATGTTCGCCATCCGCAAGATCGCCCAGCGCGGTGGTCTGGGGGGCGGTCTGGGCGACGGCTTGTTGTCCATCGGCAAGAGCAAGGCCAAGGTCTATGTGGAGAGTGATACCCGGGTGACGTTTGAGGACGTGGCCGGCGTTGACGAGGCCAAGGTCGAGCTGGAGGAGATCGTCGATTTCCTCAAGGACCCGACGGCACACAGCCGGCTGGGCGCGCGCATCCCGAAGGGCATTCTGCTGGTGGGGCCGCCGGGCACCGGCAAGACGCTGCTGGCACGCGCGGTGGCGGGGCAGGCCGGCGTGCCGTTCTTTTCCATCAACGGCTCGGAGTTCGTCGAGATGTTTGTCGGCGTCGGTGCGGCACGCGTGCGCGACCTGTTCGAACAGGCACGGCAGCGGGCGCCGGCCATCATCTTCATCGACGAGATCGATGCCCTGGGCCGTGCCCGCGGCGCCTATGGCCTGGGCGGCCACGACGAGAAGGAACAGACGCTCAACCAGCTGCTGGCCGAACTCGACGGCTTCGACCCGCGCGCCGGCCTGGTGCTGCTGGCCGCCACCAACCGGCCCGAGATCCTGGACCCGGCGCTGCTGCGCGCCGGCCGCTTCGACCGTCAGGTGCTGGTGGACCGGCCCGACAAACATGGCCGGGTGCAAATCCTGCAGGTGCACATCAAGCGCATCAAACTGGCGGCCGGGCTGGACCTGGCGCAGATTGCCGCGCTCACCCCCGGTTTCACCGGCGCCGACCTGGCCAACCTCGTCAACGAGGCCGCGCTGGTGGCCACGCGGCGCAACGCCGACGAGGTGTCGCTGGCCGACTTCACCACCGCCATCGAGCGCATCGTGGCCGGGCTGGAGAAGCGCAACCGCATCCTCAACCCGGAGGAGCGCCGCATCATTGCCGTGCACGAGATGGGCCACGCACTGGTGGCCATGGCGCTGCCGGGGCTGGACACGGTGCACAAGGTGTCCATCATCCCGCGCGGCATTGGCGCGCTGGGTTACACCATCCAGCGCCCGACCGAAGACCGCTACCTGATGACGCGGCAGGAGCTGGAGAACAAGATGGCCATGCTGCTGGCCGGCCGCGCGGCCGAGATGCTGCTCATCGGCCACGCCTCCACCGGCGCCTCGGATGACCTGGCCAAGGCCACCGACATTGCGCGCAGCATGGTGATGCGTTTCGGCATGGACGCCACGCTGGGGCAGGTGGCTTACGAAAACCCGCCGTCGCCCTTTCTCGGCCCCATGCCGGACGGCATGGACCTGGGCCGTGCACAGTACGCCCCGGAAACGGCGCGCGAGATCGACTGCGCGGTGCGTGCCCTGACCGAAGCCGCCTTCCATCGCGCCACCGACCTGCTGACGCAGCGCCGCAGCACGCTGGAAGAGGGCAGCCGCCTGCTGCTGGCGCGCGAGACGCTGACGGAAGACGAGATCGTGGCGCTGTTGCAGCCTGCGGCCGGGGCCGCAGGGGTGGACGCCTGACAGGCAGGAGAGGAGGGAGTACATGAACACCTTGACCAAAATGGCTTTGGGTTTGATGGGGCAGCTTCACGCCCAACCCGCCAGCGGCGAGTCGCTGACCGTGGTGGCGTTGCCGCCGGCACAGACCACGGGCGGCCTGCCCCTGATGGAGGCCTTGCGCCAGCGTCACTCTGCGCGCGAGTTCCGCCCTGATGCGCTGACCCCGCAACAGCTGTCGGACCTGCTGTGGGCGGCTTGCGGCCTGAACCGCGACGACTTGGGCGGGCGCACCGCGCCTTCGGCCATGAATGCGCAGGAGGTCGATCTGTACGTGGCACTGCCGCAGGGGTTGTACCTGTACGAGCCGAAAGCGCAGGCGCTGCGGCTGGTGCTGGCCGAGGATGTGCGGCGCGTCACCGGTTACCAGGACTTTGTCGACACGGCGCCACTGGATCTGATCTTCGTGGCCGACCACAGCCGCATGAAGATCGTGCCGGCCGCCATGCGCACCTCTTACGCTTCGGTGGCGGCCGGTGCGATGGCGCAGAACATTTACCTTTACTGTGCCTCGGTTGGCCTGTCCACTGTGGTGCGCGCCTGGTTCGACCGCCAGGCCCTGACCCAGGCCATGGGCCTCACGCCGGACCAGCAATTGCTGCTGACACAGACCGTGGGCTGGCCGAAGGCTTGATTTGATGCATTGATGACGGCGCTGGTGACGTCCTTGAGCGGTCTTCCGCTCAAGGGCCAGACAGTGCCGTACTGCGTACGGTGGAAAGAACGGCTCGCCGGGCCGTCCATGGCGACAGTACAAACGGTGTGATGTCCCGCAAAGGGTGCCGCACAATGGAAAGCGGACTCAGCGTGTCCTGCGGGCTTCTTTCTCCGTCAAGCTATCCAAGGTGCCCGTGGATGCCGCCTTCAGCAGACGCCGGAACGACGGGCATTCCATGTGGCTGGGGGCAGGGCAGACGGCGGCATGCCGCAGGCCCCGGCTCATGGCGCGCAGACGCTTGATCATGCTGTCGACCTGATCAGCCTTGTCTTCCAGCATCTTGCGCTTGATGTTGGGTCGTCGGTCGGGCGTGAACATCTGCGCAATCTCGTCCAGCGAAAAGCCGGCCGCCTGGCCCAGTGAGATCAGCGCGAGCTGCTCCACCACCCCCGGGTCGAAGGTGCGGCGCAGACCCTGACGGCCGACCGAGGCGATCAGGCCCTTCTCTTCGTAATAGCGCAGCGTCGAGGCCGGCAGGCCGGATCGTTTGGCGACTTCTGCAATGTCCATGTTGAAAAAATGTCTTGACTTCAAGTTGACTTGAATTCGTAGAGTAGCTGCACCGACTCACCCCGTCAACCTGAAGGACACCCCATGACACCTTTCGATTCCCTCCTCCTGCGTACTGTGGTTATCGGCATCGGCGCCACCGCCGTGATGGACCTGTGGCTCACGCTGCTCAAGACCCTCGGCCTGCCCACGCTCAACTTCGCGCTCCTTGGCCGTTGGGTCGGCCACATGCCGCGCGGCCGCTGGGCGCACCAGGGCATCGCCAAAGCGGCACCCGTGCCCGGCGAGCTGGCGCTGGGCTGGGCCGCGCACTACGTTACCGGCATCACTTTTGCCTTGCTACTAACCGCCCTGGCCGGCCCGCCCTGGCTGCGCACCCCCAGCCTGGCGCCGGCGCTATGTTTTGGCATCGGCACCGTGGTCCTGCCGCTGTTCGTGATGCAGCCCGCCATGGGCGCGGGTTTCGCTTCGTCGCGCACCCCGACGCCGGTCTTGAACGTGCTCAAGAGCCTGGCCAACCATACGGTCTTCGGGCTGGGCCTGTATGCCGCAGCCCTGGCCATCGTTTCACTCACCGGGGCCTGAAGCCCCACTCTCCACCCTACTTGATAAGGAAACACCATCATGAAAAACATCGCCGTCATCTACCACAGCGGCCACGGCAATACCGAGCACTTCGCTCGCCTCGTCGTCACTGGCGCGCAAAGCGTGGACGACACCAACGTCAGCCTGCTCAAGGCCGAACCCCTCACCGGCCAGCCCGACCGTCTGATCGAGTTCGACGGCTACGTTTTCGGTTCGCCCACCTACCTGGGCGGCGTGAGCGGCCCGTTCAAGTCCTTCATGGACGCCACGGGCGGGCTCTGGCGCAAGCAGCAGCTCAAGGGCAAACTCGCCGCGGGCTTCACCGTCTCGGCCCTGCCCTCGGGCGACAAGCAGAGCACGCTGCTGTCCATGTTCACCTTTGCCATGCAGCACGGTTTGGTCTGGGTGGGCAACCCCTTCCTGCCGGAACAGAGCAGCGGCGTACCTTACGAGCAGGCGATCAACCGCCTGGGCTCGTGGACCGGCATGATGGCCCAGGCCGGCCACTCGGCCCCGGGCCAGTCCTACGCGCCCGGCGACCTGCGCACCGCCGAAGCCTTTGGCCGCAACTTCGCCAGCGTGCTCGCGCGCGTGGCGGTACCGGCCGAGGAGATGGTGTGATGCTGCCCGAGCGCTATGCCCCCGTCTTGTTCGGCTTCATCTTGTCGGGCCTGATGTCATTGGTGGTGTCTGCCATCGCCACCTTCCGAGCGGCTGGTCCAAGGGCTGATTTCCTGCCTCTGTGGCTTGGCGCCTGGCTCTCGGCCTGGCTGATTGCGTTTCCGCTGGTGCTGCTGGTCGCCCCGGTCACGCGCCGCATCGTGCAGCGCCTGGCGGGCGCGCCGGCGGGGCCGGGGCGCTAAAGTTTCCTGCCGCCACCATCACCCCAAGGAGCGTTCAAATGATCACCGTCATCACCAACTTCCGTTTGCCCAAGCCCATCACGCGGGACGAGGCACGCAAGATCTTCCTGAGCACCGCCCCGACCTATCAGGGCGTACCGGGGCTGGTCCGCAAGGTTTATGTCCTCTCGCAAGACGGGGGCACAGTCGGCGGGCTCTATCTCTGGAACTCCCGCGCCGAAGCTGACGCCATGTACACCGAGGGCTGGAAAGCATTCGTACGCGAGAAATACGCTACAGAACCTTCGGTCACCTACTTCGACAGCCCTGTCGTGGTGGACAACCTCACACACGAAATTCTTTCGGATGCGTAGTTCGACTTTGGGTGCACATGCGGCTCGCAGTGTCAACGCAGGCACCCAACGCGACCGTTGGGCATCTGTGTTGGGAGGGGCGCAGGGCGGTGCCTAGACGCTGCGGCTGCGTGCCAGCGGCGGGTTGCGGGCGAAGTAGCCCTCGATGCTGCGCATCAGCGCATCGGCCAGCTGTTCCTGGTAGGCGTCGCTGTTGAGCTTGGTCTCTTCTTCCGGGTTGCTGATGAAGGCAGCTTCCACCAGCACGCTGGGAATGTCGGGCGCCTTGAGCACGGCAAAGCCGGCCTGCTCCACCTGCGCCTTGTGCAGCTTGCCGACGCGGCCGATCTCCTTGAGCATGGTGTTGCCGAGCTTGAGGCTGTCGTTGATCTGCGCCGTGGTGCTCATGTCGAACAGCATGCGCTGCACATGCGCGTCCTTGGCCTTGACGTTGAGGCCGCCGATCAGATCGGCCTTGTTCTCCTTGGCCGCCATCCAGCGCGCCGCACTGCTGGAGGCGCCGCTCTGGCTCAGCGCAAAGACACTGGCGCCCTGCGGCCGTGGCGTGTAGAAGGCGTCGGCATGCAGGCTGATGAAAAGGTCGGCCTTCACCTGGCGTGCCTTGTTGACGCGCACGTGCAGCGGCACGAAGAAGTCGGCGTCGCGCGTGAGGTAGGCGCGCATCGGGTTGCCGTTGATGGTGGTGGCGTTGATGCGCTCGCGCAGCCGGTGCGCCAGGCGCAGCACCACGTCCTTCTCGCGCGTGCCGCCGGGGCCGATGGCGCCCGGGTCCTCGCCGCCGTGGCCGGGATCGAGCGCCACGATGATCAGGCGTTCGGTCTTGCCATTGCCGGAAGTTTGGGGCTGATTTTGGCCTTCAGGCCTCGTGGTTGCTGCGCCCGATGCTCCTGAAACAGGAGCGGATGCAGGGCTGGCCGGTGCGGTGGATTTGCGCGTCTGCTGTGCGATCAGGTCGCCCAGCGGGTCGTGGGGGCGGGCGGCGGAGGCCGGCGCTGCCGGGGCTGCGGCGGCTTCCTTGTCCTTGAGCCGTTCGGCAATCAGCGCCGCCAACGGGTCGGCAGCCTGGGTGGGGTAGAGATCGAGCACCAGGCGGTGCTGGTAGGCGGCCACCGGGTCGAGCGCGAAGACCTGCGGCGTGATCGGCAGCTTGAGGTCGATCACCAGACGCACCACATTGGGCGCGAACTGGCCGACGCGGATGCCCGCGATGTTGGGGTCGTCGGGCTTGACCTTGGCCACCAGCTCGCGCAGCGCCGGGTTGAGCTCGATGCCTTCGATGTCCACCGCCAGCCGCGGCGGGCTGGGCACAAACAGTTGCTTGGTGGCGAGGTGGCCGTCGGATTCGATGGTGACGCGCGAATAGTCGGGCGCCGGCCAGACGCGCACCGCCAAAATGGTGGCGCCGCGCGCGATCTGTGCCGTGCCCAGCAGCAGCACCAGCGTACCTGATTGCAGCAGCTCGCGCCGATTCAAGTCTTCATCTCCATCTTCAGTCCCTGCAGCAGCGCCGCGCCGGTGGTCGTCTGGGCCGTGAGGGTGGCGCGGCGCGATTCATCGGGCTGCACCTGGAGCTGGATCACCAGGTCCGCCGGTGGCAGCAGGGCGGCGGCCTTCTCCGGCCACTCGGCGAGCTTGAGGCCGGGGCTGGCGAAGAGGTCGCGGAAACCGGCGTCTTCCCATTCGCGCGGGTCGCTGAAGCGGTAGAAGTCGAAATGCCAGATGGCCAGGCCCGGTGCCTCGTGCGGTTCGACCACGGCATAGGTGGGGCTCTTGATGCGGCCTTGCACGCCCAGCGCGCGCAACAGGTGGCGCACGAACGTGGTCTTGCCGGCACCGAGGTCGCCCTGCAGTTCGATGAAGGCGTGGCGCAGCGCCGGCTGGGTGGCCAGCGCGGTGGCAAACTGCGCCGTGTCGGCCTCGCTGTGCCAGACCAGACTTTCTACAATCAACGCGTGACGTTCAACAGCACTCAATTCGTTTCCCTGATCCGGGACTGGGCCCGTGAACTCGGATTCTCCCAAATCGGCGTCAGCGGTGTCGACCTGTCCGCTGCCGAAGCAGGATTGCAGGCCTGGCTGGCGCGCGGCTTTCATGGCGAGATGGACTACATGGCCGCCCACGGCCTGCGGCGCGCCCGTCCGGCCGAGCTGGTGCCCGGCACGGTCAGTGTCATCACCGCACGCATGGATTATCTGCCGTCCGGCACGGCCGAGGACTGGCAGGCGGTCGAATTCGAACGGCTGCAACGGCCGCAGGAGGGCGTGGTCTCGCTCTACGCGCGGGGCCGCGACTACCACAAGGTCCTGCGCGCGCGGCTGCAGAAGCTGTCGGACCGCATGGCCGAGCACATCGGTCCGTTTGGCCACCGCGTCTTCACCGATTCGGCGCCGGTGCTGGAGGCCGAGCTGGCGGCGCGCAGCGGCCAGGGCTGGCGCGGCAAGCACACGCTGGTGCTCAGCCGCGAGGCCGGGTCGATGTTCTTCCTCGGCGAGATCTATGTCGATGTTGCGCTGCCGGCGAGTCAGCCGGTCAGCGGCCACTGTGGCAGTTGTTCAGCCTGTGTCGATGTCTGTCCGACGCAGGCGATCGTGGCGCCGTACCGGCTCGATGCGCGGCGCTGCATTTCCTACCTCACCATCGAGCACGCCGGGCCGATCCCGCTGGAATTGCGCCCGCTGCTGGGCAACCGCATCTACGGCTGCGACGACTGCCAGCTGATCTGCCCCTGGAACAAGTTTGCACAGCGCAGCCCCTTGCCGGACTTCGATGTGCGCGAAGGCCTGAGCGGCAACGGCCTGGTGGCGCTGTTCGCCTGGAGCGAGGCGGAGTTCCTGCAGCGCACGGAAGGCAGCCCGATCCGTCGCATCGGCCACACACGTTGGCTGCGCAATATCGCGCTTGCCTTGGGCAATGCCTTGCGCGTCACGGGGGACCCTGCGATAGTGGAGGCACTGCGGCAACGGGCGTCGGATCCCAGTGAGCTGGTGCGCGAGCACGTGGCCTGGGCGCTGGCGCAGCAGACGGAAACAGGACAGGCATAACAAACCCAAGGGCCAATCATGACGATGCGCTACAGCTATGTGCCGAATCAGCTGCCGGAAAACAAGATGCGGCTGTACCCGACCAAGGTGATCAACATCGTCGGCGGTCCCGGTTGCGACAAGTCGCTGTTCACGGCGGCCATCATCCTGTACCTCAACCTGCACCACAAGACGGTCGAGCTGATTCCCGACTACGCCAAATCACTGGTCTGGCAGAAGGACTACGAGGCGCTGAAGAACCAGTACCACATCGCCCAGCAGCAGTTCCGCATGCTGGAGCTGCTCGATGGCCAGGTGCAGTACCTGATCACCGAATGCTCGCTGCCGCAGATCCTGTACTACAACGAGCACTATGCCGACAACATCTGCGATGTGGAAAAAACGCGCAAGCAGATCGTCGAGTGGTACCGGCAGTTCAACAACGTCAATGTGGTGGTCGAACGCGATCCCGACAAGCCCTACGTGCACACTGGCCGCTTTCAGGACGAGGAGCAGGCGCGGGCGGTGGACTTCGGCCTACGCGCCACGCTGCGCCACGAGGGCATGGCCTTCACGCCACTCAAGCCCGATATCCCGGCCATCCACGAGTTCGCCGCCACGCTGCTCAAGGACTGAGCGGCGGCGGGGCGGATCTGCTACCTGAGCACCCCCAGCGCAAAGGGCAGGCTGGCCATGCCCAGCATGGTGGACAGCGTCACCAGTCCGGCAACGTAAGCACCGTCATAGCCCATGCGTGCGGCCAGCACATAGCAGCTCGAGGCGGTCGGCAGCGCCGAGAAAGCCAGCAGGACCGTGGTCTGCGCAGGTGTCAGGCCGAAGGCCTGCGACAGCCCGAACGCGATCAGCGGCAGGAAGAAATGCTTGATGGCCAGTGTGCCCACGGCCAGTATCTTGGCCTTTGCCAGACTGGAAAAATGCAGGCCGGCGCCAGCCGCCATCAGGCCCAGCGCCAGCGAGGCTGCGCCGATGCGCGAGACGGTGGGGTCGATCCAGCTCGGGATCTTGAAGCCCAGCAGATTGGCCAGCAGGCCCGAGACGGTGCCGATGATGAGCGGGTTGCGCAGCAACTCGCGTCCGAAGCTGCGCTGCGAGTGGCGCGCCATCGGCCAGACGGCGCCGACATTGAAGAGCGGCACACAAAAGCCGATCAGCACCGCAATCTGCAACAGGCCTTCCGGTCCGGCCAGGCGGTCGGCCAGCGCCAGGCCGATGAAGGAGTTGAAGCGAAAGGCCACCTGTGCGCTGCCGGCGTGTTGGCGCGAGTCGATGTGGCGCCCGATGAACGGCAGCCAGGGCAGGGCATAGGACAGGGCAATGGCGATCACGCCCATGACGAGCGCGGCCCCGATCAGGCTGGAGGCGGCCGACAGGTCGAGCGGACTGCGCACAATGCTGTGGAACAGCAACACCGGAAACAGGAAGTAATAGACCAGGGCTTCGACCTGCTCCCACACAGTGCGGTTGAGCGCCGTGTGACGGCACACCAGATAGCCGCACAGGATGAGGGAGAAATCGGGGAAGAGGAGCTGAGCGTAGTTCACGTGGCGAGAATAACAGCCTGGAACGCGCTGCCGCCGGCAAAACGATGTAAATTTCGGACGAAGGAGCTTGGCTCCTAACGGTGTCCTCCCCATGGAAATGCCATGAAAAGAAAACTGCTGATTACCCTCGCCCTGTGGGCTGCTGCCGTTGTGCCGCACGCTCATGCCGCCTCGCTGGAAGGCTTGCGTTTCGATGATGCCGTACGGGTGGCCAACCGGGAGCTCAAGCTCAACGGCCTGGGCGTGCGCGCCATTTTCATCTTCAAGGCCTATGTTGCCGGGCTCTACCTGAGCAACCGCACCAGCACGGCGCAGGACGTATTGAGCCAATCCGGTCCGAAGCGCATCCAGATGCGCATGCTGATGGAGATTGGTGCACCGGACATCAAGAAGGCGCTGGTGGATGGCATGCAGAAGAATGTGAGCGAGGCCCAATGGACGGCCATGCAGGACCGCGTGGCGCAGTTCACACGTACCATCGAATCGATCGGCGTGGCCAAGCCGGGCGACACCATCAACCTGGACTATGTGCCTGAGCAGGGACTGACGCTGGCTGTCAATGATGTGGCCAAGGGCAGCGCCATCGGCGGTGCCGATTTCTACAAGGCCTTGCTGGAGATCTTCGTGGGTGACAACCCGGTGGACACCCGGCTCAAGAAGGGCATGCTGGGGCAATAGAATAGCCCTGTTCCGTCACTCTAGGAGAAATCCACTATGCAACGTCGCGTGATATTTGCTCTCGGCCTGCTGGCCGCAGCCGGCTCTGCCCTGGCCCAGGGTTATCCCAACAAGGTGATCAAGCTGCAAGTTCCATTCGCACCGGGCGGCACGACCGACATCATTGCGCGCACCATTGCTGACCCGCTGGGCAAGGCCCTGGGCCAGCCCGTGGTGGTGGAAAACAAGGCCGGTGGCGGCGGCGTGATCGGTGCCACTGAAACGTCCAAGGCCGTACCGGACGGCTATTCGCTGGGCATGGCCACGGTCTCGACCACGGCAGCCAACCCGGCCATCAACCCGAAGATCCAGTACAACCCGCTGACCGACTTCACGCCCATCATCAACGTGGCAGCCACGCCGAACGTGATCGCCGTGCACCCGAGTTTCCCGGCCAAGGACTACAAAGGCTTCATCGCCGAACTGAAGAAGTCGCCGGGCAAGTACTCGTATGCCACTTCCGGCACCGGAGGCATCGGCCACTTGCAGACCGAGCTGTACAAGAGCCAGACCGGCACTTTCATCACGCACATCCCCTACCGTGGTGCCGGCCCTGCCATCAATGACACGGTGGCAGGCCAAGTGCCGATCATCTTCGACAACCTGCCTTCGACCCTGCCGTTCATCCAGAGTGGCCGTCTGGTGCCGATCGTGATTGCCGCGCCGCAGCGTCTGTCGCAGTTGCCGAATGTCCCGACCTTCAAGGAAGTCGGCTTGGAGCCGGTGAACCGCATGGCCTATTACGGCATCTACGGTCCCAAAGGCATGCCCAAGGACATCGTGGACAAGATCAATGCCGCCACCCGCAAGGCGCTTGAAGACCCGGCCGTGCGCAAGCGCATCGAAGACACCGGCTCCATCATCGTGGCCAACACGCCGCAGCAGTTCGCCGACCAGATCAAGGCCGAATACACGGTGTACAAGAAGGTGGTCGAGACTGCCAAGCTCAAGCTCGACTGAGTGCCCATGCAGGGCATTGATGCCTTCATCGATGCCCTGTGGCTGGAAGAAGGCCTGTCACGCAACACGCTGGCAGCCTACCGGCGCGACCTCGAACTCTACGCCCGCTGGCTGGAAGGCCGCGGGCGTTCTCTTTTGGCGACCGAAGAGACCGACCTTAATACCTACTTTGCGGCCAAGCACGCCAGCAGCAGGGCCACCACGGCCAACCGCCGCCTCACCGTCTTCAAGCGCTACTTCCGCTGGGCCTTGCGCGAACGCCTGATCCAGGCCGATCCGACCCTGCGTTTGCAGGCCGCCAAGCAGCCGCTGCGCGTCCCCAAGACCCTGAGCGAAGCGCAAGTGGAAGCCCTGCTGGCCGCGCCGGGTGAGGACACGCCGCTGGCGGTGCGCGACCGCACCATGCTCGAGTTGATGTACGCCAGTGGCCTGCGCGTGAGCGAACTGGTGACCCTCAAGACCTTCAATGTCAGCCTGAGCGAACACGTTCTGCGCGTGTTCGGCAAGGGCAACAAGGAGCGACTGGTGCCCTTCGGCGAGGTGGCCGGGCAGTGGCTGCAGCGCTACCTGCAGGAGGCGCGACCGGCGCTGCTGGGGGAGAAGCAGACCGATGACCTGTTCGTCACCTTCCGCGGCACGCGCGCCGGTGAGGCCATGTCGCGGGTGATGTTCTGGATGATCGTCAGGAAGTACGCTGTGGCAGCCGGCATCACGGCGCCGCTGTCACCGCATACCTTGCGCCATGCCTTTGCCACCCATCTGCTGAATCATGGGGCAGATTTAAGGGCGGTGCAGATGCTGCTGGGACATGCGGATATTTCGACGACCACCATCTATACGCATGTGGCGCGGGAGAGGTTGAAGGCGCTTCACGCTCAGCACCATCCGCGGGGATAGTTTGCTTTTTGCGTGATGCCCTTGCTGGGCAAGCGTGCCGGGTCTCGCCCCGGCGGGCGAGTCACCTTTTTTGCTTCGCCAAAGAAAGGCGAGCCGGATTCGTCGACCCTTCGCTAGCGCTACGGGCACGCTGCGTTGCTCGGGTCAAGCGGGAGGCGCAGAAACTCGCTGCGCTCAAACATCTGCGCCTCTATTTCCGCTTGCCCCTGCGCTACTCGCCTCCTCATGACGGCGGGGGATACCGGAGACCGAAAACCACAAGGACGTGCCGTGGCGCGTCCTTGCGAAGTCATACCCTGGCAGATAAGCATCCGGGATAATTCACCCCCATGAATCTCCGCCGCCAATGCCAACAACTGCTCGCCATCCCTGGCCCGGTGGAAAAGGCGCGCGCAGTCACGGCGCTGGACCGCAACGCCCCGATCGATACCGAAGAACAGATCGCGCCAATCGATGGCATCCCAGGCCGTGGCGAGCGGCCGCCGCTGGTGCCGCACACCAGCATCAAGACGGGGTCACTTGCCACACCGCGTGGCCATGCGGCGCTGGTGCATTCCATCGTGCACATCGAGAAGAATGCGATCGACTTGGCGCTCGACATCTGCTGGCGCTTTGCCGGCATGCCGGAGGCCTTCTACCGCGACTGGCTGCAGGTGGCATTCGAGGAGGCGTATCACTTCACGCTCTTGCACGACCATCTGCTGACGCTGGGTTTCGATTACGGCGATTTCCCGGCGCACGATGGTCTGTGGTCCATGGCCGAACGCACGAAGGGCGACATCCTGGCGCGGGTGGCGCGGGTGGCGCTGGTGCCGCGCACGCTGGAAGCGCGCGGGCTGGACGCCTCGCCGGCCGTGAAGACCAAGCTGGTGTCGATCGGCGACCATCGGGCCGGGGAGATTCTGGACATCATCCTGCGCGACGAAATCGGGCATGTGGCCATCGGCAACTGCTGGTACGGCTGGTTGTGCGCGCAGCGTGGAATCGATCCGGTCAGGACCTATGCCGAATTGACGCTGAAATATGAAGCGCCGAAGCTCAAAGGGCCCTTCAATCTGGCGGCCCGCCGTGCCGCCGGTTTTAACGATGCCGAACTGGCCGCCCTGGCACAGGGTTAAGCCCTCGTCCTTACAATTCCCCTCAAACTGACAAACGGAATCTCAAATGGCAATTTATGAACTGGATGGCCAGGCGCCCAAGCTGGCCGAAGGCACTTGGGTCGCCGACAGTGCGCAGGTGATCGGCAAGGTCACGCTGGAAGAAAACGTCAGCGTCTGGTTCGGCACCGTGATCCGCGGCGACTCCGAGAAGATCCATATCGGCCGTGGCTCCAATATCCAGGATGCCAGCGTGCTGCATGCCGATGCCGGTGTGCCGCTGACGCTGGGTGAGAACGTGTCGGTCGGCCATCAGGTCATGCTGCACGGCTGCACGGTGGGCGATGGCTCGCTGATCGGCATTGGTGCCGTGGTGCTGAACCACGCCAAGATCGGCAAGAACTGCCTGGTGGGTGCCGGTGCGCTGGTGACCGAGGGCAAGGAGTTCCCCGATGGATCGATGATCCTGGGCAGCCCGGCCAAGGCCGTCAAGCAGCTCTCACCGGAGCAGATTGCCGGTCTGCAGCACATTGCCGCGCACTATGTCGAGAACGCCCGGCAATACCGCAAGGGACTGAAGAAAATCGGCTGAAGCGGGTCAACCGCCCATAAAGAAACCTACAACGTGTCTGAACTTCACAAATTTCTTTTCGAAGGTCTGCCGGTGCGCGGCATGATCGTGCGCCTGACCGATGCCTGGACCGAAATCCTGCGCCGGCGCGCGGGCAGCAGTACCGGGGCCTATCCGCAGCCCGTGCAGAACCTGCTGGGTGAGATGGTTGCGGCCGGCGCGCTGATGCAGTCCAACATCAAGTTCCACGGCTCGCTGATCCTGCAGGTCTTTGGCGACGGGCCGGTCAAGCTGGCGGTGGCGGAAATCCAGTCAGACCTGAGCCTGCGTGCCACCGCCACCCTCAAGGGCGAGGTGCCGGCCGATGCGGGGCTGAGTGCGATGCTCAATGTGCACGGACAGGGCCGCTGTGCCATCACGCTGGATCCGAAGGACCGTCTGCCGGGGCAGCAGCCCTACCAGGGTGTGGTGCCCTTGACGGACGAGCGTGACCAGAAAATGAACAAGCTCAGCGATGCGCTGCAGCACTACATGCGCCAGAGTGAGCAGTTGGAGACCACGCTGGTGCTGGCGGCTGACGACAAGGTGGCGGCGGGCCTCCTGATCCAGCGTCTGCCGGTGAAGGGCATGGCCAACCTCGCTGGCCAGCAGCCGGGCGAGGCTGAATTGTACGAGGCGGAAATGTATGAGCATTACAACCGCATCGCGACGCTGGCCGCCAGCCTCAAGCGCGAGGAACTGCTGACGCTGGATGTCGAAACCATTCTGCGCCGCCTGTTCTGGGAAGAAAAGCTGCAACGCTTCGAACCGTTTGTGGGTGAAACCGCGCCGCGTTTTGCCTGCACCTGCAATCGCGACCGCGTGGCACGCATGATTCAGGGACTGGGCGAGGTGGAAGCCAAGGAGATCGTGGCCGAACGCGGCGCGATCATGGTCGACTGCGAGTTCTGCGGTGCGCATTACCGCTTCGACGCCATTGATACGGCGCAGTTGTTCACGACAACGGGTGCTCAGCCGCCCTCAAGCGCTTCAGTGCAGTAAACAGCCGGTATTCGCAGTCCGGGTCGGCGCATTTCTCGCAGACGCCGGTCCAGCGGGGCGGTGGACCGTCCTCGGGGGCAATCAGACGTTGTGCCTGGTGCAGGCGTTGTGCCCCCTGTCCGTAGACGACACCATAGGTCAGCCCGGCCTGTTGCAGGCTGGCGCGCAGTTCGGTGTCAGCATGTCGCTGCATGTCCGAGTTGCAACCAGGCAAGTCGAGTCCGGTGAGCAGGATCAGGTCGAAATGCCCAGTGGCCAGCTCGGCGGGCAACGGGTTGTCGCTGACTTGGAGGTGAGGCAGGTGAAGGCGGAGTTCCTGCACCAGGCAGGTCTTGCCGCTGCCGGGGACGCCGAGAATGGCGATGCGCATGCCCACAACAGGACCAGGCTTACTTGCCGATGTGCACGTAGATTTCGTTGGGCTTGACCATGCCCAGCTCCAGCCTGGCTTTTTCTTCCACCATCTCCAGGCCTTCCTTGAGGTCACGCACTTCGGCGGCCAAGCGGTCGTTGGCCAGTTGGGCCTGCGCGTTCTTCTGCTTTTGCGCTTCAAGTTCGCCGGCCATGCGCGCCACGTTGGGCACGCTGCCCCGGCCAAACCACAACTGCGCGTGCAGAACCACGAGCAGGGTGATCAGAATGGCCGGGACGAGGCGTGAACCCATGGGGTGGGTTAACGGAGGTTATAAAACGCAGCGCGGCCGGGGTAGGTCGCGATCTCGCCCAGGTCTTCCTCGATGCGCAGCAGCTGGTTGTACTTGGCCATGCGGTCGGAACGGCTCATGGAGCCGGTCTTGATCTGGCCGGCATTGGTGCCCACGGCGATGTCGGCAATGGTGCTGTCCTCGGTCTCGCCGGAGCGGTGGCTGATAACGGCGGTGTAGCCGGCGCGCTTGGCCATCTCGATGGCGGCGAAGGTTTCGGTCAGGGTGCCGATCTGGTTGATCTTGATCAGGATGGAGTTGGCGATGCCCTTGTCGATGCCTTCCTTGAGGATCTTGGTGTTGGTGACGAACAGGTCGTCGCCCACCAGCTGCACCTTTTGCCCCAAGCGCTCGGTCAGGATCTTCCAGCCTTCCCAGTCGCCTTCGTGCATGCCGTCTTCGATGCTGATGATGGGGTACTTGTCGCACCAGGTGGCCAGGATGTCGGTCCACTCGGTGGCGCTGAGCACCAGGCCTTCGCCTTCCAGGTGGTACTTGCCGTCCTTGTAGAACTCGCTGGCGGCGCAGTCCAGGCCCAGGGCGATCTGCTCGCCGGCGGTGTAGCCGGCCTTGTCGATGGCTTCCAGGATCAGCTGGATGGCGGCTTCGTGGCTGGCCACGCTGGGGGCAAAGCCGCCTTCGTCGCCGACGGCGGTGCTCATGCCCTTGTCGTGGATGATCTTCTTCAGGGCGTGGAACACTTCGGCGCCATAACGCAGGGCTTCGCGGAAGTTGGGGGCGCCCACCGGCAGGATCATGAACTCCTGCAGGTCGAGGTTGTTGTTGGCGTGCGCGCCGCCGTTGATGACGTTCATCATCGGCACCGGCATCTGCATGCCGCCCATGCCGCCGAAGTAGCGGTACAGCGGCAGGCCGGCTTCCTCAGCGGCAGCGCGGGCCACGGCCATGGAGACGGCCAGCATGGCGTTGGCGCCCAGGCGCGACTTGTTGTCGGTGCCGTCGAGGTCGATCAGGGTCTTGTCCAGGAAAGCCTGTTCGGAGGCATCCAGGCCCAGGACGGCTTCGGAAATTTCGGTGTTGATGTGTTCCACGGCCTTGAGCACGCCCTTGCCCAGGTAACGGCTCTTGTCGCCGTCGCGCAGCTCGATCGCTTCGCGCGAGCCGGTGGAGGCGCCGGACGGCACGGCCGCACGACCCATGGTGCCGGACTCCAGCAACACGTCACATTCAACGGTGGGGTTGCCGCGCGAGTCCAGGACTTCGCGGCCAACGATATCAACGATAGCGCTCATGGTTTCCTTTCGGTTTCGATTGTTGTATTCAGACGATGGGGGCGGCAACGCCCTCCACCAGAATCATGTTGAAAAACTCGGTGGCGCCGGCGCGTTTGGCACGGGCCTGGCGGTACATCTGGTCATCGTAGAAGGCCTTGGCCTGATCGAAGCCGGGAAAGCGCAACATGGCGATGCGTGCCGGTTGCCAGTTGCCTTCCATGACTTCGAAGCGGCCGCCGCGGACCAGGTATTCGCCACCGAAGGCCTTGACCGCGGCGGGCGCCTCGGCCATGTACTGCTTGTACTGTTCCGGGTCAGAGACTTTCATGTCGACGATGATGTAGGCAGCGGTCATGTTGGGTTCTTGTTCTTCGTGTGTGTTTCAGTTGAAGCTGTTTTCGAGGAAACCGTTTTTCTTGGTGACCTGGTCCAGTGCCACCAGCGTTTCCAGCAGCGTCTTCATGTGCTTGAGCGGCACGGCGTTGGGGCCGTCGGAGAGGGCGCAGGCCGGGTCCGGGTGGGTTTCCATGAACAGGCCTGACACCCCCACGGCCACGGCGGCACGTGCCAGCACCGGCACGAACTCACGCTGGCCGCCACTGCTGGTGCCCTGGCCGCCGGGCAACTGCACCGAGTGGGTGGCATCGAACACCACCGGGGCTGCGGTCTCACGCATGATGGCCAGCGAGCGCATGTCGCTCACCAGGTTGTTGTAGCCAAAGCTCACGCCGCGTTCGCAGGCCATGAAGTTGTCTTCCACCAGACCTTTTTCGCGCGCGGCGGCACGGGCCTTGTCGATGACGTTTTTCATGTCGCCGGGGGCGAGGAACTGGCCCTTCTTGATGTTGACCGGCTTGCCGCTTTGCGCCACGGCGTGGATGAAGTCGGTCTGGCGGCACAGAAAGGCCGGCGTCTGCAGTACGTCCACCACGGCGGCCACGGCCGGGATGTCGGCTTCGGTGTGCACATCGGTCAGCACCGGCACGCCGAGTTCACGCTTGACCTTGGCCAGGATCTCCAGGCCCTTTTCCATGCCAGGGCCACGGAAGCTGGTGCCCGATGACCGGTTGGCCTTGTCGTAGCTGCTCTTGAAGATGAAGGGGATGCCCAGCGAGGCTGTGATCTCCTTCAACTGGCCGGCCACGTCCATCTGCAGCTGTTCGGACTCGATCACGCAGGGGCCGGCGATCAGGAAAAAACGCTTGTCGAGACCGACATCGAAACCGCAGAGTTTCATGCTTGCTTTCTCAGGCCACGGCCTTCAGGTTCTTCTTGCCGGCAGCCTGGTGTTCCAGCGCTGCCTTGATGAAGGCGTTGAACAGCGGATGGCCGTCCCACGGCGTGGACTTGAATTCCGGGTGGAATTGCACGCCGACGAACCAGGGATGGGCGTTTTGCGGCAGTTCAACGATTTCCGTCAGGTGCTCGCGCTGGGTCAGCGCCGAGATCACCAAGCCGGCCTTGCGCAGCGTGTCGAGGTAGTTGACGTTGGCCTCATAGCGGTGGCGGTGGCGTTCGGTCACCACGTCGCCGTAGATCTGATGCGCCAGCGTACCCTTGGCCACATCGGAGCTTTGCGCACCCAGGCGCATGGTGCCGCCGAGGTCGGAGTTGGCGTCACGTGTCTTGATGGTGCCGTCGGCGTCCTTCCACTCGGTGATCAGGGCGATCACCGGGTTGGGGGTGGTCGGCTCGAATTCGGTGCTGTTGGCGCCTTTGAGGCCGGCCACATGGCGAGCAAATTCGATGGTGGCGACCTGCATGCCCAGGCAGATTCCCAGGTAGGGCAGCTTGTGCTCACGGGCAAAGCGGGCGGTGTTGATCTTGCCTTCAACGCCGCGCTTGCCGAAGCCGCCCGGCACCAGGATGGCATCGAACTTGGCCAGGCGCGAGACGGTGTCGTCGGTGATGGTTTCCGAGTCGACGTGTTCGATCTTGACGCGCACGTGGTTCTTCATGCCGGCGTGGCGCAGCGCCTCGTTGACCGATTTGTAGCTGTCAGTCAGCTCCACATACTTGCCGACCATGGCAATGGTGACTTCGCCGCGCGGATTCTCGGTCTCATAGACCAGGTCGTCCCAGCGCTTGAGGTTGGCCGGTTGGGTGTTCAGGCGCAGCTTGTCGCAGATCAGGCCGTCCAGGCCCTGCTCGTGCAGCACGCGCGGCACCTTGTAGATGGTGTCGACGTCGGGCATGGAGATCACCCCCCATTGCGCCACGTTGGTAAAGAGGCTGATCTTCTCGCGCTCGTCGTCGGGGATCGGACGGTCGGCGCGGCACAGCAGGGCGTCGGGCTGGATGCCGATCTCGCGCAGCTTCTGCACCGTGTGCTGGGTCGGCTTGGTCTTGAGCTCGCCGGCAGCCGCGATCCAGGGCACGTAGGTCAGGTGCACAAAGGCGGTGTTGTTCGGCCCCAGGCGCAGGCTGAGCTGGCGCACCGCTTCCAGGAAAGGCAAGGACTCGATGTCGCCCACGGTGCCACCGATCTCGACGATGGCAACGTCGACCGCGTCCGGCGTTTCGTAACCCGCGCCGCGCTTGACGTATTCCTGGATCTCGTTGGTGACGTGCGGGATGACCTGCACCGTCTTGCCGAGGTAGTCACCGCGACGCTCCTTCTCCAGCACGCTCTTGTAGATCTGGCCGGTGGTGAAGTTGTTGGCCTTTTTCATGCGCGTTTCGATGAAACGCTCGTAGTGGCCGAGGTCGAGGTCGGTTTCAGCGCCGTCGTCGGTGACGAACACCTCACCGTGCTGGAAGGGCGACATGGTGCCCGGATCGACGTTGAGATAGGGATCGAGCTTGATCAGAGTGACTTTGAGGCCCCGCGATTCCAGAATCGCAGCGAGGGAGGCTGAGGCGATTCCCTTGCCAAGGGAGGACACCACACCGCCGGTGACGAAGACAAATTTGGTCATGTCAGGGGAGCTAGTACGCTCAGGGAGGTGGTAAAGCGAGATTATAGGCTTCGGGCTGGCGATGCCGGAGATCTGCGGCGTTGTGAACCTTGCAAAGGCGTTTCGGCCTTGGCTGCGGGAGTCTGGCATACCGTTCCCGACACCTCATCCGGTCTCTCTCGCCAGCCCTGCACCTTTTGCCACGTCTGATACATTGCCGACCATGAACGACCTTGCTGGAAAACACATCGTCCTGGGGCTCACGGGCGGCATTGCCTGCTACAAGGCGGCCGAGCTGTGCCGCGCCCTGGTCAAGGAAGGCGCTACGGTGCAGGTGGTGATGACCGAGGCCGCCGGCCAGTTCATCACGCCGGTGACGATGCAGGCGCTCTCGAACCGGTCGGTCTATGGCTCACAGTGGGATGCGCGCGAAGCCAACAACATGGCGCACATCAACCTCAGCCGCGAGGCCGATGCCATCCTGATCGCGCCCTGCAGTGCCGACTTCATGGCCAAGCTGCTGCATGGCCGGGCTGACGAGCTGCTGAGCCTGATGTGCCTGGCGCGGCCCATCGCCGAAGTGCCGCTGCTGATCGCGCCAGCCATGAACCGCGAGATGTGGGCCCATCCGGCCACCCAGCGCAATGTGGCGCAGCTCAAGGCCGACGGCGCCCATGTCTTCGACGTCGGCAGCGGCGAGCAGGCCTGTGGCGAGGTGGGCGACGGCCGCATGCTGGAGCCGGACGAGTTGCTGGCAGAGGTGGTGGCCTTCTTTCAGCCCAAGTCCTTGCTCGGCCAGCGCGTGCTGGTGACAGCCGGCCCGACTTACGAGGCGATCGACCCGGTGCGCGGCATCACCAACCTGTCCAGCGGCAAGATGGGTTTTGCCATTGCGCGTGCGGCGCACGAGGCTGGTGCTGAGGTCACGCTGGTGGCCGGGCCGGTGCATCTGGCCACGCCGCGTGGCGTGCGCCGCATCGATGTGAAATCTGCACAAAATATGCATCAAGCCGTCATGGAGCAAGCGCCAGATGCTACTATTTTTATAGCGACTGCGGCGGTGGCAGACTGGCGCCCGGCCAGTGCGGCCGAGCAGAAGATCAAGAAGGATGGCACCGGCCAGGCGCCCGCCCTGGCTTTCGTCGAGAACCCCGACATCCTGGCCGGCGTGGCGCAGAGCGAGCGCGCCCGCGGCGGGGCGCTTTACTGCGTCGGTTTTGCCGCCGAGAGCCACGACTTGCTGGCCAACGCACAGGTCAAGCGTGCGCGCAAGGGCGTGCCGCTGCTGGTGGGCAACATCGGTCCGGCTACGTTTGGCCAGGACGACAACGCGCTGCTGCTGGTGGACGAACACCGGGCGGTGGAGCTGCCGCGTGCCGACAAGCTGACGCTGGCGCGCCAGCTGGTGGCCGAGATTGCCCGTCGGCTGGGCCACGCAGCCTGAGACAAAATTTTCCTTCTCAAAGACTTCATGAAACTCGACGTCAAGATCCTCGATCCACGCCTGGCGGATCAACTTCCCGCCTACGCCACGCCCGGCAGCGCCGGCCTTGACCTGCGCGCCTGCCTGAGCGAGTCGCTCACGCTGCAGCCCAATGCCTGGCAACTCGTGCCCACCGGCATGGCGATTCACTTGAATGATCCCGGCTACGCGGCGCTGATCCTGCCGCGCTCGGGCTTGGGCCACAAGCATGGCATCGTGTTGGGTAATCTGGTCGGCCTGATCGACAGTGACTACCAGGGCCAGCTGATGGTGAGCGCCTGGAACCGCAGCGACGTTGCCTTCACCATCGAGCCGATGGAGCGCATCGCGCAACTGGTCATCGTGCCGGTGGTGCAGGCGCAGTTCAACGTGGTGAACGAATTCGCTGCTGCCACCGAGCGTGGTGCAGGCGGCTACGGCTCGACAGGAAAGAGCTAAGGATTTGCTGA
>NZ_BCWP01000032.1 GCF_001592265.1 Curvibacter delicatus NBRC 14919 | reverse complement strand
TTTCCAGTTCTCCAAAGAACAA
Organism: Curvibacter delicatus NBRC 14919; assembly: GCF_001592265.1. GTDB lineage: Bacteria > Pseudomonadota > Gammaproteobacteria > Burkholderiales > Burkholderiaceae_C > Hylemonella > Hylemonella delicata. The sequence continues at coordinate 39,537 of NZ_BCWP01000032.1, read as the reverse complement.
TTCCCGTGTGTTGGTTTAACGTTTGCATCTGATTGCTTGATCGCCCCGCACGGGAACAGGGCGGCACCAGATCGCAGACAAAAAGAATGCCCCGGGCTTGTCAGCCCGGGGCGAGTCACTTACTTGGCGCGAGCGGCCATGATGGCCTCGGCCACGTTACGCGGTGCTTCGGCGTAGTGCTTGAACTCCATCGTGTACGTTGCGCGGCCTTGCGACATGGAACGCAGCGTGGTCGAGTAGCCGAACATTTCGGGCAGCGGGACCTCGGCCTTGATGGCCTTGCCGCCACCCACCATGTCGTCCATGCCCTGCACCATGCCGCGACGGGAAGACAGGTCACCCATCACGTTACCGGCGTAGTCTTCCGGCGTTTCCACTTCCACAGCCATCATGGGCTCAAGGATGACCGGGTTGGCCTTCTTACAGGCTTCCTTGAAACCGAAGATAGCGGCCATCTTGAACGCGTTTTCGTTCGAATCCACATCGTGGTAGGAACCGAAAGTCAACGCCACCTTGACGTCCACCACCGGGTAGCCGGCCAGCACGCCAGAGTTCAGGGCCTCGATCACGCCCTTTTCCACGGCCGGGATGAATTCACGCGGCACCACGCCGCCCTTGATTTCATCGAGAAACTCGAAACCCTTGCCCGCCTCGTTCGGCTCGACGCGGAACACCACGTGACCGTATTGACCCTTACCGCCGGACTGACGAACGAACTTGCCTTCGACGTCGGCCACACCCTTGCGGATGGTTTCGCGGTAAGCCACTTGCGGCTTGCCCACATTGGCTTCCACGCCAAATTCGCGCTTCATGCGGTCCACGATGATTTCGAGGTGCAGCTCGCCCATGCCGCCAATGATGGTCTGACCGGACTCTTCGTCGGTCTGCACGCGGAACGACGGATCTTCTGCCGCCAGACGCTGCAGCGCAATACCCATCTTTTCCTGGTCTGCCTTGGACTTCGGCTCCACAGCCTGACGAATCACCGGCTCAGGGAACACCATGCGCTCCAGGGTGATCACAGCAGCGGGATCGCACAGGGTTTCACCCGTGGTCACATCCTTCAGGCCCACGCAAGCAGCGATGTCGCCGGCGCGGATTTCTTCCACTTCTTCGCGGTTGTTGGCGTGCATTTGCACGATACGGCCGATACGCTCTTTCTTGCCGCGCACCGCGTTGTACACGGTGTCGCCCTTTTTCAGAACGCCGGAGTACACACGCACAAAAGTCAACTGGCCCACAAAGGGGTCCGTCATCAACTTGAATGCGAGCGCCGAGAACTTCTCGTTGTCATCCGCCTTGCGGGTGACTTCCTTCTCTTCTTCATCGAAGCCAGGAACCGGGGGCACATCCACCGGCGAAGGCAGCAGCTCGACCACAGCATCCAGCATGCGCTGAACGCCCTTGTTCTTGAAGGCGGTACCGCACAGCATGGGCTGAATTTCCGTAGCCAGCGTACGCTGACGCAGACCAGCGGTGATCTCGGCCTCGGACAAGTCGCCTTCTTCCAGGTACTTGTTCATCAGCTCTTCAGAGGCTTCGGCTGCAGCTTCCACCATCTTCTCGCGCCACTCCTTGGCCAGCGGAACGAGGTCAGCCGGGATCTCTTCGAAGGTGAACTTCATGCCCTGGGAAGCCTCGTCCCAGATGATGGCCTTCATCTTGCGCAGATCGACCACACCCTTGAAACCTTCCTCAGCACCGATCGGGATCACGATCGGCACGGGGTTGGCCTTCAGGCGCAGCTTCATCTGGTCCACGACCTTGAAGAAGTTGGCACCGGTACGGTCCATCTTGTTCACAAAGGCCAGACGCGGCACCTTGTACTTATTAGCCTGACGCCACACGGTTTCCGACTGGGGCTGCACGCCGCCCACAGCGCAATAGACCATGCAGGCGCCGTCCAGCACGCGCATGGAACGCTCCACTTCAATCGTGAAGTCCACGTGGCCGGGGGTATCGATGATGTTGAAACGGTGCTCGGGGAAGGAATTGTCCATACCCTTCCAGAAGCAGGTGGTGGCAGCGGAGGTGATCGTGATGCCACGCTCCTGCTCCTGCTCCATCCAGTCCATGGTGGCGGCGCCGTCGTGCACCTCACCAATCTTGTGATTCACGCCGGTATAAAAAAGGATACGCTCGGTCGTGGTGGTCTTGCCGGCGTCAATGTGCGCCGAGATACCGATATTGCGGTAGCGCTCAATGGGGGTATTGCGTGCCATGATGTTCTTTCGTTGAAACGGGGAAGGCCCGCACACGGCGGGCCTGCACACCAGTTGGGGCAGTGGAGCTTAGAAACGGAAGTGCGAGAAGGCCTTGTTGGCCTCAGCCATACGGTGCACTTCGTCACGCTTCTTCATGGCGCCGCCACGACCTTCCACGGCTTCCATCAATTCATTGGCCAGACGCAGGGCCATGGACTTCTCACCGCGCTTGCGGGCAGCTTCCTTGATCCAGCGCATGGAGAGAGCCAAGCGACGGACGGGGCGCACCTCAACCGGCACCTGGTAGTTGGCACCACCAACGCGACGGGACTTCACCTCAACCATCGGCTTGACGTTGTTGATGGCGGTGGTGAAGAGCTCCAGCGGGTCTTTGCCGGTCTTCTGCTCAATGGTTTCGAGGGCGCCGTAAATGATGCGCTCGGCAACCGCTTTTTTGCCGCCTTCCATGATCACGTTCATGAACTTGGAGAGCTCGACATTGCCGAATTTCGGATCCGGCAGGATTTCACGTTTAGGGACTTCGCGACGACGTGGCATATTTCACCTCATATTGCTTCAGTTGGCATCTTTTCAGACACCGCGAAAGTTATCTAAAACTTCCACTTACTCGACCCACACCAACGATTTGGCGCTTCGGGTCACTTCGCTGCATCTCCGCGCCACGCGGGAAACAGCACCGATCGAATGCTGGAAACCAGGGCTTTTATTTGGCCTTGGGCTTCTTCGCACCGTACTTGGAACGCGACTGCTTGCGGTCTTTCACGCCCTGCAGGTCCAGCGAACCGCGCACGATGTGGTAACGCACACCCGGCAAGTCCTTGACACGACCACCGCGCACGAGCACCACGGAGTGTTCCTGCAGGTTGTGGCCTTCACCGCCGATGTAGGAGATGACCTCAAAACCGTTGGTCAGGCGCACCTTGGCGACCTTACGCAAAGCGGAGTTAGGCTTTTTAGGCGTCGTGGTGTACACACGGGTGCAGACACCACGGCGCTGTGGAGAGTTTTGCATCGCAGGGCTTTTGGACTTGGTCGTTTCGACCTCACGCCCCTGACGCACGAGCTGGTTAATGGTTGGCATTGAAAAACGTCCCTCAACGTTTGAAAAAACGAAAACGTGAAACCCTTCGGAAATTCCGAAAAGCCTTCTAGTGTATCAGCAGACCCCGATCACCGCAATGGTTTTAATGCAGACGGCGTAGTGCCCACTCACTTTCAACGAGTCTTCTGACTCATTTGATCCACAGGCGGACGGCATCCCAAGCGCGTCCCAGCACACCGGCTTGGTCAACCGCCTCCAGTGCCAGCAGCGGCACATCGACAAGTGATTGCTCACCTGATGTCACCTTCAGCGTGGCCAGCTGCTGCCCTTTCGGGAAGGGGGCCACCAGGGGATCCGCCCGCACCACGGCCGTCTTCAGCCGCGCAGCCGTACCGGCCGGCACCGCCACCACAATGGCTTGCGGCTGGCCCAGGCCCACTTTCGAGGATTTCCCCTTCCAGACACTCGGCGTCACCACCGCCTGATTGGCCTCGAACAGCTTGACCGCCTCAAACGCGGTGTAGCCCCAGTTCAGCAATTTCTGCGACTCGTTGGCGCGCGCCTGCTCGCTGGCGGTGCCGAGCACGATGGACAGCAGGCGACGGGGACCACTGGCGTCAGGTGAGCCTAGTGCGGCACCTGGTTTGCCCAGATTGGGAAAGTCACGCTTGGCCGTGGCTATCAGGCAGTAGCCGGCGGCCTCGGTGTGGCCGGTCTTGAGGCCGTCAACCGTCGGATCGCGGAACAGCAGCAAATTGCGATTCGAGTCGTTGGCCGCCGGCGTTCCTTCATAACGGTATTTGCGAATGGCGTAGTAGTGCACATATTCCGGGAAGTCGCGCATCAGCCGCGTGGCCAGAATGCTCAGGTCGCGTGCAGTGGTGGTGTGGCCGGCCTCGGTCAACCCTTCCGGATTCTTGTAGCCCGTGTTCTTCATGCCCAAGGCCTTGGCCTGCTCGTTCATGAGTTGCACAAAGCGCTCGGCCGAGCCCCCCACGCCCTCCGCCAAGGCCATCGTGGCATCGTTGCCGGACTGCACGATCATGCCCTTGATCAGGTCTTCCACCGGCACCTTCATCTTCGGGTCGATAAACATGCGGGACCCCGGCATGCGCCAGGCGCGCTCGCTCACCGGCAGCGTTTGCTTGAGATCGATCTTCCTGGCACGTAAGGCATCGAACACCAGATAAGCCGTCATCAGCTTGGTCAGCGAGGCCGGCTCCACCGGGCTGTCGATGTCCTTGGCCGCCAGCATCTGGTTGGCCGTGACATCCAGCAGCAAATAAGAGCGCGCCGCGATTTCGGGCGGCTGCGGCATCCCCTGGGCCGTGGCAGAAACGCTGGCCACACACAAAGACAAAACAGTCGTCAGGGCAAGAAACAGTTTTTTCATCAGACAGGTGAACTGAGGTGGCGAACCACCAGGTTTTTCAGAAGAGGCAATTGCCCATGGAAGAAATGGCTGCCGCCAGGAATCACGGTCACCGGCAACACTTGCGGGCGCGCCCAGTCCATGACGGAACTCAGGGGCACGGTGTCGTCATGCTCGCCGTGAACCACCAGTGTGCGCTCATGCACCTCGGGCGGCAGCGTGGCGACCTGGAAGCGGCTGGCCGCCGTCCCCACGAACACCAGCTTCTCGATCTGCCGCTGCGGCCACAAGGACAGCAGCGCCTGGCTCATGACGAAGGAGCCAAAGGAAAAGCCGGCCAGCGCCAACGGGCCCTCCGGGGCGCATTGCTGCACCACGGCGAGCAGATCCTGCGCTTCACCCCGCCCTTCATCGTGCGCCCCCGCGGTCGCGCCAACACCCCGGAAATTGAAGCGCACAGCGCGCCAACCGCACTGCACGAAGGCACGCGCCAGTGTCTGTACCACCTTGTTGTCCATGGTGCCGCCGAACAGGGGATGCGGATGCGCAATGACAGCCACACCGCGAGGCGCGGCGCCTGCCGCCAGTTGCGGCGCGTCGCTCAGGGCCTCGATGGTCCCGACCGGGCCATCGAGCAGCAAGCGTTCAGTCTGGGCGTTCATCTCAACGCCCTAGATGCGGCGGCGTCAGCAGACGCTCCACCACCTGGCCGTTTTTCAGGTGCGACTCGACGATCTCATCAATGTCCGAAGCATCCACATAGGAATACCAGACCGCTTCGGGATACACCACCGCCACCGGTCCGGCTGCACAGCGATCGAGGCAACCCGCCTTGTTCACACGCACCTGGCCGGGCCCGGCCAGGCCGGCGGCCTTGACCAGCGATTTGCAGCGATCGAACGCTTCCTGCGCCTGGTGCCGGGCGCAGCACTCCGAGCCGTCGGAGCGTTCATTGAGGCAGAAAAAGATGTGCCGCTGGTAGTAGGAAGAGGATGCTGGCGGGGTCTTGGGATCGTTCATACGCTCATTCTAGTTTTTCGCACCCTGTTGCCAGACGCGCGTGAGCACATACAGCAAGGCGGCATAGGGCCACAGCCAGCCCAGCCACTGCGCCAGCCCGTGAAAGCGGATGAACCGCCCCTGCTCCCAGGTTTGCAGGGTTTGCGCGAAATAGGCGCTGGTGGGCGCCTGGTTGATGATGCTCAGAAACACCCCCAGGGCCAGCAGCATCAGGGCAGCGCTGGTGCGCTCCGGCACGCCCAGCAACAGCAAGGCCAGGACCAGCGCCAGCCCGAGCCCGACCTGTACCGGCAGTTCGAACCAGGCCCAGGCGTGCATCGGCCCGAAGCTCAGCGCCGCCGACAGTGCTGTCGCCGCCACCCCCACAGCCAGCACAACCAGCACCAGCATGGCCCGGCGCGCCCGTGCACGGATAACACAGAAACCGAGCAGGCAGGGGATCAGCGCCCCCAGCATCACACAGGCCAGTTCGGCGCCCGGCACCAGGGGCTGCAACTCGACGTCGCGCACCGGCAACCATTCCAGAAATGGCGTGTCCAGCAGCAGTTCGGCCAGGCCGGCTTCGAGCCGCTCGAACACCTGCCCCAGCCCCAGCGGCACCGCCGCCGGGAACAGCAAGGCCAGCGGCCACAAGGCCAGCAGGACCAACGCACCGCGCGCATCGGACACGAACCAGCGCGCACGAAAGCGGCTCCAGCGCGACAGCGCACCCAAGCGCTCCAGCAAGGCGGCCAACACGGCCCCGGTCCAGGCGCCCAGAACGTTGAGCACGAAATCCACGTTCGACGGCACCCGTGCCGGCAGATAGACCTGCAGCGCCTCCAGCAGCAGGGAGAGCCCGAATGCGGCCAGCGTGGCAAGGCGCACGGCATGGGCGCCGCGCCCGGTGCGCAGGGCGCTCAGCGCCAGGAAAAAGCCCAGCGGCGCATACCCCAACACATTCGACACCAGGTCAAAACCGGTCCAGTACTGGGGAAGTGGCGCCCACAGGAAGTCCCACGGCGCCACCCCCCGGTCGCGCCAGTCGGCAAAGGGGTAAAGACTGGCATAAACGATCAGACCGGCATAGACCAGGGCCAGCGGCCAGGCAGAGGTCTTGTGCATCGCCACGCCCCTCAGAAGGGTTTGACCACCACCAGAATGACGGCCAGCAAGAGCAGCAGCACCGGGACTTCGTTGTACCAGCGGAACCAGACATGGCTGCGCTGGACCGCCCCTTGCTGGAATTTTTTCAGCAGAACACCACAGCTGTGGTGGTAGCCCAGCACCAGCACCACGATCGCCAGCTTGGCATGCAGCCAGCCATTGCCCGCGCCCTTGCCGATGCCGTAACCGAGCCAGAGCCAAAGGCCGAACACCAGCGCCGGCACCGCCAGCATCGTCGTGAAGCGCATGAGCTTGCGCGCCATCAGCAGCAACCGCTCACGCTCGGCCACGGAATCCACCGGCACCATGGCCAGGTTGACGAAGATACGCGGCAGGTAGAACAGGCCGGCAAACCAGCTGGCCACGAAAACGATATGGAGCGATTTAACCCAGAGCATGGGCCGAGTTTAGTCGTGCCAAGCTCGAACGAGGGGGCGACAACCTGTTTTACAGGTTGTAGTGCAGGCTAACTTGGCCCGCAGGGGCAAGTTAAGCGAAGCGGCCGAAGACAAAAAAACCCCCAGCCGAAGCTTGGGTTGCAAGCCTTTTTTGCTGTCACACATCAAGGCCCCGCTCAGGGAGGAAAAGCGGGAGGCGGTTTCCCGCCCGACGCAAATTTAACAAAAGTGAAACCCCTTTACAAGTAGAGGGACAAGAGATTTTGACAATCGGATCTATGAAGTCAATTACCTATCTCCTTGAAATCATCGATTCGCCTGAGAAACCGGCCCCGGCAGGAATAGGGCACAATTTTCCCCATGACCCCTTACGCCCCCTACCCTTTGGGCCGGCCACGCCGGCTGCGCCGCGACGAATTCACCCGCAACCTGGTGCGTGAAAACACGCTGACCGCCCATGACCTGATCTACCCGGTGTTTGTGGTGGATGGCCAACAGCGCCGCGAGGCTGTGGCCTCCATGCCCGGTGTGGAACGCCTCAGCCTGGACCTGCTGCTGCCGGTGGCCGAGGAGTGCGTCGAACTCGGCATCCCGGTCATGGCCCTGTTCCCGGTCATCGACCCGGCGCTCAAAACCCCGGACGGCAAGGAGGCAACCAACCCCGACGGTCTGGTGCCGCGCGTGGTGCGTGCGCTCAAGCAGCACTTTCCGGAACTCGGCGTCATGACCGACGTGGCGCTGGACCCCTTCACCAGCCACGGCCAGGACGGCGTGCTCGACGACACCGGTTACATCCTGAACGACGAAACGGTGGACATCCTGACCCAGCAGGCGCTAACGCAGGCACGCGCCGGCGTGGACATCGTGGCGCCCAGCGACATGATGGACGGCCGCATCGGCGCCATCCGCAGCGAACTGGAAGCCGCCCGTCTGGTGCACACCCGCATCATGGCCTACAGCGCCAAGTACGCCAGCGCCTTCTACGGCCCGTTCCGTGATGCGGTCGGCTCGGCGTCCAACCTGGGCAAAAGCAACAAGAAGGTCTACCAGATGGACCCGGCCAACACCGACGAGGCCCTGCGCGAAGTGGCGCTGGACATCGCCGAGGGCGCCGACATGGTGATGGTCAAGCCCGGCATGCCCTACCTGGACGTGGTACGCCGCGTGAAAGATGAATTCCGCGTGCCGACCTTCGCCTACCAGGTGTCGGGCGAGTACGCCATGCTGAAGGCCGCGGCACAGAACGGCTGGCTCGACCACGACGCCGTGATGATGGAAAGCCTGCTGGCCTTCAAGCGTGCCGGCGCCGATGGCGTACTGACCTACTTCGCCATCGCCGCCGCCCGATTGCTACAAAACAAATAGCGGCTCGCGCATATCAGACAAGGGTTAAGGGCTTATTTGACCCATAACCCCATCTCCCATCACCCCCATCAGGAACCTCCCATGCGTGTTTTCAGCATCAGTCCCGGCGGTGTGGTGGAAAGCGCGGCACTGCCGGACCGCCTGCCCGAGCTCGGTCATGTCTGGATCGCCTGCACGCGCCAGGAGTTCGGCGAGCAGCTGGCGCCGATCCAGGCGATGCTTCAGGCCTTGTGCGGCCTGCAACTGGTCGACCTGCACGTGTCCGACCTGCTCAACTCGCACCTGCCCTCGCACTTCGACTACACCTCGCAGTACGACCTGCTGGTGTTCCGCCGGCTGGCGGCGGCAGGCAGCACAGCGGAAGCCCCTTCTCCAACCCCGGCCAAACCGCAGAAACGCAGCGGCCCGCCCATCCTCAAGCGCCTGGACACCAGCCCGGTCGGCTTTGCGGTGTTCGAGCGCGTGCTGCTGACGGTGCACCCGGCCGACTGCGCAGCGCGTGATGCCTATGCGACCCGCCTGCTGCAGTCCACGGCCACCGACATCCGCAATGCCAACAGCCGTCTGCCCACCTCCGCGGCCGACCTGATGCTGCGCCTGGTCAACCAGATGGTCGACGGTTTTCTGGAATTGCGGCGCGAACTCACGCGCCAACTCGACCACTGGCAGACCGAGCTGCTCAACCCGCGCACCCGCTTCAACAACTGGGCCGCCCTGCTTGAAGCGCGCCTGTCGCTGCACCAGCTCGACGAAATCTGCGAAGACCAGCGCGCCGCCATCCAGGACTGGATCGAAACCGTCAAGACCTGGCCCGAGGCAACCACCCCCGCCGCGCAGCGCGAGCGCGACCTGCTGCAGGTGCGCAGCCGCGACGTGCTGGAACACATCGAGCGCGTGGTGCACCACGTGCGCCGGCTGGAACAAAGCGCCGAGACCGCGGTGCAGATGCACTTCAACGCCCAGAGCAACCGCACCAACGACATCATGCGCACGCTCACGGTGCTGACCGCCATCTTCCTGCCGCTCAATCTGATCGCCGGCATCTTCGGCATGAATTTCGAGCACATCCCACTGTTGCACAGCGACAGCGGCTTCTGGTGGGCCATGACGTCCATGGGCCTGATTGCGCTGGCGCTGGCACTGCTGTTCTGGCGCAAGCGCTACTTGGAGCGCAGCGGACGCTGATCTCAGGCCGGCCCGGCTGCGGGCGGATCGCCGATCTTGAGGTGTTCCAGCAGATCGGCCACCAGTTCCAGACGCAGCAGCGGGTTGTCGATCGTCAGAAACTGCTGCTTGAGTTGCGGACTCACCGGCAGCAGCTCGCTCCAGCGATTGGCCAGCCAGCCGCAGTCGTCCCAACGGTACGGGGCTTGCACCGGAAAATTCTGTGCATCACCTTGCGCCTGCACCTGGGCCAACAGCTGCTCCAGCCCGCGCCGCACGTACGCCAGGTCTGCCGGCACCGGCACCGGCGGGTCATCGGGCAGCCACTCGGCCTGCCCGACCCACAAGCCGTGTTTGAGCTGTTCGCTGCTGCCCAAGCGAAAACGCCGACCACCGTGGCAGCGGATCACCATCAACCCCGGCTGCGGCCGCTCCAGGCTGTCGATGTGCGCCAACGTACCGACCGTTTGGAAAGACTCCGTCTCGAAGGCCTCGCCGTCGGTGGCGTCGGGGTCACGTTGGCGCTGGCGCACTTCCTGCCCTTGCGTCAGGCTCACCACGCCGAACGGCGCCCCTTCCTTGTGGCAGCGCCCGATCAAATCGAGGTAGCGCACCTCGAAGATGCGCAGCGACAGCACGCCGCCGGGAAACAGCACCGTCTGCAGCGGAAACAGCGGCAAGGCAATGGCCATGGACTCAGGGCCTGGGCGTCAGGAACAGCGCGGCGCCGTTGTCCCAGGCGATGCGGCGCGCCACCGCCGGCGGCAGGTCGCCGAGCCAGCGGCGGTAGCCGCGCATCAAGTCATCGTAATAAAGCCAGCGCTGGTTGATCCAGGTGTCGGAGCCGATCAGGAAACGCGTCGGGTACTTGAGCAGCAGCGCGCGCCACTCGGGGCACAGGGCGCCGTCGCCGCAGGTCAGCCCCGGGCGGTAGGACAGCTCGCCCATCAACTGCGGGTATTTCGTGAACAAGGCCTCAACGCGTTCCACCGAAGCGCCACCGATGCCAGTGTGGGCCCAGATCAGCCGCGCTTTTGGTGCGTGTGCCAGCAGCAGGTCGATCGCCACATCGTCCACATGCGCCAGCACGGCCAGCTGCTGGTCCTGTGCGAACAGCATCAGTTTCTTCGCCACCGGACCGTTGGCGTTGGCACTGTCGTAGAGATGGAACTCGCCGATGCCGCGGTAGGGGCCGGCCGCAGTGCCGCGTGCGAACTCGGCCTGCACCATGGCGTAGATGCTCTCGTCCTGGAACCAGTTGGTGTAGTCAGCCCGGTTGCGATACAGGCGAATGAAAGGCACCACCGTGACGCCGGCGGCACGCGTGGCCTCGCGCGCCTCGGCCAAGGCCTTGGTGCCGTCGTTGGGCCGGCTGTTGGCAACAATGGCCTGCACACCGTTGCGCTGCATGCGTGCCAGCACATCGCCCAAGGGGTGCGGCCCGGCCTGCCCGTTCCAGGCCTCCTCGTTGTAGTGCAGGTGCGCATCAAACAGCGGACCACTGTAATCAGCCGCCTGAACCCAGCCAGAAAACGCTCCTAAAACAAGAGCGGTTAGCGCATAGTTGACGCGGCACAAGGCCTTAAAACACTTGAAAGCCGCGGGCCACCACATGGCTCACCCCAGGTGTTTGGCGAAGAAGGCCAGCGTGCGCTCGCGCGCCAAGGCCGCGGCCGCAGCGTCGTAGGCGCCGCGGTGGTCGCAGTTGAAGCCGTGGTTGGCCGGGTAGATGTGCGTCTCGACTTCAGGATGCGTCTGCTGGAAGGCGGCCACGCCATCGAGCGGGATCCAGTGGTCCTTCTCGCCGAAATGGGCCAGCACCGGGCACTTCGGCGTGCGCGCGATTTCGGCCGGCGCGGTGATGCCGCCGCCGTAGTAGGGCACGGCGGCGCTCACGCCCTGCAACAGGCAGGCGCTGCGCCAGGTCAGCAGGCCGCCCCAGCAGTAGCCGACCACCCCGACCTTGCCGGCCCGGGCCGCGTAATCGATGGCGGCCTGGATGTCCTGCAACACGCCGGGGGCGGGCAGCGCTTCCACCGTGGCCTTGAGTGCCATGCCGGCGCTCATGTCGTCGGGCGCGTAACCGAGCTCGACGCCGGGCTTGACGCGGTGGAAGGTGGACGGTGCCACCGCCAGATAGCCGGCGGCAGCATAACCGTCAGCCACGGCGCGGATGTGGGCGTTGACGCCGAAGATTTCCTGCACCACCACCACGGCGCCGCACGGCTGGGCCGCGGGTTGTGCCACGTAGGCGGGAAAGGTGAAGCCGTCGGCGGCTTTGAGGTCGATGAACTGGCCCATGGTGTTTTCTCCTTGCGTTTGCTTATCGGTTCTTGAGCTTGCGCTCGACAAAATCGAGCCGGTCCTGGCCCCAGAAAATTTCGCCGTCAATGACGTAGCTGGGCGCACCGAAGACGCCGGCCTCGATCGCCTGTTGGGTGTTGGCCTCGTAGCGCTCGCGCACCGTCTGGCTGAAAGCCTGCTCGAGCCGCCGGGCATCCAGCCCCTGCTCAGCCAGCAGTTCGGCCAGCACCTTCTCGTCGGCGATGTTGCGCTCCTGCGCCCAGCAGGCTGCCAACACAGCACTGGTGAGCTTCATGGCGGCGGCGGTGCCGTCGTGCAGGTCGACGGCAATGATCAGGCAGGCCGCATCATCGCCGCTGACCGGAAAGTATTTGGGCTGGACGTGCAGCGGCATCTGCAGATGCTCGCTGTAGCGCTTGAGCTCCAGCAGGCGGTAGGCCTGGCGCTGCGGCGCGCGCTTCGGCAGCGGCAGACCGCCGGAGATGGGGAACACCTTGCCGCCCAGGTCGACCGGCAAGACGCGAAGAGTGGCGTTGGCAGCCTGGACCATGGCAGCAAAGCGCTGGTGGCCAAGGTAGGTCCAGGGGCTTTGCGGCGCAAAGTAATAGTCAACTGTGTGACGCATGCGTGTCTCCTCGTTTCGGCGGCAATGGTATCTTGTCATCCATCCACACGCAGGAGAATGGTCTTGGACAAGGTGCTACTCATCACCGGCGGCAGTCGCGGCATTGGCGCGGCCACCGCCCTGCTGGCCGCCAGTCGTGGCTACGCGGTGGCGGTCAACTACACCGCCAATTCGCTGGCGGCCGACGAAGTGGTGCGGCAGATCCGCGCCGGCGGCGGCAAGGCCATCACGGTCCAGGCCGATGTGGCCGACGAGGCGCAGGTGCTGGCCATGTTCGAGCAGGTCAACGCCAAGCTCGGGCGGCTCACGGCGCTGGTGAACAACGCCGGCGTGGTGGACACCGCGCAACGCATCGACGAGCAAAGCCTGGCGCGCTGGCGCCGCATGTTCGAGATCAACGTTTTCGGCACCCTGCTGTGTGCGCGCGAGGCGGTGCGGCGCATGAGCACGCGCCACGGCGGCAGCGGTGGTGCCATCGTGAATGTGAGCAGCGTGGCCGCCACCCTGGGCGCCGCCAACCAGTACGTGGACTACGCCGCCGCCAAGGGCGCCATCGACGTCTTCACACTCGGCCTGGCGCGCGAGGTGGCGACCGAGGGTGTGCGCGTCAATGCGGTGCGCCCCGGCGTCATCGACACCGGGATCCACGCCAGCGGCGGCCAGCCCGACCGTGCCCAGCGTCTGGCACCGCAGATCCCGATGCAGCGCCCCGGCACGGCGCAGGAAATCGCCAACGCCATCGTCTGGCTGCTGTCCGATGAAGCCAGTTACGCCACCGGCAGCATTCTGGACCTGACCGGGGGACGCTGATGACCACGAAGACCATCAAGTACTACTGGGAAGACCTCGCGCCCGGCTCGACGCGCCAGCTCGGCAGCGTCAGCCCGACCAAGGAACAGATCCTCTCGTTCGCCGGCCAGTTCGACCCGCAGCCCTTTCACCTTGACGAAGCCGCCGCCCAGGCCTCGGTGTTCGGCAGCCTGTGTGCCAGCGGCTGGCACACCTGCGCCATGGCCATGCGTCTGATGGTGGACAACTTCCTGAGCGAGGCCGCCAGTCTGGGTTCACCCGGGCTGGAGAGCCTGAAGTGGCTCAAACCGGTGTTTCCGGATGACACGCTGTCCTTGAGCCACACCATCCTGGAAAGCCGGCCCATGGCCAGCCGGCCGGATGTGGGCCTGGTGCGCACCGTGTGGGAAATGCACAACCAGCACGGCGACAAGGTGCTGCACATGGAAGGCTGGGGCATGTTCCGTCGCCGCACGCCGGCCCCGGCATCACCCGCCGCATGACGCCGGTCTGATGCCGGCGCTACGGCGTCACTGCAGCGTCAGCGTCAGCGCCACTGCCGCAGCCACTGCGCCAGCTCGTCCACCGTGGCATCGGTGGCGGCGCTCAGGGCGCGCACGCCACCCGCCGCATCGGCACTCGGCGCTGGCCGCTTCACCACCACCGTGCGTTGCGCCATCATGCGCTCGCCCGACGGCAGGCGCTGGCGCACGGTGGCACGCAGGCGCAGCAAGCCGCTGCTCTTGTCGGCGGCATCAAACACCTGGCTGAACTCTTCCAGCTCCAGTTGCAGCACACGCTGCGCGTCTTCGCCCGGGCGCAGCACCGTGAACTGGCCGCTCAAGCCCTCGCGCAGGCGCTGCTGCACCAGCTCGGCCGGCGACATGGCCCAGCGCGCCTGGGTGTAGGCCCGCAGTTGCTGCTCGTTGGCATAGGCCAGGCGGTAGAGCATGGCATTGCCGTCGAGTGCTGGTGTGGCTTGCGCCGTGATCGCCAGCGCCGGCAAGGCCGCAGCCGTTGCCGTAGCGGTGCCGGACGACGGACGGACACCGAAGTCGTACAGCAGCGGGCTGGGCCCGCGCTGGGGCAGCGCACAGCCAGCCAGCAGGGCCGCCGATGTCAAGAAAAAAATGGCCAGAGGCCTCATCCAACCAGCGCCAGCAGCTCTCAAATTCATAGCAATCCTCATGGCCTCTCTCCCTGCGTCACCAACGGTATGACGAACCCTGGCTCACCGGGCCCGGGCAAGGCCAGCCCCGACCCCAGCAGCAGGGCCTGCGGGTTGTCCTGCAGCGTGCCGGCCACACGCCGCACCTGGCGGGCGGCATGACCGGTCTCGTCCAGGGTCCGGCTCAGGCGCGGCAGGATGTCACTCTCCTGCGACAGCTGGTCCAGCGCGCCACCGGGCTGCTGCAGACGCTGTGCCAGGCGGCCGTATTCGGTCACTGTTTTCTTCACTTCGTCGGCACTGCCGGCCACGCTGCCGGCCGCAGTGCGCAAGGACTGCAGCGCCGTGCCGGCCTCTTTCATCACCGGCGGCAGGCTGGCAGCCGCCTGCCCGATGGCGTCGATGCTGGTGACCAGCGTCTTCTGGTTCTCGCTGGCCAGCAGCTGGTTGATACGGCGGCTGGTTTCTTCCAGCTGGGCCAGGATGCGGCCGCTCTGCTCCGACAGCTGCCCCACCAGCCCCAGTCGCATCGGGATGCGGGCCGGTTGCTCGTCGCTGGTGGGCAGCCGCTCCTTCACCTGGCCGGTGTCGTCGAGCTGCACGAAGGCAATGCCGGTCACGCCCTGGAAACCGAGTGTGGCGAAGGTCGAGCGGGTGACCGGTGTGTCGGCCGCCACTGCGATGCGCACCAGCACATTGCCCGGCACCTGCGGATCAAAGCTGATGTCTGCCACCTTGCCGACCTTGACGCCGCGAAAGCGTACCGAGGCCTGTTGCTGCAAGCCGGTCACCGGATCGTCGGTAGTGACGTCATAGGTCAGCCACTCGCCGGATTCCCGCGTGAGCCAGACGGCCAGCGCCACCAGCAGGGCGGAGAGCAGCAGCACGAAGGCTCCGGCGGCTATGGCATGGGCTTTGTTTTCCATAAAGTTCTTTCAAGCTCGCTTTTTACACGGCGGGCGGCGTTTCGTGCAACAAGGCCACGGCGCGCCGGCCCCGTTCGCCGAGGAAGAATTCGCGGATGAAGGGATGGTCGAAGGCCATCACCTCACGCGGCGCACCGCTGACAATCACCCGGTGCTCGGCCAGCACCGCCACACGGGTGCTGAGCTCGAACAGGGTGTCCAGGTCGTGCGTGACCATCACCACCGTCAGGCCCAGCTCACGGTGCAGCGAGCGCAACAGGCGGCAAAAGGCTTCGGCGCTGTCCGGGTCCAGGCCGGCGGTGGGCTCGTCCAGCAGCAGCAAGGGCGGGTCCATCACCAGCGCACGTGCCAGCGCCACGCGCTTGATCATGCCGCCCGACAGATCGGCCGGCATCTTGTTCGCCTGCGAGGGGTCGAGCCCGACCATCTGCAGTTTGACCAGGGCGGCATCGCGCACCAGATCGTCCGGCAAGGTGCCGAGTTCACGCAGCGGAAACGCGATGTTGTCCAGCACGCTGAAGGCCGAGAACAGGGCGCCGCGCTGGAACAGCATGCCCACGCGGCTGGCCGCGCCCGGCTCGCCCAGGTGCGCCGCCGACCGGCCCATCACCGTGACGCGCCCGCTGCGCGGTCGCTCCAGGCCCAGCATCTGGCGCAGCAGCACCGTCTTGCCGCTGCCCGAGCCGCCGACAATGGACATCAGCTCACCGGCGTGGACCTGCAAGTTCAGGTCGCGGTGCACCACGAACTCCCGGCCCGCGGTGCGAAACACCGAGGACAGTTTTTCGATGTCCACCACCGGGGTGCCGGCACGCGCCTCGCTCATCGGGCACCCTCCGCGCGGCACGCGGCGGCATTCACCGTGGAAGTCATTCGGCGACTCATATGCCGACGTCCTTGAACACCACCGCAAACAGCGCATCGACCAGGATCACCACCGTGATCGAGGTCACCACCGAGGCCGTGGTGCCCTGCCCCAGACTCTCGGTGTTCGGCTTGACGCGCAAACCGTAATGGCAGCCCACCAGGGCGATGAAGACGCCGAATACCGCCGACTTGGCCGTCGCCAACGTGAGGTTGGAGGTCTTCACCGCATCCGGCAGCGTCGAGAGGAAGTAGGACGGCGTCACCCCCATCGCGAGGTCGGCGGCCAGCATGCCGCCCAGCATGGCCGCCAGCGTGGTCCATACCGACAGCAGCGGCATGGTCAGCGCCATCGCCAGCACGCGCGGCAGCACCAGCCGATACCCGCGCGCAATGCCGAGCACGCGCATGGCGTCGAGCTCCTCGGTCACACGCATCACGCCGATCTGCGCCGTGATGGTCGAGCCGGAACGCCCGGCGATCAGGATGGCCGCCAGCACCGGACCGAGTTCACGGATCAGGGAGATGCCCAGGATGTTGACGATGAAGGGGTCGGCACCAAACAGCTTGAGCTGTTGCGAGATCAGGTAGGCCAGCACCACGCCGATCAGGAAACCCACCAGCGCCGTGATCGGCAGGGCGGTGGCGCCGATGTGGTACAGGTGGCCCGAAAAGTCGCGCCACGGCCCCTGGCCCGGGTGGCGCAGCAGGTGCAGGATGTCGAGCAGCAGCTGGCCCACCAGGCGCAGCAGGCCGCGCGCATGGTCCAGGACTCGCAGGACCAACCCGCCCAGCCCCAGGAAAATCTGGCCGACCGTCAGGCGCTCCGGCGGCGGAGGCGCCTGCGTGTAGCGCGCCACCCGCTCCAGCATGGCGCGCTGTGCCGGCAACGCCTCCAGCTGCGCCGGCCATTGCCGGCCCCAGCTGTTCCACAGCAGTTGCGCGCCGGTATGGTCCAGCCACTGCAGCTGGCGCAGGTCCCAGCACTGCACTGCGTTCGGCCCCGCCTGGCTCACCCGCAACTCGCCTTGCAGCGCCGCCCAAGCGCGCGCATCCGCCAGCGCGGCCGCGGCCCACCGGCCTTGCAGCAGCGCGCAGCGCCCCTGCGGCAAGGACTGCCGGATCAGGCGTGGCGTGGTGTCGTCCATGGGCATGCAGCGGCAAAACGTTGTTTGAACTCGATGGTACATGCAGAAACCGGCACCAGCCGGTCCGCCA
Source organism: Curvibacter delicatus NBRC 14919 (assembly GCF_001592265.1). Classification (GTDB taxonomy): domain Bacteria; phylum Pseudomonadota; class Gammaproteobacteria; order Burkholderiales; family Burkholderiaceae_C; genus Hylemonella; species Hylemonella delicata. Next base: position 21,911 of record NZ_BCWP01000032.1, on the reverse strand, counting down.
GGGTCGTCCCAATTCACCGCCACAATACGGGCACGGCCTGCGAGCCAGAGGAGACCCCATGAGCGAGACCACCCCCCAAGACGATTTACTGCGCGAGCAGCGCGGCCCGGTGCTGTGGCTGACCATCCAGCGCGAGGCACGCCGCAATGCCGTCAGCCACGGCGTGCTGGCGGCCATGGCGCAGGCCATCCGCGCGGCGCAGAGCCAGCGCGACATCCGCGCCATCGTCATCACCGGCGCCGGCGACAAGGCCTTTTGCGCCGGTGCCGACCTGCAGGCCAGCCAGGCCTTCACCACCGATTACTCGGAGCCGCACGGCCATGTGGCGCAGGTGCTGCGCGCCGCCAAGGCCAGCCACGTGCCGCTGATCGCACGCGTCAACGGCGCCTGCATGGCCGGCGGCATGGGCCTCTTGAGCATGTGCGACCTGGCGGTGGCGGCGCGCCATGCCGTCTTCGGCCTGCCGGAAGTGAAAGTGGGCGTGTTCCCGGCCCAGGTGCTGAGCGTGCTGCAGCACCTGATCCCGCGCCGCAAGCTGGCCGAGATGTGCCTGACCGGCGAACCGATCACGGCCAACGAAGCACTGGCGCTGGACCTGGTGAACTATGTCGACGACGATGTCGATGCGCGGCTGCAGTGGCTGCTCGATCGCCTGCTCGACAAGTCACCGGCCGCCATCCGGCGCGGCCTGTACACCATGAAAAAGATCGAGGCCATGAGCTTTGAGGAATCGATGGCTTTCACCGAAAGCCAGATCGCCCTCTTCACCTTGACCGAGGATGCCGCGGAAGGCCAGAAGGCCTTCCAGGAAAAACGCAAGGCGCAATGGCCCGGTCGTTGAACTGACCCAGGGCCGGCGCAAGCGCGCATCGGCCCGGGTGTCGGGCGCGCTCAGCAGTCCTTGTACTTGCCGTAGGCGTGGCCTTGGCCGGGATGGTCATCGAAGCAGCGGCTGTGTTTGCCGTGCTTGCCATGTTTGTGGTGACCGTCGTCGTAATAGCCGGCCTGCCCCGCCTTGGGCTGTTGTGTGGCCCCCTTGCCCAGGCTGGAGCCGGCGGCACCACCGAGACCGGCACCCACAATCGCGCCGGTCGAACCACCGACCGACTGGCCCACGGCGGCACCGGCGCCGCCGCCAATCGCACCGCCCACCATGGCGCCACTCTGGCCCGAGCCCTTGGTGCTGACCGCCGCGCCCGTGGCACCACCGACCGCACCGCCGACGATGGCGCCGTTCTTGCCACCCACCGACTGGCCGATGACCGCACCGGCAGCGGCGCCCAGGCCACCGCCCAGTAGCGTGCCGCCATCACCGGCCCACGCCGGACTGGTGGCACCGGCCACCAGCAGCACCGACCCCAGGAAGGTGCGGAAGGAAAGGGAGGAAATGGAACGATTCACAGTTTTCATTCGGTTCGTCAGATCAACAGGGATGGAAGGGTTGGCAGTGTAGGTCGGCGCAAGCCCGAAACGGCGGGCTTGTTACAGACGCACACAGACACTACAGTCCGTCACGGCAGGCGTGTAACATGGTCCGGCGTACAACGAACAAGGAAGGAACCGACATGGCAACCAACCCCGCTGCGAACGTCGCACCCAGTGGCTCGCACGAGTCCGTGAACGTGATCGGATTGATCGCTGCCTTTCTGGCACTGATCGCTGTCATGCTGCTACCCACCCCCCAAGGACTGCCCGTGGCCGGCCAGATCATGCTGGCGCTGCTGCTGTTCTCCGTCATCCTGTGGGCCACCGAGGCGGTGGACTACGCCATCAGCGCCGTGCTGATCACCGCGCTCATGGCCTTCATGCTCGGCATGGCGCCCAACGCCGCCAAGCCGGAGGCGGTGCTCGGCACCGGCCCGGCGCTCACGCTGGCCATGGGCGGTTTTGCCAACACCGCGCTGGCGCTGGTGGCAGCAGCTTGTTTCCTGTCGGCGGCCATGACCATCACCGGGTTGGACAAACGCATCGCCCTGTTCATCCTGTCCAAGGTCGGCGCGCGGACCAACCGCGTGCTGATCGGCGCCATCCTGGTCGGCATCGTGCTGTCCTTTCTGGTGCCGTCCACCACGGCGCGCGTGGCCTGCCTGGTGCCCATCATCATGGGCATCATCCTGGCTTTCGGCGTTGACAAACGCTCGCGTTTTGCCGGCATGCTGATGATCGCCACCGCGCAGGCGGCGTCTATCTGGAATGTGGGCGTGAAAACCGCCGCGGCGCAGAACATGGTGGCCATCGGTTTCATCGAAAAGACCTTCAAGACCACCATCACCTGGGGCGACTGGCTGGTGGCTGCCGCACCGTGGTCGATCCTGATGTCGATCGCGCTCTACTTCGTGATGATCAAGATGATGCCGCCGGAAACGGAGGAGATCGCCGGCGGCAAGGAAACCATCCGCCAGGCCCTGCACGAGTTGGGCCCGATGAGCTTCAACGAGAAAAAGCTGTTGTTCATCATGCTGGCCTTGCTCGGTTTCTGGGCCACCGAGAAGGTGTTGCACCCGTTTGACACTTCGTCCACCACCATCGCTGCCATCGCACTGATGTTCACGCCCGGCATTGGCGTGATGGGCTGGAAGCAGGCGCAATCGAAGATTCCATGGGGCACCATCGTGCTGTTCGGCACCGGCATCAGCCTGGGCACTGCGCTACTGCAGACCAAAGCGGCGGCTTGGCTGGCCAACATCATTGTTGCCAACCTCGGCCTGGCCGGCGCTTCAGCCTTCATGATCCTGGCGCTGCTGTCGCTGTTCCTGATCGTGGTGCACCTGGGTTTTGCCAGCGCCACCGCGCTGGCTTCGGCCATGATCCCGATCATGATCAGCGTGCTGCAGCAGATCGCCGGCTCGCCTGACGCCGCGCCGCTGAACCTGGTCGGCATGACCATGCTGCTGCAGTTCGTGGTCAGCTTCGGTTTCATCCTGCCGGTGAACGCACCGCAGAACATGGTGGCCTTCGGCACCGACACCTTCACGGTGAAGGACTTCGTGCGCACCGGCCTGGTGTTGACCGTGATCGGCTACGCGTTGGTACTGCTGCTGGGCGTTACCTACTGGCCGTGGATGGGCTACATGACGAAGTGAGATTGTTATCAGAGCATATGAGCGCCGGAATTAAGACTCGGCTGGCAGTCTGCTATCTTTTCGTTCAACGCATAGATTGGCGCAGCAGGCGATGAAAGTCAGCGAGGTCTATCCCGAACTCCTCCATTACACGACTGCCGCAGGGCTTACCGGCATCGTGTCGTCAGACTCTCTCTGGGCAACACACGGTGCCTTTCTGAATGACGCTGAGGAGATGACTCATTTTTTCGACGAGCGCTTGCCCTGTATTGCGGAGGAAGAGATTCATCGACTTGTTTCCGAGCTCGAACAGGATGGAAAGCTAAAAAAGGATGCGATTGAGAAATATGGCGGATCCCCAAAAGTTGTCAGCGACGAAGCCAGAGTTCATGTTGGTACCCTACGAAAAGTTACGTTGAACTTCAACGATCCCTACATCTTCTCGTTAAGTGCACCGCAAGACAACTACGCACGCAAATCCGGCCTTCTGAGTCAATGGCGCGGCTACGGAAGTGATGGGGGATATGCGATCGTCCTCGACACGAGGGAACTCGAGCTGCTGCTGACATCTGAGGATCGGCAACACTATTACAACGTTCTGCTGTTGCGTGAGGTGTTCTACCACGGCATTGATCTGGCGCTACAACCCTCGGCCGCAGACGATGTTAAGAAAGACGAGAAGCTGGTTTGCCAGGCAATTCGGTCACTTTCACTCAATCAGAACATTGGAGATGCTGCCAATGATGCATATAACGCCATCTCTGCGTTATCTTGTTCATATAAGCATCGTGGATTCTGGGAAGAAAAGGAAATCCGAATCGTCGCAATTCCCCCCAAAAAGGCTTTTGAGCAAGAGGCCCGAAAATTGGGCGAAGCGAGAATTCGGAGAGAAGCCAAGGCGTTTATCAAGAACGGTGTGTCAATTCCATATCTGGATCTTTTTTCCCGTGCCGCCGACAGTACAAACCGGACGCGACTACCCATCAAGCAAGTCATCATCGGCCCGCATAAAGACCGCGAGAAACGCAAGCAGGCCGTAGAAATGCTGCTCGATTCGAATGGCTACGATGTCCCCGTGACATGCTCCGATATTCCGTACATCGGGCGATAGCGAGGATGTACGCCATCGATTTGGCAGTGCCTGTCGAGTGATAACTCGTTCAAGCCATTACCGCCACACCTGCGCCAGTGCCGCCCAGGCGCTGGCCACCACCGGCTCGTTGCGGCGTGCACGCAGGCAGACGAAGCTGAGCCGGCAGTCCAGGCTGACGCGGTCGGCAATCACCAAGCCGCGCGCCTGGGCTTCGTTCATGGCGATGGTGTCGCGCACCAACGACAGCCCCACGCCGGAGCGCACCAGGTCAAGCATGGAAGCCTCCTGGTCCACCAGCGCCACCTGGCGCGGGCTCAGGCCCAGCGGTTCATAAACACTGGCCAGCAGACGGTGGTGGGCGGAAGCCGGCGGTGTGGCAATCCACGGCAATGCCGCCAGCGCCTTCCAGTCGCGCCCCAGCACCTGCTCGCCCCAGCCGGCCGGCGCCAGCACGCGGTAGGTGAAATGCGACAGCACTTTTGCTTCAAAAAGCATAGCGCTCGGCGCTTTTCCCACGAGGGTTGATGCCATTTTTGGTTCGGAATCGTCGGGCAACCCAAGGTAAAAACCGACATCAAGTTCACCGCGGCCGATCTGCGCCAGCACCTCCCCGCTCATGCCTTGGCGCAACTCGGTTTCGATCTGCGGCGCCGACTCCACCAGCTCTTTCAAGAACGCGCCCAGCCGCGTGAATTCGGGATCGAGGATGGTGCCGATGCGCAGACGTCCGCGCACCGTGTTGTGCAGACTCAGCGCGGCCTGGCTGAAATCGCTCAGGGCGGCCAGTGCCTTCTCGGCCTGCGGCAGCAGCGCCGCGCCGTCACGCGTCAGCGCCAGGCCATGCGGCGTGCGCGTGAACAGCTGCAGGCCGGTGGCTTCGGCCAGGGCCTTGAGCTGCAGGCTGACTGCCGGCTGGCTCAGGTGCAGGCGCGTGGCCGCCCGCGAGACATTGCCCTCGCGGGCAACGGCGATGAAAGCGCGCAGGGCTTGGGGGTCGGCAGCGATAGCCATATTTGCAAAATTTATATCATCATTTTGAGCAAGTCATTGGATAAACGTCTGAATATCCACGACACTTCGCCATTCCTGAGGAGACTTCACCATGAGCATTACAAATATTGACCACTACATTGCCGGCCAGATCGTCGCCGGCACTTCCGGCCGCGCGCAGGACGTCTACAACCCGGCCACCGGCGCCGTCAGCGGCCGCACCGCGCTGGCCAGCACGGCGGAAGTCGATAAGGCCGTGGCTGCCGCCCAAGCCGCGTTCCCGGCCTGGGCTGCCACCTCGCCGCTGCGCCGCGCGCGCATCCTGTTCAAGTTCCTGGAGCTGCTCAACCACCATCGTGACGAGCTGGCGCGCCTGATCACCGCCGAACATGGCAAGGTGTTCACCGACGCGCAGGGCGAGGTCACGCGCGGCATCGAGATCGTTGAATTCGCCACCGGCATCCCGCAACTGCTCAAGGGCGATTTCACCGAGCAGGTCTCCACCGGCATGGACAACTGGACGATGCGCCAACCGCTGGGCGTGGTGGCCGGCATCACGCCGTTCAACTTCCCGGTCATGGTGCCGATGTGGATGTTCCCGGTCGCCATTGCCACCGGCAACACCTTCATCCTCAAACCGAGCCCGATCGACCCCTCGCCCTCGCTTTTCATGGCCGATCTGCTGAAAAAAGCCGGCCTGCCCGACGGTGTCTTCAACGTGATGCAGGGCGACAAGGAAGCCGTGGACGCGCTGCTGGCCCACCACGACGTGAAGGCCATCAGCTTCGTCGGCTCGACCCCGATCGCCAACTACATCTACGAGACTGGCGCCCGCAACGGCAAGCGCGTGCAGGCGCTGGGCGGCGCCAAGAACCACATGGTGGTGATGCCTGACGCCGACCTCGACCAGGCGGTGGACGGCCTGATCGGCGCCGCTTACGGCTCGGCCGGCGAACGCTGCATGGCGATCTCGGTGGCGGTGCTGGTCGGCGACGTGGCCGACAAGATCATGCCCAAGCTGGTCGAACGGACCAAGGCACTCAAAGTGAAAAACGGCATGGAGCTGGATGCCGAGATGGGCCCGATCGTGACCGGCATTGCGCACCAGCGCATCACGGGTTACATCGAGCACGGCGTGAAGGAAGGTGCGAAGCTGCTGGTGGACGGCCGCACGTTCAAGGGCAAGGCCGCCGGCGCCGGCTGCGACAACGGCTTCTGGATGGGCGGTACGCTGTTCGACCACGTGACGCCTGAGATGAAGATCTACAAGGAAGAAATCTTCGGCCCGGTGCTGTCGTGCGTGCGCGTGCCGGACTTCGCCACCGCGGTGCAGCTGATCAACGACCACGAGTTCGGCAACGGCGTTTCCTGCTACACGCGCGACGGCCACGTGGCGCGCGAATTCGGCCACCGCATCCAGGTCGGCATGGTCGGCATCAACGTGCCGATCCCGGTGCCCATGGCCTGGCACGGTTTCGGCGGCTGGAAGCGCTCGCTGTTCGGCGACATGCACGCCTACGGCGAAGAGGGCGTGCGTTTCTACACCAAGCAGAAATCCATCATGCAGCGCTGGCCCGAAAGTATCGAGAAAGGTGCCGAGTTTGTAATGCCGACTTCGAAGTAAATCCCCCCTGAGTCGGCCTGCCGGCCGCCTCGGAGCCTTTGCCAGAGGCAAAGGCTCTTCGGGCCGTCCAAGCCTGCGCAGGCAGGCTTGGAGCCGCGGCCCTTAGCCCCCAGAGGGGGGACGCCACCAGCGGACCGGCAGAGCCGGTTCCGCGGTGGCCCCCGATAAAAACCCTTCGCGCTACGTCTTGCCGCGTGCTGGGGAGAGGAGACCATGAGCGACTTGACCTTCGACTACATCATCATCGGCGCCGGCACCGCCGGTTGCCTGCTGGCCAACCGACTGAGCATGGACGCCAGCAAGCGTGTGCTGCTGATCGAGGCCGGGCGCCGCGACGACTACCACTGGATCCACATCCCGGTGGGCTACCTGCACTGCATCGGCAACCCGCGCACCGACTGGCTCTACAACACCGAGCCCGCCGCCGGCCTCAATGGCCGATCGCTGCGCTACCCGCGTGGCAAGACGCTGGGCGGCTGCTCCAGCATCAACGGCATGATCTACATGCGCGGCCAGTCGCGCGACTACGACCAGTGGGCCGACTTGACAGGCGACGACAGCTGGCGCTGGGAGCAGGTGCTGCCCTACTTCAAGCAGCATGAAGACTATTACAAGGGCGCTGATGCGCTGCACGGCGCCAAGGGCGTGCCGACCGAGCTGCTGAGCCTCAAGGGCGACACGGGTGACGCAGGGGCCGACCTCTACCGCAAGCTGATGCGCCACCACCAGACCGGTGGCGAATGGCGCATCGAAAAGCAGCGTCTGCGCTGGGACGTTCTCGACGCCTTCGCCCAGGCCGCCGTCGAGGCCGGCATTCCGCGCAACGACGACTTCAACCGCGGCAACAACGAAGGCGTGGGCTACTTCGAGGTGAACCAGAAACAGGGTTTTCGCTGGAACACCGCCAAGGCCTTCCTGCGCCCGACCTGCTACGGCCGTCCCAACTTCGAGTTGTGGACCTCGGCCCAGGTGGCGCGCCTGGTCATCGACACCCATGCCGATGGCAGCCAGCGCTGCAGCGGCGTGCAGGTCTGGACCGGCCAGGAGATGGTCACCGCCACCGCCAAGCGCGAAGTGATCCTGAGCGCGGGCAGCATCGGCTCGCCGCAGATTCTGCAGCTCTCGGGCATCGGCCCGGCGGCGCTGTTGCAGCAGCACGGCATCCCCGTGACGCACGAACTGCCAGGTGTCGGCGCCAACCTGCAGGACCACCTGCAGATCCGCTCGGTCTACAAGGTCGAAGGCGTCAAGACGCTCAACACCATGGCCAGCTCCTGGTGGGGCAAGGCCAGGATCGGGCTGGAGTACGCGTTCAAGCGCAGCGGCCCGATGAGCATGGCGCCCAGCCAGCTGGGCGCCTTCACGCGCAGCGACCCGGCCCAGCCCTGGCCCAACATCGAATACCACGTGCAGCCACTCTCGCTCGACGCCTTTGGCGAACCGCTGCACAACTTCAACGCCATCACCGCCAGCGTCTGCAACCTCAACCCGACCAGCCGCGGCACGGTGCAGATCAAGAGCCCGCGCTTCGAGGATGCGCCAGCCATCGCGCCCAACTACCTGAGCACGCCGGAAGACCGCCAGGTGGCGGCTGACTCGCTGCGCGTGACGCGCCGCATCGTGTCGCAGCCGGCGCTGGCCAAGTACCGGCCGCAGGAATGGAAACCCGGCACGCAGTACCAGAGCGACGAGGACCTGGCCCGCCTGGCGGGGGACATCGGCTCCACCATCTTCCACCCGGTCGGCACCACCAAGATGGGCCGCGTGCAGGGACCGGATGCGGATCCGATGGCCGTGGTCGACTCCCAGCTTCGCGTGCGCGGCATCCAGGGCCTGCGCGTGGTCGATGCCGGCGTCATGCCCACCATCACCAGCGGCAACACCAACTCGCCGGTGCTGATGATGGCGGAAAAGGCGGCGCGCTGGATCATCGAGGACGCCGGCCGGGGCTGAAAACACCCGCAGCACCACGCATCCCCCACTCAGGGAAAACCCGTGTCCATCACCCCGCGCCGCCGGGTAAACTCACGCCACTTACCAGCGGGCCACAGGCTCCGCGCGGGAGGAGCCGAGGAAGACACCCGATAATCTCAACAAGATTTGCACCATCCAGAGCAGATGGTTTTCACAAGGCACCGGACACCCCGGTGCTTTTTTATTTTCCAAATCAAATTCGGCTAAGGGCCTCGTCGGATCTGCGCCAACAGCTCCTGTTTTGATAGCATTCTGCGCGCCGGCGTGAATGCGACAATTCCGCATGGAACTTCTTTGGGTATCGCTGGCCTCGCTGCTGGCCGGATTTGTCGATTCAATCGTGGGCGGCGGTGGCCTGGTGCTGGTGCCGGCGCTGTTTGCCACCTTCCCCAGCGCCCATGCCGCCACCCTGTTCGGCACCAACAAATCAGCCTCGGTCTGGGGCACAGCCTTCGCCTCCTGGCAGTACAGCCGCCATGTCGAGATGCGCTGGCGTGCCATGCTGCCGGCCATCGCCATGAGCTTTTTCGGCGCGTTCGCCGGCGCCTGGGTGGTCACCCTGGTCTCGCCGCAATTCCTGCGCAAGCTGCTGCCGCTGATCCTGCTGGGCGTGCTGCTCTACACGCTGGCCAAGAAGGAACTGGGACACACCCATGCACCGCGCTTCGCCGGCCGCCAGGAACTGTTGGCGGCCGGTGCGGTCGGCCTGAGCATCGGCTTTTACGACGGCTTTTTCGGCCCCGGCACCGGCAGCTTCTTCATCTTCCTGCTGGTGCGCTGGCTCGGTTATGACTTCCTGCACGCCTCGGCCGGCGCCAAGCTGCTGAACCTGGCGAGCAATATCGCGGCCATCATCCTGTTCGCCATCAAGGGCCATGTCTGGTGGCACTACGCGCTGCCGCTGGCGCTGGCCAATGTGGTCGGCAGCCTGCTGGGCACGCGGCTGGCGCTCAAGCATGGCACCGGCTTTGTGCGCGGGGTGTTCATCGTGGTGGTCAGCGCGCTGATCCTGAAGACCGGCTTTGACGCCTTCCTGCGTCAGGGCGTCTGAGTCGTCGGCAAGGCCCGGCCTTTGGGCGGCCAAGCCACTTCCGCGGCCACACGCGGTTTGCCGATCGGGGGCCCGGCCCGGCCCACCTTGACGGCCGCCAGGTCTTCCTCATTCGGGTATTGGCCCAGCAGCCAATAGTCGAACACCCGACGCGCCAAGGGCGCGGCATGCTCGCCGCCGAAACCGGCGTTCTCCACCACCACCGCCAGCGCGATCTTCGGGTCGTCAGCCGGGGCGAACGCCATGTACAGCGCGTGGTCGCGCTGGTGCTCTTCCATCTTGGCGGCGTTGTATTTTTCCTTCTGGCCGATGGTCACCGCCTGCGCCGTACCGGTCTTGCCACCGCTGAGGTAGCCGGCGCCAGCGAAGATGCGCGTCGCGGTGCCCTCCTGCGTCACGCCGACCAGGGCGCGGCGCACGATCTCCACGTGCTCGGGCTTGAAGCCCAGGTCCTGCGGCGGCTTCGGTGCCACCGGCACGCGGGCGTGGCTCACGGCGTCCTGGGTGGCCATGACCAGTTGCGGCGTGTGCTTGATGCCGCCATTGATCAGCGTCGCGGTGGCCGAGGCTAGTTGCAGCATGGTGAAGGTGTTGTAGCCCTGGCCGATGCCGAGCGAAATCGTCTCGCCGGCGTACCACTTCTGCTGTTCCGGCCGCTTGTAGGTCTTGCGCTTCCAGGCCTGGCTGGGCAGCACACCGCGCACCTCGCCCTGGATGTCGATACCGGTGTACTGGCCGAACCCCAATGGCGCCATGAAGTCGTGAATGGCATCGACCCCCAGATCGTTGGCCAGCGAATAGAAGTAGACGTTGCTCGACTTGACGATGGCACGGTACATGTCCACCGGGCCGAGGCCATGGTCACCGTGGCTGCGGAACACATGGCCACCGAAGGCCCAGGAACCGGCGTCGTTGACGATGAAGGAAGGCGAACGCTTGCCGCTTTGCAGCGCCGCCATGGCCATGAAGGGTTTGTAGGTCGAACCGGGCGGGTAGGTGCCGCGCAGGGCCCGGTTCAAGAGCGGCTTGTTGATCGACTCATTGAGCTCCTGCCAGCTGTCGCTGTCAATGCCCTCGACGAACAGGTTGGGATCGAAGGTCGGCTTGCTGACGAAGGCCAGCACTTCGCCGGTCTTGGGGTCCAGCGCCACCAGCGCACCGCGGCGCTCGCCGTACATCTCCTCGACCAGGTTCTGCAGCTTGATGTCGATCGACAGCTGCACCGTGTTGCCGGGCGTGGCCGGATGGCTGGCCAGCTTGCGCACCGCGCGCCCGCCGGCCGAGGTCTCGACCTGCTCGACCCCGGTGAGGCCGTGCAGCTCCTTCTCGAAGCTCTGCTCGACGCCCAGCTTGCCGATGTACTCGGTGCCGCGGTAGTTGGCAATGTCTTCGTCAGACCATTCCTCGATGACTTTCTTTTCGGCCTGGTTGATGCGGCCGATGTAGCCGATCACATGGCTGGCCAGCTCGCCCCAGGGGTAGTTGCGGAACAGCCGGGCCTTGATCTCGACGCCGGGAAAGCGGAAACGCTGCGCCGCGAACTTGGCCACTTCCTCGTCGGTCAGGCGGGTCCGGATGGGCAGGGACTCGATGCCCTTGGTCTCTTCGCGCAACTTCTTGAAGCGGCGCCGGTCGCGCGGCGTGATGTCCAGCACCTTGGACAACTCGTCGATGGTCTGCTCGACGCTGTCGACCTTGGAAGGTGTGATCTCCAGCGTGTAGGCCGAGTAGTTGGTCGCCAGCACGATGCCATTGCGGTCGAGGATCAGCCCCCGGTTGGGCACCACCGGCACGATGGCGGTGCGGTTGTTCTCGGCCTGCTCGCTCAGGTCTTCATGACGTACCACCTGCAGGTAGACCAGCCGCATGGCCAGCAGCGCAAAGCAGACCAGCACGACAAACGTCACCGCCAGCACGCGGGAACGAAAGCGCGTCAGATCGGCTTCAACGTTGCGCAGTTCGGTCATGATGCTACGAGCGCCGCGGACCGGTTCGCCGCCGGGCCGCCCCAAGGCGAACCAGCCCCCTCGGGGGGCAGCGCAGTACACGCAGTGACAAGCGTGGGGGCCATATCACAGGGGTCGGTCGGCATCGGGATCCGGTGCGCGCCGCTGCGGCAGCAGCAGCACAACCGTGACCAGCGGCCACAGCAGGGCCTCGATGACGGGCCCCAGCAGGATCAGGAAACCCGGGAAGGTGCCGCCCACCAGCATGCGCACGGCCAGCTCCACCGCATGGGCCACCAGCAGCAGCGGCAGCACCTGCAGGGCCTGCTGCGGCACACTGAACCAGAGCAGACGGCGGTGGATGGTGATGGCATAAAAACCGAGCACGGTGTAGGCCAGGGCATGCTGGCCCAGCACGCTGCCCTGGTGCACGTCCATCAGCAGGCCGAACACAAAGGCCGCCCCGACCCCCACGCGCAGCGGCTGGTGCACGCTCCAGAACACCAGCACCAGCGCCAGCAGGTCCGGCGTCCAGGCGGCGCGCCCCCACAGCCCCATGTTCTGCAACATGTTCAGCAGCAGGGCCACGACCAGACTGCTCCAGATGAACAAGGGATTCGCTGGCAGCAGCAGCTGCTGCCCGGGGCGCATGATCATTTGGACTTGCCCTTCTTGCCCGGCTCGGGAGCCGCCTCAGGCTCCGGCAGGGCCGGAATCTGGCTCGAGATCGGCTGCAGCACCATCACGTGCGCAGCCCCGGCCGCCAGGGCCACCGGCGTGCAATAGATGCGCGCAAACGCCGATTCGACCCGACGCTCCACCTTCTCGACACGCGCCACCGGCAGCCCCGGCGGGTACACGCCGTCGACACCGCTGGTGGTCAGCAGGTCGCCGGCCTGCACGTCTGCATTGGCGGCCATGAAACGCAACTCCAGCGCGCCAGCATGCGCGCCGGGATCGCCGAACGCCACGGCACGCGCGCCGGTGCGAGCGTTGAGCACGGGAATGGCCTGGTCGCGGTCCGTCACCAGCGTCACCTCACTGACCAGGGGGTAGACGCGGGTGACCTGGCCCAGGACGCCGGACTCGTCGAGCACCGGCGAGCCGGCGCTCACGCCGCTCAACAGGCCCTTGTCGATCACCACCTTGCGCGTGTAGGGATCTGCGGCGTCATACAGCACCTGGGCCGCCTGGCCGGTCGCGGCAAAGCGCTCGCGTAGCACCAGCAGTTTGCGCAGGCGGCTGTTCTCCAGCATCAGCTGCTCGACCTGATTGGCACGCTGGGACAGCAGGCCGAGCTTTTGTTGGGCGGCTTCCTGCGCGGCCTGCAGCGACTCGAAGTAGGCGCCGGCCGACGCCGACCAGAGCACCGGCCGCATCACCAGCCATTGCACCGGGTACAGTGCGGTGGCCACGGCCATGCGCAACGGTTGCGTCAACGCAAAGCGCGTGTCGGCCACCATCAGGAACAGCGCCAGGGCGCTGAACACCATGAGTTTGGATAAGGCGGACGCGCCCTGTCGGAAGAAGGGCGGCGGGTTCCTGTCCAGCGTACCGAGGGGCATCGCTGTACCTGCGGCTTATTCGCTGGTGAAGATGCTGCCCAGACGCTCCATGCGCTCCAGTGCGATGCCGCAGCCGCGCACCACGCAGGTGAGCGGATCTTCGGCCACCAGCACCGGCAGGCCGGTTTCCTCGGACAGCAGGCGGTCCAGATCGCGCAGCAAGGCGCCACCGCCGGTCAGCATCATGCCGCGGTCGGCGATGTCGGCACCCAGTTCGGGTGGCGTCTGCTCCAGCGCGTTCTTGACGGCCGACACGATGCTGTTGAGCGGATCAGTCAGCGCTTCCAGGATTTCGTTGGACGAGATGGTGAAGCTGCGCGGCACACCTTCGGAGAGGTTGCGGCCACGCACTTCCATTTCCTTGACTTCGGAGCCGGGGAAGGCGGAGCCGATCTGCTTCTTGATGGCTTCGGCCGTCGGCTCGCCGATCAGCATGCCGTAGTTACGGCGGATGTAGTTGATGATGGCGTCGTCAAAGCGGTCACCGCCAACGCGCACACTGCCCTTGTAGACCATGCCGCCGAGCGAGATCACGCCGACTTCGGTGGTGCCGCCGCCGATGTCGACCACCATCGAGCCAGAGGCCTCGGAGACCGGCAGGCCGGCACCGATGGCCGCGGCCATCGGCTCTTCGATCAGGAACACCTCGCTGGCACCGGCACCCAGTGCCGACTCGCGGATGGCGCGGCGCTCAACCTGCGTGGAGCCGCAGGGCACGCAGATGATGATGCGCGGGCTGGGCTTGAGCATGCCGCGCGGGTGCACCATCTTGATGAACTGCTTGAGCATCTGCTCGGTGACGGTGAAGTCGGCAATCACGCCGTCCTTCATCGGGCGAATGGCTTCGATATTGCCCGGCACCTTGCCGAGCATGGCCTTGGCTTCGTGGCCAACGGCCTGGATGGCCTTCTTGCCCTGGGGGCCGCCTTCGTGGCGAATCGCCACGACCGACGGTTCATTCAGCACAATGCCCTTGTCGCGGGCCACGATCAGGGTGTTGGCGGTACCCAGATCGATCGCCAAGTCGGTGGAAAAGTACCGACGGAATGATCCAAACATCAGATGTCCTCTCTGCTGGTGCGGCGAACACTTCGGTTCGCCACCACCGGATTACGGGTCAAAAATCGCTTCCGACACCTCAGAATTCCGCGAAATACCGAGAAATTACAAGCATGGCGCCAAAGGCGGGATAATACCCTATCCCCTGTGAATAAGCCGGCCGTAGCCCCCCGCCTTCGGGGCGCTTTACACACGGTTTCAACCCCTGATCACCATGTCCCTGACATCTGCCGATATTTCGCGCATCGCCAACCTTGCCCGGCTGGAACTCCAGCCGGAGGAGAGCTCGCGCATGCTGACCCAGATCAACGGCTTTTTCGACATCGTGGAGCAGATGCGCGCGGTCGACACCAGCGGCATCGAGCCCCTGGCCCATCCGCTGGCCACGGTATCTGAAGTCGCGCTGCGCCTGCGCGAAGACACCGTGAGCGAGCCGAACAACCGCGAAGCCAACCAGAAGAGCGCCCCCGCCGTCGAGCGCGGCCTGTTCCTGGTGCCCAAAGTGATCGAGTAAGACATGACGCAAGCCTCCACCGACCTGCACCAGCTTTCCGTGGCCGAACTGGCCCGGCAACTGCGCGAGAAAAACGTTTCCGCTGTCGAGGCCGCGCAGCATTTCCTGTCGCGCATCCGTGCCCACGAAGCCCTCGGCGCTTTTGTCGATGTGAATGAAGACGCCACCCTGGCCCAGGCCCGTGCCGCCGATGCCGCCTTGGCCGCCGGCAACGCCGGCACGCTGGCCGGCGTGCCGATCGCCCACAAGGACATCTTCGTCACCAAGGATTTCGCCACCACCGCCGGCTCCAGGATGCTGAGCGGCTACCGCTCCCCGTTCGACGCCACCGTGGTGGCGCGGCTCGGCGCCGGCACGCCCGGCGGTCCTGCAGGTGCCGGCGCCGTGACACTGGGCAAGCTCAGCTGCGACGAATTCGCCATGGGCTCAGCCAATGAAAATGTCGCCGTGCCGGCCCTGGGCCACCAGAGCCCCGCACCGGTGCGCAACCCGTGGGACACCAGCCGCATTCCCGGCGGCTCCTCCGGCGGCAGTGCTGCCGCCGTGGCGGCACGTCTGGCACCGGCGGCCAGCGGCACCGACACCGGCGGCTCGATCCGCCAACCGGCCTCGTTCTGCGGCATCACCGGCATCAAGCCGACCTATGGCCGCGCCTCGCGCTACGGCATGATTGCCTACGCCTCCAGCCTGGACCAGGCCGGCCCGATGGCCCGCAGTGCCGAAGACTGCGCCCTGCTGCTCTCAAGCATGTGCGGCCCGGACCCGGACCGCGACTCGACCTCGCTCGACGCGCCGGCCGAGGATTTCACGCTCAAGTTGAACGACAAGCTCGATGGCCTGCGCATCGGCATTCCGAAGGAGTTCTTCGGCGAGGGCCTGGCACCGGATGTGCGCACGGCGGTGGATGCCGCGCTGAAAGAATACGAGAAGCTAGGCGCCAAGCTGGTGCCGATCTCGCTGCCGCGCACCGAACTGTCAATTCCCGTTTACTACATCATCGCGCCGGCCGAGGCCAGTTCCAACCTGTCGCGTTTCGACGGCGTCAAGTTCGGCCATCGCGCCAAGGACTACACCGACCTGCTCGACATGTACAAGAAGACGCGTGCCGAGGGCTTCGGCGACGAGGTCAAGCGCCGCATCATGATCGGCACCTATGTGCTGAGCCACGGCTATTACGACGCCTACTACCTGCAGGCGCAGAAGATCCGCCGCATGATCGCCGACGACTTCCAGCAGGCCTTCCAGCAGTGCGACGTGATCGCCGGCCCGGTAGCGCCCACGGTGGCGTGGAAGATCGGCGAGAAGGCCGACGACCCGGTGGCCAACTACCTGGCCGACATCTTCACCCTGCCCGCTTCGCTCGCCGGCCTGCCGGGCATGAGTCTGCCCGCCGGCTTTGGCAGCAACAACATGCCGGTCGGCCTGCAGCTGATCGGCAACTACCTGCAGGAAGGCAGGCTGCTGAATGTGGCACACCAGTTGCAGCAGGCCACTGATTTCCACCTCCGCGCCCCGGGAGGTTTCTGACATGAGCAACAAACTCGTCCAAGGCTACGAAGTCGTGATCGGCTTCGAGACCCACGCCCAGCTCTCCACCCAGAGCAAGATCTTCAGCCGCGCCTCGGTCGCCTTCGGCGCCGAGCCCAACACCCAGGCCTGCGCCGTCGATCTGGCCCTGCCCGGCACGCTGCCGGTGATGAACAAGGGCGCGGTGGAACGCGCCATCCAGTTCGGTCTGGCGATCGGCTCGCACATCGCACCGAAGAGCATCTTCGCGCGCAAGAACTACTTCTACCCCGACCTGCCCAAGGGCTACCAGATCAGCCAGTTCGAGATTCCGGTGGTGCAGGGTGGCGAGGTGTCGTTCTTCCTCGGCGACGAGAAGAAGACCGTGCGCCTGGTGCGCGCGCACTTGGAAGAGGATGCCGGCAAATCGCTGCACGAGGACTTCATCGGCCAATCCGGCATCGATTTGAACCGCGCCGGCACGCCGCTGCTGGAGATCGTGACCGAACCCGACATGCGCTCCAGCGAAGAGGCCGTGGCCTACGCCAAGGAACTGCACAAGATCGTGACCTGGATCGGCATCTGCGACGGCAACATGCAGGAAGGCAGCTTCCGCTGTGACGCCAACGTCTCGGTGCGCAAACCCGGCCAGCCCTTGGGCACACGGCGCGAGATCAAGAACCTGAACAGCTTCAAGTTCATGCAGCAGGCCATCGACTACGAGGTGCGCTGGCAGATCGAGCAGATCGAGGACGGCCACGCCATCCAGCAGGCCACGGTGCTGTTCGACCCCGACACCGGCGAGACCCGCGCCATGCGCACCAAGGAAGACGCCGCCGACTACCGCTACTTCCCCGACCCGGACCTGCCGCCACTGGTGATTGCCAATGAGTGGATCGAACGCGTGAAAGCCGGGATGCCCGAACTGCCGCGCGCCATGGCCGCGCGCTTTGTGGCCGACTACGGCCTGCCCGAATACGATGCCACCACGCTGACGCAGAGCAAGGCCATGGCGGCCTACTTCGAGGCGGCCGCACAGGCCAGCAAGCAAGCCAAACTGGCCAGCAACTGGATCATGGGCGAAGTGTCACGCCGCCTCAATGCGGACGAGATCGGCATTGAGCAGGCGCCGGTGCGTGCAGCACAACTGGCCGCGCTGATCGGCCGCATTGCCGACGGCACCATCTCCAACAACGCCGGCCGACAGGTGTTCGACGCGCTGTGGACCGGCGAAGGCCAGGAGGTGGATGCGCTCATCGAAGCCAAGGGGCTGAAGCAGATGAACGACTCCGGCGCGCTGGAGAAGATCATCGACGAGGTGATCGCCGCCAACGCCGACAACGTGGCGCAGTTCAAGGCCGGCAAGGACAAGGCCTTCAACGCGCTGGTCGGCCAGGTCATGAAAGCCAGCAAGGGCAAGGCCAATCCGCAACAGGTCAACGACCTGTTGCGCAGCAAGCTGGGCTGAAAACGGGCGTCAGCGGCCTTCGCTGGCCGCTGGTGCGGCCAAGGGCGCGGCGGCCATCCACAAGGGTTTCAGGCGCGCCTGCTCGGCATTGAAGCGCGTGTGGATGCGACCGCGCTCAGCCTCCTGCTCGGCAATGAAACGCTTCTGTGCCGCCTGATTGCGGCTGTTTTCATCCAGCTGCCGGCGCAGGGCCAGCGGCGCCTTGGCCGGATCTTTCTTGTAGAACTCCAGCTCGGCCAACAGGCCTTCGCGCTGACGCACCAGTTCGGCCTCGCGCTGGCGCGCCACCTGCTGCACCACGTCCACCTGGGCCAACGCCTCGGCCCGCTCCTTGTCATGTGCGGCCTGATTCGGATAGCGCAACAACAAGGCCCGCTCGCGCCGCGTCTCTTCCCGCTTCCGGGCCAGCGTCTCGGCCTCCTGGCGCTGGCGTAGTTCCTGCTGGGCACGCTCCTGTGCATTGAGCGACGGGCCGACGGTGGCACGCACGGTGCCGCTGGGATTGAGCAGGCGCTGCTCGCGGTCCGCGCATTCCGCGATCGGCCGATCGGCGGTGCGCTTGCGCCCCTGGCCGTCCGTGCAGGAATAAATGTTCTGCGCCGGCGCCTGGGCCCACCCATCCCCCAATGCGCCGAACAGCGCCGCACTGATCAGTGCACTGCCCGCTGCCCTACCCATGGTCAGCCTTCATTCACACCATATCGCTGCCGGTAAGCCAGCACGCGCTGGTGATCGGCCGCCTGCCCCGTGCTGCTGTGGGCTTCCAGATACAGCAGCAGATCCGCCAGCTTCGCGATGGCGCCGACCTGCAGACCGAGGCGTTGGCGCACGTACTGCACGGCGCTGTAGGGCACGTCCTGGCCGTTTTCCGTGGCCATCTCCTGCCGGTCCAGTGCAATCACGACCGCATGCGGCGTGGCACCGGCGGCCTCGATGATGGCAATCGATTCGCGCGCCGCCGTACCGGCCGACATCACGTCGTCGACGATCAGCACCCGGCCCTTGAGCGGCGCCCCCACCAGCGTGCCGCCCTCGCCGTGATCCTTGGCTTCCTTGCGGTTGTAGGCAAAGGGCACGTTGCGGCCGCGCCGTGCCAGCTCGACGGCCAGCGCAGCGCCGAGCGGGATGCCCTTGTAGGCGGGGCCGAAAATCATGTCGAACTCGATGCCGGACTCGATCACGCGCTGCGCATAGAATTCGGCCAGACGCCCGAGCTTGGCGCCGTCGTCAAACAGACCTGCATTGAAAAAGTAGGGCGACAGGCGGCCGGCCTTGGTCTTGAATTCGCCAAAGCGCAGCACGCCGCAATCGACGGCAAACTGCACAAAATCCTGGGCCAGCTTGTCCTGCCCCGCTGTTGATGCCACACCTTCCGACATGGGAAATTCCTTATTCAAATTAAGCAGCCTCAACCTCAATGGCATCCGTTCCGCCACCAGCAAGGGGCTTGAGGCCTGGCTTGAGGCCACCAGACCCGATTGTATTTGCGTGCAGGAAGTCAAAGCCCAGGCAGCCGACGTGGCTGGTCGTTTCGAAAGCCTGGCCGGCCTGCGCGGCCACTTCCACTTCGCCGAGAAAAAAGGCTATTCAGGCGTCGGCATCTACAGCCGGCACGAGCCGAGTGAGGTGCGCATCGGCTACGGCTCGCCGGAGTTCGACGCCGAGGGCCGTTACGTCGAGCTGCGCTTTGACACGCCACAGCGCAAGCTGTCCCTCATCAGCTGCTACTTCCCCAGCGGCTCGTCCGGCGAAGAACGTCAGCAGGCCAAGTTCCGTTTCCTGGACGAGATCTACCCCCATCTCCAGCAGCTCAAGCGCGAACGCGAATTCATCCTGTGCGGCGACGTCAACATCGCACACAAGGAGATCGACCTGAAGAACTGGAAGGGCAACCTGAAGAACTCGGGCTTTTTGCCCGAAGAGCGCGCCTGGATGACGCGCCTGTTGAGCGAAGGCGGCATGGTGGACGTCTACCGCCAGCTCCAGCCCGACGCAACCGAGGCCGCCTACACCTGGTGGAGCAACCGTGGCCAGGCCTATGCCAAGAACGTGGGCTGGCGACTGGACTACCACCTAGCCACACCGGCGCTGGCCGAACGGGCGCGTCGCGAGGCGATCTACAAAGGCGAGAAGTTTTCCGACCACGCGCCGATCACGATCGACTACGACGGCATGCTCTGAGACGTTTCAGCCCGCCAGCGTTTCCCCGTTGACGAACAGCGGCAGCGCGGACAACTCGCTGGCCGGGCAAGGACGGGCGAAGAAATAACCTTGCAGCACGTCCACACCCAGGTCGCGCAGCACACTCTCTGTCTTTTCATCCTCCACACCTTCGGCCACGGTGCGCAGGCGCAGCGCCTGCGCCAGGCTGATGATGCCCTGGGCCATGCGCAGGCCTTCCGTGGTGTGCACACGGCGCACGAAAGAGATGTCGATCTTCAACTCGCCGATCGGCAGTTCATGCAACTGCGACAGCGAGGCATAACCGGTACCGAAGTCATCAATGGCCAGAGTGAACCCGGCATTGGAGAGCTGGCGCAGCCGCTCTTCGGCAAACTCCACATCCATCAGCGCCACAGATTCCGTCACCTCCAGCACCAGGCTGCGCGGGTCAAGCTCGTAGCGCTCCACGTCGGCCAGCAGCACGAGCATGAAGTCGGAGGCGAACAGCTGTCGCTTGGAAATATTGATGGCGAGCGTCAAATCGGGGTGCGTCAGACGCCATTCGCGGAACTGCTCGAACGCCTGGCGACGCACCAGATGGCCGAGCTCGCCGATCAGGCCCAGGTTTTCCGCCATCGGAATGAAACTACCGGGCGAGATCCAACCCAGATCCGCGTCATGCCAGCGCGCCAGCGCCTCCACCCCGATCAGCCGCTGGCGGCCGTCGGCATGCGAGCGGGCCGCCACCTGTGGCTGATACCAGACCGCAATGCGCTGGTCCCGGATGGCCTGCGCCAGACGGGTCTGGATGTAGAGCTCCTTTTTGCCCAGCCCCTTGCTCGACATGTCGGCGAACAGCTGGTAGTTGTTGCGCCCCTGGGACTTGGCATAGAACATGGCCCGGTCGGCCTGCGCCAGCAGGCTGTCGATGTCGCCGCTGCTCTCGTCATCCGGATAGACCGCAATGCCCATGCTGAAGGTGGCGTTGATGGCCAGGCTCTCCAGCATCACGGTCTGACGCATGGCATCCACCATCTTCTGTGCCACCTGGCGGGCCGCATCGGCGGTGGTCAGATCCGGCAGCAGCACCACGAACTCATCCCCGCCCCAGCGCGCCAGCGTATCGCCGTCGCGCAGGCAGTCCTTCAGCAACTGGGACAGCGTCAGCAGCAAGGCATCACCCGCCTTGTGGCCGTAGGCATCGTTGATGTTCTTGAAGTGGTCAAGATCGATGAAGCACACCCCCACGCGGTTGCCGGTGCGTGCCGCCTGCTGGATGGCCTGCTTGATGCGGTCCTCCAGCAGCACCCGGTTGGGCAGGCTGGTGAGCGCGTCATGCAAGGCCATGTAGGTGATGTGACGTTCCTGCAGATAACTCTTGGTGATGTCGCGCAGCACGCCGCGCGCGCCGGTCACTTCGCCGTCGTCATCGCGCTCGACCACAAAACGGCATTCCATCCACTGCTCGGGGCGGGTATGGGTCTGGAAGCGGTAGCGACCGCGGAACTCGTCCTTCTGCCCCGACACCAGCCCCACCAGATGCAGCTCGAACGCGCTGCGATCCTCTTCATGCACATGGGCCAGCAGGCTGGTATCGACCATGGGAGCTGTGCCCACCAGCAGCCACCAGCCACTGTTGGCGCTCAGGATGCGGCCGCGTCGATCCAGCTCGAGCACCGCCTCTTCCAGCAGGTCCAAGGTGCGCACGAAGGAGTGCTGCTCGGCCGCCCGCACCTTTTCCTTGCTCAGGGCCTGGTGCAAGGCATCAAACGGCAGGTGCACACTGTCAACAAACACCACGCGGTAGATGAAGTAGTAGCTGACGATCTTGTAGACATGGCCGGAGGCATTGACCAGATCGGTCACGCTTTCGTAACGCGTGAAGAACAGCTCGGA
>NZ_BCWP01000031.1 GCF_001592265.1 Curvibacter delicatus NBRC 14919 | reverse complement strand
TGGATGGTGTGTCGGATGTGATCACGCTGGCGCCCGCGCAATTGCGCCCGGTGCCGGAGTTGTCTTCGTCCATTGCCAGCGACCACCTGCTGGCCATCGGCTCGCTGGACGACCGCATGCTGATCCTGCTCGACATCGAGAAGCTCATGCGCAGCGAAGACATGGGCTTGGTGAGCCAGTCCTTGCAGTGATACCACCAGACCACCCAACGCGCACACCGCATGGGATTGAATCGAGGAAATTGAAATGAACACTATCAAAAACTTGAAGATCGGAACTCGGCTTGGGTTGGGTTTTGGCTTTGTCTTGCTGCTGCTGATCCTGGTGTCCGGTATGGGCATCAAACGCATGGCCGAAATCCAAGGACGACTTGACGAGATCGTCAAGGTCAACAACGAAGAAGCTCGTCTGGCTACAGACATGCGCGTGCATGCCAACATGATCAGCATGATGATGCGCGATCAACTGCTGCTGACCGATGCAGAAGCGCTCAAGAAAGCAACCGAGCGTCTGGACAAGGCTCGCACCAGCTATGACGAAGCCGACAAGAAACTGGGTCAGATGTTTGACACCATTGAAGGCACCACAGCCAAGGAGAAATCGCTGCTGGCCAAGATACGGGAGATGCGACAGGTCATCCAGCCGCTGAACAAGAAAGTCTCGACCTTGAGCCTGGAAAACAAAAAGGATGAAGCGATTTTGGCCCTGACGAAAGAGGCCTTGCCGGCACAACAAGCCCGCTTGGAGGTGATTCAGGAGCTGATCGATTTCGAGAACAACCTCAACAACGAGATGAGTGTCCAGTCCGAAGCGGCATACAAAGCAGCCCTGACCTTGTCACTGGCCATCGCCGGGTTCGGTGTTCTTCTCGGTATTGCGGCCGCTTTCTGGATTACCCGCTCCATCACTGTACCAGTGAGCTACGCAATCGAGGTGGCCCAGACCATTGCCGATGGTGACTTGTCATCCACTATTGTGATCGACACCACGGACGAAACCGGTCAATTGCTGGGCGCCATGCGCAATATGCAAGGCAGCTTGATCAAGGTGGTCTCCACGGTACGACAGGGTTCCGAAAGCGTAGCCACCGCGTCGAGCGAGATTGCCGAAGGCAACCATGACCTCTCTGCCCGCACCGAGAGCCAGGCCAGCGCGCTGGAAGAAACCGCCGCTTCGATGGAAGAGCTGAGCTCTACCGTCAAGCAGAATGCAGACAACGCCAAGCAAGCGAATCAACTGGCCCAAAGCGCCTCCACCGTGGCCATCCAGGGTGGCGAGGTGGTGGCCCAGGTGGTGGACACCATGAAGGGCATCAACGACTCAAGCCGCAAGATCAACGACATCATCAGCGTCATTGATGGCATCGCCTTCCAGACCAATATCCTGGCCCTGAATGCCGCCGTGGAAGCGGCCCGTGCCGGCGAACAGGGCCGCGGTTTTGCCGTAGTGGCCGGTGAAGTGCGTTCCCTGGCCAGCCGTTCTGCCGAAGCTGCCAAGGAAATCAAGACACTCATCACCGACAGCGTGGAGCGCGTCGAACAAGGCACGGCCCTGGTGGACCAGGCCGGCAGCACCATGAGCGAAGTAGTGGCCTCGATCCGCCGCGTAACCGACATCATGGGCGAGATCAGTGCTGCGAGTACCGAACAGAGCCAGGGCGTGGCGCAGGTAGGCGAGGCCGTGACGCAGATGGACCAGGCTACCCAGCAGAACGCGGCGCTGGTGGAGGAGATGGCGGCAGCAGCTTCC
Organism: Curvibacter delicatus NBRC 14919; assembly: GCF_001592265.1. Taxonomy (GTDB): domain Bacteria; phylum Pseudomonadota; class Gammaproteobacteria; order Burkholderiales; family Burkholderiaceae_C; genus Hylemonella; species Hylemonella delicata. The sequence continues at coordinate 38,357 of NZ_BCWP01000031.1, read as the reverse complement.
AGCCTGAAGTCGCAGGCGCAGGACCTGGTACAGACAGTCGCCGTATTCAAACTGACGCAAGGGCAGGCGCAGTCCGCGTCGACAAAAACCATCAGCCAGCCCAAACCGTCGGTGTCGAACAAGGCAGCGGCTCCCAAGGCGCTGGCCAAACCGGTGACCAAAACCGCCCTGCCACCTGCCAGCAAGCCTGTCAGTGCGAAAGCAGACGACGCCACCGGCGACTGGGAATCATTCTGAGGAAAAGAGGCAGCGCTTGAGTCCGGCGCTGTATACGCCTAAGACTTGGGCGGGCGCTTGCTGCGCGCGCGCGGATGCGCGGCGTCGTAGGCCTTGGCCAGATGCTGAAAATCGAGCCGGGTGTAGACCTGCGTGGTGCTGATGTTGGCATGGCCCAGCAGCTCCTGCACCGCGCGCAGGTCGCTGCTGGACTGCAGCACATGGCTGGCAAAGGAGTGGCGCAGCATGTGCGGGTGCACCGGCGTGGCCAGCCCCGCTTGCTGGCTGCGGCGCTTGAGGCGCTGCCAGATCGACTGCGCCGTCAGGCGCGTGCCATTGCGACCGATGAAAAGGGCCACCTGCTCAGCCGCCCCCCCCATCTGCGACCGCAACACCAGCCACTTTGACAAGGCGGCCAGCGCCTCGCGCCCCACCGGCACACTGCGCCGTTTGCCGCCCTTGCCCAGCACATGCGCCTCGGCCTCCTGCAGATCGATCCAGCCGCGTGCTGAAGCACTGGCCGCCACATCCAGCCCGGTCAATTCGGCCACACGCAAGCCGCTGCTGTAGAGCAGCTCCACCATGGCGGCATCACGCGCTTCCAGCCAGGGATCGGCCTCGTCATGGCGAAAAGCCGCCAGCTGCACCGCGTCGTCGACGCTCAGCGCTTTCGGCAAGGGTTTGGCCGCTTTCGGTGAGCGCACGTCCTGCACCGGGTTGCTGGCCACCAGCCCCTCACGTCCGAGCCAGGCATAGAAGCCGCGCCAGCCCGAGAGGATGAGCGCAATGCCGCGGCCGCTGCGCCTGCCACTGTGCATCTGCGCCACCCAGCGACGGATGTGGGTGTTCTGCACCTGCGTCAGCGCCACCGGTACCTGGGCCGCGAAGTCTTTGAGTTTCTGCAAGTCGAGCGCATAGAGCTCGACCGTGCGTTGCGCCAGCCGTTTCTCGACCCGGACATGCTCCAGGTAGCGCTCGACGAGTTCTTCGTCACCGCCTGCCTGGACCGCGTCCGGCGTCACAGCGTTACCTCAGCGGCGAGAGCGCGGCGCTGGCCAGTTCAGCAATGCGCTCCAGGAAGTCGGTGCCCATGGTGCTGACGAAACGCTGGGCATCCGGCGAGGCCAGCACCAGCATGCCGAAGGCCGGTGTCGTGTTGCCGGAAGCCGCCGCACGCAAGGGCAGCAGCGCCAGCGAAGCCGCCTGGGTCGGTTCCTCCAGCCAGCTGGCGGCCTCGAAGCCGGAGTTGACGCCGCAGAAGGGTTCACGCAGCGAGGAGGCAAACACCTTGGCGTCTTCGCTGACGTTCTGTGCGAAAGCGGCGCTGGCGAATTCCGGTGCCACGTCCCAGACCCGGATCGCGACCTGCGGCACCGAGAACTGCGTCTGGATCGAGGTGGCAATGGTGGCGGGCAGGTTGGTGAAGTCCAGCGTCAGGAACAGGTCGCGCGCCCAGACCAGCAGCTTGTCCAGCAGCGCCAGGTTGTCATTGCCGTGGCGGATCATGTCCATGATGCGGCCTTCGAGCATGCGGATCTTGTCGCGCAGCATCTCGGCCTGACGTTCCTGCAGGCTGACGGCACGGTGGCTGTGCGGGCTGGTCAGGTGCACAGCCGCCAGCAGCTCGGCATGGCGCTCGAAAAACTCGGGGTTGTTGCCCAGGTAATCGGCAATATCGTCCTCGGTTACGGGGTTCAGATGTTGGTTGCTCATGTCAGTTCTGGTAGTTCAATTTCGCCCTGGAAAACCGTGGTGGCCGGTCCCGTCATCATCACCGGTGCTGCCTGGTTCTGGCTGACACCGGCCCATTCAATCGTCAACACGCCGCCGCGGGTCTGTACGTCGACACGCGCATCGAGCAGGCCGAGACGGATGCCCGCCACCACCGCAGCGCAGGCGCCGGTACCGCAGGCCAGCGTCTCGCCGGCACCGCGCTCCCAGACGCGCAGTTTGATGTGCGTGCGGTCCAGCACCTGCATGAAGCCGGCGTTGACACGACGCGGGAAGCGCGGATGGTGTTCGATCAGCAGGCCCTGCGTCAGCACCGGTGCGTGCTCCACATCGTCCACCACCTGCACCGCATGCGGGTTGCCCATCGACACAGTTGCTACAAAAACAGTAGCTTCTTGCGCATTGGCGGCAAGGTCCAGTGGCCATTTTTGCCATGAACCGCTGGGCTCGGGCGTCAGGCCGGTGGCGTCAAAGGGAATGCTGGGCAGATCGAACACCGGCGCACCCATGTCCACCGTCACGCGGCCGTCGGCCTGCAGGCGCAGCTCGATCACGCCGCCCAGGGTCTGCACCCGGAGGGTGTCCTTCGGTGTCAGCCCCTGGTCGTGCACATAACGCGCAAAACAGCGTGCGCCATTGCCGCACTGCTCGACCTCGGCGCCGTCGGCGTTGTGGATCACGTACTCGAAGTCGATGCCCGGCGCCGGCGCGGGGCGCACGGTCAGGATCTGGTCGGCACCGACGCCGAAATGGCGGTCGGCCAGCCAACGGTACTGGGCTGTGCTCAGGCCGAGACGCCCGCGCGTCTCGTCCAGCACCACGAAATCGTTGCCGGCCCCCTGCATCTTGGTAAAGCGGATTCGCATGGCAACAAATTATCCGCTCATTTCTCCCCTTATCCTTGGAGGCTGACAGCCTGTTACTTCAACTTCATAGGGACAACACGCATGCGACTGCCCGACTGGACCCCCGAACGCAAAGCCCAACCGCAGGAACTGGTGGACGCCATCCTGGCGCGCCGCGGCGGCGCCCTGCTCAACCTCGACAAGGCGCTGCTGTGGAGCGAGCCGCTGGCGCGCGGCTGGAACACCTACCTCAAGGCCGTGCGCACTGAACTGCCGACCAGCCGCCGCTTGCGTGAACTCGGCATCTGCACCGTGGCGCTGCTCACCGGCGCCCACTACGAGTACCACCACCACGCGCCCGACTTCCTGGCTGCCGGCGGCACGCAGGCCCAGCTCGATGCGCTCAATGCCTTCGTCCGGACCGACCCGCGCGGCATTCCGGCTGACCCGTCACTGGGCGAGGTGGACCAGCTGGTGATCCGCTACGCGGCGCAGATGACGCTGGACGTGAAGGTCAGCGACGAGGTCTTCGATGCCCTGCGCCGGCATTTCGACGAGACGCAGATCGTGGAGCTGACCAGCGCGATTGCCACCTACAACATGGTGGCGCGTTTCCTGGTGGCACTGGGGATCACACCGGAAGGTTGACGCCCACCCCCAGGCTGCGCGCACTGCGTGTCGCTTCGCCACCCCCCTTGCAGGGGGCAACGCCAGCGGCCCGGCAAAGCCGGTTCCGCGGCATTCCGCGGATTTCGTTGAGCCAAGCCATGGAGGTTTCGCCGCCGGGCCGTCCCAAGGCGAAACGCGGCCCCTCGGGGGGCTGAGGCCCACGGCTCTGAGCTGCTCGGACGGGCCGAAGAGTCGCAGCCTCCGGCGCGACCCCACAGGGCGCTACACGTAGTGAGCAACCGTGGGGACCACCTCAATCCGGCTTGATGTTGTTGTCTTTCACCACCTTGGCCCAGATGTCGATCTGGCGGTCGATGAACACACGGGCGGCCTCCGGTGAGCCGCCCATGACGTCGATGCCCTGGGCGTCGAGTTTCCTGGCGACTTCCGGCGACTTCAGGGTCTTGTTCAGCTCTTCGTTCATGCGCTTGACGATCTCGGGCGGGGTTTTGGCCGGTGCCAGGATGGCCCACCAGGCCGGTGCCTCGAAACCGGCAAAGCCGCTCTCGGCGATCGTGGGCACCTCCGGCAAATCCGGCGAACGCGTGCTGGTTGTCACGGCCAGCGGCCGCATGCGCTTGCTGTCGATGTGCGGCTTGGTCACAAACACCGAGCCGATGGACAGCGGCACGTGCCCCGCCACCGCATCATTCATCAAGGGACCGCCGCCCTTGTAGGGGATGTGCTGGAAGTCCAGGCCGGCGCTCTTGCCCAGCAGCGCCATGGCCAGGTGGCCCAGACTGCCGGAGCCGATCGAGCCGTAGCTCACACCCTGCTTCGAGCGCGCCGCGGCCAGCACATCGGCAAAGGTCTTGTACGCCGAGCCGGCATGGGTGGCCAGCACCATGGGCGAGGTACCCACCACGATAATGGGAACCAGGTCTTTTTTCGTGTCGAAGGGCAGGTTGGGAATCAGGCTCGGGTTGACGCCGTGGGTGTCGAACACCACAGCGAAGGTGTAGCCGTCCGCCGGTGCCGCAGCCACCATGCCGGTGCCGATGGCGCCCGAAGCACCCCCCTTGTTGTCCACGATGATGTTCTGCCCCAGCTGCTGTGACAGCGGTTGCGCCAGGATGCGCGCCACCTGGTCCACCGAGCCGCCGGGCGGAAACACCGCCACCAGCTTGATCGGCTGCTTGCCCGGCCAGGCCTGGGCCAGGGCGCTCAGCGGCATGGCCAGCGCGGCAGTTGCGGCCAGGGCGCAGAGTGTGCGCAAGGTCTGTCGATTCAGGGGCATGCGGGTCTCCTCGGGTCGTGTTGAAGCCCAAGTATCGAGCGCCCCGGCCCTCCTGTGCGTTGCGGAAATTACCAATCGGGTTTACGCGTAGAGCCGCTTGGGCGGCGCCAAGCGTGGCAGCTTGACGGCACAATGCAGTCCATGCCGCGCCTGAACCAGCTCCTGCACGCCCAGCGTGAACCCGCCCCCCTTTGGCATGCTGCCACCGTGCTCCTGCTGCGCGACGGACCCCAGGGGGTGGAAGTACTGATGACCCGCCGCTCGCTCAGCGCCAGCTTCGCCCCCGGCGCCTACGTCTTTCCCGGTGGCGGCATCGATGCGGCCGATGGACAAGCCCACGCCCTGGCGCAGCGCCGCCCCGGCCAGAGCGACGAGCACCTGACGCAGGCGATTGCCGCCATCCGCGAAAGCTTCGAGGAACTTGGCATCCTGCTGGCGCGCCGCGCCGACGGCACCGCCGCCGATGCCAGTGATGTGGCCCAACTGGACCGCCACGCACCGCTGCTGCCGCAATGCCAGGCACGAGGCCTGACGCTGGCGGCCAACGAGGTCTTCGTGCTGGCGCGCTGGATCACCGACCGCGACCTGCCGCGCCGCTTCGACGTGCCCTTTCTGGTGGCGCGCATGCCGCACAACCAGACCGCGGTGGCCGACGAACGCGAGCAGTTCGACCCGGTGTGGGTGCGCCCGGCCGATGCGCTGGTGCGCCACCGCGAAGGCAGCTTCTTCATGATCTTCCCCACCGTGCGCACGCTGGAGCGGCTGCTGCACTTCCCGGACGTGGCGGCCGTGCTGCAGGCCTGCGCCGCCACCGAAGAACCGCTGTGGACCAGCTGCCCGCGCGCCGGCCTGCTGGTCGGCCGCGAAGCGCGCTACATGGAAGGCGATGCGCCGTTCGGCGAGCTGGCCCTGGTCTGCCCCGACGGCCAGATGCTGCACCACCTTGACTGGCAGCACACGCAGCCGGTGCCGCTGCTGAAGAACGTGCAGCGCCTGACCGCTACCAACCCCGGCGTGATGACCGGCCCCGGCACCAACAGCTACCTGGTGGGCGACCCGCGCACCGGCTACATCGTGATCGACCCTGGCCCTGACGACCCGGAGCACCTGGAGCGCCTGTGGCGCGCCGCCGGTGGCGACATCCGCATGATCGTCTGCACCCACTCGCATGCCGACCACTCGCCCGGCGCCCGGCCACTGCAGGCGCTGTGCCTGAATGCCGGCCAGGGCCACGGCGTGCCGCCGGTGCTGGGCCTGCCTTCGGCGCCCACCGCACGCGCCGCCAGCCACTTCACACCCGACCGGGCGCTACAACATCAGGAGCTGCTGACGCTGATTTCACAAGGGCTGGAGCCCGAAATCACCCACACCCTGCAGGTGATCCACACGCCCGGCCATGCTGCCAACCACCTGTGCCTGGCGCTGGTGGAAGACGGACTGCTGTTCTCGGGTGACCACATCCTCAACGGCAGCACCACGGTGATCGACCCGCCGGACGGCAACATGACGGCCTACCTCGACTCGCTGGCGCTGCTGGACAACGCCTGCGCCGAGCACCGCATCGACTTCATCCTGCCGGCGCACGGCCACGTGCTGGGCGAGGCACGCACGGCCATCGCGCACTTGCGTGCGCACCGGCTGCAGCGCGAGGCCAAGATCCTGCGCGTGATGCAGGCCCTGCCCGAGGGCACCATGGATGAATGGGTGGCGCTGGCCTATGACGATGTGCCCGAACGCATCTGGCCGGTGGCCAAGCGCTCGCTCCTGGCCCATGTGGAACGCCTGCGCGCCCTGCCACCCGGCAACGACTGAACCCATGACCTTTTCATCCCATCCTTCAGACACCGAAGGCGTTCGCCTGGCCCGGCGCGTGGCCGAACTGGCCGGCTGCTCGCGCCGCGAGGCCGAGCTCTACATCGAAGGCGGCTGGGTGCGTGTCAACGGCGAGGTGGTGGAAGTGCCCCAGTTCCGGGTGCTGGACCAGACCGTCGAACTCGACCCCGCGGCACGGCGCCAACCGGCCACGGCGCCGGCGCCCGTCACCCTGGTGCTGCACAAACCGCCGGACGTCATCGCCACGGCCGCCGCCGGACAGGCCCATGCCGCCATCGACCTGCTGCGCCCGGAAACGCGTGATAGCAGCGACCGTTCCGGCATCCGCCAGCTGCAACGCCACCTGCGCGGCCTGGAAGTCGTCACGCCACTGGAACCTGCGGCCAGCGGCCTGCTGGTCTTCACACAGGACTGGCGCGTGAAACGCAAGCTGGTGGAAGATGGCGCGCTGGTGGAGCACGAGGTCATGGTGGACGTGCGCGGCACCGTCTCCCCGGAAGCACTGCAGCAGCTCAACCGTGCGCCGGTGGTCGACGGCCGCGCCATGGCGCCCGCCCGGGTCAGCGTGAACCGGCAGACGGGTGATGTCACCGGCCTGCGCTTTGCCCTCAAGGGTTATTGGCCCGGGCAGATTGCGCACATGTGCTCGGCCGCCGGCCTGACGATCCTGGCCGTCAAACGCATCCGCATCGGACGCCTGCCGCTGGCCGGCCTGCCCGAAGGGCACTGGCGCTACCTGATGCCGTACGAACGCTTCTGAATAGAGCCCCCACGCTCGCCCACTGCGTGTGGCTCTCTGCCCCCGTGCAGACAGGCCCTGCGCGGCGCCAGGGCCGGGGCCGCGTTTCGTCTGGGGGCGGCCCGGCGGCGAAACCTCTTCAAGCGCTGAACAGCCGGCCGCGCGCGGCCTGTGTGATGGCCGCCACCGCCGGGTGCTTGATGCGGCGCTCCACCGAGACGGCAAAAAACTCCTCCACCAGTTCGTCGCTGCGGCCAATGACCTCCACGCCATAGTGCGCCACCGTCTCCGCCTCCAGCACGCTGGGCGACATGAAAACGCCGCGCCCCTCGCGGCCGAAGGCGGTCATCAGCGCGCCGTCGTCGAACTCACCGACGATGCGCGGCTGGATCTGCTGGCGCACCAGCCAGCCATCGAGCTGCTGGCGCACCGAAGAGGCCGCGCCCTGGATCAGCATCGGCGCGTCGTGCAGGCATTGCGGGAACTTGCCCTGCAACTGGTTTTTCAGCGCCGGGGCGCAGAAAAAACTCATGGGAGAGGTACCCAGCGCATGGTTGAAGGCCTTGACGCTGATGCGGCGCGTCAGCGGCTCATCGGCAATCACGAGGTCGAGCCGGTGCAACGCCAGCTGCGCCAGCAGGTCGGGAAATTTGCCCTCGCTGCCGATCAGACGCACCGGCACGTCCAGGGCCATGGCCGGCTCCAGCAGGCGGTAGGCCACCGACTTGGCCACCGAATCGGCCACGCCGACGCGGAAGTCCAGCACCCGCGGCCCGCTGCGCGGCTGGCGCAAGGCCGACTCCAGCTCGGCGCCCAGGGTGAAGATGTCGTCTGCATAGTCCAGCGCCACGCGGCCGTCTTCCGTCAGCTCCAGCTGGCGGCCGCTTTTGCGAAACAGCTTGCGCCCCAGCCGATCCTCCAGCAGCTTGATTTGTCCCGACAGCGTCTGTGGCGTTGTATGTAACTGCTCACCTGCGCGCATGATTCCGCCGGCACGTGCTGTCACCCAGAAATAGTACAGATGCTTGAAGTTCATGGTGAGCTCATATCTTCGGTTTTATCGAAGTAATTAAACCAAAAATACGAATTTACGAGAAGTGACACAATGACTACAGTAAGGATGTGCGGACATCTCGTCTGTGCAACTGATGCTGAAAGGAAGCGCCATGCGTTTAAGCACCAAAAGCCGCTTTGCCGTTGCCGCCATGATTGATCTGGCCTTGCGCGAGCAGGCCGGACCGGTCCCACTGGGCTCCATTGGTGAGCGACTGCAGATTTCGCTGTCTTACCTGGAACAGATGTTCAGCAAGCTGCGCCAGCAGGGCCTGGTGGACAGCACGCGCGGCCCTGGCGGCGGCTACACGCTGGCGCGGGCAGCCCAGGCCATCAGCGTGGCCGACATCATCATGGCGGTGGAAGGTGCGCGCGCCCTGCAGCTGGAGACGGCCACCGGTGCGGGTGAGGCCGGCTGCGCCCTGACGCAAGAACTGTGGACCAGCCTGAACACCAAGATGATGGAGCACCTGCAGTCCATCACGCTGCACCAGCTCGGCGAAGAACAACGCGCCAAGGGCGGCGTGCACGTGGAAGCGCGGCCGGCCAGCAAGCGCGGCATCTTCGCGCAACGCAAGGCCGCACCGGCGAAATCGACCGTGCCGAATTCGGTGTTTGCGCTGGCCGGGGCACTGGGCAGCAGCCGCTAAAGAAACGCAGCGCCGTGCGGCGCTGCGTCGTGCATAAGTGTGAAGTCCGCCGATAAGCCGGATTCTGTGCGCCGAGGTTGCCCTCGGTGTGACCGCCATTAATCTGGGCCGGGGGTCGCCCCACCGGCTCGGTGCTACCTACCCGCACACTCCGCGGGCCGCGTCAATGTGTGCCTATTTGGTATTGCTGCGCGTAGAGATTGCCCGTTTCACCCGCAACAGGTTGCCCTGTTGCGACTCGTCTCTGTTGCTCTGATCCTCACCTCACGGTGGACAGCTGTTAGCTGCTACGCTGCCCTGTGCAGTCCGGACGTTCCTCCAGTGCCTGGTTTCCCAGATTGCACCAGCGGCGGTCTGGCGGGCTTCACAGCACGGATTATCCTCTGCGGCGACAATTCCTGCATTGAGCATTCGAATTCCGACCGAAGGAGCCCCCGCCATGAAAGCCGACAACATCCTGCAGACCATTGGCAACACGCCGCATGTACGCATCAACCGCCTGTTCGGCAACACCGCCAACGTGTGGATCAAGTCCGAGCGCGGCAACCCGGGCGGCTCCATCAAGGACCGGATTGCCCTGGCCATGATCGAAGACGCTGAACGCAGCGGCGCGCTCCAGCCCGGCGGCACCATCATCGAGCCGACCTCCGGCAACACCGGCGTCGGCCTGGCCATGGTGGCCGCCGTCAAGGGCTACAAGATGATCCTGGTCATGCCCGACAGCATGTCGATCGAACGCCGCCGCCTGATGCTCGCCTATGGCGCCAGCTTCGATCTGACACCGCGCGAAAAAGGCATGAAGGGCGCGATTGCCCGTGCCGAGGAACTGGTGGCCAGCACGCCGGGCGCCTGGATGCCGCAGCAGTTCGAAAACCCGGCCAACATCGAGGCGCACGCCCGCACCACCGCCCTGGAAATCATCCAGGACTTCCCGGAAGGTCTTGATGCGCTCATCACCGGTGTCGGCACCGGCGGCCACCTCACCGGCTGCGCCAGGGTGCTGAAAGCGAAGTGGCCGCAGCTCAAGGTGTTCGCCGTCGAGCCCGCCGCCTCGCCCGTGATCTCCGGCGGCGCCCCGGCCCCGCACCCGATCCAGGGCATCGGCGCCGGTTTTGTGCCGAAGAACCTCGATACCGGCCTGCTTGACGGCGTGATCACGGTGGACGCAGAGGCCGCTCGCGAGATGGGCCGGCGCAGCGCCCGCGAGGAAGGCATGCTGGTGGGCATCTCCTCCGGCGCCACGCTGGCGGCGATTGCGCAGAAGCTGCCGGAATTGCCAGCCGGCGCTACCGTGCTGGGCTTCAACTACGACACCGGCGAGCGCTATCTGTCGGTGGAGGGATTCCTGCCGACTTGAACCGCAATACGGGCCGGCAGGCACTTGCTGCACGCCGACCCTCGCTGGCCTGGATTCAGCGCCTCACCGCGCTCAGGACGACCGGCCATCAAAGTTTGTGACGGGGATGGCGGCCAAGTCGACACCTTCCAGGCAACGCACATTGATAGCCGCCATATGATTCCCCTTGGGATCAACACCTTCCCCGTAAGGATGAATGCCACACGTGGGACAGAACCGGTGCCGGATCACATGCTTGTTGAACACGTACGTGCTGGCTGCTTCCTCTGGCGTCAGCAGATGGAGCTTTTCGCGTGGCACAAACCACAGGAGCGAGCCTTTGCGTGAACACATGGAACAGTTGCAGGCCATGGCGCCATTGATTTCACCGTCCACTTCAAACGCAATCCTGCCGCAATGGCAACTTCCTTTGTAGCGCATAAGTCCTCCGCTGATGGGTCTCATCGGCCACCGTGGCAGCGGCTCAGCGTATCATGACGCCCTTCTTCTGCTTGATCAACACAAGCCATGATCCGACTGACCGAACTCAAGCTCCCGCTGGAGCACGCGGCCGACGCGTTGCCGGCCCTCATTGCCAAGACGCTGGGCCTCGCGCCCGAAGCCATCACCCGCTTCACCATCTACAAGCGCAGCTTCGATGCGCGCAAGGCCGATCTGCTGAAGGTCTATATCGTGGATGTAGACCTGGATCCAGCGCTCGAAGCCAGCCTGCTGGAAAAGTTTGCCGGCCATCCGCACATCGGCCCATCGCCCGACCTGGTGTACCACCCGGTGGCACAGGCGCCGGCCGACCTGAAGGAGCGCCCGGTGGTGGTGGGCTTCGGCCCCTGCGGCATTTTTTCGGCATTGATCCTGGCGCAGATGGGCTTCAAGCCGATCGTGATCGAGCGCGGCACCACGGTGCGCCAACGCACCAAGGACACCTGGGGCCTGTGGCGCAAGCAGGTGTTGAACCCGGAGTCCAACGTGCAGTTCGGCGAAGGCGGCGCCGGCACCTTCAGTGACGGCAAGCTCTACAGCCAGATCAAGGACCCGCGCCACCTGGGCCGCAAGGTGATGAACGAGTTCGTGCAGGCCGGCGCACCGGCAGAGATTCTGGTGGAAGCACACCCGCACATCGGCACCTTCAAGCTGGTCAAGGTAGTGGAGAGCATCCGCGAGCAGATCATCGCGCTGGGCGGCGAAATCCGCTTCCAGCAACGCGTCACCGATGTGAAGATTGAAGAGACACCCAAAGGCAAACAGCTGCGCGGCCTCACCATCCTGGACCTCAGCACCAACCAGTCCTACGAGTTGAAGGCCTCGCACGTGGTGATGGCACTGGGCCACAGCTCGCGCGACACCTTTGCCATGCTGTTCGACCGTGGCGTGGCCATGCAGGCCAAACCGTTCTCGGTGGGCTTTCGCATCGAGCACCCGCAAAGCGTGATCGACCGTGCACGCTGGGGCAAGCACGCAGGCCACCCGCTGCTGGGCGCCGCCGACTACAAGCTGGTGCACCACGCGAAAAACGGCCGCGCCGTCTACAGCTTCTGCATGTGCCCCGGCGGCACAGTGGTGGCGGCCACTTCGGAGCCGGGCCGCGTGGTGACCAACGGCATGAGCCAGTACTCGCGCAACGAGCGCAACGCCAACGCCGGCATCGTGGTCGGCATCGAGCCGGTCGATTATCCGAACGGCGTGGATGACGCGGCTGACTGGCAGGCAGCCTTCGGCCCGGAAGACGGTACCCGTTACGCGCAGCAGGCGGCCAATATGGCACGCCAACAACCGCCCCAGCCGCACCCACTGGCGGGCATCGTGCTGCAGCGCAAGCTGGAAGCCCATGCCTACGTGCTGGGCGGCGGCACCTACGACGCGCCGGGCCAGCTGGTGGGCGACTTCGTCGCCAACCAGCCGTCCACCGACTTCGGCAGCGTGCTGCCCTCCTACAAACCGGGCGTGCACCTGGGCAACCTGGCCACCGCCCTGCCAAACTACGCCATTGAAGCGATCCGTGAAGCCTTGCCGGCCTTCGGCAAGAAGATCATGGGTTTTGACATGAAGGACGCCGTGCTCACCGGCGTGGAGACACGCACCTCCTCACCACTGCGCATCCCGCGCGGTGAAGACCTGCAAAGCCTGAATGTGCGCGGCCTCTACCCGGCCGGCGAAGGTGCGGGTTATGCCGGCGGCATTCTGTCGGCAGGAGTGGACGGCATCAAGGTGGCCGAGGCACTGGCGCTCGACCTGCAGCCATCCGCCTAAGGAGCACGTGGCGGGGTGGGTGGGGGCGGCGGCGGAGGTGACTTGCGCTTGCGCACCTGCGGCGGTGGCGGGGTATCCGCCCAGGGCGGCGCCGGCAACGCATCGGTGCCGCAGGCAGCGCGTACCGCGGCACCTTGCACCGTCAGAGGGTACTGGGACGCTTCCATCACCGTGCGGTCCTTGAACTCGTTGTACTCCACCCAGGCCTGCTCGCAGGCGGGGGGGGTTTGTGCCAACGCCACCGGTGCGGCCAGGCACAAGGGCAGCAGCCGTAAAACAGGTAAGCGAAGCTTGTTCATATGATCAAATCCCCCTTCATCAACAACTGGCGGCCCGCCCACTGCCCGACGAACTCGACAAAGTCCTGCGCCGGCATGGGCCGGGCAAAGAAATAGCCCTGGGCTTCTTCGCACGCGAAGTCGCGCAGCCGCGCCAGCATATCGCCATTCTCCACCCCTTCGGCCAGGGTCCGCAGGTTCAGGCTGCGCGCCATCTGGATGATGGCACGGATGATGGCGGCATCATCCGGATCGGAGGCCAGATCGCGGATGAAGGACTGGTCGATCTTGAGCTTGTCCACCTCGAAGCGTTTCAGGTAGGACAGGCTGGAATACCCGGTGCCGAAATCATCGATCGACAGTTTCACCCCCAGCAGCTTAAGGCGCTGCACCGTCGCCAGCACCTGCTCGGTGTTGTGGATCAGGATCGACTCGGTCAGCTCCAGCTCCAGGCAATGCGGATCGAGTCCGCTGTCCTGCAAGGCGCGCATCACCTTGTGCTCGACATCGCCACGCTTGAATTCCACCGCGGACAGGTTGACCGCCATCACCAGTGGCGGCAACCCCGCCTGCTTCCACGCCGCCCCCTGGCGGCAGGCCTCCTGGATCACCCACTCGCCGATCGGCACGATCAGGCCGCTGTCTTCGGCCACCGGGATGAAGCGGGCTGGCGACACCAGGCCCAGTTCGGGATGGCGCCAGCGCAACAAGGCCTCGGCCCCGATCACTTTGCCAGTGCCAAGATCGATCTGAGGCTGGTAGTGCAGTTCGAACTCGCCGCGGTCCAGTGCCCGGCGCAGGCCGGTTTTGAGGCTGAGGTGCTCAACCGCCTTGACGTTCATCTGCTCGTCAAAGAAACGGTAGCTGTTGCGCCCGGCGTCCTTGGCCTGGTACATGGCGGTGTCGGCTTTTTTCAGCAGGGTCTCGAAATCCCGGCCGTCGCTCGGGTAGATGGCAATGCCGATGGAAGCCGACGTGGTCAGCTCATGTCCATCGAGCTCGAACGGAGCGTGCAATTGCTCGCGGATCTTGGCCAGCACGGGGCTGATGGCATCGGTGTCGGACAGATCGGACAGCACGATGAGGAACTCGTCACCGCCTTGCCGGCTGATGGTGTCGGTCTCGCGCACGCAGGCACCCAGACGCAGCGCGATCTCCTTGAGCAGGGCATCCCCTACGGCATGCCCCAGCGAATCATTGATGGTCTTGAAGTTGTCCAGATCGATGAACAGCAGCGCCACACGCAAACCGGCACGATCCGCGTAGGCGATGGCCTGCGTGAACCGATCGTGCAGCAACAGACGGTTGGGCAGGCCGGTCAGGACGTCGCGGTAGGCGAGGAATTCGATCTGTCGTTCGGCCTGTTTGCGCGCCGTGACATCGGTGGCAATGGCCAGATAGCCGTCGATCTCACCCGAAGCACCGCGCAGAGGCGCCATGGTGGTGCTCAGCTCGAACACCGTGCCGTCACGCTTCTGCCGCTGCACCTCGAACTGGATGATGCTCTCACCACGCAAGACGCGCTCACGCAACTCCCGTGTTTCCGCCTCTTTACCGATCGGCACACTCAACAGGGGCTTGCCCAAGACTTCTTCGGCGCGCCAGCCGAACAGTTTTTCCGCGGCCAGGTTCCAGGCCGTCACCAGGCCCTGTTGGTTGCGTGTGTAGATGGCAAACGGCGAACTCTGGATGATGGTCTGGTTCAGGTACTTTTCAGCATCCAGCGTCCGGTTGACGGACCGCAAGGCCGCCACAGCCTGCGCCTGCTGGCGCCAGACCTGGCAGATGAACCACGACAGCACCAGCGTGGCCAGCACAAAAACCCCGACCAGCCCCATCGCCTTCAAGGCCTCCTGACGCCAACCGGCCAGAGCCACCGCCGTCGACAAGCCCGCCACAATGTGCAGCGGCACACCCCTCACCTTGCGGTAGGCGAAGACCCGGTGCACGCCATCAATGCTGGAGACGGCCTGGTAACTGCCTTCGACCGCCTCGGAACGCACCAGGCTTTGCAGGGCTGGCGAACCGAACTTCATCCCCACCAAGGTCGCCACCGTCGGCACCTCCGGATGGCGGGTCACGACGCGCATGTCGCTGTTGAACAATGTGAACGAATCCCCAGGTCCCAGTGTCAAGGTGGCAAAGGCGCTGCTGAAACGCGCCACCGGTATTGAGCCAACAACCACACCGGCAAAGCGGCCCTCTGGCGTGCGGATGGCCCGCGCCAGGTTGATGACCCACTTGCCGCTGATGCGCCCCAATGCCGGCTGTCCGACCACCAGTCCGGCGTATGGCTGCTCGCGCAAACGCACAAAGTAGTCGCGATCCGCCACCATCAGCTGGGAGCCCGGCAATACACCGGTCCCGTGCGTCATGCGCCCCTGCTCGTCCGTCACACGCAGACCGTCCAGGTCAGGGTGCTGGAACAGCTGCTGTTCGATGAAAAAGTTCAGGGCTTGGTCATCGCGCCGCTCAGACGCCATGTTGCGTTCAACCTCCATGAGGGTGGCCCGCAAGGACAGGTCGGTTTCGCGGAGGGAGGCCGCGATGTCATGGTCAAGCAGCAGGGCCAGGTTCTGGACTTCGCTGGCCGCGCGCTCCTCGTATTTGAGACGGCTCTCAAAAAGCGCCCAGACGGCCAGTGCGATCACCAGCAGATTGAGCAGCAACAGCCCCGAAAACAGACGCGCCATGAACCCCATGGCGAAGACATGGCGAAGACATGGCGCAGCCATGCCGGAACGCGGCGCGTTGCCTGCGCGAACCCGCGGTAGGCCTGGGGCATGGGGCTCTTGTCTTGCAACGCGGCCTCCGAACAAGTTGTTTGTCTGCTTCAGTCGACCCCATTGTGGAGAGACCCATCCGCGAGCGCAAGTGGTCTTGCCCCAAGATGCCAGGGCACAAAAAAACCCGGCCGAACTGAGCAGTCCGGCCGGGTTGCATCAGGAGCAGGATGTTCTTGCTCAGCCTTGGGCGTTTTGCAGCGCCGCGATGCGCTCTTCGATCGGCGGGTGGGTCGAGAACAGCTGGCCGATGCCGCCGGCAATGCCCATGGCCGCCATGCTCTTGGGCAGCTCACCAGCATGCAGGCCGCCCAGGCGCGCCAGCGCATTGATCATGGGCTGCTTGCGGCCCAGCAGTTGCGCGGAGCCGGCATCGGCGCGGAACTCGCGCTGACGCGAGAACCAGGCCACGATGATGGCGGCCAGGAAACCCAGCACGATGTCGAGCACGATGGTCGTCACGAAGTAGCCGATGCCGGGGCCGCTGTCGCGGTCGTCGCCCTTGCGCAGGAAGCTGTCCACCGCATAACCAATGACACGGCTGAGGAACACCACAAACGTGTTCATCACCCCCTGGATCAGCGTCATGGTAACCATGTCACCGTTGGCAATGTGGGCCACCTCGTGGCCGATGACGGCTTCCACCTCTTCGCGCGTCATGCCCTGCAGCAGACCGGTAGACACGGCCACCAGCGCCGAGTTCTTGAAGGCGCCGGTGGCGAAAGCATTCGGCTCGCCTTCGAAAATGCCGACCTCGGGCATGCCGATGCCGGCCTTGTCGGCGAACTTCTGCACGGTGTTGACAATCCAGGCCTCATCGGGCGACTGCGGCTGCTCGATCACGCGCACACCGGCGCTCCACTTGGCCACCGGCTTGCTGATCAGCAGCGAAATGATGGCGCCGCCAAAACCCATGACCAAGGCATAACCAAGCAAGGCCCCCAGATTCATGCCATTGGCCGTGAGGTAGCGGTTGACACCCAGCAGGCTGGCCACAATGCCCAGCACCACCACCACCGCAAGATTGGTCAGAACAAACAGAACAATGCGTTTCATGCTTTCCTTCTACGACAGCCCGTCATTCGCAGGCCGATGGCGCGAATGGTAAGGGCGGAACGATGAAAATCAAGGCACAGACGGGAAAAGTCCCCATCACCTGTGGCCATTTGATTCACCGGCTGCCGGATGATACGGGATGCGCCGCGGCGCGGGCCGGGCGAAACACCTGCGCGTCGTCGTAGAAGGCCGGCTCGCCATTGGCCGGCCACCAGCCGGGTACACCCAGCACCGGCAGCGGCACGAAGGGCTTGCCCGCCAGTTTGTCTGCCGTGAGATCCTGCGCCAGCCAGGCATCCAAACTTGCTATCGAATCTATAGCGATTTGCGCAGGATAGACGTGGGCCGTGATCGGTTTTTTTGGATAAACCAGTTTTTCCAGCAAGGCATGGCCGAACAGCAGCAGCGAAGCCTGCGCCCACAGCGGCCGCAGCTCGATGAACAGGCGCTGCCAGTCCCGGGCCACCAGGGCATCCCACAAGGCATCGGGGGCGTGCAGCAGGGCAGCGTTCTCGTCGAACACGGTGATGGCATCGCGCACCGGCCCGCGCACCGCCTGCACGCCGTCGGCCGCAATCTGCGCCGCCTGCAGCTGGTTGAGCCGTTGTTTGGCCAAGGGGAAATGCTGCCAGATGAGGCCGTTGAAGAAATCGTGCAGGCCGTCACGTGTCGGCACACCGCCCTGCTCAAAGATGTACTGCTCGTAGGCCATGCCATCGGGCAATGCCGACTGCGGCACGAAACGCACCGGCATGGCCGCACAGCTGTTCAGCGCCGCCGCACAGCTGGCGCCCTGCATCACCTGCTGCGCCAGCGGCTCTCCAACCTTGCGGTACGGCGCCAGCCAGGGCGCCGACCAGTCAATCAGCGCTAGACCATGCGCCACGGCAGCGGCTCACCGGAGCGCAGCGGCTTGAGCTCGGCCTGACCGAAGGGGAAGCTCTCCGGCGGCGTCCACGACTCGCGCCGCAGCGTGATGGTGCCCGTGTTGCGCGGCAAGCCATAGAAGTCGGCGCCATGGAAGCTGGCAAAGCCTTCGAGCTTGTCGAGCCCGCCCGCCAGATCGAATGCCTCGGCGTACATCTCGATCGCCGCATGCGCGGTGTAGCAGCCGGCGCAACCGGTGGCGTGCTCTTTCAGGTGTACCGGGTGCGGCGCACTGTCGGTGCCGAGGAAGAACTTCGGGTTGCCACTGGTGGCTGCCGCCACCAGGGCCTGGCGATGCACTTCCCGCTTCAGCACCGGCAGGCAGTAGTAGTGCGGCCGGATGCCGCCGGTGAAGATGGCGTTGCGGTTGTAGAGCAGATGGTGGGCGGTGATGGTAGCGCCCAGGTAACGGTCGCTGGCCTGCACGTACTGCGCCGCCTCCTTCGTCGTGATGTGCTCGAACACGATCTTCAGCTCGGGGAAGTCGCGCCGCAGCGGCATCAGTTGCTGCTCGATGAACACCGCCTCGCGGTCGAACAGGTCGATCTCGGGCGAAGTGACCTCGCCGTGCACCAGCAGCAGCAGGCCCTCGCGCTGCATAGCTTCCAGCGTCTTGTAGGTCTTGCGCAGGTCGGTCACGCCGGCATCGCTGTTGGTGGTGGCGCCCGCCGGGTAGAGCTTGGCCGCCATCACGCCCGCGTCTTTGGCGCGCTGGATCTCGTCCGGTGGCAGATTGTCGGTGAGGTAGAGCGTCATCAGCGGCTCAAACGCCATGCCTGCCGGCACGGCAGCCAGGATGCGGCGCTTGTAGTCCAGCGCCTGCTGCGCGGTGGTCACCGGCGGCTTCAGGTTGGGCATGATGATGGCGCGGCCGAACTGGGCTGCGGTGTGCGGCACCACAGTGGCCAGCGGCTCGCCGTCGCGCACGTGCAGATGCCAGTCATCGGGGCGGGTGATGGTAATTTGCGAAGTCATGACGCTATTGTCCCAAAACCGCCACTCTCGGTCTCAGACCAGGGCTGCCGCAGAACCGGCTTAGCCGGGCTGCTGGCGGCGTCCCCCTTGGGGGAAGCGGCGCAGCCGCTCAGGGGGACGCTCTCAATGCCCCAAGATCTTGCTCAGAAAGTCCTTGGTCCGCGGCTGGCGCGCGTCCGGGTTGTTGAAGAACTCCTCGCGCGAGCAGTCTTCCAGGATCCTGCCGCCGACATCCATGAAGATGACGCGGTTGCTGACCTTGCGCGCAAAGCCCATCTCGTGCGTCACGCACATCATGGTCATGCCCTCCTGCGCCAGCCCCACCATCACATCAAGCACCTCACCCACCATCTCGGGGTCGAGTGCCGAGGTCGGCTCGTCGAACAGCATGACGATCGGATCCATGGACAGCGCGCGCGCAATGGCCACGCGCTGCTGCTGGCCGCCCGAGAGCTGGCCCGGGAACTTGTCTTTGTGTGCCGACAGGCCGACGCGGTCAAGCATCTTCAGGCCGCGCACCTTGGCATCATCCGGACTGCGTCCCAGCACCTTGATCTGCGCGATCGTGAGGTTCTCCGTCACCGACAGGTGCGGAAACAGCTCGAAATGCTGAAACACCATGCCAACCCGGCTGCGCAACTTCGGCAGGTTGGTTTTCGGGTCGTGCACCGGCACACCGTCAACCCAGATTTCGCCCTGCTGGAAGGGCTCCAGCGCATTGATGGTCTTGATCAGCGTTGATTTGCCCGAGCCCGACGGACCGCACACCACCACCACCTCGCCCTTGCGGATGCTGGCGGAGCAATCGGTCAGCACCTGAAAGCTGCCGTACCACTTGGAGACGTTCTTGAGTTCAATCATGACAAATCCTTCCCGCCGTCACCGGATGATGGCAATCTTCTGATGCAGCCGCTTCACCGCCCAGGACAGCGCGTAGCACATGACGAAGTACAACAGCGCCGCTGCCAGATAGGCCTCGATCGGACGGCCGAAATTCTTGCCGGCCACCTCGAAACCCTTGAGCATGTCGTAGGCCCCGATGGCATAGACCAGCGAGGTGTCCTGGAACAGGATGATGGTCTGCGTCAGCAACACCGGCAGCATGTTGCGCAAGGCCTGCGGCAGCACCACCAGCCGCATGTTCTGGCCGTAGGTCATGCCCAGCGCCTGGCCGGCAAACACCTGACCGCGCGGAATCGACTGGATGCCGGCGCGCATGATTTCGCTGAAGTAGGCAGCTTCGAAAGCAATGAAGGTGACCACCGCGGACACCTCGGCGCCAATCGGGCGGCCGATGAGGGCCGGCATGAGCAGGAAGAACCACAGAATCACCATCACCAGCGGAATGCTGCGCATGCCGTTGACGTAGATCGTGGCGGGCACGTCGAGCCATGGCTTGCCCGACAGGCGCATCAATGCCAGCACGGTACCGAAGATCACGCCGCCCACCGTGGCCACCAACGTCAGCATCAGGCTGAAGTACAGCCCCTTGAGGACGAAGTTGCTGATCAGGTCCCAGTTGTAGAACGAAAGGTCGAGCTGGAGGTTCATTGTCAATGCCCTCCACCCGCGACAATGAAACCCGGCACGCGTGCGCGCCTCTCGATGAAGGCCATGAGACGGTTGATGGCAAACGCCGAGATGATGTACAGGGCGGTCACGCCCAGGTAGACCTCGATGCCGCGCGATGTTTCCTCCTGCGCCTGCATGGCGAACATGGTCAGCTCGGCCACCGACACGGCGAACGCGACCGACGAGTTCTTGAAAATGTTCATGGTCTCGCTGGTCAGCGGCGGTACGATGATGCGGAACGCCATGGGCAACAGCACATAGCGGTAGGTCTGGAAGGTGGTGAAACCCATGGCCATGCCGGCATAACGCTGCCCGCGCGGCAGCGTCTCGATGCCCGAACGCACCTGCTCGGCAATGCGCGCCGAAGTGAAGAACCCCAGCGCCAGCACCACCAGCACAAAGCCCGGCACCGCCTTCATGGCCGGGAAGATGCTGGGCACCACGTGGTACCAGAGGAAGATCTGCACCAGCAACGGGATGTTGCGAAACAACTCGACCCAGGCGTTGCCGAGTTTCACGACCAGCGGACGATCGGGCAGCGTGCGCAGTGTCCCGATCAACGCGCCCAACAGCAGTGCCAGCAACAGCGACAGCAGTGACACCGACACGGTCCAGCCCCAGGCCGACAACATCCAGTCGAGGTAGGTGATACCGCCGTCCTTGCCAAAGCAGCCTTGCACGGCCACCCGTTCCATGGTGTCTTCACAGAACACCTGCCAATCCCAGCTCATGTGTCACCCCTCCTTCTCATCGACAGGGCTCCGGTTGCCGTACACCTGCGTCAACCCGACACCCCTCAACCATCGGGCCGAAGGGATTCGGCAGCACGCGCCGGCTTACTTCTTGGCGTAATCTTCCATGGGCTTGTCGTTCGGGTTGGCCCAGGCCGCCTTGGTGGCCTCCGACAGCGGCAGGCCCACCTTGGTGTTGGTCGGAGGGATCGGCTGCATGAACCAGCGGTCGTACAGCTTGGCCAGCGAGCCATCGGCGATCTGGCGCTTGATGCTGTCGTCCACCGCCTTCTTGAAGGCCGGGTCGTCCTTGCGCAGCATGCAGGCAATCGGCTCGACCGACAGCACCTCACCGACGATCTTGAAGTCGTTGGGGTTCTTGGACTTCGAGATGTTGGCCGCCAGGATGGAGCCGTCCATCACGAAGGCGTCGGCACGACCGGATTCGAGCAGCAGGAAACTGTCGGCGTGGTCCTTGCCGTACACCTCCTTGAAATCGATGCCGCCCGCACGCTCATGCTTGCGCAGGGTCTGCACCGAAGTGGTCCCGGTGGTGGTGGCGACACTCTTGCCGTTGAGGTCCTTGATCGACTGGATGCCCGAATTGGCCTTGACGGCAATGCGCACCTCTTCCACATACGTGGTCACGGCGAACGCCATGTCTTTCTGGCGCGCGGCGTTGTTGGTGGTGGAGCCGCACTCCAGATCGACCGTGCCGTTGGTCACCAGCGGGATGCGGTTCTGCGAGGTCACCGGCTGGTACTTGATGTCCAGCTTGGCCAGGCCGAGCTGCTTCTGGATGTCGGCCAGGACACGCTCACCCATCTCGGTATGAAAACCCACGTATTTGCCGTTGCCCAGGGTATAGCCCAGACCCGAGGATTCACGCACACCCAAGGTGACGCTGCCGGAAGCCTTGATCTTGGCAAGCGTGTTGTTCGCCTGGGCCAACGCACCACTGGCCGCCAAGATGGCAATGGAAAAGGCCAATACCTGCTTCTTCATGGGATGCTCCTTGTGGGGTGCCGACGACGCGTCGACAAATGCGATGGATTTGATTCTATACGCCGCTAAGATAGTTGAACAATAAATCACAACCCCAGCCCCATGTCACTGCCCTCTGATTTCGGCCCACCAGACGAGGCCGGATTACCCCCGGAAATGAGCGAGCGCGACGAGGCAACCCGGGTGCCGCTCAAGCTCGAGGACTGGCTCACCGTCATCGTCATGGGCGCCTTGGCCCTGATCACCTTTGCCAATGTCCTTGTGCGCTACTTCACCAACCAGTCCTTCGCCTGGACCGAGGAGTTTTCGGTCTTCCTGATGATCGTGCTGTCGCTGGTGGCCGGTTCTGCCGCCGTGGCGCGCAACCGGCATATCCGCATCGAGTACTTTGCCGACAGCGGCCCCGCGTCGCGTCAGCGGGCCCTGGCCCGTTTCGGCGCCCTGATGGTGGCCCTGCTGTTCGGGCTGATCGGCGTCCTCAGCATGCGCCTGGTCTGGGACGATTACCGTTTTGGCGAGACCTCTCCCGGCATTGGCGTGCCGCAATGGTGGTATTCGATCTGGCTGCCGGTGCTGTCGATCGCGATCATGCTGCGCGCGCTCGGCCTGTTCATCCGGCGCGGCCGTGATGAGGACGACGCATGATCGTCGCCCTGCTTTTCCTCCTCTTCATTGCCATGATGCTGCTGGGCGTGCCGATCGGCGCCGCCCTGGGCCTGGCCGGTGCCACAGCCATCGGCGTGGCCAATGCCGACGCGCAATGGTTCGGCTTGCTGGCCGTGCCGCAGAACTTCTACGCCGGCCTGGGCAAGTACCCCTTGCTGGCGATTCCCATGTTCGTGCTGGTGGGCTCCATCTTTGACCGCTCGGGCGTGGCGCTGCGGCTGGTGAACTTTGCCGTGGCCATTGTCGGCCGCGGCCCCGGCATGCTGCCGCTGGTCGCCATTGCCGTGGCCATGTTCCTGGGCGGCATCTCGGGCTCCGGCCCGGCCAACGCAGCCGCGGTCGGCGGCGTGATGATCGCGGCCATGGCGCGCGCCGGCTACCCGGCGGCCTTCTCGGCCAGCGTGGTGGGTGCGGCCGCAGCCACCGACATCCTGATCCCGCCCTCGGTGGCCTTCATCGTCTACTCGGTGCTGGTGCCGGGCGCCTCGGTGCCTGCGCTGTTTGCCGCCGGCATGGTGCCGGGCATCCTGGCCGGCGTGGCCCTGATCGCGCCGACCGTCTGGATGGCACGCAAGCACAAGATGGGCGCCCTGGAGGCCAGCCTGCCGCGCCCCCCGTTCTGGAAAAGCCTGCGTGAAGCCGTCTGGGGGCTGGCGGCCCCGGTGGTCATCCTGGGTGGCATGCGCGCGGGCTGGTTCACCCCGACCGAAGCCGCGGTGGTGGCCGTGTTCTACGGCCTGTTCGTCGGCATGGCGATCCACCGCACGATCCGGGTGCGCGACCTGTTCGTGATCCTGCGCGAATCGGGCGAGCTGTCGGCCGTGATCCTGCTGGTGGTGTCGCTGGCCGGCATCTTTGCCTATTCGCTCTCCACGCTGGGCGTGATCGACCCGATCACCCACGCCATTGTGAATTCGGGGCTGGGCGAATATGGCGTCCTGGCGCTGCTGATCGTCATGCTGATCACGGTGGGCATGCTCCTCGACGGCGTGTCGATCTTCCTGATCTTCGTGCCGCTGCTCCTGCCCATCATGCAGCACTACCAATGGGACCCCGTCTGGTTCGGCGTCATCCTCACGCTCAAGGTGGCGCTCGGCCAGTTCACGCCGCCCCTGGCCGTCAACCTCATGGTGTCGTGCCGCATCGCCCGTGTGCGCATGGAAGAAACGGTGCGCTGGGTCGGCTGGCTGCTGTTCGCCATGGCCCTGGTCATGGTGGCCGTGATTGCCTTCCCCGAGCTGGCGCTGTGGCTGCCCCGCACACTGGGCTACTGAGTTCTGTTTTTCAACCCGGAGACAAACCCATGAAACTTCGCACCTTCCTTGGCCTCACCGCTGCTGCTGCGGCCCTGGCCCTGCCGGCACTGGCTCCTGCCCAGACCTACAAGTCGGAATACCGCATGTCGCTGGTGCTGCCGCCCAGCCTGCCCTGGGGCAAGGGCGGCGAGTTGTGGGCCAACAAGGTGCGCGAGCGCACCCAGGGCCGCATCAACATCAAGCTCTACCCCGGCGTGTCCCTGATCCAGGGTGACCAGACGCGGGAGTTCAGCGCCCTGCGCCAGGGGGTGATCGACATGGCCGTCGGCTCCACCATCAACTGGTCACCCCAGGTCAGGCAGCTCAACCTGTTCTCGCTGCCCTTCCTGATGCCCGATTACGCCGCGGTCGACGCGCTGACGCAAGGCGAGGTCGGTCAACGCATCTTCAAGGTGCTGGACCAGGCGGGCGTGGTGCCACTGGCCTGGGGCGAAAACGGCTACCGCGAAATCACCAACTCCAAGCGCGCCATCCGTTCGCCGCAGGACCTCAAGGGCCTGAAGATCCGTGTGGTCGGCTCGCCGCTGTTCTCCGACCTCTTCACCACCCTGGGCGCCAACCCGACCCAGATGAGCTGGGCCGATGCACAGCCGGCCTTGGCCAGCGGCGCGGTGGACGGCCAGGAAAACCCGCTGTACCTTTTCACCGGGCTGAAGATGCACACGGTGGGCCAGAAGTACATCACCATGTGGGGCTACATGGCCGATCCACTGGTGTTCGTGGTCAACAAGGACATCTGGAACTCGTGGACCCCGGCCGACCGCGAGATCGTGCGCCAGGCGGCCATCGATGCCGGCAAGGAAGAAATTGCCATCGCACGCAAAGGCCTGATCGAAGCCGGCCAGCCCATGCTCAAGGACATCTCGACGCTCGGCGTCACCATCACGCACCTGAGCGCGCCAGAGCGCGAAACCTTCATCAAGGCATCACGCCCGGTGTATGACAAGTGGAAAAACCAGATCGGCGCCGACCTGGTCAACCTGGCGGAAAAATCGATCGCCGCACGGAAGAAATAGGCCTGTGCGCCCCGCTCAAGCCGACGGGCTTGCGCCGCCCCCCTGGCCGGTGAGGGGTTGCACCTGCAGGTAGTCCCACAAGGCCTGGGCGGTGCGTTTGGGCACCGCTGCTGCACGGTGCGGGGCCCCCTTGTGGGCCTCGCGGGCAGCCGGTTTTTCACGGTAGGCCCGCACGTCCATGGTGATCTGCATGCCCTTCAGCCCGGCGGGTGCGGCACAAACCAGCTTGCCGGCCTGCAGTTCGTTGCGCACGGCGCTGTGCGGCAGAAAAGCCAGGCCATGGCCTTCGAGCGCCATGGCCTTGAGCCCTTCGGCGATGTCGGTCTCGTACACGCGGTCCAGGTGGATGGGCGTGCTCGCCTGCTTGAGCATGAAGTCCACCACCAGCCCCAGGTACGCCCCGGGGGCATAACCGAGGTAAGGCAAAGGCTGACTCGCTTGCCCCGGCAGCGGAAACAGCGGCTGGCCTTGGGCATCGGGCCGGCAATAAGGCGCAATGACCTCCTCGCCCAGGCTGACCATCTCGTAGCGGTCGGCATCGAGCTGGAACGGCAGCGAGGGGTGGTGGTAGGCGATCAGCAGGTCGCAGCCACCCTCGACCAGCCGCACCACGGCATCGTGCACATTGAGCGCAATCAGGCGGCTCTTGATGGGGCCGAACTTGTCGCGCAGGCCCGACAGCCAGGCCGGGAAAAAAGTGAAGGCCAGGGTATGCGGCACCGCAAACTCGATCACATCCTGCCCCGCCGAGGTGTGCCCACGCAGCATGGCGCGTGTGCTCTGCAAGGCTTGCAGCATTTCCAGCGATTGGCCGTACAGCGTTTCACCGGCGGGCGTCAGGCGTGTGGGGTAGGAGCTGCGGTCCACCAGATCGGTGCCGGCCCAGGCTTCCAGCGCCTGGATACGGCGGGAAAACGCGGGCTGCGTCACATGGCGCAACTGCGCAGAACGGCTGAAGCTGCGCGTCTCCGCCAAGCTGACGAAATCTTCCAGCCATTTGGTTTCCATGGGCAAATTATGCGGCGCAAATCATCACCCGCATGCCAAGCCCCCAGACTAGGACGGATGTGATGCTGGCAGTGAAGTCGGCGCCGAAGCCGCTCCCCGCACTGCGCAAAAGATTTCCATATCGCCAATCGCTATCGATTTGATAGCGTGTTGCGCTTATTCAACGGCACCAAAGGCCCAAATCACTCCGAACTCTGTTGCAGGGCCCACATGCGGGCATAGGTCCCGCCGCGCGCCAGCAGTTCGGCATGTGATCCCCGCTCCACGATGCGCCCGGCCTCCATCACCAGGATCTCGTGCGCCTCCACCACGGTGGACAGACGGTGTGCAATGACTAAGGTGGTCTTGTTGTGGGCCACGCTTTGCAGCTCGGCCTGGATGGCACGCTCGTTGGCCGAATCCAGCGCCGAAGTGGCTTCGTCGAAGATCAGGATGGGCGGGTTCTTGAGCAGGGTGCGCGCAATCGCCACGCGCTGCTTCTCGCCGCCGGACAGCTTCAGGCCGCGCTCGCCCACCATGGTGTCGTAGCCCTTGGGTGTGGCGGCGATGAAGTCGTGGATGTGCGCCGCGCGTGCGGCCTCCTCCACCTCGGCGCGGCTGGCGCCGGGACGGCCGTAGGCGATGTTGTATTCCACCGTGTCGTTGAACAGCACGGTGTCCTGCGGCACGATGCCGATGGCCTGCCGCAAACTGGCCTGCGTCACCTTGCGGATGTCCTGGCCGCCAATCGTGATGCGGCCCCCGCCGACGCCGGGCCGCCCCAAGTCGGCGACGGCCCCCTCGGGGGGCAAGGCGTCATGCGCAGCAGGCGCCTGTGGGGGCACAACCCCTACATCGTAAAAGCGATAAAGCAGGCGTGCCAGCGTCGATTTGCCGGCGCCGGAAGGGCCGACCACGGCTACCGTCTTGCCAGCCGGGATCTCGAAGCTGACGTGGCGCAGGATCGGCCGCGAGGGATCATAGGCAAAACTCACGTCCTCGAAGCGCACATCGGCCTGATCGACCTGCAAGGGCGGCGCATCCGGGACGTCGGCCACCTCGCGCTCGCGCTCCAGCAGCGTGAACATCTTGTCCAGGTCCGTCAGGCTCTGCTTGATCTCGCGGTAGATCACGCCGAGGAAGTTCAACGGGATGTAGAGCTGGATCATGAAGGCATTGACCATGACCAGGTCACCCAGCGTCATGTGCCCATCCACCACGCCCTGCGTGGCGCGCCACAGCATGGCCACCAGGCTGATGGCGATGATGAGCTGCTGCCCGGTGTTGAGCAGGCTCAGGGTGGACTGGCTCTTGAGCCGTGCCTGATGCAGGCGCATCAGGCTCTCGTCATAGCGTCGGGCCTCGAAATCCTCGTTGTTGAAGTACTTGACGGTTTCATAGTTGAGCAGCGAATCCACGGCCTTGCTGTGCGCTGCCGAGTCAAATTCGTTGGCCTGCTTGCGGAACTGGGTGCGCCATTCGGTCACCGTCACCGTGAACAGGATGTAGCCTGCCAGGGCACCGAGGGTGATCCAGGCAAACCAGACATCGAACTTGACGGCCAGGATGCTCAGCACCAGCGCCACCTCGATCAGCGTCGGCACGATGCTGTAGAGCGAATAGGAAATCAGCGACTCGATGCCGCGCACACCGCGCTCGATATCGCGTGTCATGCCGCCGGTCTGGCGCTCCAGGTGGAAGCGCAGGCTCAAGGCATGCAGGTGGCTGAACGTCTGCAGGGCGATGCTGCGCGCCGCGCCCTGGGTGGCCTTGGCAAACACCAGTTCGCGCAACTCGGCAAACAGCGACGTGGCCAGGCGCAACGCACCATAGGCCAGCAGCAGCCCCACCGGCACCACCAGCACGGCAACCGCGTCGCCCGGCTTGATGTCCATGGTGTCCACCAGGTTCTTGAGCAGCAGCGGCACCCCGACATTGGCCAGCTTGGCCCCCACCATGAAGGCCAGTGCGGCCATCACCCGCCACTTGTACTGCCAGAGGTAGGGAAACAGGCGCTGGAGCGTGCCCCAGTCGGAATGCGGTACGCCCGGTTGGGAGGGCGTGCTGGCGGGAGGTGTGAGGGCGGTATCGCCAAAGCGGCGCATAGAGGACAATCCGAACTGGTTATTTTTTGAGATTTTCCCCCATGTCCGTGATTTCAAGTTCCGCCCCGATCCAGCCGCCCTCCGACGAGGAGCTGGTCCTCAAGGTCATCCCCATGCCGGCCGACTGCAATGCCAATGGCGATATCTTCGGCGGCTGGGTCATGGCCCAGGTTGACCTGGCCGGCTCGGTGATCCCGGCGCGTTACGCCGATGGCCGCATGGCCACCGTGGCCGTCAACGAATTCATCTTCAAGCAGCCGGTGCGGGTGGGCGACATCCTGTCGTTCTATTCCAAGCTCACGCGCCTGGGCCGCACCTCCATGACGGTCAAGGTCGAGGTCTATGCCGAGCGCTTCCGTGCCCAGGGCCAGTTCGTCAAGGTGACGGAGGCCAGCCTGACCTATGTCGCCATCGACGACCAGGGCAAGCCGCGCGAGATCCCGCGTCCGCAGGCCTGAGCCCACAGCAACCGTACCTACGAGACGATGTAGGCGGCCGCGCCGGCCGACAGCAGCTTGCCGTCCGGCCCGAAAAACTCCATGCGTGTGGTGGCCACACGCGACCCCAGGCGCAGCACTTCGGCGCGCAACTCGAAGTGCTCGCCAATGCCGGGGCGCAGGTAGTCGATCCGCAGGTCGATGGTGCCGAGCTTGCCGAAGCGGTGCAGCCGCTGCAGCGGCGGCTCGTCCATGTGACGTGCGCCGATGGCGGCCATCACCGCCAGGCCGCCCATGGCATCCAGCCCGGCGCTGATGACGCCGCCGTGGATGCGGCTGTGGCCGTAATGGCCGATCAACGCCGGCCGCATCTCGATGCGTGCCACCACGCACTCCGGCTTGAGCGAGGTGATCTTGAGGCCCAGCACCTGGTTGAAGGCGATCTTTTCTTCAAAGATCAGCTTGAGACCGGCCACGAACTCTTCTTCGAATTCGATCACGGGTTCGGCAGAAAGAGGCTTGTTCATGGCAGCGCTTGCAGTGTGGAGGAATCAGGGCAACGCTTGGGGTGAAAACGCTGCCGTGCTGACGGGTTGGACCCGCTGCGGGCTTCAGACCTTGCTGAAGTCAGGCTTGCGCTTCTCCATGAAGGCCGTGAAGGCTTCGCGTGCCGCCGGCTCGCGCAGCATGCGCCCGAAACTCGCACCTTCCTCGGCCATCTGCTCCAGCACACGCGCTGCCTGCCCCTGCTTCATCAGACGCTTGGTCTCGATCAGCGCCGACAGCGGCTTGGCGGCCAGCTTGCGCGCCTGTGCCTGCGCGTAGCCGTTGGCCTCGGTCGGCGGCAACACGCGGTTGACCAAGCCGGCCTCCAGCGCGGCTTCGGCCATGAAGGGCTCGCCCAGCAGCAGTGCTTCGGCCGCGCGGTGGTAACCGAACATCTGCGGCACCAGCAAGCTCGACGCCGCCTCCGGGCACAGGCCCAGGTTCACGAAGGGCATGGAAAAAGCCGCGTTGTCGCCGGCGTAGACCAGATCGCAGTGGAACAGCAGCGTGGTGCCGATGCCCACTGCCGGACCGCTGACGGCCGCGATCACCGGCTTGGGGAAGCTGGCAATGCCGCGCAGGAAACGGAACACCGGTGCATCTGCGGTGGCAGGCGGCTGGTTCAGGAAGTCGCCAATGTCATTGCCGGCACTGAACACCGTCTCATGGCCCTGGATCACCAGCACACGCACAGTCGCGTCGGCCGCTGCCTGCTCGACGGCATCGGCCATCGCGGCATACATGGCCGAAGTGATGGAGTTCTTGCGCTCCAAGCGGTTGAAGCTGAGGGTGGCTACACCGTCTTCGGTGTGGACGAGGATGTCGGACATGGGGGTCATTCCTTGAAATAGACAATCTGATGCGAGGTGGCCAGCAGCTGACCGGCCTGGTTCCAGAGTTCGGCGCTCTGGTCGAAAAAACCGTTGAAGAAGGATTGTGCCCGCGCCTGGCCCAGCAGGTAACCACGGCCGGTGGCGGCGAGTTCGTCGGCGCCGGCATGGAAGTACACCGTCATGGACACCGTGCCCACCGGCGTCATGCGGGCGCGGCGGCGCCAGACGCGCGGCGGGAACACATCGGCCAACGCCAGCAGGCTGCAGAAGTCCAGCGGGCGCGGCGGATCGTCACGCATCCAGAGCTGGGTCAGGCTGTCGGCCTCGCTGCCGTCCCACTGCTCGGGAAGGCTGCCGGCACACGGCCGGATGTCGTAGCGCTGCAGCCAGGCGACCGGCCGATTCAAACTGCCACGCGCCATAGTCTCGGGTGCCGGCACCGCGGGCATGACGGCATCGACGGCACTCCAGGTGCTGCGCCGCAGCGCCGTCACCACCGTGGCCGTGAGCACCACGGCCGCCTGTCCGTCCGGCCCGGTTTGCGACAGCAGCACCAGCCAGTGCTGGGTGGAACGGTTGGTGCGTACCGGCCGCGCTTCGATGTGAAACGGCCCCTCGCTCAAGGCTGCGGCAAAGTTGACCGTGAAGGACACCGGCTCGCCCAGGCGCTTGGGGTGTTGCAGCACCGCCTGCAAGGCCTGCGCGGCACTGATGCCGCCGAACGGCCCCACCATGTTCCAGTAGGCCGGGCTCGTCCGCCCCAGGAACTGGTCTTCGGCTTGCGCCGTCAGCGCCATCGCCTCGTCGAACACATGCTTAGCCATGGGTCGCTCCAGACAATCCACGCCGCTCATACGACGGCCGAACGCGACAGGCCGGCCAGCCATTGCCCCATCCTCGGCCAGAGCAGCGTCTCGTGCTCGGGCCGGAACGGTCCGAAATGGCCGATACGGCGCACGGACAGGTCTTCCGGGGCAATGCACTGGATGTCGCGCGGCGCGTTCTCATAGAAACCGATCAGGCTGTGTATGCCGCGCAAGGTCATCAATTCATCGTCGGTAATGGACAGCGCCAGCACGGGAAAGGTCACGCTGGCGTAGCCTTGCCGCGCCGCCTCGCCTTCCGCCCCCACGCTGTAACGCGGGTTCAGGCACCACTTGCGCCACTGCAGCATGACACCGGCCGGCAAATCGCCCACCATCTTCAGCTTGCGGCCCGGGAAATAGCCGCATAACCGGGTTGCCAGCGGCACGATGAAGAACCAGAAATAAGGCACGATGCGTTTGAGCTGCGGCGCGTTCTCGCGCCAGTAGCCGCTGCCCGCTGCCACGCTGAGCAGGCCACTGACCTTGTGCTGGTTGCCGAGCAGGCCCGGCAGTTGCGCCCCCAGGCTGTGGCCCAGCAGGTACAGCGGCCGGTCCGGCTGCGCCGCATGGGCGTGGTCGATCACGGTTTCGTAGTCGCGTGTCCAGTCGTACAGGTTCGCCTTGAAGCCGCGCAGGCGGCCATGCGGCGTGTCCGGCACGGAGTCACCCGAACCACGGTAGTCAAACGTGGTCACACGCCAGCCCTGGCCCGCCAGCCACTGCGCAAATGCCGCATAGAAATCCTGCCGCACGCCCATGGCCCCGCCGATCACCACGCTGCCCTGGCTCGGGCCAGCCGGCTCATAGATGCGGGCCCTGAGTTTCGCGCCGTCACTCACCTGAATGACTTCGGTCCTCATGTCTTGCTCCTCGCTGTCATTAAAAAAGGCCACTCTGCGGTGGCCTTCATCGATGTCTTAGACGCGCTCGAAAATACCGGCGGCGCCCTGCCCCATGCCCACGCACATGGTCACCATGCCGTATTTCTTGTTGTGGCGGCGCAGTGCATGCACCACGGTGGCGGAACGGATGGCACCGGTAGCCCCCAGCGGGTGGCCCAGCGCAATCGCGCCACCCATGGGATTGACCTTGGCCGGGTCCAGGCCCAGGCTGTTGACCACGGCCAGCGATTGCGCAGCAAACGCCTCATTGAGCTCGAACCAGTCGATGTCGTCCTGCTTGAGGCCGGCAGCACGCAGCGCGGCGGGAATCGCCTCGATCGGGCCGATACCCATGATGTGGGGCGGCACACCACGCGAAGCGAAACTGACAAAACGCGCCAGCGGCGTGAGGCCGAAACGCTTGACCGCATCGCCGCTGGCCAAGATCAGCGCACCGGCGCCGTCCGAGGTCTGCGAGCTGTTGCCGGCCGTGACCGAGCCACGCGCCGCGAACACGGTCTTGAGCTTTCCCAGCGCCTCAAGCGTGGTGTCGGCGCGCGGACCTTCATCCAGGTTGACGGTGCGCGACTTGGCGACCACCTCGCCGCTGGCCAGGTTGGCGCTGCTGTCGGTGACTTCGATCGGCGTGATCTCGGCCGTGAACTCGCCGGCCTGCTGCGCGCGGATGGCGCGCAGATGCGACTCCAGCGCAAAGGCGTCCTGCATGTCGCGGCTGACCTTCCACTGCTGAGCCACCTTCTCGGCCGTCAGGCCCATGCCGTAGGCAATGCCGACGTCACCGTCGCGCTCGAAGATCGAGGGCGACAGCGAAGGCGAGTTGCCCATCATGGGCACCATGCTCATACTTTCCACGCCGGCGGCGATCATGACGTCGGACTCGCCGACACGGATGCGGTCGGCCGCCATCTGCACCGCCGACAGGCCGGAGGCGCAGAAGCGGTTGACGGTGATGCCGCCGACGCTGGTCGGCAGGCCGGCCAGCACGGCGCCGATGCGCGCCACATTGAGGCCCTGCTGGGCTTCGGGAATGGCGCAGCCGCACACGATGTCCTCGATGGCGGCCGGATCCAGCCCCGGCGCCTGGGCCAGCGCGGCTTTCAGCGTGGTGGCCAGCAGGTCGTCAGGACGGGTGTTGCGGAAGAAACCGCGGTGCGAACGACCGATGGGTGTGCGCGTGGCGGCAACGATGTAGGCGTCTTGAACTTGTTTCATGGTAATTCCTCTTTAGCCTGTCTTGCCGTTCAGTTGCGCAGGGGCTTGCCGGTGCTCAGCATGCCCATGATGCGTTCCTGCGTCTTGGGATGCACGATGAGCGAGCAGAAAGCCTGGCGCTCCAGCGTCATCAGGTACTCCTCGGACACCAGCGTGCCGGGGTCGACCTCGCCGCCGCACACCACGTTGGCGATCAGGCTGGCGATGTGGAAATCGTGCTGGCTGATGAAGCCGCCGTCACGCATGTTGACCAGCTGGCCCTTGATGGTGGCCACGCCGCTGCGGCCGGCCACCGGGAACAGGCGCTTGTGCGGCGCGCGCCAGCCGCCCTGGTACATGGACTTGGCTTCGTTCAGCGCCACGAACAGCAGCTCGTCCTTGTTCGGCACGATGATGTCGCTCTCCAGCAGGTAGCCCAGCTTGCGCGATTCCAGCGCGCTGGTGCCCACCTTGGCCATGGCCGCGGCGGTGAAGCCTTCGGTCAGGAACGGCAGGATGTCCTTGCCGGTGGAAGCGGCCGCATTCTCGGCGGCGCGGCGCGCGATGTAGGTCAGGCCACCGGCACCCGGGATCAGGCCCACGCCCACCTCGACCAGGCCGATGTACGACTCCATGGCAACGACGCGGCGTGCCGAGTGCACGGCCAGTTCACAGCCACCGCCCAACGCCATGCCACGAATGGCCGACACCACCGGCACACCCGCGTAGCGCAAACGCAGCATCATGGTCTGCATCTCGTGCTCGGCGCCCTCAACGGCACCGACACCGGCCACCATGAAGGCCGGCAACATGGCCTGCAGGTCGGCGCCGACACTGAAGGGCTCGTCGCCCGACCAGATCACCATGCCCTGGTAGTCTTTCTCCGCCAGCTCGATGCCCTGCATCAGGCCCTCAACCACATCCGGGCTGATGGCGTGCATCTTGGTCTTGATGCTGGCGATCAGCACCTCGTCGTCCAAGGTCCACAGTCGGACACCGCTGTTTTCCTGCAGCGTCTTGCCGGCGGCCTGGTACTTCACACTGCCGTCGCCCAGCACGCTCTCGGGGAAATGCTGACGCGCATAAACCGGTAGTTGGCGACGCGGCTCGAACTTGCCCGTCGTCGGGTTGAAGGAACCTTCGGGCGTGTGCACGCCACCGGCCTTGGCCACCGGACCGTCGAACACCCATTTGGGCAGCGGCGCCTTGCACAAGGCCTTGCCGGCATCGATGTCCTCCTGGATCATCTTGGCCACCTCCAGCCAGCCGGCTTCCTGCCAGAGCTCGAACGGGCCCTGCTTCATGCCGAAGCCCCAGCGCATGGCCTGGTCAACGTCGCGCGCCGTGTCGGCCACCGCGGCCAGATGCACGGCAGCGTAATGGAAACTGTTGCGCAGGATGGCCCAGAGGAACTGGCCCTGGGCGCCTTCGCTGTTGCGCAACAACTTCAGGCGTTCGCCAGCCGGCTTCTTGAGCATGCGCTCGTACACGGCATCGGCCTTCTGGCCGCCTGGCACGTACTCCTTGCCCGCCAGATCAAAACGCAGGATGTCGCGCCCGACTTTTTTGTAAAAACCGGCCTTGCTCTTCTGGCCCAGGTTGCCCATCTCGATCAGGGTCTTCAGCACCTCGGGTGTACCGAAGCTGCCGTAGAACGGATCGCTCTTCTCGTCCAGATTGTCCTGCAGTGTCTTGATGACGTGGGCCATGGTGTCCAGGCCCACCACGTCGGCGGTGCGGAAGGTGCCGGAGCTGGCACGGCCGAGCTTCTTGCCGGTAAGGTCATCGACCACGTCATAGCTGAGGCCGAAATTTTGAACCTCCTTCATGGTGGCCAGCATGCCGGCAATGCCGATGCGGTTGGCGATGAAATTGGGCGTGTCCTTGGCGCGCACCACGCCCTTGCCCAGACCGCTGGTGACGAAGGTCTCCAACTGGTCGAGGATGGCAGGCTGCGTGGTCGGCGTGGCGATCAGCTCCACCAGGTACATGTAGCGCGGCGGGTTGAAGAAGTGGATGCCGCAGAAGCGCGGCTTGATTTCTTCCGGCAGAGCTTCTGACAGCTTGGTGATCGACAGGCCCGAGGTGTTGGAGGCCACAATGGCGTGCTTGGCAATATGGGGCGCGATCTTCTTGTACAGATCGAGCTTCCAGTCCATGCGCTCGGCAATGGCCTCGATGATCAGGTCGCACTCCTTCAACTGCGCCAGATGCTCTTCGTAGTTGGCAGCCTGGATCAGGCCGGCATCGTCGGCCACACCCAGCGGGGCCGGCTTGAGCTTCTTCAGGTTGTCGATGGCCTTGAGGGCGATGCCACTCTTCGGGCCTTCCTTGGCCGGCAGGTCGAACAGCACGACCGGCACCTTGACATTGACGAGGTGGGCTGCGATCTGCGCGCCCATCACGCCAGCGCCGAGCACGGCGACTTTTTTGACTTGGAAACGTGACATGAATGTCTTCCTTGTTTACTGCACACGAACCCAGATCTGGGTCCGGTAGAAGGGGCCGATATAGCCCCGGATTTGCAACTTGCTGCCGCCCTCCAGCGGGGTCATGCGCAGCGTGTAGGTCTTGCCGTTGTCGGGGTCGAGGATCTTGCCGTCCTTCCAGACGTCCTTGCCCTCGGCCTTCTGGGCGCCGCGGATGATCTCCATGCCCAGCTTGGGCTGACCCTTGCGGTCGTCGGTGCAGAGATCGCAGTTCGACGACGCCGACGGCGCCAACGATTTCTCGACCACACCAGTAAGCACACCGGCTGACTCACGGATGCGGATTTCCGCCTTGGGCTTGTTGGTCGCATCGTCGATGCTCTGCCACAGGCCCACCGGGGTGCTCTGGGCCCACGCCATATTGCCGGCCAGCACCAACGCAAAGGCCAAGACGCCCGTGGATCCGGCTTTGCCGGTCCACCGGGTGCGCCCCCCTTGGGGGGGGACGCCAAAGACGTCTCGGGGGGAAGCCATTCCTGCGCTTCGGGGGGAAGTCATCTTCATGCCAAGGCGAGGTCGGTGTCCATCAGCACCTTGCTGCCGGCACGCGCCGTACGCATCAGCGTGGCGGTCTCGGGGAACAGCTTGGCGAAGTAGAAACGCGCCGTCTGCAGCTTGGCCTGGTAGAACGGATCGGTGTTGCCGGCCGCGATTTCCTTCAGCGCGACCGAAGCCATGCGGGCAAAGAAGTAACCGAACACCAGGTGGCCGGCCACGCGCAGGTAGTCCACCGCAGCGGCACCCACTTCGTCGGCGTTCTGGAAGCCCTTGAAGCCGATCTCGGTGGTGAACTTGGTCATCTGGTCGCCCAGGTAGGCCAGCGGGTTGATGAACTCGGCCATCTTCTCGTTGACGCCCTCTTCCTCCACCAGCGCACCAACCAGCTTGCCGAACTTCTTCAGCGTGGCGCCGTTGTTGCCCAGGATCTTGCGGCCCAGCAGGTCCAGCGATTGCACGGTGTTGGTGCCTTCGTAGATCATGTTGATGCGGGCATCGCGCACGAACTGCTCCATGCCCCACTCCTTGATATAGCCGTGGCCGCCGAAGACCTGCTGGCACATCACGGTGGCTTCGAAACCGTTGTCGGTCAGGAAGGCCTTGACGATGGGGGTCAGCAGGGCGAGCATCTCGTCGCTGTCCTTGCGCACCTTTTCGTCGGGGTGGTACAGGTGCTGGTCCAGCAACATGGCGCAGTAGCAGGCCAGGGCGCGGCCGCCTTCGGCATAGGCCTTGGCGGTCAGCAGCATCTTGCGCACGTCGGGGTGCACGATGATGGGGTCGGCTTCCTTGTCCTTGGCCTTGGTGCCCGACAGGCTGCGCATCTGGATGCGGTCCTTGGCATAGGCCAGGGCGTTCTGGTAGGCCACTTCGGTCAGGCCCAGGGACTGGTTGCCCACCCCCAGGCGCGCGGCGTTCATCATCACGAACATGGCCTGCAGGCCCTTGTTGGGTTGCCCGACCATCGTGCCGACCGCATTCTCCAGGATCATCTGGCAGGTGGAGTTGGCGTGGATGCCCATCTTGTGCTCCAGGCCACCGCAGTAGATGCCATTGCGCGTGCCCAGGGAGCCGTCGGCCTTCACGTTGTACTTGGGCACGGCAAACAGGCTGATGCCCTTGCTGCCCTTGGGCGCCTCGGGCAGGCGAGCCAGCACCAGATGCACGATGTTCTCGGCCAGGTCGTGCTCACCGGCACTGATGAAGATCTTGGCGCCGTTGAGCTTGTAGGTGCCGTCGGCCTGGGGTTCGGCCTTGGTGCGCAGCATACCCAGGTCGGTACCGCAATGGGGCTCGGTCAGGCACATGGTGCCGGTCCACTCGCCGCTGACCAGCTTGGGCAGGTAGAGTTTCTTCTGCTCGTCGGTGCCGTGGGCGTGCAGGGCCTCGTAGGCGCCGTGCGAGAGGCCGGGGTACATGGTCCAGGCCTGGTTGGCCGAGTTCATCATTTCGTAGATGCACTGGTTGAGCACAAAAGGCAGACCTTGGCCGCCGTAGTCCGGGTCGCAGCTCAGTGCCGCCCAGCCGCCTTCCACGTACTGGGCATAGGCTTCCTTGAAGCCCTTGGGCGCAGTGACCTCGTGGGTGGTCTTGTCTAGCTTGCAGCCTTCGGCATCACCGCTGATGTTGAGCGGGAAGATCACATTGGCCGCGAACTTGCCGCCTTCTTCCAGCACCGCATTGATGGTGTCGGCGTCGGTGTCGGCATGACGCGGAATCTGCTTGAGCGACTCGGTCACGTTGAGCACTTCGTGCATCACGAACTGCATGTCGCGCAGGGGCGGGGTGTAGCTGGGCATGGGTTTACTCCTTGATGGATTTGGATGATTTGCGGGTTCGAACCGGAGGACGCGGCTTTTCCGCTTCAGCTGCGTGGTGGCCGTAGCGGGCCAGGATGTACTCGAAGCCCTGGTTGGCGCGCTCGACCGAACCGGGATTCTTGAGAAAACGTGCTTCGTAATGCAATGCGAGGATCAGCCCGTGGATTTCGAAGGCAATCTGGCGCTCCTCAGCATCGGCCGAGAGGTGGCCTTCTTCCTTGGCCTGCACCACTGCACGGTGCACGGCACCCAGCCAGGTCTTCACGGAACTAGCCAGCGCATCGCGCACCGGCCCGGGCCGGTCATCGAAGTCAGCCGCACCACTGATGAAGATGCAGCCCGACTGGATTTCCACCGCCACCAGCTTCATCCAGTTGGCAAACAGGGCGCGCAGACGCGGCAGGCCGCGCGGTTCGCGCAACGCCGGGTAGAACACCTCCTGCTCGAAGCGGTGGAAGTACTCGCGCACCACGGAAATCTGCAGCTCCTCGCGCGAACCGAAGTGCGCGAAGACGCCGGATTTGCTCATGTGGGTGACTTCGGCCAGCACCCCGATGCTCAGGCCTTCCAGACCGATCTGGGCGGCCAGCCCCAGCGCGGCATCAATGATGGCGAGCTTGGTCTGCTGCCCCTTGTGCAAATCGCGTTCCTCGCGCACGCGTTCGCGGCTCGCGGGGCGCTTCGTCTTGGCGGGTAACTCGACAACCGTCATGGGGGCTCAAAATAAAACGAACGATCGTGCTATTTTGCATGAAAAAAAGAGACTAGAGCAAGCCCCTCC
>NZ_BCWP01000030.1 GCF_001592265.1 Curvibacter delicatus NBRC 14919 | reverse complement strand
TCAGCAAATCCTTAAGCATCCCCCCTTTTCTTCGCTTCTCCCGGACTTTTCTGCCTGAAGGCCAGCCATGCGCATCAATCTGCCCGTTTCCCACCGCGAGTACATCATGCTCCCCGAGCAGATGCTCGTGTCCTCCACCGATACCAAAGGGCGCATCACTTATTGCAATCCGGCCTTCATCGCAGCCAGCGGCTACTTGCGCGAGGAACTGCTGGGCCAGCCGCACAATCTGGTGCGTCACCCCGACATGCCGGAGGAGGCCTTCCGCGACCTGTGGGACACCGTGAACCGCGGCAAGCCTTGGACCGGCGTGGTGAAGAACCGCCGCAAGAACGGCGATTTCTATTGGGTGATGGCCAACGTCACGCCTCTGATTGAAGACGACGTGGTCCAGGGTTATCTGTCGGTGCGCACGCCACCAACCCGTGACCAGGTGGCAGCCGCCGAGGCGCTGTACGCCACCATGCGTGCTGAAAAGGAGGCGGGTGTCCTGGTCCATCGCCTGGCCGGGGGCTTGCTCCGGCCGACGACCGTGCCGGGACGTGTGCGTGAGTCCTTCCGTCTTGGCCTGGGGGGACAGATCGTGACCGCTTCAGTGCTGGCGCCTGTGGCCGTGCTGTTGACGGCGGGAAGCCTGACGGGGACGCTCGGTCTCAACCTGCCCACGCTGGTCGAATTGTTCACGGCCCTGGCGATCGGCCTGCCGGTTGGCGTCTGGTTGCGTGCCATGGCCACCCGGCCACTCAACGACCTGCTGTTGTTCGCCAACCGCATGGCGGCTGGCGACCTGAGCGCCAGGATCCAGACCGATCGCAGCGATGTAGTGGGGCAGTTCTACCGGGCGTTGAACCAGCTCAATGTCAACCTCCGCTCCATCGTCGGTGATACACGCACCGAGGCTGTTGCCATCACGTCTGCCTCGAATGAGATTGCCGCCGGCAACCATGACCTGTCTGCCCGTACGGAAGCGCAGGCGGCCGCATTGGAGCAGACCGCTTCCACCATGGAGCAGCTCACCAGTGTGGTGCGGACCAATACCGAGTCCGCACGCAGTGCCAGCACCCTGGCAGATGAGGCTGCCACCGTGTCGCAGACCAGTGGTGTGCGCGTGCAGGAGATGACGACGGTGATGCAGGCCATCAGCACTTCATCCGCCAAGATTTCAGAAATCATCCAGGTAATTGAAGGCATCTCGTTCCAGACCAATATCCTGGCGCTCAACGCCGCCGTGGAAGCGGCACGTGCCGGCGAGCAGGGGCGAGGTTTTGCCGTGGTGGCCAGCGAAGTGCGGGCACTCGCGCAGCGCACCTCGGAGGCGGCCAAGGAAGTCCGCAGTTTGATCGAGGACTCCACGGCCAAGATCCATGCCGGCAACAAGACGGCGCAGCAGGCGCACAGCAGCATTGAGCAGACGGTGGATGTCGTGCACAAGGTGGCTTCCATGCTGGGGGATTTCACTGCTACCTTCGAGGAGCAGCTGGAGAGCATTTCGCAGGTCAACGAAGCGGTGGCCCAGATGGACGGCGGCACCCAGCAGAATGCGGCCATGGTCGAGCAGATGGCAGCTGCTGCCAGCTCGCTGCATGGCCAGGCCCGGGTCTTGGCTGATACCGTGGGGGTGTTCCGTCTGAGTGCCAACGACAGTTTTGTGCAGCGCGATGCGGTTGAGTTGCGCCGGGAGATGAAAGCCCTGGCGCTCAGCGCTGCCTGACCGGTCGGCCTGACGCGGACACCCCCATGTCCGCAAGAATCGGGTGGCGCTGCATTTTTGTCGAGGCCAGAATGGGGCCAG
Source organism: Curvibacter delicatus NBRC 14919 (assembly GCF_001592265.1). Classification (GTDB taxonomy): domain Bacteria; phylum Pseudomonadota; class Gammaproteobacteria; order Burkholderiales; family Burkholderiaceae_C; genus Hylemonella; species Hylemonella delicata. Next base: position 40,851 of record NZ_BCWP01000030.1, on the reverse strand, counting down.
TATCAGGCAGACTCCTTCGACATGAACAACCCCGATCCGGCCCGGCATTACGTGGTGGTGGCACGTGCCATCGACTACCTTCGCTGCCATGCGCTGCGCCAGCCCACCTTGGCCGAGGTGGCGGCAGCGGTGCACATGAGCGAATTCCATTTGCAACGCGTGTTTGCCGCCTGGGTTGGCATTTCACCCAAGCGTTTTTTGCAGTACCTGACCAAGGAACATGCCCGGCAGGCCCTGCGCATGTCGGCCGATCTGCTCAGCGTGACGGAAGCCAGCGGGTTGTCCAGCCCTGGTCGGCTGCACGATCTGCTGGTGAGTTGTGAGGCCATGACGCCGGGCGAGATCAAGCAAGGGGGCGCTGGCGTGAGGCTGGGCTTCGGCTTTGGCGCAACGCCGTTTGGCGAGGCGCTGGTGGGGTGGACGGCGCGCGGCCTGTGTTACCTGGCTTTTCTGGATGAGGACGATGCGGTGCGTCAGGATGAGCTGGCAAGCCAGTGGCCGGCAGCACAGCGTGAGCGCGACGATGTTCAGGCACAGCAATGGCTGGACCGGGTCTTCCTCGTCACACCGCAGCGGGGCACCTTGCACCTGGTGCTGCGCGGCACCAATTTCCAGATCAAGGTGTGGGAGGCCCTGCTCAAGGTCGAGCCGTCACGCGTGGTGTCCTATACCCAGCTTGCCCAGATGGCTGGCGCGCATCAGGCCCAGCGGGCGGTTGGCAGCGCGCTGGCCGCCAACACCATTGCCTATCTGATTCCTTGTCACCGCGTCATCCGCGAATCCGGTGACTTCGGTCACTACCGTTGGGGGAGCGGACGCAAGATGGCCCTGCTGGCATGGGAGGCCGGGCAGGCCGAGCATGAAGCCCGGCCTGAATGAAGCAGCTTGGAGAGGCTGTTTCAGCGCGCCGACAGCAGGTCGGGCACGTGCAGCAGGATGAACTCGTTGTCATCGTTCTTGCCCAACTCGCGGCCTGAGGAGTAGGGCAGGTTGTTGTCGTTGGCCACGATGATGTGCTCGGCATCGACCACGTCCACGTCCTCGATGGTGACGAAGGGGAAGGTGAACTTGCCGTCCTTGCCGCCGACCTTGGCTACGCCCTTCGGGTCCTGGATGTCGAGCAGGTCGATGTAGCCGATCTTGCGCACGAAGCCGTCGGCGTCCGCATCCTTCAGGCTGATCTTGTAGATGCGCTTGAACTTGGCCGGTACGTTCTGGCAGTCCGGGCGGGCCGGGCCGTTGCAGGCCGTGTGTTCCAGGCCTTCGCCGTTGTCGCGCTCGATGATCAGGCCGGTGTCGGCATCGATCATGTTGAAGTCGCCGATGTTGTTGCCGTTGAGCTCCAAGGCGTATTTCCAGGAGCGGCCGGTCCATTCCCCCTTGGCCACGTTGAATTCCAGCACACGCAGGTACTCGCGGCCGTCCTTGGTCTCCCACTTCTTGTCGGCCTCATTCCACAGCGGGCCTTCCAGCAGCGGGTACAGGAACTGGCCATCCTTCGACGCGGCCATGCCTTCGTAACCGCGTGAGCGGCGCACCGGCGTGGAGAAGGCGCCGGCCGTGGCGGGAGTGGTCACCGAGAAATGGTCGGGCGAACGGGCCAGCTTGCCGTCCACTTCGGTGCTGAAGACGGCGAGCACCTTGCCCTGGCGGTCGGTTTTCACGAGGTAGGGGCCGAGTTCGTCACCGAACCAGACGTGGTCGCCGATGAATTGCATGGACTCGATGTCGAGGTCGGCACCGGTCAGGTAGCGTTGTTTCGTGCCCTCGTTGACGATCAGGAACGGCACTTTCTTGTCCGGGTCGTGCAGGAACACGGTTTGCAGGCGCTTCACGCTGCCAGTTTTCCAGTCGGGCAAGACGCGGTGGAACATCAACATGGCGTCGGCCGAATTGGCCTTGCTGCCGAAACCGTTGTCGGTCAGCACCCAGTAGCTGCCGTCTTTCATGGCCTTGATGCCGGAAAAGCCTTGCACCGGCTGACCCTTGAAGGGCAGGTTGATGCCGGTGGGTTTCGGTGTCCCCTTGGCCGACAGGTAAGAGCTGCCGGCGATGGATTCCAGCTTGTCTTCGCGGTGGCCGTCGGCCGTGGTGTATTTGCCCGAGGTCTGCAGGCTGGCCGGTGCATCTTTCGGTGCGGCGATGAAGGTACGTGCCGGCAGCGCGGCATGGCCGACCAGCGTGGCGGGAAAGGCCTGTTGGGCTTGCACGGGTGCAATGGCCAGCAAGGCGAGGAGCGAGAGCAGAGGTGATTGGCGCATGGGGCTGTTGGGTTGGTTGAACAAGTACCACGGATGCTAGGGAGCGAACATGACAGAACCGTGAAGGGGCCGATCAGGGCTTCGTTGGCGAGCGCGCCAGTTCGGCGCGCAGCACATCAATGAAACATTGGGCGGCTGGTGACAACGAGCGTCCTCGTTTGGTGACCACCGAGATGTCGCGCGATACCTTGGGGGCCGTCAATGTCTTGGCCACCAGACCCGGATCGCGTGAGTAGGTGACATAGGCCGCCGGCATGACGGCGACGCCCAACCCGCAGCCCGTCATCCACAAGGCCGTGGACAGGAAGGCGACTTCATTGATCACGTTCAACGAGACACCGGCCTTGGCCGCTGACAGGTCGATCAGAGGGCGAATGCCGTAGCCGGGGCGCACGGTGCTCAAGGGCAGGCCTTCCAGGTCGCGCCAGCGTACCGTCTTGCGGTTTGCCAGCGGATGGTCGTGTGTGCAGACCAGACTCAGATGATCGCGCACGAGCGTCTCGGCATCGACGTCGACACCGGCCCGTTCTGGCGTGCCGATGCCGAAATCGACCTGCTCGCCAATGATGCGCGGAACGAACTGATCGGGAGCGCAATCGTCGATGACCACACGGATATCGGGATGGCGTGCGGTAAACGTGCGGATCACCGAAGGCAAAAGAATTTCTGCCAAGGTGGGTGTGATCGCCACGCACACGCGGCCGCGTCGCAAGCCGGTCAGGTCCTGCAGCCCGGCGCCCAGGGAGTCCACGTCACGCAGTATGCGTTCTGCCACCGCCAGGGCTTCCTGCGCAGCTTGTGTGGGCTGCAGAGACCGTGTGGTGCGGTCGAACAGGCGGGTGCCGAGGCCCTCTTCCAGTTGTCGTATCAGCACGCTCACGGCGGATTGCGTGATGAACAGCCGCTCGGCGGCAGCGCTCAGTTTGCGCAACTGATAGACCGTCACAAAGGCGCGCAACTGACGCAGCGAGGGGCTGAATTTGCGTTCGTTATTCATGAATGAAAATCATAATTCATTCATATTTTTTCGATTTACGAATGAATAAAACTTGATTCAAATCAAGGGGCGACAAACGCTGCGCCATCGTTGATGGACGCCTACATACCAAGGAGACAACATGGTTCATTTTTTCCGCCCGTGGGCGGGATTTGCGGCACTGGCCGCATTGGGGCTGGCCGTGTGCCTGCCTGCCCAGGCCCAAAAGCAGGACTACCCGAACAAGCCGGTTCGCATGATCGTGACCTTCCCGCCCGGGGGCAGTGCGGATGCCATGGTGCGCCTGCTGTCACCGCGCCTGACAGACAAGTTGGGGCAGCAGGTGGTGGTGGACAACCGGCCGGGTGCGGGCGGCAATATTGGACTGACGGCCGTGGCCAAGGCCCTGGCAGATGGCTACACGCTGGGGGTGGGCGCGGCCGGCGCCTTGTCGGCCAATGCCAGCCTTTATGCGCAGATGCCGTTCGACGTGGCCCGTGATTTCAAGCCCGTCACCATGCTGGCTGCCATTCCCTTCGTGATCATCGGCCATCCCTCGCTGCCTGCAAAGAACTTGCAGCAGCTGATAGCGCTGGCCAAGTCGCAGCCGGGCAAGTTGGCGATTGCCCATGGCGGCAACGGCACAGCCATGCACCTGACGGCAGCCCTGTTTGGGCAGATGGCGGACGTGAAGCTGGTTGAAGTGCCCTATCGTGGTTCGGGTCCGGCGACGCTGGATGTCTTGTCGGGACAGATTCCCCTGGCGGTGGCCGATCTGCCGGCGGCCCTGCAGCACATCAAGGCAGGCAAGTTGACGGCCTTTGCCGTCACCAGCCCGCAACGCCTGCCCATGCTGCCCGATGTGCCCACGGTGGCGGAAGCCGGCGTGCCGGGGTACGACTCCACGGGCTGGTTTGGCGTGGTGGCGCCCGCCGGCACACCGTCGCCGGTCATTGCCCGGCTGAATGCCGAGATCACGGCCGCACTCAATGACGAGGTCATCAAGGCGAGCATGCGTTCCCTGGGCGTGGAGCCGGCGCCCAGCACGGTGGAGGCTTTCGAGGCCTACATCAAGTCCGAAACCCAAAAATGGGCCCAAGTCATCAAGATGGCCCGCATCAAACTCGACTGAGCTTCCAACATGACAAACACATTGGATACCGATGTCCTGATCGTCGGCGCCGGGCCGGTTGGCCTGACGCTGGCAATGGACCTGGCGCAACGCGGCATCAAGGTGACGGTGGCCGAAATCCGCCGTTATGCCGAACCGCCGAACGTGAAATGCAACCACGTCTCGGCGCGGACCATGGAGCAGTTCCGCCGCCTGGGCGTGGCGGGCAAGCTGCGCCACGCCGGCTTGCCGGAAGACTACCCGAACGATGTGGTGTTTCGCACGAGCATGACCGGTGTCGAACTCACGCGTATTCCGATCCCCTGCCGGCGCGACCGCTACACCGAAACCGTAGGGCCGGACACCGGGTGGCCGACCCCCGAGCCACCGCATCGCATCAATCAGATCTATCTGGAGCCGATCCTGCTGGAGCATGCGGCAGCGCAGCCTGGCGTGACGCTGCTCAACCGCACCCAGGTGCTGGACATCAGCCAGGCGTCAGACCGTGTTGAGGCCACCTTGCTGGATCTCAACACCAACAGCCAGCGCAAACTCAGCGCCCGCTACCTGGTGGGGTGTGACGGCGGCAGTTCCGGCGTGCGCAAGCAGATGGGGGCGAAGCTCGAAGGCACTGCGGTGATCCAGCGTGTGCAGTCCACCTTCATCCGTGCGCCGAAACTGCGTGCCATGTTGCCCGGTCGGCCAGCCTGGTGTTACTACTCGGTCAATCCGCGCCGCTGCGGCACCGTGTTCGCCATCGATGGCCATGACACCTGGCTGGTCCACAACCACCTCAACGCCGAGGAGCCCGAGTTCGATTCGGTGGACCGTGACCAGTCGATCCGCGACATCCTGGGCGTAGGCCCCGACTTCGAGTACGAAGTCATCAGCAAGGAGGACTGGGTCGGCCGGCGCCTGGTGGCCAACCGTTTCCGTAACCGCAATGTCTTCATCGCCGGCGATGCTGCCCACCTGTGGGTGCCCTATGCAGGCTACGGCATGAATGCCGGCATTGCTGATGCCACCAATCTGGCCTGGCTGCTGGCGGCGCGGTTGCAGGGCTGGGCGACTGAGGGCATGCTCGATGCTTACGAGGCCGAACGTCAGCCGATCACTGAGCAGGTGTCCTATTTCGTGATGGACCATGCGCAGAAGATGATCAAGGCGCGCCGTGCGGTACCCCCCAACATCGAGGCCGAGGATGCCGCTGGCGCAGCGGCGCGCGCGCTCATCGGCCAGGAGGCCTATGACCTCAACGTGCAGCAGTTCTGCTGTGCCGGACTCAACTTCGGCTATTTCTACAGTGGCTCGCCGATCATGGTGCCTGATGATGAGCCGCCACCGGGTTATACGATGGGCGGCTTCACGCCGTCGACGGTGCCCGGTTGCCGGGCGCCGCATTTCTGCCTCGATGATGGCCGTTCCCTCTACGACGTTCTGGGGACGGGCTACACCCTGCTGCGTTTCGATGGCAAGGTGGATGTGGCGCCCCTTGTCGCTGCGGCCAAGGCGGCCCGGCTACCGCTGCAGGTGATCGATCTGCAGGGCCAGACCGCCGTGCCGGCGGCTTACCAGCACAAACTGGTGCTGTGCCGTTCAGATCAGCATGTGGTCTGGCGCGGTGATCAGGTGCCGGTCAAGCCGGAGCAACTGGTCGACATCCTGCGCGGGGTGCATCGCCAGCAGCTCAAGCTGGCTGCCTGAGCCAACACCTATCCGATCAGTGCGACGGACTTCACCTGGGCCCAGACCGCCTGGCCCGGGTGGAGGCCCAGAGTGTCAACAGCGCGCTTCGTGATGCGGGAGAGCAGCATGGCATGACCGCAGGCCACACGCACCAGAGCCTGGGACGGATGGGTGTCCGACGCGATGGAGTCGACCGTGGCGGGCAACAGGTTCTGGATGCTGGTGTGGTGTGGTGCTTCGGTGGCCAGGCTGACGTCGCGTGCCAGTACGCGCAGGCGTACCAGCTGTCCGATGGCCAGTCCGCTGTCGCGCAGCCACAGGCTGCCGCCGTCGAATTCAACGCGCATCAAGTGCCAGTGGGCGTCGTGCTCCACCACGGCGCCGTGCAGCAGGGCACCGGCGTCGTCGCCCAGCACCACGGGCGTATTGATACGGGCCAGCACCTCCGCTGTCGGTCCGGCCGCCTTGACATGGCCCTGGTCAAGCACGACCAGAGAGTCCGCCAGCCGCGCCACCTCATCGGCCGCATGGGTCACATAGAGCATGGGGATCTGCAGTTCATCCCGCAGGCGCTCCAGCCAAGGCAGGATTTCGTGCCGGCGTGCCTGGTCGAGCGCCGCCAGTGGTTCGTCGAGCAGCAGCAGCCGCGGCTGCGTGGCCAGCGCGCGTGCAATCGCGACGCGCTGCCGCTCACCACCGGAGAGCTGCTGCACCCGGCGCTGCAGCAGATGGCCGATGCCCAGCAGCTCGATCACGGCATCCAGTGCAATTGCTGGCCGGCCCGCGAGGCTACGTTTTTGTCCGTAGCTCAGGTTGCCGCGCACGTCCAGATGCTCGAACAGGCTCGCTTCCTGGAACACATAACCCAGTCGCCGCTGCCACGGCGGCAGAAAGATACCGCTTGTGTCGTCCTGCCAGACCGCGCCATCAATGCGAACCAGGGCGTTGCGGGCGCGCTCCAGGCCGGCCACGCAGCGCAGCACGCTGGTCTTGCCGGAGCCGGAAGCGCCATACAGCACGGTGATGCCGTATGTCGGCAATGCCAGATCGACTTCCAGCTGGAAGTCAGGCCGTGCCAGCGACAGTTGGACCCGGTTGTCTGCTGTGTTCATGGCAGTACCCCGGTGTGGCGGCGGTTGAGCAGCGACAGGCCCAGCAGCACCACGAACGAGAACAGCACCATGCTGCCGGCCAGCCAATGTGCTTGCGCGTATTCCAGCGCTTCGACATGGCCGTAGATCTGCGTCGAGACCACACGTGTCTTGTCAGGAATGTTGCCGCCGATCATCAGCACCACACCGAATTCCCCCACGGTATGGGCGAAGGTCAGGATGCCGGCGGTGACAAAACCCCGACGCGCAAGAGGCAACACCACGGTGAAGAAGGCATCCAGCGGTGTGGCGCGCAGGGTGGCGGCCACCTCCAGGGGGCGCGGGCCGATGGCCTCGAACGCGTTCTGCAGCGGCTGTACCGCAAACGGCAGCGAGTAGATCAGCGACGCCAGCAGCAGGCCGCCGAAGGTGAAGGGCAGCGTGCCCAGCCCGAGGGACTGCGTCAGCTGGCCGATCCAGCCATGGGGTCCGAGCACCACCAGCAGGTAAAAGCCCAGCACCGTGGGGGGCAGCACCAGCGGCAGTGTCACCACCGCACCCAGCGGGGCGCGCCAGCGCGATGTGGTGCGCGCCAGCCACCAAGCCAGCGGCGTGGCCAGCAACAGCAGCAACGCAGTGGTCAGGGTGGCCAGTTTCAGCGTGAGCCAGATGGCGCTCAGATCATCAGGACTGAAGGGCATGGGGGTGATTACAAGGCATAACCGTAGGAGCGAATGATCGCACGGGCCTTGTCACCGCGCAGGTAGCTTGCCAGCGCCGTGGCGGCTGGATTGTCTTTTCCGCTGCCCAGAATCACGGCATCCTGCCGGATCGGCGCGTGCAGTTCAGCCGGCACCACCCAGGCCGAACCGCGGGCAATGCGGCCGTCCACCATCACCTGTGACAGTGCCACGAAACCGAGCGCCGCGTTGCCGGTGGCAATGAACTGGTAGGTCTGCCCGATGTTCTCGCCTTGCACAAAGCGTGGCTGCAGGGCTTTCAGTAGGCCGAGGTGGGTCAATGTTTCTACGGCGGCCGCACCATAAGGGGCCAGCTTGGGATCGGCGACAGCGATGCGTTCGAACTGGCCGGTGCGCAAGACCTCGCCCTTCTCGTCCACCAGGCCGGCCTGTGCGCTCCACAGCACCAGTTTTCCTGTGGCATAGGTGAAGCGCGAGCCGGAGACGGCCAGGCCTTCCTTGTCCAGTCTGGCCGGCGTTTCATCGTCAGCGGCCAGTAGTATCTGAAACGGTGCACCGTTTTTGATCTGTGCATAGAACTTGCCGGTGGAGCCGAAGGCCAGAATGGCCTTGTGGCCGGTGTCCTGCTCAAAAGCGGCAGCAATCTTCTGCATTGGCGCGGTGAAGTTGGCGGCCACGGCCACACTCACTTCAGCAGCCTGACACAGGCCGAACAGGCCGGTTGCGGCCGCCGTGGCCAGTGCCACAAGAATTCGGGAGCAGGTACGCATGGGGATCATCCTTCGCTATTCTAAAAATGAATAGCGAAGTATAGCCGCCGTCTTGCCACACCGGCGGCACAATGTGCGCATGACCTCTTCCAAACTCAAGTTGGCTGGCGCTCTGGGCCATGAACTGGCCGACAAGCGCATCGATATCCTGCGCCGCATAGGCGAAGTGGGCTCGATCTCTGAAGCTGCGCGTGCTGCAGGTGTCAGCTACAAGGCGGCCTGGCAGGCCCTCGACACCCTGAGCAACCTGGCCGGTGCGCTTTTGGTCGAGCGTGCCGTCGGCGGCTCCGGCGGTGGCGGTGCCCATCTCACCCCAGCCGGTCGGCAACTGTTGCAGGCCGCTGATCTGATGCAGGAGGCAAGGGCGCATGTGCAGGCCCGGATGGAGCAGATGGCCGGAGGTCAAGGCAAGCCGTTGGAAGCGCCGGGGCTGGCAGCACTTGGCCTGCGAACCAGCATGCGGAACCAGTTGCCTTGCAGCATCAAAGCGCTCAGACCCCAAGCGGCGGCAATTCGCGTGGAACTGGCTCTGCCTGATGGACGCTCACTGTTTTCCCGCATCACACGCGAAAGTGCCCAGTTGCTGAGCCTGCGTGCCGGATTGCCGGTGCTGGCCCTGTTCAAGGCCACGGCCGTGGCGGTGGCCTCGGCGGGCAAGGCGGCAGACGGGCGCAATCTGCTGCACGGCCAGGCCACGCGCGTATCGCGTGCGGCAGCCGGTGGCGAGGTGGCGCTGACCTTGGCGACCGGTCTGCATCTGGTGGGTTTTGCCGGCCCGGACAGCGGCCTCAAGGTGGGATGCCAGGCTGTGGCAAGTGTCGACGAGTCGGCTGTGGTGATTGCGCTGGCCAGCTGAGACCGGGCGCAGGCGCATCTAGAGCCGTATGGCGCCAGCGTAGCCGGTCATCTCCAGGTAGCCGCGCCCGATGTGTTGGCCCTGGCTGTCAAAGAGGTCGCTCAATCCTTCCCAGTAGATGGCGCCGGTAGAGGCGCGGCTATCGAGCTCCTGGTTGTCGATGATGGCTCTCACGGTGAAGCGTCCGCTCGGTGTCTCCACCGTCCATTCCACCGGATAGCCAGCCTGGCTGGCTGGGCTGCGCCAGTGGCGCAGCGGTGTCATGCGGACCTCGCCGCGCTGGAAGATGCGCGCTTGCGCCTGCCCGGCATGGGTGCCGCTGCGAAACGAACCGCCATCCCACAGCGTGTCACCACGGCGGTCGCGCAGGCGAAAAGCGGTGAGCGCACTGCCGTCAAAGAGGTTGATGCCGATCCAGTCCCAGCCAGCGGCCTGTGGGTGCAGCAGCGCCTCGCTCCATTCATGGTCGAGCCAGGCTGCTGCCTGCGTGTTCGTGTCGAGCGTGTGGTGCCGGTCATTCAGGGTGATACGGCCGCGCACCGCGAGTTGCGGCTGGCTGTAGTAGTAACTCGCTTGTTCCGGTGCCGGACCTTTACGCGACAGGCCTTGTGAGCCTTGCAGCAGCAGGGGCTGGCGAGCGCTGAATTGCAGTGCCAGCTGGAAGTCGTTGGCCGGAATCCGGGCGTTGTAAACGTCGCCAGCTGGGCTGTCCCGGCGCTGGAGTGTCCAGTCGCGCAGGGCGATGTCGGTGTCGCGTTCACTGGCATGGGCCTGGTCGAATCGGGCATCTCCCGAAACGCGCGTCATGCGCTGGTCATGCCACAGCTTCTTGTTTTTGACGTCGGTGACGGCCGCGTGGGCAAAGATCAATTGCCGTGCAGCCAGCCGCGAAGCCATTCCCTGTGTGGCGTCGACGCGGGAGCGGAAGAAGGTGAGCTGAAAGCCGAACAGACGGTCACCGGCGTGGGCATGGCCGGTGATGTACCACCACTCGGTGCGCAGATCGGGGTGCGCACCAAAATCCCGCGGGAAGACAAGTTGGCGCGGCGCCAGGGCGTGCACACCGGCGACATGCCCCAGACCGGCCAGCAGCAGGCTGCGACGCAAGAGGGTTGGTGGCTTGAAGGGCATGGCAGTGCAGGCGACAGAACGGCCTATTCTGCAATACAGCTACCCGGTGAGGGATATCGCTTGGCCGGGCATGCCCTACGCCGGCGGCTCTGCGGACGTGTGCGGATGGTTTGCTTTAGATCAAGAAAAGATTCATTAAGAATAATTTTTATTGGATACAATAAACATGTATTAAATATATTGCTTTAGATTTGAAGGAGCGTTTCCATGAATGCACGCCTTGAAACCACAGAACCCGGCGCCGCGGGCTTGAACCAGAAGCAGGCCCTGGGCCAGATCGCTGTTCAACTGCCAGGTGCCACCGCCGTCTTTCGGCGTCTGAAGCTCGATTTCTGCTGCGGTGGCCAGGTCAGCCTGCAGCAGGCAGCGGCCGACAAAGGGCTGGACGTGAATGCCATTCTGGCCGAGCTGGCGACCTTGCAGCGCTCAAGCGATATACCGGCGCTGACCGAGCCGGCCGAGCTCATCGACCATATTCTGGCGCGCTACCATGACGTGCATCGGGCGCAGCTGCCCGAACTGATCCGGATGGCGCACCGTGTCGAAGCGGTGCACCGCGAGCATCCCCAGGTCCCGGCAGGGCTGGGTGATTTCCTGGAGAGCATGCAGGAAGAGTTGCTGTCGCACATGCAAAAAGAGGAAACCATCCTGTTTCCGATCCTGAAAAAAGGCGGCAACCCCTTTGTCAGCCAGCCCATCAAGGTGATGCGTTTTGAGCACGTCGACCATGGTGTCGCCTTGGAAAAACTGGCCGAACTTACCAACGAAGCCAAGCCGCCGGAGGATGCCTGCAACACCTGGCGTGCACTCTATGCGGGAATCGCCCAGCTCAATGACGATCTGATCAACCACATCCACCTGGAAAACAACGTGTTGTTTCCTCAGTTCGAGGCCGAAGCAGTTTCGTCAGGCTGCGGAACTTCGGGCTGTGGATGCGGTTGACTGTTTTCATGACGGGAGCAGCCATGTTTCATCCGAAACAATTCGCGAATCTTCTGTCAGTGGCCGTTCTGTCGTTCGGGCTTGCGGCGGCGTATTCATACGCTGCCGAGCCGGCCGCTCACGGCCATGGGCACGATGGTGCCGCTCGGGTGATGGGGGCCCTGGAGAACTGCGGCACCGTCTTCGATGACCGGGGCTTGAAACCGGTCAAGCACTGAGCACTGGCAAGCGGCTCGGGACTTCGGTGCCGCGCCGACATCGTTGCGCAAGAGATCGGCTGCTGCTTTGTCTCTTGCCGGTTTTTATTCAAGGAGATCCATCATGTCACATGACTGCTCAAAACCCCTTGTCGCCGAAGGCGTCTATCCCTTCGATGCACGTGGCGTCGCCAAACGCTTCCGGCATGCGGCCATCTTTGGTGCGCTCAACGCGCTGGAGTCCGGCGAGACCATGCGCTTCTGCAACGACCATGATCCTCTGCCGCTGCTGTCGCAGATTGACCAGTACTTTGGACCGCGGGTCAAGATGGCCTATGTGGCCCGCCAGCCGGGCGAAATCGTGATCGATTTCCAGATTCAGGGCTGAGAGATTCAAGGTCGATGATCAGCGCAGGCGCACCGGCGCCTGCAGCTGTTCGGGCGTGGTGAAGTAGGCCGCGCTGGCACCCATGCGTGCTTGCGCTCGCGCCAGTTCGTTGCGTGCAACGGTGCGCAGATGCACTTCATCCGGGCCGTCCATCAGGTGCAGGGCACGGCCCCAGCTCCAGAAGTAGGCCAGCGGGGTATCGGGAGACAGGCCCATGGCGCCGAAGGCCTGCATGGCGCGATCCACCACGCGGGTCTGCAGCCGGGCCGCTACCACCTTGATGGCGGCCACCTGGGCGCGCAACTGTCCCGGTTCGACCTTGCCCTGGTCCAGCAGCCAGGCGGTCTGCAGGACCAGCAGGCGGGCCTGGTCGATCTCGATTCTTGATTCCGCGATCCAGTCCTGCACATTGGCAAAGTCCGACAGGTATTTGCCGAAGGCCTGACGCTCCAGCGTGCGTTCGCTGGTCAATTCGAGGGCCAGTTCGCACTGGCCGATGGTCCGCATGCAGTGATGCACGCGCCCTGGCCCCAGGCGGGCCTGCGCCATGGCGAATCCCTCGCCCCAGTGACCCAGCAGGTTGCTGATGGGCACACGCACATCACGCAGCAGAATCTCGCAGTGACCCTCCGGCGCCTGGTGGTGCATGACGGCAATGTTGCGCAGCACGTGCACGCCGGGTGTGTCCAGCGGTACCAGCACCATGCTGTGCTGATGGTGGCGCGGACTACCGTTATCTTGGGATGCGTCTGGCGTCTCAGGCGACTCCACGTTGCGGCACATCACGATCAGTAGCTTGCAATGCGGGTGCGCCGCGCCTGTGATGAACCACTTGCGACCGTTGAGTACCAGCTCATTGTGGTCGCGGCGCACAATGGTCTGCAGGTTGGTGGGGTCGGACGACGCCACATCCGGCTCGGACATTGCAAAGGCAGAACGGATGCGGCCTTCCAGCAAAGGCATCAGCCACTGTGTGCGCTGCTCGGGCGTGGCAAAGCGGTGCAGCAACTCCATGTTGCCGGTGTCGGGGGCGCTGCAGTTGAACACTTCAGCTGCCCAAGGCAGGCGGCCCATGGCTTCCGCCAGCGGCGCGTAGTCGAGGTGGCTCAGCGCGGTGCCGGGTTCGTCGTGATCCAGATCGGGCAGGAACAGGTTCCACAAGCCTTCTTCACGCGCCAGGGTCTTGAGGTCTTCGAGAAAAGGCGGTGGATACACCTTGTCCTGTACCGAACGATGCCAGGCCGGGTTGTAGGGCAACAGGTAGCGCTGCATGAACGCTTCGAGGGCGTGCAGCAGGGCTTGCGCGCGGGGCGTGTGTTCGAAGTTCATGCCCCATTCTGCGACGCGGACCTGGCTTTGTCAGCACACAGGCGACACCGGTCTGCGCCGGTACGCTGGTCACAGGCCGAGTGACTGGCAGAGTGCATCAACACGCGCCGTGACCGCCGGGTCCATGGTGATCGGGCGCCCCCACTCACGCTGCGTTTCACCGGGCCATTTGTTGGTGGCGTCCAGCCCCATCTTGCTGCCCAGCCCGCTGACGGGTGAGGCGAAGTCGAGGTAGTCGATCGGGGTGTTCTCGATCATCATCGTGTCGCGCGCCGGGTCCATGCGCGTGGTCAGGGCCCAGACCACCTCGCGCCAGTCGCGCGCGTTCACATCCTCGTCCACCACCACGATGAACTTGGTGTACATGAACTGGCGCAAATGGCTCCACACGCCCATCATGATGCGCCGCGCATGACCGGGGTAGGCCTTGCGGATCTGCACCACGGCCATGCGGTAGCTGCAGCCCTCGGGAGGCAGATAGAAGTCGGTGACTTCGGGGAACTGCCGCTGCAGCAGCGGGATGAACAGCTCGTTCATGGCCATGCCGAGCACGGCCGGTTCATCGGGTGGCTTGCCGGTGTAGGTGGAGTGGTAGATCGGATCGCGGCGCAGCGTGATGCGGTCCACGGTGAACACCGGGAATTCGGCCTGCTCGTTGTAGTAACCGGTATGGTCGCCATACGGTCCTTCCAGCGCGTGCTGGTAGCCGCTGGGGTGGCTGGCATCGGGGTAGATGTGGCCTTCGAGCACGATCTCGGCCGTGGCCGGTACACGCAGGGGAACGCCCAGCGCCGGGACCACGTCGGTGCGCGCACCGCGCAGCAGGCCGGCGAACTGGTATTCCGACAGGCTGTCCGGCACCGGTGCCACGGCGCCCAGCAGCGTGGCCGGGTCGGCACCCAGTGCCACCGCTACCGGATAGGGCTGCCCCGGGTGCAGGGCGCAATGGTCGCGGAAATCCAGCGCGCCGCCGCGGTGTGCCAGCCAGCGCATGATGAGCTGGTTGCGCGAGAGCAACTGCTGGCGGTAGATGCCCAGGTTCTGCCGTGGCTTGTGCGGCCCCTGCGTGATGACCAGCCCCCAGGTGATGAGCGGCGCCACATCACCGGGCCAGCAGTGTTGCACGGGCAGGCGTGCCAGGTCAACCTCAGCGCCTTCCCACACCAGCTCCTGGCATGGTGCCGAGCGCAGTTCCTTGGGTGCCATGTGCCAGAGCGTCTTGAGCAGACCACCCAGGCCCAGCATGTCCTTGAAACCTTTGGGTGCTTCGGGCTCCTTGAGTGCGGCGAGCACCTCGCCAAAGTCACGCAGCGCACGCAGGTCGGCCACACCCATGGCGCGCGCCACACGTGCCGGTGTGCCGAACAGATTGCCCAGCACCGGCATGCTGTGTCCGGTGGGCTGTTCGAACAGGAGGGCGGGACCACCGGCACGCAGCACGCGGTCGCACAGCGCTGTCATTTCCAGATGCGGTGATACCGGCGTCGTGATCCGCCGCAGCTCACCCGCCTGTTCCAGCTGGGCCATGAAGTCGCGCAGGTCGGCGTAGGGCATGGGCACTCAGGCGCTGATCGGGGTGAGGCCGGCCCAGCGTGCGCTCAGTGCATGGGGAATGTCCAGCAGGTCCAGCGCGCGTGCCACACCCTGGTCCACAATGTCGGCTACCGATTGCGGGCGCAGGTAGAACGCCGGCAGCGGCGGGCAGATGATGCCGCCGGCCTCGGTCACGCAGACCATGTTGCGCAGGTGGATCAGGCTCAGCGGTGATTCGCGCACCATCAGCACCAGGCGCCGGCGTTCCTTGAGAATGACGTCGGCCGCGCGCGTGATGAGGTTGTCCGCCAGGCCGTGCGCCACGGCGGCCAGCGTGCGCATGGAGCAGGGCGCCACCACCATGCCGCTGCACTGGAAAGAACCGCTGGCCAGCGTGGCCCCGATGTTGTTCACGTCGTGCACCTGGGCAGCCAGGGCTTCGATGGCAGAACGGCTCAGGGGCAACTCCTGCTGCAGGTTGTGCCAGCCCGCATCGGACACCACCAGATGGGTCTCGATGTCTGCCGTGTCGTGCAGCACCTGCAGCAAGCGCACACCATAGGCCGCACCGCTGGCACCCGAGATCGCCACGATGATGCGTCGTGGCGTTGGCAAGGTGGCAGGTGCGGGTTGGCGCATCGTGGCCTACAGTGGGTTTGCCTGCAGGTCGGCCGTGACGCGCTCAAGCACCATGGTGGCTTGCCCGGGATCGAAGTCTTCGTGTGGCCGCCTCTTGATGCCGTACTGTTGCAGCTGGTAATGCCGGTCGGCCGTGATGCTGTGGCAAGCCAGGGTGCTTTTCACGCACTCCAGCGGACAGCCATCGAGTGCCAGGATCGGTCGGCCCGAACGCACGATCTTCATCAGTTGCGGCACATGGCCACCCACGCCGGCGATGCAGGACATCTCGGCCACGCCGCGCCGGTCCAGCTGCAGGGCCACATGGTTGGCCAGCTGCGCAGCACTGGAACAGCCTGAGCATGAATACACCAGCGGGTGCTTGTGCGCCGGCTCACTCATGCAGTCCTCCGGAATGACGGTGTCCGGCCGCAGCGGATCGCCAGGCAGCGATGCGCGCCAACATGCGGGGAGGTGCCAGCTGCTGCAGGTCGAGAATGGGCAGCTCCAGTGCATCAAGCGTGTTCTTGACCATCAGGCCAAGCTCAGTATCGCCTTCCATCGAGAGGCGGCGACTGAAGAACAGCGTGTCCGGGTCTTCCTGGCGTTGCGCCAAGCGCAGGAAATCGTGGGCGCTGGCCGCGATGGTCAGGTCGGCGGCTTGCTGCGCGGCGCAAGCCGCGAAGCGCTGGCCAGTCCAGGTGAAGTCAAAGGTCAGACGCGCATCGCGCACATGGATGCGCAGTTTCTTGCTAGCCAACAGCGCGCGCACGTCAGCCGGCAATTGTGGTGCCAGGCCGAGGTTGAGCGCCGTCACCAGCAGCAGCGAACCCGGGTAGGCCGGCAACCGTGCCAGGAGAGAGGCGGCTGCGGCGGGCAGCACAAACGGAGTTGATCGGTCGGCGGCGGGAGTCGAGGGGCTCATATTGGTCCAGGCCATCAGGCGACGTAAAACAACACGGTGAAAAAGTGACAGGAACTGCCACCCAACACAAACAGGTGCCACACGCCATGGCCGTGGCGCACCTTATGGTCGGTGGCGTAAAACACGATGCCCAGGGTGTAGCAGGCGCCCCCGGCGGCCAGCCAGGCAAAGCCGGCGGGCGTGAGCGCGTCCCACAGCGGTGCCGCCGCCACCAGGGCCAACCAGCCCATCAGCACGTAAATGACCAGCGAGAGCATGCGCGCGCCCTTGGCGAGCCAGATCTCCTGCAGGATGCCCAGCAGGGCCAGCCCCCACACCACGCCCAGCAGCGACCAGCCCCAGGCCCCGCGCAGCGACACCAGCGTGAACGGCGTGTAGCTGCCGGCGATCAGCAGGTAGATGCTGCAATGGTCGAACTTGCGCAGCACGTCCTTGGCGCGGCCGCGCACGCTGTGGTACAGGGTGGAAAACAGGTACAGCGCCATCAGCATGGCGCCGTAGATGCTGAAGCTGACGATCTTCCAGGGGTCACCCAGGCGTGCCGCCAGCACGATCAGCACGACCGAGCCAGCCATGGCCAGTGCCGTGCCTGCCAGGTGGCTGTAGCCGTTGAAGCGTTCGGTGTAATACATGGCGTTCAGGCGGTGGCGAGTGAGACCTGTTCCAGTCCTGGGCGGCCATGCCAGTAGCCGTTGCAGCCCTGTGCGGGCATGAGTGGCTGCAGGCGGGCCAGTGCTGCCTGCAGTGCCAGCCCCTGTGTACGTGCGGCATCGAACACGGCCACCACCTCGGCCATGTGCTGTGGCTGCGGGCTGAGCCGGATCACATCCACGCCCAGTGCCTGCATATCGTCCAAAGCATCCACCAGGTTGTAGACGCGTGCTGACTGAGTTTGTGTGCCGTTGAGTACCAGGAACTCTTCGCTCTCACGCGTCTTGAGCAGCAGGCCATCCGGGTGCTGCAGGCAGCTGAAGCGGCAATCGTCCTTGGGAAGGTTGTTGTGCCGCGCCGTGAAACAACGCGCCGAATAGGCCAGCGGCAGGCGGCCATAGGCAAACACCTCGGTTTGCAGCCCGCTGGGGCGGCCTTGCTGCAGCAGGGCCAGATCGTCCTGCTTCATCTCCAGCGGCATGACCCAGCGGCTGGCGCCCAGCGAAGCCATCCACTGCAGTGTGGGCAGGTTGTAGAGGTTGAGGTGCGGGCCGGCCACGAACGGCAGCTTGCCGGCCAGGCGTTGCACGGCACCCATGTCGTTGGCCTCCACCGCGAACTCGCCGTTGTCGGCAATCTTGTGCATCACACTCACGTCGGAGCCCGATTCGAGCAACACCTGGGTGGAGAGAACCACTTCCTTGCCGGCCTCGCGCAGGCGGGCCGCAATGGCCAGCCAGTCGGCCAGGCGAAGTTCATGGCGGCGCGAGCACACGGTCTCGCCCAGGTAGACGATGTCGACCTTTGTTGCAGCCATGCGGTCGTAGAAGTTGAAAACAGTATCGCGCGGCCAGTAGTACAGCAGCGGCCCGAGGGCGATTTTCATGGTGCGGGACTTTGTCATTTCCAGGGCCGGTGGTAGGCGCCCAGGGTGTGCTGCTGGCCTTCGGCCACCTGGTCCAGGCTGGCCATCCAGCCCGTCCTGGGCGCGTAGCGGTGCGGTGCAACCCTGCATTGGTCAATGGCTTCGCGCCACACCTTGGTCACTTGCGCCACATAGGCCGGGCTGCGTTGGCGCCCTTCGATCTTGATGGCGCGCACGCCCATCTTCATGAGCTGCGGCAACAGTTCCAGCGTGTTCAGGCTGGTGGGCTCCTCGATGGCGTAGTAGTTCTCTTCGTCATCGACATCGAAACGGCCCTTGCACAGCGTCGGGTAGCCGGCGTTTTCGCCGGTGGCGTAACGGTCGATCAGCACACCACCCAGGCGCGACTCCAGGCCCTTGGGCGTTTCCTGCCAACGCACGGCCTTGGCTGGTGAGCACACGCCGTGTGTATTAGGTGATTCGCCCGTCACGTAGCTGGAAAGCGCGCAGCGCCCTTCGACCATCACGCACAGGCTACCGAAACCGAACACCTCGATCTCCACCGGGGTCTTGTCGATCACCTGTTGAACCTGTGTCAGCGACAGCACGCGCGGCAGCACGGCCCGCACGATACCGAACTGTTCGCGGTAGAAGTTGATGGCATCGTAATTGGTGGCCGACCCCTGCACCGACAGGTGCAACCGCAACTGAGGGTGGCGCGTGGCCGCATACTGCATCAGCCCCGGGTCGGCCAGGATCACAGCATCCACACCCAGGTCGACGGCCTTGTCCAAGGCTTCGCGCCAAAGGCCGGGGTTGGCCGCCTGCGGGTAGGTGTTGAGTGCCATGAACACCTTGCAGCCGCGCGCATGCGCGTAGCCGATGCCGTTGGCAATGGCGGCTTCATCGAAATTGAGGCCGGCGAAATTGCGCGCATTGGTGGCATCGCGCAGGCCGAGGTAAACGCAACTGGCGCCGTTGTCGACAGCGGCCTTCAAGGCGGGCAGGCTGCCCGCTGGGCATACCAGCTCCAACGGAGGGGCTGCAGATGTCGCCAATCCATCCAGCGTGGCAGCATCAGCGAGAGGGGACAAGGGTTCCATGTGACTCGGTTTCCGGTGCGGGTGCCGGGAGGGCCTTGTCGCACTGGGTTGCACGATACGCCGCCCGATCCAGAGCGCTGTTGATCTGCATCAGAGACTCCGCAGAGGCTACTGGCGCCGGCCCCAACATGCCGGTCCATGCCCACGTTTCGCTTGCGGTCAATTGACGTTCGTCATGCGACCATGCTAAAAGATGTCTGTTCTGTATATCTATCTGGCATGCACGCACTTCAGGCCGGCGCAAGCCGCGCCAGGCCAAGGCGCCGCTGGCGCCAGCGGGTGCGTGCACCCAGCCATCAGACGGGGAGCGTTCCATGGCACAACAACATGTGCAGTCGGGCCAGGTGGTGAGTGTGCTGCCGCTGGGCGAGCAGTTGGCCCATGCCAAAACGATGGCACTGCTCAAGGCCGATCAACTGGAAGTTGTGCGTATCGTGCTGCGCGCCGGCATGGCGCTGCATGAGCACAGTGCGCCTGGTGAAATCACCGTGCAGTGCATCGAGGGCCGCATCGAGTTCGACACCCCGCAGGGGACACAACTGCTGGAGCCCGGCGGTTTTATCCACCTGCGGCGCAACGAGCCGCATGCCCTGCGGGCGCTGGTTGACTCGTCCGCACTCGTGACGATCTGCGTTGCAGCCCGCACGTGAAGCGCGGCCCGTGCCGTGCCGGCGGTGAGCCGTTCAAGCCCGCTCGGCTTCTTTCTTCTCCAGCAGCTTGGCAAACTGATCGGCCGGGACAGGGCGGCTGAACAGATAACCTTGCGCTTCATCACAGCCTGCGGTGTTGAGGAACGCCAGTTGGGCATCGGTCTCCACGCCCTCGGCGATGACCGTCAGTTGCAGGGTATGCCCCAGCTGGATGATGGCCTTGACGATCGAGGCGCCGTCTTCATCGGTCAGCATGTCTCCCACGAACGATTGGTCGATCTTGAGCTTGTCGATGGCCAGCTGCTTGAGGTAGGACAGGCTGGAATAGCCGGTGCCGAAATCATCGATGGACAGCTTGACGCCCAAGGCCTTCAGGCCTTGCAAGGTTTTCATGGTGGCCTCCACATCCTGCAGCAGGATGGATTCGGTCAGCTCCAGCTCCAGGCGGTCCGGGCGCAAGCCGGACGTGGTGAGCGCTTTGCTCACCATCTCCAGTACATTGCCGCGCTTGAACTGCAAGGCTGAAAGGTTGACGGCCACCACCGGCGCCTGCGGGTACCGGTCCATCCAGAGCTTGCCCTGGCGGCAGGTTTCATTCAGCACCCATTCGCCAATCTGCACGATGTGGCCGCTGCGTTCCGCCAGGCTGATGAACTTGCCCGGCGGCACCAGTCCGTCGGTCGGGTGTTGCCAGCGTACCAGGGCCTCGGCGCCGGTGATCCGGCCGCTTTGAATGTCGATCTGGGGTTGGTAGTGGAGCAGGAACTCGCCATGGCGAACAGCGTTGCTGAGGCCGCCGGTGAGGCGGATCTGCTCAGCCAGGCCCGCATTCATTTCGCGCGTGAAGAAGCGATAGGTATTGCGCCCGGCCTCCTTGGCGCTGCCAATGGCCGTGTGGGCGTGCTTGAGCAGGGTGTCGAAATCCTCGCCATCGTTCGGGTACAGGCTGATGCCGATGGAGAAGGACAGGTTCAGCACATGCGTGTCAATGGCCAGAGGCTCGGCAAAGACATCACGGATGGTGTTGGCGACAACTGCAATGCCGGTGGCATCGTAGTTACCCGTCAGCAGCACGACGAACTCGTCTCCGCTCAGGCGGCTGATGGTGGCAGCCGGAGGGACGCACTGACGCAACCGCTCCACGACGCCGACCAGCACCCGGTCGCCCACCGCATAACCCAGGCTGTCGTTGACCTGCTTGAACTGGTCCAGGTCGAGGTACAACAGACAAACGGTCTTTTGCTCGCTCTTGGCGCTCAGCGCGGCACGCTCGAAGCGGTCGCGCAGCAGCAGGCGATTGGGCAGGTGGGTCAGGGGGTCGAAGTGGTCCAGGAACGTGAGGCGGTCCTTGGCGGCGGCGTGTTCCTCGCGGGTGCGCAAGGCCACGATGCCGTAGGCCAGATCATTCGCCAGCTCCTCCAGCAGGTGCAGTTCTTCGGGGTCGAAAGCCCCCGGGTCATGGGCATAGACGTTGAGGGCGCCCAGCACCCGGGCCTCGCAGATCAGGGGCAGTGCCACGCTGGACTGATAGCCGCGCTGGCTGGCTGCTTCGCGCCACGGCGCCATGGCCGGGTTGGTCAGGATGTTCTGGTTGACATTCGGCCGCCCGCTGCGAATGGCGGTGCCTGTCGGGCCCCGTCCGTGTTCGTCGTCGGCCCAGGAGATGTTGATCTTTTCCAGGTAGCCGCTTTCGTAGCCGGACTGCGCGATCGGCCGCACGCTCTTCTGGGCATCCTGCTCCGCGTAACCAACCCAGGCCATGAGGTAGCCACCGCGCTCGACACACAGGCGGAAAATCTCGGACAGCAGCTTATATTCTTCTTCCGCGTGCACCAAGGCCATGTTGCAGTCACTGAGCAGACGCAGGGCGCGATTGAGCCGCTTTTGTGCGGCTTCGCTTTGCTGCAACTCCTCGGTCATCCGGTGCGCGATGGCCAGCGCGCGTGCCCGCGCCGTTGCAAGCAGCCAACCCACCAAGGCCAGCAGCAGGCTGGCAATGGTGCCGGCCAAGGCAATGATGTTGGCCTTGTCGCTCCGCATCCGGGCCTCGAAAGGGGCAAGCGAGTCGATGACCACGGTCCATTGGTGCCCAAACAGCGCGATGCGCTGGACGGCATGAAATTGGGCGTTTTCATGGCCTTGGCCGTTCGAGTTGAACATCTGCTGGCTGGCCTGGAGCGAGTCGCCATCAAAGATTTCAAGGTTCAGCACCGCGTTGGCTTCACCAAAACGTTCGCCCAGGATGCCTGCCATCAGGTCATTCATGCGGAAGGGCGCGTAGACCCAGCCGATCAGGTTTGTGCGGCGCTCTTCGAGGGTTTGATGCGTGGTCTTGCGCTGATAAACCGGCAGGTACATCAGAAAGCCAGCTTGCAGATCCTGGTCGGTTTCCTGCACCAGCCGCACCTTGCCGCTGATTCTGGTTTTTTCTTCATCCCGTGCTTGTTCCAGCGCGGCACGGCGCACCGGCTCGGAATACATGTCGTACCCGATGGCGCGATGGTTGCGCGAGGTGGACGGCTCCAGGTAAACGATGGGGGTGTAGACATCGCGCTGCCCTGCCGGTCGGATGTCGTAGTCCGCCCGGCCGCTGGCCCGCATCTCGCTGATGTGCCTGGTTTTGTCCTTGTGCGGCACGAGCTTGGCAAACCCGACACCCTGAATGCCTGGGTATTTCCCTTCCAGCCTCAGTGCGTGAACGTATTCAACGAAGTCGCCGTGCGCCACCTGGTCTGATGCGGCGAACAGACCGGCGGTACTCTCGAGGATCTGTTCGTAGCTCTGCAGACGCCGGTCAATGTTTCCGAGGACTTCGCTGACACGGAATTTGAACTCGTCGTGCAGCGTTTCCCGCGCTGCCTCGCGGGCGCTGCCCTGCAGAAAGTAGGTCAGCGTCAAACCCAGGAGCAGAAAAATGCCGGGAATCAGCAGCGCACGGTTGGAGGTGGTTTCGCCCTTTGACATCGGTGCACTTTAGCAAAACCGATACCCGTATCTGTGAGGAAACGCCGGGCAAAGAAAAAGGACCTGACCTTTCGGTCAAGTCCTTGATTGGAGCTACTGCTGTCTCCGTGGGCATCGACTTGGTCTGATGCGCGGTACTGGGTTGTAGTCGGTGCCTTTTGCGTATAGTGTGACCAAGGAATGGCTCTCAGCAAAAGCTTGAGCTAAGTTAGGCGAGCCAGCTTATCCCTAAGCAGGGGCACTAATAGCGACAACTTTGGAACAACGGTTGTTGGATAAGTCTCCACCTGACGTCGAACATGATTTGCCATGTACGAATCAGTCCTATACACATCAACGTACGGCGCGTACATAGCATGTAGCACATCAGCGAAGTCGCTCTCCTTTGGCTGACGGGGGTTTTCAGTTACGGAGTCCTTGGCGAAAGAAACTGCCGAAAGCAGAAACGACGTTATGCCTGGACAATGTGCGCGAACTTGCTGACTAGTTACTGTGGTCTCCGTGTCCTGAAGTAGAACGCGGATCATTCTGTTGGCGAAGTTTTGCAGCATTTCTTCTTGGGTACTAGTCCACCACTGTGACGTGAGAACATCTGGCTTGAAATTTGGTCCTAATGTTGATTGAAGTCTGTGCAATTCCTGCGATTTGTTTGCAATGGACTTCACTGCCTCATTAAGGTCTTGAGCGGGCTTTCTAAGCCAAAAGATGAAAGGGCTCATCTTGTCATGATGTTCTGCAAACCACCGCATCATCCAACGGGGGTCACGCAGACTCTCTAGAAACGCAGCATTGGCCTCCTCCGAAGAGGCCTTTCCAATCATGTATCTACCTAGTACCTGGGCATCTTGAAGACGCATCGGATAAAGCTTCAGCAGATCTGAGTAATCGATATTTTCTTCATTGGAGAACAATAATTCACGGGTGGCTTTCTTGGGGAGCCCGCGCTTGAACATCTGTCGCTTCAGGCTGCGGCGTTGTTCTCTGTTCAAACCCTGCTCTTTGCCGGTGAGATCCACCTGGTTGACTGTTTCGGCCCATTGCACGGGAGAAATCAGGTTCCCCCACTTTGGATACCATTCCGCTTCGCTAGAGACTACGGATGGCAATGAGGAGAGAGGGTCAATTAAGTTCCTGAGCTCTAACTCCGCAAGGCGATCAAAAGATATGAGGGCATTGCGTCCACATAGACGGACAACAAGATCTGCCCTTGCTGCCGCTGCCGGGGTGAACTTGGCCTCTAGCGGTGCCATTTCTGTGAGATGGACAGCAGAAAAAAGAAACTGAACGACACCAGAATCAGCCCACTCTTGAAGCTGGCTAGTTGTTTCACCCCAAGTGGCGGAGTCCGTGGAGTTAGACAGGCTGGAAAAGTCGCTACTGTCTAGGTAGACACGAATGGGCTTGTTCATAAAAAACCCTTCAAGTCTTGTATGAAGGAAGGCTCTATGTACTGCTAATTGCATCTTAGACCAACGGAGCCAGCACCTTGGGCTTCTTCCCGTTTCCCAGGTTGTTGGATTCGAGGTGTGTTTAGTGCTTACTTTTTACAGAATGAAGTTTTCGACAAGGAGGGGACTAAAAATGGAGTTGCTCGACCACGCAATTGCAGTCACCTTGATTCCAAGGATCGTTCCCGAGAGGGAATGAGGGCTCAAGCAACAGAGTCTGACGATGGATACGCCAAGTACGCAACCAGTCATTTAGCTGATGCCGCCATGAGAATAGAGCGGCAACGTGCTGAAAATGTGGGCTATATCGTCACGTTCTTGTCACGGCCGGGCAAAGAAAAAGGACCTGACCTTTCGGTCAAGTCCTTGATTTCTATTCTTAATTTCTGGTGGGTCCTGAGTGACTCGAACACTCGACCTACGGATTAAGAGTCCGCTGCTCTACCAACTGAGCTAAGAACCCGCTGCATTGAAGCAATGGGTCGAATTCTAGCATCACTTTGGCTCGTCTTCCGGTGCGGGATTCACCAGTCTTCCTTCACGGCCAGCACTGCATCGCGCCCGGCAGCGGCACGGCCGGCGAGCCAGGCCGTCAGCGTGCCGGCCAGCACCACGGCGGCGCACAGCAGCAGCAGACGGCCCCAGGGCAGCATCAGCTCCATGCTCCAGTGAAAGCTCTGCGGGTTGACCACGTGCACCAGCACCACGGCCACGGCCAGGCCGAGCCCGAGGCCGGCAATGGCGCCGACGCCGGTCCAGGCCGCGCCTTCACCGGCCACCACGGCCAGGATCTGCCGGCGCGTCAAGCCCAGGTGCACCAGCAGGCCGAACTCCTTGCGCCGCGCCAGCACCTGCGCGCTGAAGCTGGCCGCGATGCCGAACAGGCCGATGCCGATGGCCACTGCCTGCAGCCAGTAGGTGACGGCAAAGCTGCGGTCGAAGATGCGCAGCGAGGTGGCGCGGATCTGGCTGGCGCTGCCGAAGTCCAGCAGGGCGCCGCTGCCGGGGCTGGCCTGGTCGGCCAGGGTGCGGATGGCCTGTTGCATCGCGTCCAGTGGCACCGCCGCATCAAGCCACAAGGCGAGGTCGTTGCTGCGCGTGTCGCCGGTCAATTGCTCGTAGCTGCGCCGCGCCATGGCGATGGTGCCGCTCTGGCGCGCATAGTCGCGCCACACGCCTGCTACAAAAAACGTAGCTGGTGGCGCTCGTCGGTCAAGGGCCAGAGGCATGAAAGACTGTGAAATTGGGGCAAACACCTGGCCCGGCCGGGCGCCATGCAGGTCGAGCATGGCTTCGCTGACATAGATGCCGATCTGCCCCGCCGGCACCGGCAGTGGTTCGCCCAGCAGCGGCAGGTCGCGCGCCGGGTCGTCGAGTTCACGTGCCAGCAGCGCCACCGCCGGGCGCTCCGGCGCCAGCAACAAGGCCAGCTGGCGTTGCGCCTGCACGCGCTGCACGCCGGGCAACCGCGCCACCGCTTGCACGAATTCAGGCGTGAAGTACTGCGTGTCGGCCGCACCCACGGTGCTGGCGCTGCGCACGTAGAGGTCGGCCGGCAGCACCTGCGCGAGCCATTGCGTCACCGAATCGCGGAAGCTGGCCACCATCACGGTCAGGGCAACGGCCAGGCTGAGCGCGGCCACCACACCGCTGACCGCCACCGCGGCGCTCTCGCGCTGGCGGCGTGCGCGCTCCACCGCCAGCAGCGGCAGCGTGTGCCGCGCCACCAGCGGGGCAAGGCGGTCCAGCAGCACGGCGATGAGCCAGGGCAGGGCCATGATGCCGCCCACCAGCAGCAGGGCGATTGACACATAGGCCGCCAGTGGGATGTCGAAAATGGTTGGCGCCCTCGCCAATATTGCGCCGGCAGCTATCAAAAGCAGAGCAATCCAGCGATGTGAGGCGTGCGTTCCGGTGGCGCCGAGCCCCTTGAGGGTTTGCGCCAGCGGCAGCCGCTGCGCCTGTCGCGCCGGCCACCAGCCGCCGGCCAGAGCGGCCAGCACACCCAGCAGGCCGTAACCCAGCGCGGCCGCGCCGTCCCACTGCAGGCGGGGCGCCACGCCGGTGAAGAAGCCGCCGCCCAGGTCGCCGCCCAGCAGGTGCAGGGCCAATGCCGCCAGCGCCGTGCCCAGGGCGATGCCGGCCGCGCTGCCGAGCGTGCCCAATGCCAGCGACTCCCACAACACCAGGGCCAGCCGCTCGCGGCCGGTGAGGCCCAGCACGCCCAGCAGGGCCAACTGCTGCGCGCGCTTGGCCACGCTCAAGGCCAGCACCGAGAACACCAGGAAGGCGCCAGTGAACAGCGCCACCAGCGCCAGCACCGTGAGGTTGACGCGGTAGGCACGCGACAGATGGCTGATGCGTTGCGCTGCGTCGCCGGGCTCGCTCAGGCTCAGGCCACTGGGCCAGTCGGGCGCGGCCTGCAGGGCGCGCACGAAGGCGCTGCGGTCCACGCCGGGTTGCAGGCGCAGGTCGAGGCGGCTGAGCTGGCCCAGCTTGCCGAACAACTCCTGCGCGGCAGCAATGTCCATCACGGCCAGGGCCGGGCCGCTGGCGCTGACGGTGCCGGCCACCTTCACGCTGGCCAGCCGCAGGCCGCTTTGCAAGAAGAACGTGGGGCTGGTGATCTGCTGCCGGGCCGCCGGGTTGAGGAAGACGGTGGCGGGTGCGAACAGGGCCAGGCGGTCTGCATCCGCGGCCGGCCGCGGCAGCAAGTCGGGGGCGGTGGTGGCCACCTGCAAGGCGTCGATGCCCAGTACGCGCAGCGGCACGCGCTGGCCGCCGGCGCTGAGGGCCTGGCTGCTGAACTCCAGCACCGGGCTGGCCTGCGCCACCTGCGGGTGGCGGGCCAGGCGGCCATAGAGGGCCTCATCGAAACTGCCTTGTGCGGCCCGCAGTGTCAGGTCGGGCTGGCCACCCACGGCGCGCACCGCGTGCGAGAACTCGTCCAGTGCCGAGGCGTTGATCAGGTGGACCGAGAACGCCAGCGCCACGCCCAGCATCACCGCCAGCACGGCGGCGGCATGGCGCCAGGGGTGGTGGCGCAGTTCCTGCCAGGAGAAGGTCAGCAGCAGTTGGCGCATGGCGGGTGGGTCAGGCGGGCAGGGCGTGGTTCAGCACAACGCTGGCTTGTCCGCAGTCGGGTCTTTACAGGCCGGCCATGAGAGTTCAGTATGGAAAGCATCGACATGGACACGATGGCAAGGAGAACACCATGGGTGAGCGGTTGACAACCGGTGAAGTGTGCACGCGCAGTGTAACCATCGCCTTCCGGGACACCCCTCTGCTGGATGCCGCGCGTTTGATGCGTGCCGAGCATGTCGGCTGCCTGGTCGTGGTGGAGGATGGCGTGGCCGGCCGGCGCACGGTGGTCGGCCTGCTGACCGACCGCGACATCGTGACGGCCGTGGTCGCGCCCGGCCTGGACCTCCACACCCTGCGCGTGGGCGATGTCATGAGCGCCGACCCGGTGACGGTGGGTGAGGACGACTCGCTGATCGACCTGATGCGGGCCATGCGCGCCAAGGGCGTGCGGCGCATACCGGTGGTGGGGGCGCAGGGCGAACTCATCGGCATTGCAACGCTGGACGATGTGCTGGCCATTCTGTCGGAGGAGCTGTCGCTGCTGGTGGCTGCGATCGAGCACGAGGGCCAGCGCGAGCGCCAGTTGCGCCGCTGAGCCACCTGCCGCGTGGGCAGGGGGATTTTGACGTGCATCAAATTTGAAGCACCTCCCCCTTGAATAGCCCCGGTGTGAACCACATACTTTGAACCGATGGCCATGGCTGTCTGCGCCATGACCATGAAACATGACCCAACCTTAGGAGGAATGACATGAGTTCACTGATCACACGCGGCAGCCTGTTCGATGATTTTTTCCGTGATGTTGCACCGGGTTTTTACGTCAAGCCGCTGCATGGTGACCCGCTGCCCAGCCCGGGGCAGATCAAGATCGATGTGAAGGAAAACGGCAACAGCTACACCGTGTCGGCCGAGATTCCGGGGGTGCGCAAGGAAGACATCCACGTGACCATCGAAGGCGGCATGGTGATGGTGCGTGCTGAAGTGAAGCAGGAAGACGCGCACAAGGACGACAAGCAGTTGCGCAACGAACGTTATTTCGGCTCGGTGTCGCGCGGCATCCAGTTGCCGCAGGACGTGGACCAGGCGCAGGCCAAGGCCAAGTACGACAACGGCGTTCTCACACTCACCTTGCCCAAGAAGCAGGGCAACGGTTCGCAGAAGCTGCGCATCGAGTAAGAACCCGACGCCCACAAAAAAGCCCGGCAATCTTCGTGATTGCCGGGCTTTTTTTGTTCAGGAAGCCGTGCTCAGTCTGCTTCGATCTTCGAGGTCTTGACCACCTGGGCCCAGCGTGCCAGTTCGGCCTTGGTGAAGTCCCCCAACTGCTGCGGGCTCATGTAGTCGGCCTCGGCGCCGAGTTCCACCGCCTTCTGCTTGAAGGCCGGTGTGGCCGTGATCTTGGCGATCTCGGCGGTCAGCTTGTCGATGATGGGCTTGGGCGTCTTGGCCGGGGCGAAGACGGCAAACCAGGAGGTGGCGTCGAGCTTCGGGAAGCCGGCCTCGGCGGTGGTCGGCACGTCCGGCAGGCTGGGCAGGCGCTTCTTGCCGGTGACGGCCAGGGCGCGCAGCTTGCCGCTCTGGATGTGCGGCACGAAGGGCGGCGGGGTGCCGAAGGTCAGGTCCACCTGGTTGCCCAGCAGGTCCTGCAGGGCCGGACCGGTACCCTTGTAGGGCACGTGCATCATGTCGATGCCGGCCTGCTGTTCCAGCATGGCGCCGGTGACGTGCTGCAGCGAACCGTTGCCGCTGGAGGCGTAGTTCAGCTTGCCCGGGTTGGCCTTGGCGTAGGCGACCAGTTCGGCCATGTTCTTCACCGGCAGGCTGGCGCGCACCACGATCACCTGCGGCGCCGAGATCACGTTGGCCACCGGCTGGAAGTCCTTGGCATCCCACTGCAGCGGCGTTTTGCTGACTGCCGGCGAGATGACGTGGTAACCCGAGTACTGCATCAGCAGCGTGTAGCCGTCAGCCTCGGCACGCTTGACCTGGATGGCCGCAATGGAGCCGTTGCCGCCGCCCTTGTTGTCCACCACCACTGACTGGCCGAGCGCGGTGCCCAGCGGCTGCGCCAGCATGCGGGCGGAGAAGTCGGTGGTGCCACCGGTGGCGGTGGGTACCACCAGGGTGATCGGGCGGCTGGGGTAGTTGCCGCTGCCTTGCGCCTGGGCCAGGCCGCTGAAGGTGGCCAGCGTGGTGAAGACGGCGGCGGCCAGCGTCAGGGTGCGCCGATGTTGTTGTGGGGTCATCAAAGTCTCCTTGTGGAATGAAAGTCAGTGTACGGGCTCGGCGTTGCGCGCCAGCGCGCGCGCGCGGATGGCGTTGAAATCGGCCGGCACCGGGTGCAGGTCCAGGCGCTGGCCGGCCTTGGTGATCTGGCTCGGCGTGTCGTGGCCGATCAGGGCGGGCAGGCGCTTCGAAGCAGCGATCAGGCGCGGCAGGTCGACGCCGGTGTCGAAGTCCATCAGCGCCAGGGCGTGGGCGACCTCCTCGGTGCACACATTGCCGGTGGCGCCCGGCGCATACGGACAGCCGCCGATGCCGCCGAGCGAGGCGTCGAAGCGGTCGGCGCCGGCATCGATGCCGGCCAGCACATTGGCCAGGCCCATGCCGCGCGTGTTGTGAAAGTGCAGGGTGAGTTCGGTACCGGGCCAGCGCAGGCGGGCGGCACGCGTGAGCGTGGCCACCTGCGTCGGGTAGGCCATGCCGGTGGTGTCGCACAGCGTGAGGCCGTGCACGCCGAGGTCCGCAAAACGCTGCGCCCAGGCCAGCACGGTGGACTCGGACACATCGCCCTCCATCGGGCAGCCGAAGCTGCACGAGAGCGACACGTTCACGGCCACGCCTTCGCGCTGGGCCAGGCCGATCACCTGTGAGAGTGCCGCGAACGACTGTTCGCGCGTCATGCGCAGGTTGGCCAGGTTGTGTGTTTCGCTGGCGGACATCACCAGGTTGAGCTCATCCGCGCGGGCGTCGATGGCGCGCTCGGCGCCGCGCATGTTCGGCACCAGGGCGCTGTAGACCACACCGGGCTGGCGCTCGATCTCGCGCATGACGATTTCCGCGTCGCGCAGCGCCGGGATGGCGGTGGGCGAGGTGAACGAGGTGACCTCGATCTTGGACAGGCCGGTTGCCGAGAGTTCGTTGACGAGGGCGATCTTGTCTTCGGTCGGCACAAAGGTGCACTCGGCCTGCAGGCCGTCGCGTGTGCCGACTTCCTGCAGGTGGATGCGCCGGCCATTGCCGAACCAGATGGGGAGTTTGCTGAGGGTCATGCCACGATGCCTTTCTGACGCAGGGTTGCAATGTTGTCCGCCGACAGGCCCATCTGCTGCAGCACGCTGTCGGTGTCGTCGCCCAGATGGGGTGCACTGCTGCGGATCTGGCCCGGCGTGGCCGAGAGCTTGGGCACGATGCCCGGCACGGCGATGTCATCACCATCACGGGTGTGCTGCGTCAGGATCATGTCGCGCGCCTTGTAGTGCGGGTCTTCAAAAATATCCTTGGCGGTGTAGACGCGGCCCACCGGCACGCGTGCCGCGTTCAGCGCATCGAGCACCTCCTGGATGCTGCGTGTCTGCGTCCAGGCGCCGATGGCAGCATCAATCTCGGCCACGCGCTTGACGCGCCCGGCGTTGTTTGCCAGATCCGGGGCGTTGCCCAGGTCGCTGCGGCCGATGGTCTCCATCAGGCGCTTGAAGATGCTGTCGCCGTTGCCGGCCACCAGCACATAACCGTCGCGGCAGGGATAGGCGTTGCTGGGGGCGATGCCAGGCAGCGCGCTGCCAGCGGCCTCGCGCACGGCACCGAAGGCGCTGTACTCGGGAATCAAACTTTCCATCACGTTGAACACGGCTTCATGCAGTGCCACATCGATCACCTGGCCGGCGCCGCCGTTCACCTTGCGGTGGTAGAGCGCCATCATCACGCCGATGACGCCGTGCAGCGCGGCCAGTGTGTCGCCGATGGACACGCCCACGCGCACCGGCACACGGCCCGGCTCGGCGGTGAGGTGGCGCAGGCCGCCCATGGCCTCGCCGATGACACCAAAGCCCGGCATGTCACGGTAGGGGCCGGTCTGGCCGTAGCCGCTGATGCGCAGCATCACCAGGCCGGGGTTGAGTTTTCGCAGTTCTTCCCAGCCCATGCCCCAGTCCTCCAGGGTGCCGGGGCGGAAGTTCTCGATCAGCACGTCGGCCTCGGCGATCAGCTGGCGGGCGATGTCCTGGCCCTCGGGGCTGCGCAGGTCCAGCGCGATGGAGCGCTTGTTGCGCGACTGCACCTGCCACCAGACCGAGGTGCCTTTCTGGATCAGGCGCCAGTTGCGCAGCGGGTCGCCGGCGCCGGGGGCCTCGATCTTGATGACGTCGGCACCGAATTCGCCCAGCGTCTTGCCGGCAAACGGGCCCGCGATCAGCTGGCCCATCTCGATGACGCGCACGCCCTGCAGGGCTGCGGGCGTGAGGGTGGGGGGCGTGGTGGTCATGCTGTCTCCTTCTCGGTTGGCGATGATGGTAAGACTGGTTCCTTTGGTAAATCAACCATTCGGCAGCTTGCCATCTCCAAATGAGATGGCAGAATGGCCGCCATGAAGCTCGATCCCGTCTCCTTGCGCCTGTTCGTCGCCGTCATGGAGGAAGGCACGATTGCCAATGCCGCCGCGCGCGAGCACATTGCCGCCTCGGCGGTGAGCAAGCGCCTGAGCGAACTGGAGCAGCAGCTGGCCACCGAACTCTTCGTGCGCAGCAACAAGGGTACCGAGCCGACCGCGGCCGCCTTTGCGTTGCTGAACCTGGCGCGCGGCGTACTCAACGACCTGGACGACATCTACGCCCAGATGCGCGAATACGCCAGCGGCGTACGTGGCCATGTGCGGGTGTACGCCAACATCTCGGCCATCACGCAGTTCCTGCCGGCCGAGCTCAAGTCCTTCATGGCGCAGTACCCGCAGGTGCAGATCCATCTGCAGGAGCGCATCAGCTCGGTGATTGCCAAGGCGGTGGCCGACAACGCGGCCGACATCGGCATCCTGAACGCCGGCAATTACGGTGAGCAGCTCACGCTGCTGCCTTACCACGACGACGAGTTGGTGGTGATTGCCCCGCAGGGGCACCCGCTCACGCGCAAGAAGAGCGTGCGCATGGCGCAGGTGCTGGACCATGACGTGGTGGGCGCCCACCCGGGCAGCGTGATGAACCACCTGCTGACCAAGGCGGCCGCCGAGCTGGGCCGCCCGCTGCGCCTGCGCATCCAGGTCAGCAGCTACGACGCGCTGTGCCTGATGGTGGCCTCGGGGCTGGGCATCGGCGTCATGCCGCGCCTGAGTGCGCAACTGTTCATGCCGTCACTCAAGATCCAGTGCATCACGCTGTCTGAGCCCTGGGCAGCACGCAAGCTGGTGGTGGCGGTGCGCGACCTGGCCGCGCTGTCGCCGGTGGCACGGCTGCTGGTGCAGCACATCAGCGCAGCCAGACACTGAGGCGACCCATCTGCCGAACCTCAGGACCTGGGGCGGTTCCCGCCCACCGGCCCTGGGTGCTTAGTTGAACAGGCGCTCCTGCAGAAACGCGACGAAGGTCTTGGTCTTCAAGGGCAGCCATTTGCGTGCCGGGTAGACGGCGCAGACCGGTGGTCCGGCAGCGAGGCGGTAGTCCGGCAGCAGCTCCACCAGGACGCCGCTGGCCAGTTCGGGCTCGACCAGAAGGCGGTCCAGCACCGTGATGCCGGCACCGGCACAGGCGCTGGCGGCCAGGGCCATGCCATCGTTCATCCTGATGTTGCCGGTGGCCCGAATCAGGGTGGTGGCCGTGCCTTTGCGGAAGGTCCATTCATCCCGCACCGTGGTGCCGCTGATGTAGAGCAGGCAGTTGTGCTGCGCCAGATCGGCCGGTGTCCTGGGGGTGCCGGCGCGCGCCAGATAGGCCGGGGCCGCCACCAGCACCCGCGGGTTGGGCGCGAGTTTGCGGGCGACCAGGGTGGAGTCTTCCATGTGCGCGACGCGGATGGCGACATCGATCTGCTCGGCCACCAGATCGGTCAGCCGGTCTTCCACCACCAGCGTGATCTCAACCAGCGGATGCTGTTGCGTGAACGCCGTCAACAAGGGCACCAGGTAACGCTGCCCCAAGGGCCGCGGGCAGGCCACGCGCAGGCGGCCGCGCACCTCCTGCTGGAACTGGCCGCTGATCTGCTCGACATTGGCCAGCGAGCGGTCGATCTGCTGGGCCTCCAGCAGCACCGCTTCACCGACTTCGGTGAGCGTGAGGCGGCGGGTGGTGCGCTGGATCAGCCGGGCGCCCAGGTCGGCTTCCAGTTTGGCGAGCTGGCGTGACACCACCGACTTGCCGCAGCCCAGCCGGGTGGCGGCCTTGCTGATGCTGCCGGCACTGACGATGGCCGAAAAAGTGGCCAGGTGTTGGGGGCTCAGCATGGGCGTTGGTTTGATTGTTGATGAATTGGAAACTTAATTTTGCATCATTGTGGCTTTTCATGGAACTATTTAATCCTTAAATTTGAGTCAGGCCACACGTCCCGTGCAAGCCACTCCATTGACCCAGAGAATTTCCCATGAGTGCCAACCAACAATCCACCTCCACCCAACCGCTGATCCAGCAACTCCAGTGGCGCTACGCCACCAAGAGCATGAACCCCACCAAGGCGGTGCCGAAGGACAAGCTGGAGCGCATTCTGGAGGCCGCCCGCCTGGCGCCGACCTCCAGCGGCCTGCAGCCGTTCGAGATCATCGTCGTCAGCAATGCCGCGGTGCGCGAGCAGATCAAGGCCATTGCCTGGAACCAGGCGCAGATCACCGACGGCTCGCACCTGCTGGTGTTCGCGGCCTGGGACAACTACACGCCCGAGCGCATCAACCAGATGTTCGACTACACCAACGAAGTGCGTGGCTTCAAGAACGAGGGCTGGGAGAACTACCGCCAGAAACTGCTGGCGCTGTACCCGCCGCGCGAGGCCGAGGTGAACTTCCAGCATGCGGCGCGGCAGGCCTACATCGGCCTGAGTGCGGCCCTGATTTCCGCCGCCTTCGAAGAGGTGGATGCCACGCCCATGGAAGGCTTTGATGCTGATGCGCTCGATGAGATCCTGAAGTTGCGTGCTCGCGGTCTGCGCAGCGTCGCCATCATGCCCATTGGCTACCGCCAGGAAGACAAGGACTGGCTGGTCAACCTGAAGAAGGTGCGTCGCCCGCGCGAGCAGTTCGTGAGCGAGGTGTGATGTAGGTGTCCGTCATGCCGGTGAACCGGGGTGACGGACGGCTGGGTGCTGCCCGGCACGGCAGAGGGTTTGGGGCCCCTGCCACCGGGGGCCGGCTTACATGCCGAGTGACTTCAGCAGGGCCTCGTGGTCGTCCTGCTCCGCCTTGGGTGCGGTGGCGCTGGCCGGGGCCGGCGTCTGGGCTTGGGCCTGGGCGATCACCTCGTCGGGGTTGACCTCCTCCTCGGCCGCGAAGTCGCCCAGGCGGATGAACTCGGTGCGGTCGATCGCCAGTTCCAGGTAGAAGATGTTGCTCTTGTCGGTGTAGAAGGTCACGCGCCGCACCTCGGGCTGGTCCAGCTGGGCGTCCACGCTCAGCACCACCTGTTTATTGAGCACCAGCATCTTGGGCTGGTTCTGGGTGATGTTGGTCTGCAGCTCGCGCCGCACCTTGCCGGTGAAGTCGCCGACGATCTGGTTCATCAGCTCGCCCATGATGTTGCTCACTTCGTCCGAGGTGTGCGAATGCGACAGTGCGCTCTTGGGCATGCCCATGGTGAGCATGTAGCTTTCGTAGATCTCCATGGCCGCGGCGGCCGAGAAGTTGAGCACGACCAGGCCGGAGAAGCCGCCGTCAAACAGCACAAAACAACCGATGTCCGGCTTGAGGCTGGTCTTGGTGATGCGCTGGACCATGCCGGAGTAATGCAGCCGGCTCTGGGTGGCCACCGACAGCACCCGGGTCACTGAATTGCACAAGCTTGTCAGGATATCTTCGGTCCCGTACACCACTGCCGATTCCTGCCGCGTTTCGCTCATGACTTGCCTTTCTGGTTAATAGCGCAACTTTACCGCAATGACCTGTCGGGGTACTGGCAGCTGGGTCGCACCAGCGACGTACAGGGCCGCACAGGAATGCTGACCGGGGCTCAGACCAGTTCGGCCTCGATCCAGCCGCGCAGGCTGTTGAACACCGCCAGCCCCTGCGCCCGGGGCAGGTCTTCCACGCGCACCACACCTTCTTCGATGCGGCCTTCCTCCAGGTAGCGCGCTCGCGCCACGCCATCGAGCAGGCCACAGGCCAGCGGTGGCGTGCGCCAGCGCCCGTCCAGCCGCACGGCGATGTTGCTGCGTGTGCATTCGGTCAGTTCGCCTTGCGCGTTCCACAGCAGGGTGTCGAACACGCCCGGATCGGCCGGGGCGGCGGCGTCGTAGTGCGCGCGTTGCGTGGTCTTGAAACGCACGAACTCGCCGTGGGCCGCATCAAACGCGCTGGGTGCCAGGCGCAGCCGCACACGCGAGGGCGTGGTCTCCATGGCAAAGGCCTGTGCCGTGACCTTGCCGCCGGCATCGAGCAGCAGGCGCACGCGCCACACGCCTTGCGGGTGCGTCTGTGCCTGCTGCGCCAAGGCCTGGTCCAGTACTGTGATCGGAAAGGGGTAGCCGAAATGCCGTGCGGCGCGTGCCATGCGGGCCAGATGGCGTGCGGCGTCGCGCAGCACGCCGTCTTCCAGCCGCAGTGTCTCCAGCAATTCAAAAGGCTGGCTGGCGCGCGCCAGGAAAGCTTGCTTGTTGCGCC
Organism: Curvibacter delicatus NBRC 14919; assembly: GCF_001592265.1. GTDB lineage: Bacteria > Pseudomonadota > Gammaproteobacteria > Burkholderiales > Burkholderiaceae_C > Hylemonella > Hylemonella delicata. Next base: position 4,786 of record NZ_BCWP01000030.1, on the reverse strand, counting down.
ACTCCTGCCACTCACCTTCGGCGGTGGCGTCATAGGTGATGCCGCTGCCGATGCCGCAGCGCGTGGCACCGTCCTTCACGGTGACGGTGCGGATGGCGACGTTGAAGGTGGCATGTCCACCCGGGCGCACCACACCGATGGCACCACAGTAGATGCCGCGCGGTTGCGTCTCGAGCGCGTGGATCAACCGCATGGCTTGCACCTTGGGCGCGCCGGTGACCGAGCCGCAGGGGAAGAGGGCCGTGAAGACGTCGGTCAGCGTGGTGCCGGTGCGGGTGGTGGCCGTCACGTCCGAACTCATCTGGAACACGGTAGGCAATGCCTCGATGCGGAACAGCTCGGGCACCTGCACCGAGAACGGCTCGGCGATGCGCGACAGGTCGTTGCGCAGCAGGTCGACAATCATCACGTTCTCGGCCTGCTCCTTGGGCGAGGCGCGCAGCTGCGCCATTTGCTGCGCATCCTGTTCGGCATTGGCGCCGCGCGGGGCCGTGCCCTTCATGGGGCGGGCCAGGATCTGCTGGCCGTGCCAGTCGAAGAACAGCTCGGGCGACACCGACAGTACCTGCTCAAGGCCGTTGTCGATGAAGGCCGCATAACCGCCCGGTTGGGCGCGCTGCAGCGCCTGGAACAAGGCCTGCGGCGAGCCTTGCAGCTGGCCCAGCAGGGGTGCCGTGTAGTTGATCTGGTAGAGATCCCCGGCGCCAATGGCCTGGTGGATGGTGTCCATGTTGCGATTGAACGCCTTGCGCGTCAGGCTGTCGTGCCACGTCGCCACGGCGGTTTCATGCGTTTCTTCTGCCGGCCAGTCGAGCGCCTTGTCGTAGACGCCAAACCAGGCCAACGGCCCCTGCGCCGCATGCACGGTCAGCGCGGCATCGAAGGCCGGTGCCGCCTCATAACGTACATAACCCACGCACCAGCGGCCTTGCCGTGCCAGCCGGTCCACGCTGTCCAGCACAGGGCGGACCTCGGCCAGTGTGTGTGCCACCAGCGTCTGCAAGGGTTGGTCGAAGGCGCAACGCAAGGCACCGGCCTGGCCGGGCTGCACCGGGCAGAAATCGATCAGGGCTTGCATCAGGAATCCTGGGATGAGAAGTCGCTCAGGCCGTCTGCCTGCAGCGTGAGAATGCGGTCGGCCTGCAACACGGCCGGCATGGCGTGCGTCACCAGCACCAGCGCCGCGCCGTGTTCGCGCGTTTGCGCGATCAATGCCGCCATTACGCTGGCGGCGGTGCCGGGGTCGAGGTTGCCGGTGGGTTCGTCGGCCAGCAGCAGGGCCGGGCGGTGCACCAGGGCGCGCGCAATGGCCACGCGCTGCAGCTGCCCGCCGCTGAGTTGCTGCGGCAGGCGTGCGCCCAGTTCACCCAGGCCCACGACGTCAAGCATGGCCTGCACCCGCGCCGGATCGGGGCGGTTGAGCAGCATCAGTGGCAGTGCCACGTTCTGCGCCACGTCCAGGTGCGGCAGCACGTGAAAGGCCTGGAACACGAAACCGACCTTCTCGCGCCGCAGCCGGGCACGGGCGTCGTCGTCCAGCGAACCCAGGTCCACGCCATCGATGGCCACCGTGCCACGGTCCCAATGGTCCAACCCGGCCAGGCAGTTGAGCAGGGTGGACTTGCCCACACCCGATTCGCCAACGATGGCGACGAACTCGCCCGGCTGGACGTTCAGCGAGACATGCTGGAACACCGGCACCTCGCCGTAGCGTTTGCCCAGGTCCTGCACCACCAGGCTCATGCGCGCTCCTTGGCCAACGTGCGCGCGATCTGCAGTACCTGCTGCAGCGCGTCCGGCGCGTCGCAGTGCACCACGCGGCGCTGCGGCATGGAACGCAGCCAGGTGATCTGCCGCTTGGCAAGCTGGCGCGTGGCGAAGATGCCGCGGTCGCGCAGTTCGCTCATGGGGAACAGACCCTCCAGGGCCTCCCAGGCCTGGCGGTAGCCAACGCAGCGCATCGAGGGTAGGTCGGGGTTCAGGTCGCCGCGGGCGCGCAAGGTTTTCACTTCATCGAGAAAACCCGCTGCCAGCATGGCGTCGAAGCGCTGGGCAATGCGCGCGTGCAACCAGGCACGGTCTGACGGTTCCAGGGAAATCAGGGTGGTAGCCCTTGCTGCATCTGCGCCGGTAGCTATGGTTTTTGTAGTGTGAAAACTGGAGAGCGGGCGGCCTGAAACGCGGAACACCTCCAGCGCGCGCTGGATGCGTTGCGAATCACCGGGCGCCAGCCGTGCCGCAGTAACCGGGTCAACCTGCGCTAGCTCGGCATGCAGTGCCGGCCAGCCCTTGGCCTGTGCCTCGGCTTCCAGGGCGGCACGCACCTGCGCGTCGGCTTTCGGCATATCGTCCAGGCCGTCGAACAAGGCCTTGAAGTACAGCATGGTGCCGCCCACCAGCAACGGCAGTTTGCCGCGCGCATGGATCTCGTGGATCAACTGCGTGGCATCACGCACGAACTCGGCGGCGCTGTAGGCCTGCAGCGGGTCGCGGATGTCGATCAGGTGGTGCGGCACGGCGGCCAGTTCCTGTGCGCTGGGTTTGGCGGTGCCGATGTCCATGCCGCGGTAGACCAGCGCCGAGTCGACGCTGATGATCTCCACCGCCATTTCGCGTGCAATGGCGAGTGCCGCCGCAGTCTTGCCGCTGGCAGTCGGGCCGGCGATGGCCAGGCAGACGGGGAACTCAGTGTTCGCTGGCTTTGCCATGCTTTTGCACCAGGGTCCAGCTGGAGAGGGCGACAACCACGCCCCAGAACCACACGCCATATGCCAGCGGCATGACGGTGCCGTCCATGTGGGTGCCCAGCCAGCCGCCCACAGCGAAGGCGGCCACCATCATCAGGAAGCCGTTGAGCGCGGCAGCGGCACCGGCTGCATAGGGGAAGGGGCCGATGGCACCGCTCTGGCTGCAGGGCTGGTGCACGCCGTGTCCCAGCATGAAGAGGTAGAACGGCAGCATGAGGGACCAGACGCTGTGCAGGCCGGCCAGCGCGAGCATACCCATCAGCGTGCCACCGGCCAGCGAGAAGCCGCCGGCCAGCGCCACGGCGCGGCGCACGCCCAGGCGCGGCACCAGGCGGCGGCAGATCACGGTGCCCATGATGTAGACGAACGAGACCGTGAACATCAGCAGGCCATAGGTCGGCTTGGAGATGTGCAGCACCTTGATGAAGATGAAGGACGACGAGGCCAGGAAGGTGAACAGCCCGCCGTAGGTGGCGGTGGACAGCACCGAATAGGTCCAGAAAGTGGGGTTGGACAGGATGACGCGCCAGGTGGCCAGCAGTTTGGCGGGCTGCAGTGCCTGCGGGTTCTTCTGGGTCAGGCTTTCCTCGAAGCGCCAGGCCACCAGGACCAGCGTGGCGACGCTGAAGACGGTGAGCGCCAGCATGGCCACGCGCCAGTTCATCCAGTCCGACAGCAGGCCACCCAGCGGCGCGCTCATGCAGGCAGCGACACCCAGGCCGGTCAGGCCCTTGGACATCACGCGCGGGCCTTCTGCCGGGCGGTAGAGGTCGCGCACGATGGCCCGCGCGCACATGACGCCGGCGCCCATGGCCGCGCCTTGCACGATGCGCGCGATGATCAGCAGTTCCATGCTGGGTGCCAGCGCGCTGGCCAGCGACGCCAGCACATAGGCGCCCATGCCCCACAGCAGGATGGGGCGACGGCCGAAACGGTCGGACAGCGGGCCCCACACCAGTTGCGAGAGACCGAAGGACAGCATCAGCCCGGTGAGCGTGAGCTGGGCTTGCGCCAGCGTGGCGCCAAAGCCCTCGGTTAGGGCAGGCAGGGCGGGCAGGTAGAGATCGGTGGTGATGGGCTGCAGGCCCAGCAGCAGGGACAGGAGTAGCACAACCAGCGCGGGAGACATGGCGCTGACAGGAGGGGCAGCAGAGACGGAAACGGGAGCAGACATTCGGCCAAGACTACCAGATCGGTGAATACCCTAAGGCGTTTGCGGCCCCTTGCAACAAGGGCAACCGTTCCCTGCAGAATGCGCAACGCACAGCCTTCATCCGACTGCCATGACCGACACCGTCTTTACCCGCATCATCCGCCGCGAGATCCCGGCCGTCATCGTCTTCGAGGACGAGCAGGTCATTGCCTTCATGGACGCTGGCCAAGTCAACCCCGGTCACGTGCTGGTGGCCACCAAGCGCCAGGTCGAGACACTGATCGAGTTGGAGGAGGCTGAGGCAGCCCACCTGTTTGCCGTGGCCCACCGCATCGCGCGGGCGGTGCAGGCCGCCTTCAAGCCCGAGGGTATGACACTGCTGCAGACCAATAAACCGGCGGGCTGGCAGACCGTGCCGCATGTGCACATTCACGTGTTGCCGCGCTACGTGGGAGACGGCGCGGAGTTGGTCTGGCCGCGCAAGGAGCCGGGGCTGGAGAAGCTCAGGGTATACGCCGAGCAGATCAAGCTCTGAACCTGCCTATCATGGGTCTCACTCACATCCAAGCCCAAGAGGAGACTGCATGAAGCCCCTGAGCCTGATCCGGCACCTGAATGTCAGACGGTTGTGCCACGGCCTGGCGCTGGGCGCGATGCTCGCCACCTGGCTGTCCCTGGCGGCGCCGGTGCGCGCCAACGAGGCCGAAAGCGCCAGCCTAGCCGCCAGCGTGCCGATTGCCGATGTGCACATGCATCTGTACCGCGGGCTCACGCCTGAGGAGCTACGTGCAGCCATGGACCGCAACAACGTGCGCTGGGGCGGTGGTGTGGGCCCGGTGGGGCCAGGTTATGACCCACTGGAGTTCGGCAAGGTGCTCGGGCCGCG
>NZ_BCWP01000029.1 GCF_001592265.1 Curvibacter delicatus NBRC 14919 | reverse complement strand
ACCCACCATGCGCCCATAACGGGCGCGATCCCGGCTGAGTACCAAGGCGATCTTTTAAGCCCGTCCTACGCTTCGGATCTGTCCAGGTTGATGGGGCGATCGGCTCTCTGGATCTATGGCCATACCCATGAAAGCGTGGACTTCAATATTGGCAGCACCCGCATCGTCAGCAATCCTCGCGGCTACCCTGATGCCAGCGGCGACAGTATCAACCAGGACTTCGATCCAGCCTTGACGTTAGAAATTTGACCGCCTCAGGCCCGCTTGTTGTTTAGGACCTTGTTCTTCGCTTTGAGCAGCACCTGAAGACGACTCATGACAGCCCGATAGCCGGCCTTGGTCTTGGACAGATCTTCCGGTGACTTCCCCTGCAGATCAGCGTTCGGCGCGTCCAGCCAGCGCCTGGCCTTTGTCATCGAACCGAATACGTCAAAGGCAAGTGCGTCCATCGCGTCGAGCCGCTCATAGTCCGGGCTGCCAAACTCTCGGCCAACGGGTGGCATGGAATCCCATTCGGCCATCTCCTTCTGCATCGCCACACGCATGTCCTCGACACCGACACGTACACCTGCTGGCAAAGGAAACATGCCTTTGAGTTCGACGACGGAGCGGTCCTTTTTCAAAGTATGGATCTGCCGGATCCGCGGCCGCTTTTGCTTGGCCGCAAGATGGAGGTCATACGCCACCTGCAAGTGGGCCCACAGCTCGGGCGTCGTTCCAAGTGCCTGGCCCAAGCGTATGGCCATGTCGGGGGAGACGCTGGACTTTCCCGAAAGCAGTCGGGAGATGGTGGTGCGGCCCACACCAAGGGCTCCTGCTGCGTCGGAAACGGGCGTGTCCCCCAAGTACTCGCGGAGGACTTCCCCGGGGTGGGGTGGTGGCGGTTTGCGTTTCAGGTTCATAGATGGAAGGTGCAGCGAAGATCAACCAGTGAATGTCGGGGACATTGCCGTAAGGGTAGCCATTCGCTACAGTTCAATCAACGCCTGAATTCAATCTCAGAATTGATTTCTCTCTCAGATCGCCGGGAAGGCAACGTCACCTCATGAAAATTCAGCTGGCTTCAGACCTCCATTTGGAGTTGATCGAGGCCTTCTTGCCTGATGAAAAACTGGTGGAGCCTGCTCCAGACGCCGACCTGCTGGTCTTGGCAGGGGATATCCACAAGCCCGAGAGCATCATCGACATGTTTGGTGACTGGCCGGTTCCCGTTCTTTATGTCGCCGGCAACCATGAGTTCTATGGCCGGGACTGGATGGCGACCAGGCAATTCCTCAAGGCCGCATCCCAAGGCACTTCGGTGACTTTTCTCGACAATGATGTCCTTTACATGGGAGCTGTCAGGTTTCTCGGCTGCACGCTCTGGACCGACTTCCAGCAAAGGGGCCACACGCAATCGTCACTCATGGAGCAGGCCGGGTCGCGGCTGAATGACTATTTCAAGATCCAGAACGTCGACCGGACCTTGGAACCTCAGGACACCCTGAACGATCACCGCGCTTCAAGAGCCTGGTTGGCTGACGAACTGGAGCGTCCATTTGATGGTCTGACGATCGTAATAACCCACCATGCGCCGCATGCCTTGAGCATTCATCCGCGCCATGCTGGAAGTGTCTTGAATGCTGGCTTCGCCAGTGATTTGACGCCGCTGCTGCACAAGGCAGACCTCTGGCTTCATGGCCATGTTCACGACACGTTTGAATACCGAGTTGGTCGATGCCGGGTGGTGGCTAACCCTGCCGGCTATTGCTTGAACGGGAAGAGTGTCAGTGAGGCGTCTGAGCGCAAGCTTGAGAACCAATTATTTCGCCCCGACCTTGTCCTGGACGCTGACATTGCCTCTGAAGCCATGGGTTGACGCGTCTCTCCCCATTCGGTTTCATTTACGTATAGCCCATCACCGCGGAGTTTTGAATCATGTCTGACAAGCTAACACGCAAGGAAATGGCCATTGATGCCCTCGTCACTCAGGTGCAAAAGATGGTTGAGGAGTCAGGTGATGCGACAGGCTTTGATGCCAGGGAATGGCTGCTTAAGTGGCTTGACAGGCCGCTGCCGGCGCTTGGTGGTCAACGGCCGGTGGAGCTTTTGAGCTCGGAGGATGGGCTAGAAGTCTTAACCACGTTGCTGGCAAGGGCGCAGGCGGGTGCATTTACGTAACGGGCAGCCCACTTGACCGCTTCCAGTCTGAAACTGTCAACCGACCCGCGAGCCTGAAAGACCACTCCTGGCCGGGAGTCGCTGTTCGACCCGTTGCCGACCGTTGGCAGTCCAAGGCAGGCGACGGCTTTGCAGCGGTTGCCGGCGTTCAAATCGTCGAACGCGTCGCCCTATAGCTGTCGTTCAACGCAGGACATGAGCGGCAGCCAACGGCTGGCCGCGCAAAGGCCACAATGACCAAGATCAGCAGCGCGGGTCAGCCCTCGCCACGGGGTGAATCAAAGAATGTCCTTCTAAGGGTTAACGATAGCCATGCGGTCGTCACAGAATCATTTCATTCGCTTACATATAGAGATCACAACTAGGTGATGCCTGTGCTTGACTGGCACACGGTTGGGGGAGCTCTAAAAGTGATTCTTCGCATCAATCGCCTTCGGCAGTTCGGCATCTTCACCGACTACAACGGGTCTGGCATTCAGCAGTTTGGCAGGTACAACCTTATCTATGGTTGGAATGGCACTGGAAAGTCAACCCTTTCTAATGTCTTCTCTTGCCTTGAGCGTCGTTCACTGATTCCTCGCTTTGCTGAGGCGCAGTTCTCCATCGTACTAGACGATGGGACGTCACTCACTGAAGCAAACCTGGCGGATTCACAACTGAACATCCATGTTTTCAATCAACGATTCATCCACGAGAACATTAATTGGGATGAGTCGGTAAAAAGCATTCTCCTCATTGCCAAAGAGAAAATTGATGATCTTCAGGCTTTGGAGAGGAAGAAGGGTGAACTTGGGGAAAAGCAAAAAGCACACGCGGCAAAGCTGACGGAAATCCGTACAAAGACGGAAGCACAGGATAAATTTCTGACCAATGCGGCCAAAAAGATGAAGACGGGTCTTCAGGCGATTGATACTAGCGATAGCTATTATCTAAACTATGACCGCCGCAAGCTCTTGAAGTTCATTGAGGGCCATGGTGAATCGGTTGCAAAGAAAGAGTCCGTGCTTTCTGACGAGAAAGTCATTGAACTAACAAATGCAGCAAAGCCGGACCATCTGCCAAGCATTACCTTCGTCTCAACAGCAATTGAAGAAGGCTACTTCAAGAAGGCCGCAGGTCGCATCCGCGACCTGATTGGAACGACAGCGATTAATCAGGCGATAGAGCGGCTTACAGATAATCCTGATATCCGTGATTGGGTGCAGAAGGGCATGGAAATCCATGAACATTACAAATCAGAATCTTGCGAATTCTGCGGGGAACCGTTCACCAAAGCTCGTGCGGAGGTCTTGGCGGCTCATTTCAGCAAGGAATTCACAGACTTCCAAACGAGATTGAACAATGCGGCGACGTGGATTGAATCCCAAGGCGCCCCCGCTAATAGCCTGCCTGCATCAACAGGCTTTTATAAAGAGTTCGCCACTGAGGCGACGAAGCTAGAAGGGCAATACAAGGAAGCTGCTGAAAAAATCAATGAGCAAATTGAAGGCTGGCGGGAAGCCCTGAAGGCAAAAATCACCGACCCCTTAAAGACCGACATTCAGATTGCGGATGTGTTTGAGGATGATGTGACGAACTTCAATGTGATCTTGTCGTCCATTGTTGATTTAGTGAAGAAGCACAACAATAAGACGGACAACTTCAGTGTGGAAACCTCCAAAGCCAAGAAGTCTCTTGAGCTTCATTTTGCTGCGGCAGAAATTCAAGAGTTTGACTATGCAGGCAATGAGAAGCAGTGCAAAGATTTGGAGGCAACCGCAGTAACCGACAAAAGGGCGATTGATGAGCTTGCCCTAGGGAACCTCTGCACTACCCCGCCCACTCGTTCGTGGCGACGAGTTCAGGGTCAATATCGTTTCGTAGGATGGGATCGAAACAGATGCTGAACGGTTCTTGGGCTCCAGCAAGCCCCTTCGTGGGCCCTCTGCAGCCTCATCCGGCCCCAGTGAGCCCACTGCGGGCGCACTTATCCCGTCGCAGCCAGCAAGGCTTTGCGCGCCAGCCACAGATTGACCAGCGCAAACAGGACGTTGAGCTGCGCGCCGTTCTTGGCCAAGCCTCGATAGGGCGTCTTGCGGTAGCCAAACTGGCATTTGAGTACCCGAAACGGATGCTCACCCTTGGCACGAATGCGCGCCTTGGTGCGTTCCAAGGCATCCATCACCTGGCCAAGAAAAGTGCGCTTGTCCAATGCCCGGCGCTTGCCCGGCCGCATGGCCACGTGCCAAGCGACTTGCTTGCCCTGGTTTTCCGCTCGCTTGTCCACTCCCTGATAGCCCGCATCGGCAAAGACGTCGGTCTCTTGCCCGTGCAAGAGCCGATGCGCCTGCGTCACATCCGAGACGTTGGCAGCGGTGGCCACCACCGTGTGTACCAGCCCTGTCTCGGCGTCGACCCCAACGTGCGCTTTCATGCCGAAGTACCACTGGTTGCCCTTCTTCGTCTGGTGCATCTCAGGGTCGCGCTCACGGCGGGCGTTCTTGGTCGAGCTGGGAGCAGCAATGAGCGTGGCATCCACGATGGTGCCGCTCTTGAGCATGAGGCCACGCTCGGTCAGGATGCGATTGACCGTCTCGAGGATACGCTGGCTCAGGCCGTGTTGCTCCAGCAGGTGGCGAAAGCGCAGGATGGTGCTCTCATCCGGCACGACATCCACCCCCAGGTCCAGACCAACAAAGCTCGCCAGCAGCGGCGTGTCGTACAAGGCTTCCTCCACCGCCGGGTCCGACAGACCAAACCACTGCTGCAAAAAATGAATCCTCAGCAGCTTCTCTACCGCAAAGGGTGGCCGCCCACCCTTGGGACCCGCCTTCGGCGCATACGGCTCGATGAGTGCGACCAACTCTGCCCACGGCACCACACGGTCCATCTGCTCCAAAAACGCACGCTTGCGGGTGCGCTTGGCGCGCAGCTCAAAGCCCGTATACATCGGCGCCTCCAGACTCATCTGCTTCATGTCGCTATTGTCCCATCCCGGCAGTCTGGCAGGAAGGTTTTGCAGACCTTCCTTAGCAATGTCCCTCAGCCCACCTGATCATCTGCAACGGGCAAGCGCACGTACGCGCCGCTGCGATGATCAGGCGCGGGAGGGTGGTTTTAAGATCGAATCGGCGATTGAAGCAATAAGCCACTTCGGCAGTCGTCGCTGCGGATCGCGTTCCGCGAATCGCTGCCGTCAGAGCCACTCGCCGAACTTTTCCACCTTGTCGTCGCCGGCCTGCGGTCGGTCAGGCAAGACCAAGTGCTCGTATCCCTGCCTGACGGCCTGGTCTCGGATCGCGTGCACCCGGGAAACGGCATCTACGAACTCCTGCTCGGTCAGCTTGTGAATGCGATCTGGTGCCAGTAACTCGCGCAGCTCAGACGACTACTCCTGAAGGCAACGACAGCAGAGCGGCCCGCTCGCGCCCGGTCAGTGCGCGAGCGGGCGCGCCAGCGCCTCACGCCAGGCCAGCACCAGCGGCGACGGCGGACGGCCCTTCAGTTCCACGCGCCACAGGAGCCGGACCAGCTTGGGTGCGCCTGATAGCTTGAGGGCAGCCACTTCACGCAGCGCCAGCAGCTCGCGCACCACGCGCATCGGCAGCAGTGCCACCCCCAGGCCGGCCGCGACGGCGCGGGCGATGCCTTCGTTGCTGCCGATCTCTATGCATCGCTGTGGCCGGATCGCGAGTTCGTGCAGCAGCCGGTCGGCCACGTCGCGGGTGCCGGAGCCCGGCTCGCGCAGCAGCCAGATCTCGCTGCTCAGTGTGGCGGCGGTGAGGCGTCGGCTGCGCGCCAGCGGCGAGTGCACGCCAGCGACGACGCACAGCGGCTCCTCGCGCCACGTGTGCGCTGCAAGACGCGGGTCGTGCACATCGCCCTCGACCAGACCGATGTCGATGCGGCAGTCGAGCAGGGCCTCGCAGACCATCTGCGTGTTGCCCTGAACCACTTGCACATCGACGGCTGGATGGCGATGCACAAAGTCCGCCAGCAGTTGGGGCAGCCAGTAGGCACCCACGGTGGTGCTGGCCCCCACCCGCAGGCGACCGCGCTGCAGCCCCACGCGCGCCTGCACGTCTTCGATCGCGGCCCGCTCCAGCGCAAAGATGCCCCGTGCATGCTCGAACACCGCCGCACCGTCCGGCGTCAGTTGCACGCCCCGGGCGCTCTTGGGGCCGCCCGCGCCACGTTCGAGCAAGGGTAGGCCGATCTGGCATTCCAGCTCGCGCACGGCTTTGGAGACAGCGGGCTGGCTGATGAACAGGGCCTCGGCCGCGCGCGAGAAGCTTCGCAGCTCAGCCACAGTGAAGAACACGCGCAGCAGGTGAAGATTCAGTCGCATAACTTAAAGTTACGTTTTCTTGAAAAGAATGTATTGGACTCATGGTACCAGATGCAGGAAGCTGACGTGCATCGCGGCGCTCATAGCGGTCTCTAAGCGCCAGCCAACGTTTTCCGTGAAGGAGTCCGACCATGTCCACCTCGTTGTCCGCCACGACCTCTGCGCCTCCGACCTGGAGGACGCGTGCCTGGTGGCAAGGCCTGGCGCTGGCGGGGCTACTTGCCGCCGCCGCCATGGTGGCGGCGCAGACGCCTTGGGCGGGGCGCTGGGGCCTGTCGGCGCTGACGCTGGCCATCGTGCTGGGCATCGTGGCCGGCAACACGTTCTTTCCGGCCATCGCCGCGCACACGGCTGCCGGGGTCGATTTCTCCAAGAACCGGCTGCTGCGCGCGGGCATCGTGCTGTACGGTTTTCGCATCACCTTCCAGCAGATCGGCGCCATCGGCTGGGCCGGCGTGGTGATCGATGCGCTGATGGTGGCGCTGACCTTTGTTCTCGCGCTGCAGCTGGGCACGCGCGTGTTCAAGCTGGACCGGCAGACCTCGATGCTGATCGGCGCGGGCAGCGCGATCTGCGGCGCCGCCGCCGTGATGGCCGCCGAGCCGGTGGTGCGCGCGCAGGCGCACAAGGTGTCGGTGGCCGTGGCCACGGTGGTCGTGTTCGGCACGCTGGCGATGTTCGCCTACCCGCTGCTGTACCCGTACCTGCACCTGTCCGAGCAGGCCTATGGCGTGTACGCGGGCTCGACGATCCACGAGGTGGCGCAGGTGGTGGCCGCCGGGCGCAGCGTCAGCGAGCCGGCCGCCGCCACGGCCGTCATCGTCAAGATGCTGCGCGTGATGATGCTTGCGCCGTTCCTGCTGGCGCTGTCAAGGGCCGACCGGGCCGACGGACAGGGTGGCGCGGCCCGCATCACCATTCCCTGGTTCGCGCTGGTGTTCATCGCCGCCGCCGGCGTGAATTCGCTGGGGTGGCTGCCGCCGCAATGGGTCGCGGCCCTGGTGCAGCTCGACACCGTGCTGCTGGCCATGGCGATGGCCGCGCTCGGGCTGCGTACCCACGTGGGAGCCATCCGCCAAGCGGGCCTTAAGCCCTTGCTGCTGGCGGCCACGCTGTTCGGTTTTCTGATGGTCGGCGGCTATGGTGTGAACCGGGCCGTCAGCCACTGGCTGGGGTGAAGCATGCCGCGATGAGGCGATGAGTTTTGCGCCCAGGCGGGAATAAACCGGCCGACGCTCCCGTATACCTCAATGTCAACCTCATTTCTTCCACCCACGTACTAAGGACTACCGATCATGAAACGACTCACCGCCACCGCCACCGCCACCGCTTTCGCTCTCGCGACCCTGTTCAGCGGCACGGCGTTCGCCGGACCCGCCGACGACGCCCGCACGCACTTCCAGGCCATCGGCTCGGGCGATCTGGCCGTGCTGATGCGGGGCTACGCCGACAACGCCCAACTCACCTGGGTTGGGGGGCCGCTGGATGGCAGCTACGCGGGCGCTGACGCGATCCGCGGGGTCTGGGAGAAGTTCACCAAGTCGCAAGGGACTCTGAAGGTGTCGATCGACAAGGTGGAGGAATCGGCCAACCCCAAGGGCGCCACCGTGACGGCCAACGTGCAGTTCGAGGGCAAGCAGCCGATCAAGGTGCGCTACGTTCTGACCTATCGCGACGCCAAGATCGTCAACGAAACCTGGCAGATCGATCCGAAACTGTCAGTGGCCAGTTACTGAGCAGCCACGGGCGACGGCAGCGAACGGCGTCGGTGCGCGATGAAGGCCCAGGACGTGGCGTTGACCGAGGCGGGCGCGCTGATGGTGGCGGCCCTGCCGCGCCTGCGGCGCTACGCTCGCGCGCTGGTCGGCGACCACGCCGCTGCCGACGATCTGGTGCAGGACGCTCTGGAGCGGGCCTGGGCCCGCATCGACAACTGGCGGCCGGACGGCGACATGCGCGCTTGGCTGTTCAGCATTCTGCACAACCTGCATGTGGACCAGCGCCGCCGGCCCGCCGTGGTAGCCGTGCCGCTGGACGAAGAAGCGCTGGCGTCGCCGGTCAGGGCTTCACAGACCGACGGCCTCGAAATGAGAGATCTCGAAATTGCACTGCGGCAGCTCCCGCCCGAGCAGCGCGAGGTGCTGCTGCTGGTGGCGCTGGAGGACATGAGCTACGACGAGATCGCGCGCACGCTCGGTGTGCCGCTGGGCACCGTGATGTCGCGGCTGTCGCGTGGCCGCGCGCGCCTGCGCGGCGTGATGGAGGGACGCATCCAACCCACGGCATTGAAGGTGGTGAAATGAACCCGTTGCCCATCACTGAAGCGGATCTGCATGCCTTTGTCGACGGCCTGTTGCCCGAATCCCGGCGCGCCGAGATCGAAACCTACCTGGCCGAGCGCCCGCAGGAGGCGCAGCGCTTGCAGGCCTACCGGCAAGACAAACAGGCGATCAAGGCGCTGTACGGCGCGGTGCTGGACGAAGCCGTCCCCGACACCTTGCTGCACGCGGCCCGGGCGCCGCGTACGCGCGCCGCTGCACGCCACGCGGGTGCACGCCTGCCGCGCTGGTCGCTCGAACGCGTGGCGGCAGGCTTTGCGTTGGTGTTCTTCGGCGCAGGCGCCGGCTGGGTGGGGCGCGGCGCATGGCAAACCGCGGAGATGCTCGCGCAGTCGTCCCGTGGGCCGGCGGTCATCGTCAACGCGGCGGCCGGCAGCCTGCCGCGGCAAGCGGCCATCGCGCACGTGGTCTACAGCCCCGACGTGCGGCGACCGGTGGAGATCGGCGCCGACCAGGAAGACCAGTTGGTCGCCTGGCTGTCCAAGCGCTTGGGCGCGAAGATCCGCCCCCCGAAGCTGGGTGCACTGGGCTACGAACTGATCGGCGGGCGCCTGTTGCCCGGATCGAGCGGCCCGGTGGCGCAGTTCATGTACCACGACACCACGGGGCAGCGCCTGACGCTGTACGTCACGAACGAGCAAGCATCCAATCAGGATACCGGCTTCCGCTTCGCGCAGGAGGGGCCGGTCAATGTGTTCTATTGGATCGACGGCAAGTTCGGTTACGCCTTATCGGCCGGCATCGACAAAGGCGAGCTGGCGCGCATCGCCACGGCCGTCTACGCCCAACTTCAACCGAGCTGATCCATGCAGCCTCTCGCTTTCAAGATGACATCACCGAGACCCGCCCGCCAGTGGGCGATGGCGGCGCTGGCCATGCTGGCGAGCCTGCCGGCCCTGGCGCAGCATGCTCATTCCCCAGCGGCCGAAGCGCAGACACCGCCCCCGCCGAGCTTCGTGGCCAGCACCGCCAAGTCCTTCGCCCAGTTGATGGACGACGCGATGGCGGTCATGGACCACGGCATGCGTACCGCCCCGATGAACGGCAACCCCGACCACGACTTCGTCGTGATGATGATCCCGCACCATCAAGGCGCCATCGACATGGCCAAGGCTGTGCTGCTGTCCACCAAGGACCCGGAACTGCGCAACCTTGCACTGTCCATCATTGTCGAGCAGCGCAACGAGATTCGACTGATGCAGGCCTGGCTTGCACGGCATGCCGACGATGCCGCCGCCAAGGCCGCAGCGGCGCACCCATCCCACTCAACCGAAACGACACAAGGAACCCGATGATGAAACGACTCTTCCTCGCCCTGCAACTGGTGATGTGCAGCGGCATCGCGCTGGCCGCGCCGGCCCCCGCCGATCGCGTCTACACCGCCGACCAGAACACCAACACGGTGTCGGTGATCGATCCTTCGTCCAACACGCTGCTGGGCCAGATCCGGCTGGGCAACGTGCGGCCGGAGGTGCTGTCGCCGTTGTACAAGGGTGAGCTCAACGTGCACGGCCTGGGCTTCTCGCCTGACCACAAGACCCTGGTCGCGATTTCCAACGGCTCCAATTCGGTCGCCTTCATCGACACCGCCACCAACCAGGTCAAAGGCATCGCCTACATCGGCCGCTCGCCGCACGAGGCGTTCTTCACGCCGGACGGCAAGCACGTGTGGGCGGTCGTGCGCGGCGAGAACTACGTGTCCGTGATCGATGCCGCGACCTTCAAGGAAGTCGGCCGCATCGAAACCGCGCCCGGGCCGGGCATGGTGCTGTTCCATCCGCAGAAGAACATCGCCTTCGTGGTGCACAGCTTCACGCCGGAGGTGGACGTGATCGACGTGCCCACGCGCAAGGTGATCAAGCGCATCCCGGTGGTCAGCCCGTTCTCGCCCTTCCTGCAGTTAACCCCGGACTTCAAGGAAGTGTGGATGACGCACAAGGACGTGGGCAAGGTGACCCGCATCGACACCGATACGCTTCAGGTCAAGGGCGTGATCGAGACCGGATTCATCACCAACCACCTCGGGTTCGCCAAGACCGCACGCGGCACGCTGGCCTACGTGACCATCGGCGGCGAGAACGTGGTGAAGGTCTACACCACCGACGCCACGCCCAAGCTGCTGGCCACCATCCCGGTGGGCGCGCTACCGCACGGCATCTGGCCATCCGACGATGGCACGCGCATGTACGTGGGGCTGGAAAACGGTGACGCGGTGGACGTGATCGACACCGCCACCGACCGGGTGATCGCTCGCGCACCCGTGGGGCAGGCCCCGCAGGCGCTGGTCTATGTGTCGAACGCCGTGCCCAGCGGCACGGGCACAGCCCACCTCGTGCCCCGCGTCAACGACGAGCCAGTCAACATTACGCTCAAAGCCACGCAGGGAGAGGCCCGCGGCTTCGTCGTGGCGCGCAACCTGGGGCTGGTGGACGCTCTGGAAGTCTTCCTCTTCAAGCTCAAGCCGCAAACGGTGTACAACGTGTATGTGAGCAGCCAGCGTTCGCCGATCGCGAGTTTCAAGACCAACCCCGCCGGGGCGGCCAACGGCACGGTGATCGGCCCGCTGCGAGACGCGGTGACCACCATGTCGTCGAAAACGCCTTCCGTCGCGCAGATTCTCGTGGTCGAAGGTGATGCGGCGGCGCAGGCGTCGAATGCAGTTCTGGTGAGCGCCCGATAGGGCGCGGTTTCCCATCTACTCGAAGAAGGAGACAAACATGGAGCGTGACGACACCCCCCCCTGGCCTGCGCGCCGCCGTGTGCTGAAGACCTTGGGCGCCATCGGCGCCGGTGCCGGCCTGATGGGTCCGACCGCCGAGGCGCTTGCGGCGACTGCGGGTCGCGTCGTGTTGCCGTTCGACAATGGCGAGCGCGAGTTGGTGGCCTTTCCGCAGAAGCGCCCGCTGATCCTGCTGACCAGCCGGCCGCCGCAGCTGGAGACGCCGTTTTCGGTCTTCAACGAAGGCGTCATCACGCCCAACGACGCGTTCTTCGTGCGCTACCACTGGAGCGGCATTCCCACCTCGATCGATCCGCAAAGCTATCGGCTGCGCGTGGGCGGCAAGGTCAACACGCCGCTGGAGCTGTCGCTGGACGACCTGAAGCGTCTGGCCGACCCGGTGGAGCTGGTGGCGGTCAACCAGTGCTCCGGCAACAGCCGCGGGCATTTCACGCCGCGCGCCAACGGCGGCCAGCTGTCCAATGGCGCGATGGGCAACGCACGCTGGACAGGGGTGCCGCTGAAGAAAGTGTTGGAGAAGGCCGGCGTGCAGGCCGGTGCCGTGCAGGTGAGCTTCAATGGCCTGGACCATCCGACGCTGCAAGGCGAGAGCCCGGACTTCGTCAAGGCGCTCGCGGTCGACCACGCGCTCGACGGCGAGGTGATGCTGGCCTGGGCGATGAATGGCGAGGACCTGCCGATGCTCAACGGCTATCCGGTCCGGCTGATCGTTCCCGGCCATTACGGCACCTACTGGGTCAAGCACCTGTCCGACATTCAAGTGCTGGACAAGGCGTTCGACGGGTTCTGGATGAGTACGGCCTACCGCATTCCCGACAACGCCTGCGCCTGCGTGGAGCCGGGCAAGGCGCCAGCCAAGACCGTGCCTATCAACCGGTTCAACGTGCGCTCGTTCATCACCAGCCTGCGCGACGGCGACAAGGTGCGCGTTGGGCGCGAGACGGTGGTGCGCGGCATTGCCTTCGACGGCGGCTTCGGCATCACCGAAGTCGCCTTCTCCGCCGATGGTGGACACACCTGGACGGAAGCCCGGCTCGGCAAGGATTTGGGCAAGTATTCCTTCCGCGAGTGGAGTGTGGCCTTCAAGCCGAGCAAGCGAGGCGCTCATGAACTGAAGGTGCGCGCGGTCAACCGCATCGGTCAAAGCCAGCCGCTGTCCGCGTTGTGGAACCCGGCCGGCTACATGCGCAACGTCGTCGAGACCACGCGCGTCGTCGCGGCATGAGGAGAACAGGCATGAGCACAAAACAACGTTACTGCCTGCGCGTTCTCGTGGGGATCATATCGGCGACGGCCGCGCTGCCTGCCGCTTTCGCGCTGGACATCACGCTGCCCGCTGAGACGGCCGCATACAAGCCCAGCGAGCTGCCGGGCTACCGGCTGGTGCAGCAGAACTGCATGACCTGTCATTCGGCGCAATATGTGCAGTACCAGCCGTCCACCTCCCCGCGCAGCTACTGGGAAGCCACGGTGAAGAAGATGAAACACCCGTTCGGTGCGCCCTTCTCCGACGAGGACATTCCGGCAATGGTCGACTACCTCGTCAAGACCTACGGCGCCGAGCAGACCACCGCTGCCACACCGGCACCCGCCATGGTGGCCGCCGCGCCGCCCCCGAAGACCGCTGCACCGGCAACCCCCACTACCGCTGCGTCGCTGCAGCCCGAAGCGCTGCTGAAGGCCAACAATTGCACCGCTTGTCACGCCGTCGAGCAGAAGGTCGTGGGCCCTGCGTTCAAGGAGGTCGCGGCGAAATACGCCGGCAAGGCCGATGCGCTGCAGCAGGTGGCCGCCAACATCCGCGCGGGCGGCGCCGGCAAGTGGGGCACGGTGCCGATGCCGCCGTACCCGGGACTGACGCCGGCCGAGCTGGATACGCTGGCGAAGTGGGTGCTGAGCCGCTGACGCCGGTCCGCGTTCCTCATCCCGCCGCCAGGCGTTCGCGCACGCGAGCCAGCCGCGCCGCGGCGTCATCGGCCACCTCGCGCACCTGTGGGTTGCCGCTCAACGCGACCATGGTTTGCGGATCGATGAACGCGACGGTGCTCAGCCCCGGCGTGTCCTCCCGCACCACCACGTTGCAGGGCCTGCCCAACCGGGCGTTGTTCCTGGATCGGCTCAAGCAAGCGCTGGCGAGCGCCCAGCGCCACGGACAGCGGGTGGCGCTTCTGTTTTTGGATCTCGACCGCTTCAAGGAGATCAACGACACCCAGGGGCACGCCATCGGCGACCGGGCGCTCATCGAGATCGCCCGGCGGTTTCAGGCCGCATTGCGAGAGGAGGAAACCCTGGCGCGCCTGGCAGGCGACGAGTTCGTCGTGATTGCAATGGGGGCCAACCAGTCGGCCGCGGCCCTCATCGCCGAACGTATCCAAAAAAAGCGCTCGCCGAACCTCTCGCAATCAATGGACGGTTTTTTGCGCTCAAGGCAAGTATCGGCATTGCTTTCTATCCAGAAGATGGACGCTCGGCCGAGGAGCTGCTCAAACACGCCGACATCGCCATGTACCGGGCCAAGGCCAGCGGCGGGGGCTATCGCTTCTACCGTTCGGAGATGGGTACGGATTTGGCGAGGAAGCTGGAAATCGTCCATCGCCTGGAAACCGCGCTTGCCGCCGGACGGTTGCAACTCCACTATCATCCCCAGGTGCATTTGCCCAGCGGCAAAATCGTAGGCGCCGAGGCACTGTCGAGATGGCATGATGCGGATTGGGGCATGGTTTCCCCAGCCGAATTCATCCCGATCGCGGAAGAACGGGGATTGATCGGTACATTGGGCGAATGGGCGCTCGCCGGGGCATGCCGCCAGGTGCGGCATTGGCAGGAACGAGGGTGTCCGCTGCCCGGAAGGGTCGCGGTGAATGTGGCCGCGAAACAATTTGAGGACGACGATTTCGTTGACCGGTGTCTTAGGATCGCTCGCGAATCCGGTGCAGCGTCTTCTGCAATCGAGCTCGAGCTGACCGAGTCGGGCATGATGCGCGACCCGGAACGTGCCGTGGAGGTCACGCGCGCCCTGACCTCGGCCGGGTTTGCGCTGTCCATCGATGATTTCGGCACCGGGTATTCCTCACTGGCTTACCTCAAGCGATTTCCCGTTCATAAACTGAAGATCGACATCTCGTTCGTGCGGGACATGCTGACCGATCGCAACGATCTCGCCATTGTGTCCGCCATCGTTGCCATGGCGAAGAGCCTCGGCCTCAAGACCCTGGCCGAAGGTGTGGAAGAGGCAGCGCAGGCGGAACACTTGCTGGCATTGGGTTGCGACGAAGCACAGGGGTATTACTTCGCCCGTCCGGAGCCGGCCGAGGTTTTCGCGCGCAGGTGGTTGCAAAGCGCATGTCCGAGTCATGATCTCGGTCAGGACGTGGATCGCCAAGAGCAAGGCCACCTCGGTACATAACGGCAAAGCCGCTCCATGGCGCCGGGCCCCGGCGCATGATCACGCCCCCGAGTTCTCTCAAACTCTTCGTAGCGTTCACGCTGATCCGTGATCGGGAGCCGTCAGCCCGGTCGGTTCAACAGCGATCGGGGCCGTTGCCTCTGCGAAAGCGCACAGACCAAAGGCACTTGGGCTGGTTCGCCCCAAGGGTTCTACCCCGTTTCCAGGACGGTTTGATTAAGGCCTGAAACTCCCGGTCACGCCGGGCAACTCTACGACGCATTCTCGGGTTGTGGAACCGCTCGAGGTAACCGAACACATCAGCCCGGGCCTCGTCGCGCCTGGCAGCCCTTGGCAGAACGGATTCGTCGAGAGCTTTAACGGCAAGCTGCGGGACGAGCTGCTCAACCGAGAGTGGTTCCGCAGCCGCGCCGAGGCGAAGGTCCTGATCGAACGCTGGCGGCAGTTCTGACCTGAGTATGGAACTTGTAGCCAATCAGGCAGTGAGTCCGGGGTGGATGGTATCGCGCCGATGAAGGCGGTGAGCAGCGGGCCGCCACCCCGGATGGTGTCCTGCGCGTTCATCTGAATGGCGAGCACGCCGTTCAGGTGCACCGACAGCACGCCATTTCCGCTGCGAGGCGCGAGCGCAGATCGCGGTAGCTGCGGGCAATGGCCGCCTGCCGGTCGGCATCGGTCGCCGTGCCGGTGATCTGCGCCAGTTCCTCACGCGCCTGCGCCAGGGCATCGGCCAGTTCCCGTTCGGCCTGCGCGGCTTTGCGGGCATTGGCCTGCTCGATGTCGCTGCGCCGATTGTTGAGCACGATCAGCTCGGCTTCCGCCTTGGCGACCTCCGCTTTAGGGAAGGTCTGAACAACCCGCTCTGCCGCCCGGATTGCGGCATCGTGGCGCCGGCCTGGCGTCGCTTTCGAGCCGGATTTCGCCCGTGCAGGGCGGTTTTTGGCGGGTTTCCCCGCCTTACGGACGCACTGCTCCCGTCGTCGGCAACAAACGCCGGCGCGCCATCCACAGGTTCGACAGCGCGAACAGCGTCAGCACCTGCGCCGCGTTCTTCGCCAGGCCGCGGTAGCGCACCTTCGTGTAGCCGAACTGGCGCTTGATCACCCGGAACGGGTGCTCCACCTTCGCCCGCAGACTGGCCTTGTAGCGCTCCCACCGCTCGGCGTAGCGCCGCTCGCGCTCGTTCTTCATCGCACGCAGCTTCGACGGCTTCTCCGCGATCAGGAATCCGGCGTCCACGTCCTGCAGCTCCTCGCGCTTCTCGGCACCCGTGTAGCCGCTGTCGCCGCACACCGTGTCTTCCCGGCCGTGCAGCAGCTTGTACACCTGCGTCACGTCGGCCACGTTCGCCGCCGTGCATTCCACGTGGTGCACCAGACCGGACGCGTCATCCACGCCGATGTGCGCCTTCATCCCGAAGAACCACTGGTTGCCCTTCTTGGTCTGGTGCATCGCCGGATCGCGCTCGCCCGCCTTGTTCTTGGTCGAGCTCGGCGCACTGATGATCGTGGCATCCACGATCGTGCCACTGCGCAGGCTCAGGCCCTTGCGCTGAAGATGGGCGTTGACCTGCTCGAAGAGCTTCTCGGCCAGCCCGTGCGTCTCCAACAGCCGGCGGAAGTTGAGGATCGTCGTCTCGTCCGGGATGTCGGCAAGCCCGCCCAACTGCGCGAAGCGGCGCATCACCGGCGTGTCGTACAAGGCTTCTTCCATCGCCGGGTCGCTGAGCGCATACCACTGCTGCAGGAAGTGGATGCGCAGCATCGTCGCCAACGGATAGGGCTGGCGACCGGGACGGCCCATCTTCGGGTAGTGCGGCTCGATCAGACCCAGCAGCGCCTGCCACGGCACCACCTGCTCCATCTCCGCCAAAAACACCTCGCGCCGCGTGCGCTTGCGGCTCCCCAGACCCTCGGCATCACCGAACGACAGCTGCATCGCACTCACCCCGATCACGGTGAGGCATTGTCGCGCAATGGGGCGGAGTTGTTCAGACCTTCCCTAGAGGTGCGGAATCTTGAGGCTCTTCTATCTAATGAAGCCGTTGGAGCCAAGGAGTCCTTCGTGGGCAGCCTGGCCACTATCCATCGAATAATCTAATCACATCCGTGTAACATAGAAGTTGTTGCCGTCGATCAGGGCGTACATGGCAAGGTCTCAGACGGCAAACTGCCGGATGGCCGCCGTGACCACACCCCAGATCTCCAGGCTCTGCCCGGGTGCCGGCACGATGTCGGCAAACGCCGGATTGGCGGCCTGCAGCCGCACGCTGGCGCCACGCCGGATCAGGGTCTTGACCGTGAACTCGCCTTCCAGCACGGCCACCACGATCTGCCCATGCCGCGGCGGGATGGCCCGGTCCACCACCAGGATGTCGTTGTCGAAGATACCGGCCTCGACCATCGAGGTCCCGCGGGCACGCAGCAGGAACGTGGCCTGGGGGTGGCTGATGAGTTCCCGGGTCAGGTCGATCGGCTGCGCCCCAAGGTCTTCGGCCGGGGACGGGAAACCGGCCCGCACACTGCCTACCAAGGGCGGCATGCCTTGCTCCGGCAAGCTCATGAAAACCGGGGAACTTACGGAATGAATACTGATCATATGTACAGTATAGATTCCATAAGGCCTCCGTGACCGACCGGTCATCACCCTCATGGAACCCAAGGATTAGCACTCTCTTGGTTTGAGTGCTAATATTAGAAATATGACGACAAGGAGTTCTGGAATGACCACTCAAACTGGAGTTTCCGCTTCCGCACTGACGGTGGCCAACCCGTGGGCACTCGTGCCATCGCTGGGCAACCTGGATGCCTACATCACGGCCGCCAACCGCCTGCCCATGCTCACCCAAGAGGAAGAGCAGGAGTTTGCCCGCAAATTCCGCGACAGCGGAGACATTGAGGCTGCCGGTAAGTTGGTGCTCTCTCACTTGCGTCTGGTGGTGTCGGTGTCACGCCAGTACCTGGGCTACGGTCTGCCACACGGCGACCTGATCCAGGAAGGCAACATCGGCCTGATGAAGGCCGTCAAGCGCTTCGACCCCGACCAGGGCGTGCGTCTGGTGAGCTACGCGCTGCACTGGATCAAGGCCGAGATCCACGAGTACATCCTGAAGAACTGGCGCATGGTCAAGGTCGCGACGACCAAGGCCCAGCGCAAGCTGTTCTTCAATCTGCGCTCCAAGAAGCAGGGTTACAAGGCCGACGCGGCAGCAGCCGATGCGGCCACCCACCGCGAGACCCTGAGCGAGTACGAGATCGACCTGATGGCGCGCGAGCTGAACGTCAAGCGCGAGGAAGTCATAGAGATGGAAACCCGCCTGTCGGGTGGTGACGTCATGCTCGACCCCGGTCCGGCCGATGACGGCGAGGAAGCTTTTGGCCCGATCGCCTACCTGGCCGATGCCAGCCACGAGCCAACCGCCATGATCGAAGCGCACCAGCGCGACGTGCTGGCCAGCGACGGCATCGCCGCTGCGCTGGACGTACTGGACCCGCGCAGCCGCCGCATCGTGGAGGAGCGCTGGCTCAAGGTCAACGACGACAACTCGGGCGGCATGACGCTGCACGAACTGGCCGCCGAGTACGGTGTGAGTGCCGAGCGCATCCGCCAGATCGAAGTGGCCGCCATGAAGAAGATGAAGGCCGCGTTGGCAGAATACGCCTGACGATCTGGCGACCCCCAGGCAGAAAACGGTACGTTACTTCTGCTGCAGCAGAAGCTTGATGTCGGACGCCATGGCCGGCGCCCCGCTGCCATAACGCGTGTACAGCCGCAGCCGGCCTTGCGTATCGTAGATGTAGCTGCCCGCTGAATGGTCCATGGTGTAGCTGGTCGGCGTCTTGCCTTCGACCTTCTTGTAATAGACCTTGAAGTCCTTGGCCAATGCAGCCAGCTTCTCGGGTGAGGCCGCGTAGAGTGCGAGGAAGGTCGGGTCGAAGTTGGCCATGTAGGCCTTCAGCATGTCGGGCGTGTCACGCGCCGGGTCCACCGTGACGAACAGGCCTTGCAGCTTCTCGCCATCGGCGCCCAGCAGCTTCTTGACTTCCGCCAGTTCGGTCATGGAGGTCGGGCAGACGTCCGGGCACTGGGTGTAGCCAAAGAACAGCACCACGATCTTGCCGCGGAAGTCCTGCAGGCTGCGCGGCTGGCCGTTGTGGTCGGTCAGTTGGAAGTCCTTGGCATAGTCGGCGCCGGTCACGTCGATTGCAGAAAATTGCGGCTTGTTGTCGGAGCACGCACTCAATAAGCCGAGAGCCCCCGTCAATACAGCGCCAGACGCTATCAATTTAAGAGTATTTCGTTTGCTCATGGTGCTCACAGCAGGTAATGGTCCAGCAGCAGTGCCGCGAACAGCACGCTCAAGTGGATGAGTGAAAAGCGGAAGGTCTTGCGTGCCAGCTCGTCCGAGTAGTGGCGCCACAGCTTGAAAGCATAAAAGAAGAAACCAATGTTCAGCACGACGGCCGCTGCCAAGTAGATCCAGGAGCTCATGCGGTAGACAAAGGGCATCAGGCAGGCGGCAAACAGGATCAGCGTATAGAGCAGGATCTGCAGGCGCGTGAACGCGTTGCCATGCGTCACCGGCAGCATGGGCAGGCCGGACTTGCGATAGTCCTCCACACGGTACAGTGCCAGTGCCCAGAAGTGCGGCGGTGTCCACAGGAAGATGATGAGGAAAAGAATCAGCGCTTCCGGTCCGACATCACCCGTCATGGTGGACCAGCCCAGCACCGGTGGCATGGCGCCTGAGGCACCGCCGATCACGATGTTCTGCGGCGTCAGCGGCTTGAGGATGACGGTGTAGATCACCGCGTAGCCGACGAAGGTGGCAAAGGTCAGCCACATCGTCAGCGGGTTGACCCAGACGTACAGCAGCGCGGAGCCGGCGGCACACAACACGGCAGAGAACAGCAGGGTCTGCACATCGCTCAACTCGCCTTTGGCGGTCGGCCGCCAGGCGGTACGTTTCATCTTGGCATCGATGCCTTTTTCCACGATGCAGTTGAAGGCCGCAGCAGCCCCTGCCACCAGCCAGATGCCCACGCTGCCGATCAGCATCAGGCGCAACTCGGCCCAGCCCGGCAGGCCAGGTACCGCCAGCACCATGCCGATCAGGGCACAGAACACGATGAGCTGCACCACGCGCGGTTTGGTCAGCGCATAGAACTGGCTGAACACGGAAGATCGGGGGGAAAGGGATTGGGCGCTCATGCAGCGATACTCGAAACAGAAGGGGAAGCGGCAGCAGCCTGACGGGAAGAACGCGTGGTCGCCAGACTCCAGGTCAACACCACCACCAGGGCGGCTGCGCCGCCGGTGTGCAAGACGGCCGCCAGCAACGGCCAGTCCAGCACCACATTGCTCAAACCGGTCAGGAACTGCAGCAGCAGCAAGGTGGCCAGCCAGTTCGCTGGCCGACGCAGGGCCGGCTCGGCACGCAGGCGCCATGCCAATATGGCCAGCACGGCAATGACAAGGTAAGCCATGAGCCGGTGCACGTAGTGGATGGCCGTGAGCGCGGCGAAACTGATGTGCTGGCCGTCGCCGGTCAGGCCCAGTTCACGCCACAGCTCGAAACCTTGTGCGAAATTCATCTCGGGCCACCAGTTGGCCTGGCAGGCCGGGAATTCGGTGCACGCCAGCACAGCGTAGTTGGTGCTGACCCAGCCCCCCAGCGCCACCTGCAGCCATAACAGGACCAGGCCCAGCCCCAGCAGGCGGCGCAGCACCGGACTCACGGCCACAACGCTGGAGGCGTTGTGCCTTTGCGCATAACGCACGGCCTGGACGCACAGCAGTGCCAGCAACAGCAGGCCCCCGAGCAGGTGCAAGGTGACGATGGCAGGAAACAATTTCATGGTGACCGTGAGTGCCCCGAACGCACCCTGGACACACACCCAGAGCAGAGTCAGCGTGGGCCACCATGGACTGATGCCTGTGCGCCGGTCCTGGCGGCGACGGTCGAGCCAGCTCACGACGGCCAGCACCAGAATCAGCACACCGACGGTGGTGGCGAGATAGCGGTGGATCATCTCGACCCAGGCTTTGCCGTGCGTCACCGGGCCGGTGGGCATGGCCTGCTGTGCTGCCGAGATCTCGGCATGCGCCCCCACCGGGCTGGCATTGCCATAACAACCCGGCCAGTCCGGGCAGCCGAGGCCGGAATCCGTCAGACGCGTGAAGGCGCCGAACAGGACCAGATCGAAGGTCAGGAACAAGGTCAGCACCGTCAAGGCCTGCAAGCGGCTTGCCCGCGTGGCCTGCCGGTTGCGCAGCCAGACCCAGGCCAGCGGCCCGAGGGCCAGCACCACACCCGTCAGCATGAGCCAGATGACGGGCGACAGATCGTAAAGCGCTGCGGCGTTCATGCGGGTTTACCTTCCGGCCTGATCCCACGAATTGGAGGCACGCATCAGGCGCTCCAGGTCGCGTTTGGCCTGGGCCGCGGTGGCCACGTCCAGGTTGGCCGGAAAACGCATCATCAGGTTGCCCAGCGGGTCAACAAGGTACAAATGCTCGGTGATGGCATGCCCCGCCGCCGGTGTCAGCCAGCGATCCAGCACATCCGGCGGCACGCGCAGCACTGTGGCCTCCTTCAGGCCGGGCAGCAGCTCCGGCGCCACGGGCTGCGCATCGTTGACGAGCCAGACCCGGTCAATACGGTCCTTGTCCTTGCCCAGCCCTTCGCGCAGCTGGCGCTGCAGGTAGAGTTGCTGCACGCAAGCCGCCTGGCAATTGCCGCCCCCCACGCTCAGCAGCAGCCACTGCCCCTTGAGCTCGGCCAGATTGACCGTCTTGCCATCCAGACCTGCGCCGGCCTGCTCGGGCAGCGGCCGCTGCGGGTCGATCAGTTCACCAAAATTGCGCCGCCCCTCCGGCCGGATCACGTAGTAGGTGAAGTAGGAGGCCACCACGGGTGCGGCACACACCAGCATCACGGCGATCATCTTCCAGCGGCCAAGGCGGGTACGCCGTGCCTCCTCCGCCATGGCCTGCCCTGGCTCGGGCAGGGAATACACGGTCAGCCCCAGCGGGTGATCGCCACCCGCATCAGACGTTTTTGCGTTGGAAGAATCTTCTGACAATTTGGAACCAGACATAAAGTACTGCAATCAGGGCACAGAGCCCAAACCATTGAAAAGCGTAGCCGTAGTGTTTGTCGACGCCGGTATTGCCGGGCGGCCAGTCGCGCGCCAGTCCGTCGGTGGCGGCATCGGTCTGCTGGATCGACACGGCCACCAGCGGCAATCCCGTCTCAACCCTGAACTGCGCCAGATCGAGATTCTGCCGGATCGGCCCCACCTCGGCTGCCCCCAGCTCATAGAGCTTGCCCGGCGGCGGGACAATCCGCCCCGTCACGGTGACCAGCCCGGCGGGTGTTTCGACCGCGGGAACGCGGCTGCGGTCCTCGAAGTTGCGCGGCACCCAGCCGCGCTGCACCAGCACGGCAACATCGCTGCCCTCGAGGCGCAGCGGTGTGACCACAAAGAAACCGACCCGCCCGTTCATCTGGCGGTTGTCCAGGAACACCGTCCGCTCGGCCAGCCATTGCCCACGCGCCACCATGCGGCGATGCAGCAGCGCGTCCGTCGTCACCTCACCGCGCAAGGTGGCGCCATCCAGCACAGGCTCTGCCAAGCGTGCCTCCATGCTCGCCTGTAAGGCCTCCTTGGCCGCGGCCCGGGACAGCTGCCAGCGCCCGAGCGCAGCCGTGGTGGCAACCGCCAGCAGCGCCAGCAATGTGATCAACCAGAACCGGATGCGCTCATTCATACGTGCAGTCACGCGATAATCTCGCTCATGAAATACCTGATTGCCCTTGCCTTCCTGGCCATCATCGCCAGCCTGGGTTCTGCCCTGTTCTTCATGATGAAGGACGGCCGCGATGGCAAGCCCAAAAGCAACAACATGGCCCGCGCCCTTGCTTTTAGAGTCGGCTTCTCGATCCTGATCTTCCTCTGCATCCTGATCGCCTGGAAGCTCGGCTATATCCAACCCACCGGCATTCCTGCCGGGAAATAACCATCTCAAACAAAAACAAAAGCCGCTTCATGCGGCTTTTGTTTTTATTGCCACACCACCTGGGCGTAGCGAGCGGGATGCAGTGCTAGGCGGACGGAGCGCAGGAACCGGAACGTACCTTGGGGTACGTGAGGATTCCGAGCACCGCCCAACGACGCAATGCGCCCGCGCAGTAGCCCCTTACATCCAATAGACGAGGATGTACAGGCCCAGCCACACCACGTCCACGAAGTGCCAGTACCAGGCTGCACCTTCGAAGCCGAAATGGCGCTCAGCGGTGAAGTGGCCTTTTTGCAGACGCAGGGTGATGAACAACAGCATCAGCATACCGACCAGCACGTGGAAACCGTGGAAACCGGTCAGCATGAAGAAAGTCGAGCCGTAGATGCCGGAGGTCAGCTTGAGGTTCAGCTCGCTGTAGGCGTGTGCGTACTCATACCCCTGCACGAACAGGAAGGTGATGCCCAGCAGCACGGTGATCCACATGAAGCCGATGGTCTTGCTGCGGTTGCCATCACGCAGGGCGTGGTGGGCGATCGTGAGCGTCACGCCGGAGCTCAGCAGCAGGGCGGTGTTGATGGTCGGCAGCCAGAACGGGCCCATGGTCTGGAAGGGCTCGATGATGCCGGCCGGCGAAGCCGTCACGCCAGCAGCCACACTCGGCCAGACTGCCTTGAAGTCGGGCCAGAGCAAGGCGTTGTCCAGGCTGCCCAGTGCCGGCACCGAATGGGCACGTGCCCACCACAGAGCGGTGAAGAAGGCACCGAAGAACATGACTTCGGAGAAGATGAACCAGGTCATGCTCCAGCGGTACGACAGGTCGATCTTGTGACCGTACTGACCGCCTTCGCTCTCGGACACGGCATCACGGAACCACTGGTAAAGCACCACCAGCCACCAGGCCATGCCGGCGAACAGGGAGTACTTGCCCCATTCGGCGCCATTGACCCATTGACCGGCGCCCAGGATGACGAAGAACAGGCCGATCGCAGCCATGACGGGATGGCGTGAGGGGCCGGGCACGAAGTAGTACGGGGTGCCGCCGTGTGTTGTCGAACTCATTTTTGCTCCATTCCTTCCGGTTCTCTTCAATGTCTCGGGTCAACGGTCGCGGCTTACTTGGCCACGATCCAGTTCACCAATGCAATCAAACTCACTACAAAAATCAAAGCGCCAGCAATCCCCACCACGATGATGTGGAAAGGGTTCAGGCGGCCGATGTCTTCCTGAAAGCTGCTGTTCTTGCGAACACCAATAAACGACCAGGCCACGGCCTTGACTGTGTGCCAGAACGAGCCCTTGGGCATGGTCTTCTTGCCAGAGGGTGTGTGGCTCATGCCCCCACTCCAGAGGACAGACGGGCCACGGTCTTGCCAGAGGTCGATCCGGGTGCGGGCGGCGTCTTGCTGCCCACTTCAAAGAAGGTATAGGACAGGGTGATAGTCGTCACGTCCTTCGACAGCTTGGGATCGATCACAAACGCAACCGGCCATTCCTTCTTCTCACCCGGCTCCAGCGTGTACTCGTTGAAGCAGAAGCACTCCAGCTTGTTGAAGTGGGCCGAGGCCTGCCGCGGCGCATAACTCGGGATGGCCTGCGCCGACATGCGGCGGTCCTGCACGTTCTGGAATTCGTACATCACCGTCGCCAACTCGCCAGGGTGCACCTGAAGCGAACGCTTGGCCGGCCGGAAACTCCAGGGCCCGCGCGCATTGGCATCGAACTCCACCGTGATGGTACGGCTCATGTCGACCTGGGTGTTCGCCGGCAAGCTGGCCCGGCCACCGCGGATGTCACGCTCGCCGAGCGCCAGGATGTTGATGCCCAAAGCCTCGCAGAGATGCTTGTAGATCGGGACCAGCGCGTAGCCGAAGCCGAACATGCCGGCCGCAACCACGACCAGCTTGCCCACCATCTTGACGTTTTCGGTCCGCAAGCTCATGTTGGCTGCTTACTTGCCGAGCAGGACCATCTTGGCCATGAAACCGAAGAAGAACACCAGCACCACCGACAGCAGAATCAGTGCCATCCGGACATTGGCTTTCTTTTGCTCTTGCGACTTCATGGCTTGGCCTCCAGACGATTTCGATCAGCCGATCACGCGGGTTGCCGTGGCATCCAGCTTCGGGGGATTCTCGAAGGTGTGGAACGGTGCCGGCGACGGCACTTCCCACTCGAGGCCTTCAGCGGCTTCCCACGGCTTCTGGGCAGCCTTCTCGCCCTTGCCGCGCATGGTCGGAACCACGACGAACAGGAAGAAGTAGACCTGGGCCAGACCGAAGCCGAAGGCGCCCACGGAGGCAATGGCGTTGAAGTCAGCGAACTGCATCGGGTAGTCGGCATAACGACGCGGCATGCCGGCCAGACCCAGGAAGTGCATCGGGAAGAAAGTGATGTTGAACGAAATCAGCGACCACCAGAAGTGGATCTTGCCGCGCGTCTCGTTGTACATGACACCGGTCCACTTCGGGCTCCAGTAGTAGAAACCGGCGAACAGGGTGAACAGCGAACCCGCCACCAGCACGTAGTGGAAGTGGGCCACGATGTAGTAGGTGTCCTGGATCTGGATGTCGATCGGGGCCACGGCCGGGATCAGGCCGGTGAAGCCGCCCATGGTGAACACGAAGATGAAGCCGATGGCAAACAGCATCGGGGTTTCAAACGTCATCGAACCGCGCCACATGGTGGCCAGCCAGTTGAAGATCTTCACGGCCGTCGGCACCGCAATCAACATGGTGGCGTACATGAAGAAGAGCTGGCCCGTCACCGGCATGCCGGTGGTGAACATGTGGTGAGCCCACACGATGAAGGACAGGATGGCGATCGAAGACGTGGCGTACACCATGGAGGCGTAGCCGAACAGCTTCTTGCGGGCAAAAGCCGGCACGATCTGGCTGATGATGCCGAAGGCCGGCAAGATCATGATGTACACCTCGGGGTGGCCGAAGAACCAGAAGATGTGCTGGTACATCACCGGGTCACCGCCACCGGCGGGGTTGAAGAAGCTGGTGCCGAAATGGCGGTCCGTCAGCGTCATGGTGATGGCGCCAGCCAGCACCGGCATCACGGCGATCAGCAGGTAGGCGGTGATCAGCCAGGTCCAGCAGAACATCGGCATCTTCATCAGCGTCATGCCGGGCGCGCGCATGTTCAGGATGGTCACGATGATGTTGATCGAACCCATGATCGAGCTGGCACCCATGATGTGCATGGCAAAAATGCCGGCGTCCATCGAGGGGCCCATCTGCAGGGTCAGCGGTGCGTAGAGCGTCCAGCCGGCAGCGGGTGCGCCACCCGGCATGAAGAACGAACCGGCCAGCATGACACCGGCAGGAATCAACAGCCAGAAGCTGAAGTTGTTCATGCGGGCAAACGCCATGTCGGAGGCGCCGATCTGCAGCGGAATCATCCAGTTGGCGAAGCCGACGAAGGCCGGCATGATGGCGCCGAACACCATGATCAGACCGTGCATGGTGGTGAGCTGGTTGAACAGCTCAGGGTTCACCACCTGCAGACCGGGCTGGAACAGCTCGGCACGGATCAGCAGCGCCAGAATGCCGCCGATCATCAGCATGGTGAAGCTGAACAGCAGGTACAGGGTACCGATGTCCTTGTGGTTGGTCGCAAAGACCCAGCGCCGCCAGCCCGTGGGGGCGTGGTGATGGTCGTCATGGGCGTGATCGTGATGGTCTAGAACGGCACTCATCCTGATTTCCTTCTCAATACTTCTATGCGTGTGACGACTGGTTATTTGCGAGCAGTCTTGACCTCAGCCGGCTGAACCAGCTGGCCGGTCTTGTTGGACCAGTTGTTCTTGGTGTAGGTGATCACCGCAGCGATCTCGGTGTCGCTCAACTGCTTCCAGGAAGGCATGGTGCCGTTGTTCTGGCCATTGAGCAGCACGGCGATCTGCTTGCTCTTGTCTTCGTCCAGCACCACAGCAGCGCCGTCCAGCGGCTTGATCGGGCCGGCGCCCTTGCCGTTGGCCTGGTGGCAGGCAGCGCAGTTGGCGGCATAGACCTTCTCGCCGCGCTTGGCCAGGTCGTCCAGCGTCCAGACCTTGTTCGGATCATCCGCCTTGGCGGCCAGCTTCTTCTTCTCGCCGTCCACCCACTTGGAATAGTCTTCTGCCGACAGCACCTTCACGTGGATGGGCATGTAGGCGTGTTCCTTGCCGCACAGCTCGGCGCACTGGCCATAGAAGTCGCCGGTCTTCTCGGCGCGGAACCAGGTGTCGCGCACGAAGCCGGGGATAGCGTCCTGCTTGATGCCGAAGGCCGGCACCATGAAGGCGTGGATCACGTCGTTGGCGGTGGTGATGATGCGCACCTTCTTGCCCACCGGCACCACCAGCGGGTTGTCCACCTTCAACAGGTAGTTGTCGGTTGCCGGCGGCTTGCCCGATTCGGACATGGCGCGATGGGATGCATCCAGCGTGGACAGGAAGCCAATGCCTTCGCCCTCGCCCTTGAGGTAGTCGTAACCCCATTTCCACTGGTAACCCGTGGCCTTGATGGTCAGGTCGGCGTTGCTGGTGTCCTTCATGGCCACCACCATCTTGGTCGCCGGCAGCGCCATCAGGATCACGATGATGAAGGGAACGATCGTCCAGACGATTTCAACCGTGACGGACTCGTGGAAATTGGCAGCCTTGTGGCCCACCGACTTGCGGTGCTTCCAGATGGAATAGAACATGACGCTGAACACAGCGACAAAAATCACGGCGCACAGGATCAGCATGAACCAATGCAGCCAGTGCAGCTCTTCAGCGATCTTGGTTGCCGGGGGATGGAGGTTCAGCTGGTTGACGGCCGGGCCGCCGGGCAGGTCATTCACCGCATGAGCCACCGTGAATGCTGCTGTGCCAGCCCATGCACTTGCCGCGAGCAGCAGTGAAGTCAATTTATTAGAAATGCTCTTCATCATGTTCACTTCTTCAATGTCTTAATTAATCCAAGACTGCCCAGGCTCGCCGGACATGCGGCTTTTTTGGCCCATGCGACCGCTGCCAATCAACAGCAGGCAGCAATGCACCCGTTGAAAACCTAATTTCAGCAACTACTTATTGTAGCCCAGCGTTTTACGTCAACCGGCAGGTGTTGATCTCGATCAAAGACCCGGCTCTTTGGGTTTGCGCTGGCGCAAAGTCTGCCGCATTTCTTCCAGCGACAATGCGGTCTCGGCAGCCACCGGAATGCGTGGCTGTGGCTTGAAGGCATGGCCATAGATGATCTCGAAGGTCAGCTTCAGCCGCCCGTCCTGCGCCGGGTCGGCCAGTTGCTGCAATGCCTGGTGCAGCCGCTCGCGCCAGCCGCGGCCACGCAAGCCAGGGAAACGCTGCGGATGCAGGTTGCGCCCCAGTTCGCGCAGCTCCTGCAGCAGGCGTTGCGGCGTCTCGAAGGTCAGTTCGATACGCTCCATGTCCATCACCGGCTCGGCAAAGCCGGCCTGCACCAGCATGTCGCCCCAGTCATGCATGTCGGTGAACTCGTGCGATGGCGCCGGCCAGCCCAGCACCTGGTACAGCGCGCGCAACTCACGCAGCGTGTCGGGCCCGAGGCAGGAGAACATCAGGAAACCGTCGACCGCCAGCGCCTCATGCCAGCGCGCCAGCAGCGCCTGCGGATCGGCCGCCATGTGCAGCGCCATATTGGCCCACAGCATCTGGGCCGCCCCGCGCGGCGGTACCGCGCCATAGCGCAGCCCACCGCGCCAGCGGGCCGGATGCCACCACGGTTTTGCTATCTTTTTAATAGCGCCTTGCGCAATCTCCTCGGGGGACAAGGCCAGAAAACATTCGGAACCTGGGTAACGGCGCTGCAACAGCGCCTGTGCCTGCAGGCCACCGCGTTGCGGCTCCCAGTGCACCCAGTTCTGCGGCTGGCGCATGATCCAGGCCAGCCGCTCCTCCATGCGACGCGCCACCTCCTCGTGCAGCCAGGGCGAATCGGACAGCGGCAGCCGCTGCCAGCGTGCGGCAGCCAGGGGATCGATGGTGGGAGGACGTTCGGTGGTCATGGTCGGGTCGATAGCGTCACGAGTATATTGACTCCATGTTCCGCCGCCTGTTCGACACCGTGTCCAGTGCGCTCCCCAGCCAGTGCGTGGTCTGCCATGCCTGGCCAGCCCAGCCGGTGTGCCACGGCTGCGTCACCCGTTTCGCCCAGCCGCAGCCGCGCTGCCAGACCTGCGCCCTGCCGGTACCGGCCGGCATCAGCCGCTGTGGCGCCTGCCTCAAATCACCCCCGCCGCTCGACACCTGCCTGAGCGCCGTCGCTTATGCCTATCCCTGGAGCGAGCTGATCGCACGCTACAAATTCGGCAGCGTGCCAGGCTGGTCGGCCACCCTGGCCGGCTTGCTGCGCAGCATGCCCTGGGTCGAACCGGCGCTGGAGGCCGCCGACCTGGTCCTGCCGGTGCCGCTGTCGCGCCAACGGCTGCAACAGCGCGGCTACAACCAGGCTTGGGAACTGGCGCGCCAACTGGCACCAGGCAAAGCCAGCCCCGACCTGCTGCTGCGTATCCGTGACACGCCGCCGCAAAGCGCGCTGCCTCGCGCCGAGCGCCTGCGCAATGTCAAAGCGGCCTTCGCCGTCGACCCATTGCGCCAGACCGAGATGCGTGGCAAGCGCGTGGTGCTGATGGACGACGTCATGACCAGCGGTGCGTCACTGTTCGCCGCTGCACAAGCCCTGCGCGACGCCGGCGCCGCCCACATCACCGGGCTGGTGCTGGCGCGGACGGAATGAAGAAATAGAACCCCCACGCTCACCCACTGCGTGTGGCTCGCTGCCCCCAGGCGCAGGCTTGCCCGGCGCTCTGCTTGGGCTTGGGGCCACGTTTCGCCTTGGGACGGCCCGGCGGCAAAACAGCCCCACGCCCGCCAGCGACAATAGGCGCATGTTCCATATCGTCCTGGTCGAACCCGAGATCCCGCCCAACACCGGCAACGTCATCCGTCTGGCGGCCAACACCGGCTGCACCTTGCACCTGATCGAGCCGCTGGGCTTTTCGATGGACGACAAGCACATGCGCCGCGCCGGGCTGGACTACCACGAGTACGCCGAGGTCAAACGCCATGCCGACTGGCCAGCCTTCCTGGCCAGCGAGCAGCCCCGGCCCGAGCGCATGTTCGCGCTCACCACACGCGGCACACGCTTCGTGCACGACGTGCACTTCGAGCCCGGTGACTGGCTGGTGTTCGGCGCCGAAACGCGCGGCCTGTCAGAGGCGGTACGTGCCGCCTTCGCGCCCGGTCAACAACTGAAGTTGCCGATGCGCGCCGGCCAGCGCAGCCTCAACCTGTCGAACGCGGTGGCAGTGACGGTGTTCGAGGCTTGGCGCCAGAACGGCTTCAAAGCAGATTAAGCCCGCTCAGGGATAACGCCGAGCGATCGACTCGGCCACGCACACCGGCTTCGGTGCGCCTTCGCGCTCGATCGTGACTTCCCAGGTCATCTGCATGCCGTCGTTGTCGATCGGCTCGCACTGCAACAGCTTCATGCGCGCACGCAGCCGGCTGCCCACCGGCACCGGCGCCATGAAACGTACCCGGTTCAGGCCGTAGTTCACGCCCATGCGCGATTCGACGATCTCCATCGTCGTCTCGAAGAACTGCGGCAACAACGACAGGGTAAGAAAGCCGTGCGCGATCGGACCACCGAAGGGCCCGGCCTTGGCTTTCTCGACATCGATGTGGATCCATTGGTGGTCACCGGTCGCCTGGGCGAACTGGTTGACCTGCTCCTGCGTGATGGTGAGCCAGTCGCTGACCGCGACCTCCTGCCCCACCAGCGCCGGAAACTCCTTGAGGGATTGGAAGGTTTTCATGTCAACCACTGTAGCGGTGCAACCCACGCGCTGGCTGTCATGCGTGCGACGCAAAGGAAGAACTTGCGAAGAAATCGTAGCGAGCGGCACGAGCGCAAGGCGGACGGAGCGCAGGAACCGGAGCGTACTCAGGTACGTGAGGATTCCGAGCACCGCCCAACGCCGCGATCGGGCTGCGCAGCAGATTTATTCGCAAGTTCTCAGGCATCCAACCAGCGGCAGATACCCTGCCACTGCTCCAGATCCTTCTCCACCCGGCTGGGCGCCACGTCGAACAGGGTCAGGCCGTGTGCCGCCAGGTGGATGTAGTTCTGCGTGTCGCGCAGGTAACCCAGCACCGGCAGGCCCAGGCTTTCGACGAATTCGCGCAGCTTGTCGGCAGCAATGGTGCGGCCGTCCACGCGCATGCCGACAATGCCGATCTGCAAACCCGGGTGGCGGTGCTGCTGCAGCTGGTCAAGAAAGGTGCGGGTGGCGAAGATGTCGAACACGCTGGGCTGCAACGGCACGATCACCTTGTCGGCGTGGCGCAGCACATCCTTCATGTGCGAACCCTTGAGCCCGCCGGGGGTGTCAAGCACCACATGGGTCGTGCCCTTGGGCAGCTTGCCCAGGCGGTCCTCCCCCACATCCCAGGTGGCAATCGGGCGCGCCGTGGGCGGCCGCAGGCCCAGCCACAGGCGTGAAGACTGCTGGCGATCGGCATCACCCAGCATCACCTTATGTCCCTTGCTGGCAAAGTACCCGGCCACATTGGTGGACAGGGTGGACTTTCCAACCCCCCCCTTGGGATTGGCAACCACGACAACTGGCATCTCGTGCTCCTTGAAGTCTGACCGAGCCCTATGTTAGCGTAGGGCCATGGAACACACGCCCGGCTGGCTTAGCAGCACATTGATTTACCTCGGCGCCGCCGTCTTCGCCGTCCCCTTGAGCAAATACCTCGGTCTGGGTGCCATCATCGGCTACCTGGCCGCCGGCATCGCCATCGGACCCTGGGGCCTGGGACTGGTCGCCCATGTGGAGGACATCCTGCATTTCGCCGAATTCGGCGTGGTGCTGATGCTGTTCCTGATCGGGCTGGAACTGGAGCCGCGCCGCCTGTGGAGCCTGCGCCGCCCCATCTTCGGCTGGGGCAGCGCCCAGATGCTGGCCTGCAGTGCGGCCCTGTTCATGGCGCTGTATGCCCTCGGCTCGGCGTTTCCCAAACTGCTGGGCGGTTGGGAAACAGCGCTGGTCGCGGCACTGGGGCTGGCGCTGTCGTCCACGGCCATCGCGCTGCAGACCATGGACGAGCGCAACCTCCTGCCCACCCCCGGCGGGCAGGCCGGCTTTTCCATCCTGCTGCTGCAGGACGTGGCCGCCATCCCGATCCTGGCGCTGCTGCCGCTGCTGGGCAGCGATGGCGGGCTGTTCGCCGCCTCCGACGTGTCCCCCGCGGGCCGGCTGTGGGCGGCCCTCAAGATCATCCTGGTGATCGGCTGCATCGTGCTCGGCGGCCGCTTGCTGTTGCGGCCCCTGCTGCGCTGGATCGCACGCAGCAAGACACCGGAAATCTTCACCGCCGCCTCACTGCTGCTGGTGGCCAGCATTGCCACCCTGATGCAGAAGGCCGGCCTGTCCATGGCGCTGGGCGCCTTTCTGGCCGGCGTGCTGCTGGCCGAGAGCGAATACCGGCGCGAGCTGGAGACCGACATCGAGCCTTTCAAGGGCCTGCTGCTCGGCCTGTTCTTTATCGCGGTCGGCATGAGCATCGACTTTGATGTGCTGCGCCGCTCGCCCGGCTTGATGGCCGCCATCGTGCTCGGCTTTCTGGCCATCAAGGGCGTGGTGATCTACAGCCTGACGGCCCTCATGCGGGTCCCCGTCCAGGAGCGCCCCGTGTTGACCTTGCTGCTCGCGCAGGGCGGCGAATTCGCTTTTGTGGTGTTCCAGGCCGCCACCGGCGCCCAGGTCCTGTCGCCGGAAACCGCCTCGCTGCTGATCGGCTCGGTCGCCCTGTCCATGCTGCTCAGCCCGCTGCTGCTCGTGGGGCTCGACCGTTACTGGCTGCCCCGGCTGAACCGCAGCAAGGGCCCGGCCATGTCAGAAATCTCGGAGCCGCAGGACGCTCCCGTGCTCATCGCCGGCTTTGGCCGCTACGGCCAGATCATCGCCCGTGTGATGCTGGCAGAAGGCATCCCCTGCACCCTGCTGGACCATGACGCCGACATGATCGAGGCCGCGCGCAGTTTCGGCTACCGCGTGTTCTACGGCGATGCCACCCGGCTTGATCTGCTGCGCATTGCCGGCGCTGCCAGCGCCAAGGTGCTGGTGGTGGCGGTGGACGATCCCGAGCAATCACTCACGATCGTCGACCTGGCCCGCAAACATTTTCCGCAGCTGCAGATCGTGGCGCGTGCGCGCGACGTCACGCACTGGCACAAGCTGCGTGACCACGGTGTGACCCTGGTCGTACGTGAGCTGTTCGAGTCCAGTCTGCGCAGTGCCCGCAGCGTGCTTGAGCTGCTCGGCCACGACCCCGCCGAAGTGCGCCAGACCGCACGCCGTTTCCGTCAGCACAACATGGAGCTGTTCGAGAAAATGCGCCCGCACTACAAGGACCAGAGCAAACTGATTGCCGTCATCAAGCAAGGGCGGCAGCAGCTGGAAGAGCAGATGGCGCAGGAGCGGGCCCAACGCGCCGAAGCCGCCGGCCAGGCAAGCCAGGGAAAGCCTCAGGCCTGATCAGCGGAACGCATCCCACACCAGCTTGACGCCGGTCATAAACAAGCCGAGGTAGATCAAGCGGTAGAACAGCTGCTGGTTGATGCGCCGCGCCAGCCAGATGCCGCTCCACACGCCAATGGGGGCCAGCGGCAACAACACCAGCGACGTCGCCAGGTTGCGCCAGTCGAGCAGGCCCAGCCAGGCGTAGGGAATCCACTTCGACAGGTTGATGAAGAAGAAAAAGTAGGACAGCGTGGCCGCGAACACCACCGGCGACAGTTTGAGCGGAATCACATAAGCACTGACCGGCGGGCCGCCGGCATGCGCCACAAAGCTGGTGAAGCCCGACGTGGCGGTGAGGATGGCACCCAGCCAGCGCGGCGGCGGTGCGCTGTCGGCCCGCGGCGGGAACAGCAGGCGCTGCGCCAGAAACAGCAGCGTGAAGCCGCCCACGATGCCGGCCACGATATGGGCGGCCAGCACCTTGAACAGCAACGCGCCGATGACCGTGCCCAGCAGGCCGAAGGGCAGCAGGAACTTGAGCAGGCGCTTGTCAAACTCCTTGCGCAAGGCCGCAATGCCCAGCAGGTCCATCACCAGCAGCACCGGCATCAGGATGGCGGCAGCCTGCGGCACCGTCACCGCCATGGCCATCAAGGGCACGGCAAGCGAACCAAAACCCGCGCCGAAGCCGCTCTTGCTGATGCCCAGCAAGAGCACGGCCGGCACGGCCACGGCGTAGAAATACCAGTCGGTGATGAGCGGAAAGTTCATCCGCTGATTGTCGCCGCCCGCAGCACCGGCTTCAGCCCACCCGGGTCTTGAGCTTCTGCAGCGACACCAGCAGCTCGCCGATGAACTTGGCGGTGGTCTCGTCGGTCAGCTCGCCCTGCTCGTTGAACTTGCTGGCGCAGTTGCTGATGAAGACCTCGGGTTTGTTGACGACGAAGGCGTTCATGAACACCATCACCTGGCGCATGTGGTACTGCACGCGTGCCGTGCCCACCGGGCCCGGACTGGCACCCATGATGGCCACCGTCTTGCCGTCGAACGGCGGTTCCGGCGGGCGCGACAGCCAGTCCAGCGTGTTCTTCAGCACACCCGGAATGGAGAAGTTGTACTCGGGGGTGACGATGAGCACCGCGTCGGCGGCACGCACCTGCGCCTTGAGCGCCGTCACGGCGGCCGGTTCACCGGCGGCACGCACGTCGTCGTTGTACATCGGGATCTGCGAAATGTCGGCGATGGAGATCTCCATGCCGGCAGGCGCGAGTTTTTGTGCGGCGCGCAGCGCCATGCTGTTGTAGGAGCCCTTGCGCAGGCTGCCTGAAATGCCAAGAACTTTCATGACTTACCTCTTTCAAAAAATACCATCGAGTGGCCGGATCATTCGGCCTTGATGCCGATATCGCGCACCAGCTTAGTCCAACGTTCGACATCGCGCTTGACCAGGGCCTTGGTGTCGGCCGCGTTCAGGTTCAGCGGCTTGCCGCCGGCCTTGCGGAAGGTCTCCTGCAGATCGGGCTGGGCGATCACGCGCGCCAGGTCCGTGCGCAAGCGTTCCTGCACCTCGGCCGGCGTCTTGCTCGGCACGAAGTAGCCGAACCAGGACTCCAGATCGAGTTGGGCCACACCGCTCTCGTTGATGGTCGGCACCGTCGGGTGCATGGCGTTGCGCTCGGCGCCCGAGACCGCCAGCGCCTTGACGGTGCCGCCATCCACCTGTGCACGCGCCGTGGACGAGAGGTCGAAGAACACATCCACCCGGCCACCCAGTAGGTCCTGGTAGGCCGCCTGCGCGCCGCGGTAGGGCACGTGCACCACATTCACGCCGGCCAGGTGCCACAACGCCGCGGCCAGCACGTGCTGGCCCGAGCCATTGCCGGCCGAGGCATAGGTCAGCTTGCCC
Source organism: Curvibacter delicatus NBRC 14919 (assembly GCF_001592265.1). Lineage (GTDB taxonomy): Bacteria > Pseudomonadota > Gammaproteobacteria > Burkholderiales > Burkholderiaceae_C > Hylemonella > Hylemonella delicata. Next base: position 7,254 of record NZ_BCWP01000029.1, on the reverse strand, counting down.
GGATTCGCCTTGGCATAGGCCACCACCTCCTTGAGCGAGTTGAAGGGCAGGTCCTTGCGCGCCATCAGGGTGTAGCTGTAGCTCACCGCCAGCCCCACCGGTTCGAAGTCGCGCAGGCTGTCGTAAGGCAGCTTGTCGTACAGCCCCATGTTGAGCGCGATGTTGGAGACCGAGCCCATCAGCAGGGTGTAGCCGTCGGGCGCCGCTTTGGCTGCGGCGTCGGTGCCCACCAGCGTGCCGGAGCCGGGCTTGTTTTCCACCACCACACTCTGGCCCATGAGCTTGCCCAGCCGGTCGGCCAGCGCACGCGCCACGAAGTCGAAACCGCCACCGGGCGGCTGCGGCACGATCACGCGCAAGGGCCGGTTCGGGTAGGCGCCTTGCGCCCATGCACCGGGCGCCAGGCCGAGCAGGCCCAGGGATGGCAACGCCTGCACGATGGCACGGCGCGACAGCAGGTGCTTCGGGAGCGCGTCGATCTTCTTCATGCGGGTCTCCTCAGGTCAGCTTGTTCAGCGCTCCAGCGCACCACCGGCCAGCCAGCGTGCGCCGCGTTTGTAGAGTTCTTCCACCACCGGGCCTTTGAGCATGGGCATGTCCATCTTCACCGTGTAGCCGATGCGCGTCTGGATGTAGGCCAGGTGGCGGTAGCCTTCGGGGAAGGTGGCCAGCGCCTGCTGGTCGAGCTTGAGCACGGCGGTGGAATCCACCGGGTCGATGCGGTCCTTCTCGTAGATCGGCTGGCGGTGCAACAGCTTCCACTCGCCGTTGTGCTTGACGACAAAGTCATGGAAGCGGCCGGTGCACACCACGTCGCACAGCACCGGGCCGTTTTCGCCCTCCACCATGCCGCGCTGCGAGATCGTCATCTTGGTCTGGGCAATCGCACGATCACCTGCCACCTCGATCGCCGAGCCACCGAGAAAGTGCAGGATGCTGACGCCCTTGGCCCACCCCTCTTTCGTGACGCGGATGAAGTCGGCAAACGGCCCCTGGAACCAGGTCGCCATCATCACGCCCTCCGGGTGCCACACGGTGGCAAAACGCTCCCAGTCGCCGGCGTCGCGCCAGACCGCCCAGCGCTCCACCATCTGGCGAATCAGCAGTTCGTCCATCAGCTTGTCGTTCATTCTTGTCTCCTCAAGGTTCCATCAAAAATCAGTGGCGACTCACGGCACCACGTAGTCCACCTGGTGGCGCGCGATGCGCAGCTCGGCCACCTCGTCCTTGACGCGCAGGTGCTCGGGGTGCGTGCCGTAGGCGTCGAGCGCGGCCTGGCTCTCGAACTCCGAATACAGCACCACGTCGCAGGCGTAGTCGACGCGGCTGACATCAACGCCGATCTCCAGGTGCAGCAGGCCCGGGATGCGGCCGCGCAGCCCTTCGAAGCTGCGCTGCAGCTGCGCGATGCCGCGCGCCTTCTCGGCCGGCGTGTCGCCGCGCACGTTCCACATCACGATGTGTCGGATCATGGGCAGGCGGGTTCAGGCAGCCGGCGGGAAGCCGGCCTTTTGCGGCCACAGGTTCACGAAGGCGTGCACCGTGGTGCTGGCGTACAGGCCAGCCTTGGTGAAGGGTTCGTTCGCCAGCCAGGCGTGCGCCGCGTCGCGCGACGGGAAGTCGATCGCCAGCAGGCTGCCGATCATGGTCTGGCCGTCGTCCTTGGTGAACGGGCCGGCAAAGGCCATGCGGTCGGCCACCGCCGCCAGGTAGGCCTTGTGCTCGGGCCGCACGCGCTGGCGCAGCTCGCTGCTGTCGGGTTTGTCGATCAGGATGAAAGTGAAAATCATGGTGGTTTCCTACAGGTAGGCCAGCCAGGTGGACAGCTGCGGGAAGGCAATCAGCACCAGCAGCACGGCAAACATCATCAACACAAAGGGGAAGGCACCGGCAAAGATGTCGCGCACGGTGATGCGCGGGTCATTGAGTGCCGACTTCACGGTGTAGACCGAGACACCGAACGGCGGCGTCAGCAGGCCGATCTCCACCGCCACCACTGTCACCACGCCGAACCACACCACGTCCATGCCGAACGCACGCGCAATCGGCAGCACGATGGGCAGCATGATCAGCATGATGGACACCGAATCGATGATGCAGCCCAGCGCCAGCACGATCAGCACATAAGCCCCCAGAAAACCCCACGGACCCAGGCCCAGGTGGGTGATGCCTTCCGTCACCGCCGCGGGCATGCCGGTCAGCGCCAGCATGCGGCTGTAGAGCATGGCCGAGATGATGAGAAACAGCACCGACACCGAGACATAACCGGTTTCCACCAGCACGTTCCATAGCTTGGCCCAGGTGAGGCGCCGGCGCACCAGCGCAATCACCAGCGCGCCGGCGGCCCCCACGGCGCCGGCCTCGGTCGGCGTGAACAGGCCGCCATACAGGCCGCCCAGCACCAGGGTGATGAGGATCAGGATCGGAATGAACTTGATGGCGGCGCTGGCCGGCGTTTCCTGCAATTCGTCGCGGGCCAGATCGGCCGCACCCGGCACCAGGATCATGGCCGGGCGCAGGTAGGCCATGCCGACGATCAGCACGGCAAACCCCAGCGCCAGCACGATGCCCGGGATGACACCGGCAATGAACATGCGCCCGATCGACTCCTCGGCCAGCACGCCGTAGATGATCATCAGCAGCGAGGGCGGGATCAGCATGCCCAGCACCGACGAACCCGCCACCACGCCGACCGCAAAACGCGCCGTGTAGCCGTGGCGCATCATCTCCGGCACCGCCACCTTGGTGAAGACGGACGCCGAGGCAATGGAAATGCCGGTGATGGCGGCAAACACCGCATTGGCCGCCACCGTGGCCAGCCCCAGGCCGCCGCGGATGCGCCGCATCAGCCACTGGAACACATCGAAGGTGTCGCGCCCCACCCCCGAGACGCTGACCAGCATGCCCATCAGCACGAACAGTGGGATGACGCCGAAGAGGTAGTCGCGGATGGCGTCGTTGGCCGAGGCCGCTACGAAACGTGCCGCCACCTCCGGGCTCTTGACCAGCCAGACGCTGATGAAGGAGGTGACGATCAGCGCCACCCCGATGTGCATGCCGAAATAGATGCCCGCCAGCATCAGGGCAATGGCCAGCAGGCCGATGTTCAGATCAGACATGCTCAACGGGCCTCTTTCAAATCCTGAATCGCCAGCAGCACGTACTGGACGGCTGCCAGCGCCGCCCCCAGCAGCACCACCGCGCGCATGGGCCAGGTCGGGAAGGTGAACACCCCCTCGACACCAAAAAACTCGCTGTCGCTCCAGGCGCGTGCCAGCAGTGGCCAGGTGGCGTAGGCAATGATGCTGCAGGCCAGCACCCCGGCCAGCGAGAACAGCGCCCGCAGCCGTTTGCCAGCGCGCGGCCGACGCTGGATGAAGGGGTCGATGAACAGGTCGGCACGCGACATGCGGCCGTGGCGCAGCGTGCCCGGCAATTGCAGGAACACGATGACCACGATGCTGCTGGCCACCAGCTCGGCCACGCCGTCCAGCGGCCGGTTGGCCAGGTCACGCAGCAGCACGTCGGCACACATCAGCAGCATGACGATGGCAATCACCACCGAACCGGCGGCATTGAGCCCATCGACCAGCCAGCCGAACAGGCTGTTTGGCGCGCCGGGTGCCGGCGCCGCTTCCAGATCGGTATTCGCTTCGTAAGACAAATCAATTCCTTCCCAGACCGGGCACAAGCCGCGGCACACCAACCAAGCAACCGGGAAACGCCGTGGCACCGGCTTTGCCGGGCCACTGGCGTTACCCCCTTGAGGGGGAGGCGGCGACAGCCGCCACGGGGGTGTTCACTTCAACTCTTTGTCCCAGTCGCGGGCGGGTTTGACGCCGCGCTTGCGCAGCGCATCCATGTAGGTCTTGACGATCTCCTTGGCCGGGCCCTTGCTCGCATTGGCCTTGGCCCAGTCGGCCGCCAGGTTGGGCATGCTCTGCACCCACTTGTCACGCTCGCCGCCGCTCAGGTTGGTCAGGCGGACCGCCGGGCTCTGGGTGGCGCCGCGCTCCACCATGGTCTTGAGCGCGCCCTCGTAGCGCTGCATCAGCGTCTCACCCAGCGCCTTGGAATATTCCTTGCCGACGTCCTTCACGATCTTCTGCACCTCGGGCGGCAGCTTGCTGTAGCTGTCCTTGTTCATGGCCATGCCGCCGATGTAGAGCGCGCCGATGTTCACCGTGGTGATGTAGGGCGCCACCTCGTAGATCTTGTTGGGCAGGATGCCGGTGGCAATGGAGATGGTGCCTTCGCTCACACCGCTCTGGATGTCGGTGTAGTAGCTGGTGAGCGAGCCGTCCACCGGCACCGCACCCGAGCCCTTGAGCCACAGGCCGATGGAGCCCGGCGCCGAGATCTTGCGGCCCTTCAGGTCGGCGTAGGTGGCAATCGGGTTCTTGGTGAACAGGTGGTAGGTGTCCACCCCGGTGGCGCCGAGGAACACCATGTTGTTCTTGTCCCACTCCTTCTGCAGCGCCGGCACCTTCTCGTTCATCTCGTTGGCCACGTCGAGGATGATGCGCACGTCGTCGGTGGTGAAGGGCGTCACGGTGCCGAACTGCGACAGCGGCATCTTGGCCGCCTCCAGATTGTGGAACACCCAGCCGATGTCGGTCACGCCCTGCTCCACGCTGGTGAGCGTGGCGTTCATCTTGTAGAGCTGGCCACCATAGGCCTCGCGCCACTCGATCTTGTAGCCCTTGTTCAGCGCCGCCACCCGCTTGTTGACCTCGGGCACGAACAGCGTGCTCATCAGCCCCACCCAGGGCAGCACCACCGGGTGGCTGGAGGCGATGGTCAGCTTGAAGGTCTGCTGCGCCTGCGCCGGCAGCACCGCCGCCATCGACAGCGCCACACCCAGGGCCGTGGCCAGGGCGGTTTTCATCATCAGTCGCTTGCTCATGCTTGTCTCCTAATCTTTTTGCCTCTTCTGAAGAGGTCTCACTGGCACAAAATCACTTTTCCGGGTTGAGCACGAAGTCGTACTCCAGCAGGTAGCTGCCGTCGGGCCGCTTCACCCAGTCTTTCACCAGCGACTGGCGCACGCCGAACACCGCGTCGGAGTCGAGGTACTGGTCGCCGTCGCGGAACACGTGGGTGATCAGCGTCTCGTAGCCGTCGGCCTTGATCATGAAATGCAGGTGGGCCGGGCGCCAGGGGTGGTTTTTGGTGGCGCGCAGCATGTCGCCCACCGGGCCGTCGGTGGGAATGGGGTAGGCCTCGGCCACGATGGTCTTGAAGTGCAACTTGCCGTCCAGGCCGGACTTGAGCACGCCACGCGCCTGCGCATGGGCCAGGTGGGCGTACTGCACGTCGTAGTTGCCGTCGGCATCGGCCTGCCAGACCTCCACCGTGGCATGCGGCACCGGCTCGCCGCCCAGGCCCTTGATAGTGCAGCGCACCTCGCAGGGTTCACCGCGGGCGCCGTTGGCCACGTCGTCGCCGTGGTCGTAGTGCGGCGCGCCTTCCACGTAGAAGGGGCCAAACACCGTGGACTCGGTGCAGCCGGCCGGCTTCTGGTTGTTCATGGCCACGGTGAGCATGGACAGGCCCAGCGTGTCCGACAGCAGAATGAACTCCTGCCGCGTGTCGGTGCACATGTGGCCGGTGCGGGTCAGGAACTCGATGCCCTTGAACCACTCCTCTTCCGTCAGCTTGACCTCGCGCGCGAAGGCGTGCAGGTGCTGGATCAGGCTGGTCATGATCTCCTTCAGCCGCGGGTCGGGCGTGCTGGAAAAGCGCTCGATCACGGCCTGGGTGATGGTGTCCTGGTTCAGGTTGCGCATCTTGTCTGTCTCCTCTGCGGGTTCTCGCTATGCCCGTGACTCTAAAAGTCCGCCACAATTTGCGAAAGAGCGCTGCCGTAAATGACTTTTCCGCGCAGCGAAAAAAACAGGAGACTGCGGTGGACCGCTGGACGGAACTGGAACTATTTGTGCAGGTGGCGGAAACCGGCAGCCTGAGCCGCGCCGCCGAGGCGCTGGACCTGTCGAACGCGGCGGCCAGCCGGCACCTGCAAGCGCTGGAAGACCGGCTGGGCGCGCGGCTGGTGGAGCGCAACACCCGCCGCCTGTACCTGACCGACACCGGGCAGGAATTCTTCAGCCGCGCCAAGACCGTGCTGGCCGACCTGAAGGACGCCGAAGACGCGGTGAACGCCGCCACCCTCAACCCCACCGGCACGCTGCGCATCACCGCCTCGTTGTCGTTTTCCATGCACCACGTGGCGCCGCTGTTGCGCGAGTACACCCAGCGCTACCCGAATGTAAGCGTGCACGTGGAAGCCGCCAACCGCTACCTGGACATCATCGACAACAACATCGACGTGGCCATCCGCACACGCGAGTTCGAGCCGGACTCCAACATCACCATCCGCCGCCTGGGGCAGACGCGCCGCATCCTGGCCGCCGCGCCGCGCTACCTGGCCAAACACGGCCGGCCCAAGACGCTGGAAGACCTGGCGCAGCACAAACTGCTGATCTACACCCACGCCAACAACCCGAACGAGCTGCGCTTCACGCGCGACGGCCAGACCACCACGCTGTCGGTGAAGGGCTTGCTGGAATCGAACGACGGGCAGATCCTGCGCGCCGCCGCGCTGGACGGCATGGGCATCCTGGTGCAGCCCACCTACATCCTGTACGACGACATGGTGGCCGGCCGCCTGGTGCCGGTGCTGGACGACTGGGACCTGCCGCGCCTGACCGTCAACCTGGCCTACCCCAGCCGCAAGCACCTGTCAGCCAAGGTGCGCACCTTCATCGACTTCATGGCCGAGCACTTTGCGAAGATGAACTATGAGCAGAAGTGGACGGGGAGGTTTGGGGTAGATTGAGGGAATGGCTGGGCTCGGCCAGAAGCAGAGATCTTGGGCCATTCCTGAATTCAGTCGTTCACAGTTCATTGCGGACCGCAGTGATTTATTGGTCAACTTGATATCAATTAACTAATTTTCCAAGGGTTTCCACCAATACGACATCTCAACTTATCAGATAACCTGGTAACCATGTTTGAACACACTATGACAGCTCTTCCGAAGCCATTGCGCTTTCCCGATGAAATCACCACTGTGCTGCTACGCAGGATTGAGTCGGGTGAGTACGCGCCTGGCTCCAAATTGCCTTCAACGCGCGAATTTGCACAGGCGTTCAATGTGAGCCCACCCATGGTGCGTGAAGCACTGTCGCGGCTCAAGCACGATGGCTATGTTGAAGCGCGTCAAGGCTCGGGGGTATTTGTCAGTATGGGCTT
>NZ_BCWP01000028.1 GCF_001592265.1 Curvibacter delicatus NBRC 14919 | reverse complement strand
CCACCACCTCGCCGCCTTGCACGGCCACCGTGCTGGCGCTTTGCGCCAGTTGGTTGGCCTGGCGGGCGTTGTCGGCGTTCTGCTTGACGGTGGAACTCAGCTCCTCCATCGAAGCGGCGGTTTCTTCCAGTGCACTGGCCTGAGACTCGGTGCGGGCCGACAGATCGTTGTTGCCTTGGGCGATTTCGCTTGACGCGGTGGCGACGGATTCGGAACCTTGACGCACAACTGACACCGTGCGAACCAACGCTTCCTGCATGCGTTTTACGCCCGCCATCACGCTGTCCTGATCACCCGATCGCACGGCAATGGTCTCTGTGAGATCGCCGTCGGCAATTCGATTCACGACACGTGAAACGTCGTGCGGCTCCGCCCCCAGTTCGCGACCGATCTGACGCGTGATCTGCCAGGCAATCAAGGCGCCCACCACAGCCATCGTCAATGCCAAACCCAGTGCGAACCAGGCGCTGGCGGCCGCCGTCGAAGCGCCTTCCTCGGCCAGCTTCTGCGCAGTGTCAAAGCGCAGCTGGATTGAATCCTCCACCGCCTTGAACAGTGCAATACGCTTATCGCGCGCGGTGAACAAGGCCTTGTCAGCACCTGCCGTGTCACCTTGCATGGCCAACTCCATGACCTGCGCCGCGATTTGTTCGTAGGCATTGCTGTGCTCCTTGATGGCTGCGAGCAAAGTCTTGCCTTCCTGTGTGTTGGTCACCTTGTCGATCTCGGCAATCAACTTCTCGTTGTCAGCCTTGTTCTTCTCGACCATGCCGCGGAACCGGGTCTTGAGCTCGGGGTTGGTGCTGATCATGATGTTGCGCAAATTCAACGCTGCCACGTTCAGGCTGTCCTTGAGTTGCATGAACTGACGCATCTGCGTCATCTGCTCGCTGGACATGATCTTCAGATCGGAGGCCAGGCTGTTCATCTTAAAAGTGGCCGCCAAGGCGATGACCACGCCCAACGCGATCACGACACCAAATCCCAGCGCCAAGCGCTGACCAACTTTGATCTTCTTTGTGTTCGACATGTTTCCTACCTCGTGTTAATCGCTTTTGCCAACAATCCCGGCGTGGCAGCCCCAAGTCGGCGCTGCCCGTGAGTGTCTTGATGTCCAGCAGGATCAGCTTGATCTTCTCGGCCCCATCAGCACAGCCACTGTCTTCGACTCTCTTTGAAAGGAAACAGAGACTGACAAATGGAAATGCGTCATGGCAGCTTGAAACCCAAACTCATACCGCACCCGTTAGCCACGCTGATCTTGTCCATGATCAGCTCACCCACTTGATTCAAAAATATCAATTTGATCAAATTTTAGGTGTTCTGCCGATTTTGGTCAACCTTTGTGGGTTCTACTTTTCCACTCAGCCGGCCTCTGGCTGTACCAGCACGATCTGGAATACCGGCTCGAAGGGTGGCACATGGCATTCCACGATATGGTTCGGCGCGACCTGTAGCTTGAGGCCGGCCACATCGGCATGAATGGGCAACGTGGTGCAGACGCGATCCACCAGCACCGCCGTCAGGATCTGACTACCGCCTTTGGCCAGCAAGTACTGCACCGCCTTGTTCAGGGAAAAGCCCTTGTACAGGACGTCATCCACCACCACGATGACGCGACCTGTCAGGTCAATGTCGGCGTGCTCGGGCTGCTCGGTGAGCCGGGTCTCGGGATGCAGCAACGTCAGGTCGTCGGCGTAACGCTTGATCAGCAGGTCGAGCCGCGCAATGTCGGCACCGGGCAGCAAAGTCTGCAGCCGCACCAACAAACCGTCTGACAACGGGGCGCCACGACGGCGCACCCCCACCAACGTGACGCCGGCCGCACCATGCAGCCGGGGCATCAGCGCCACGGCCATGGCGTCGAGCACGCGTTCCAGTGCGGCGGTGTCGTAGATCGTCGTCTGCTGTCCTGCGGGTGATGTCATCGGTCACTCCTTGCATTGCCTGGCTGGCCCAGCCAGAACGCCGTGCCCCAGCCATGGGTCGCCGGATGGTAGCAGTTGGCAGCAGTCATGACGGCTGCCTGACACGCATCAAGGGCTTGTCAAACTGGCCGCTGGCGCAGTACCGTTCATCGCCCACGGGCCTTGCGGCGCTTGATTACGAGCCGGCCGGCCTCACGTCCCACACAGGAAATTCTCAAGGGAGCCACGCATGCCAGCTGTCCGCCAACCCGCCGTCGCCGGCACCTTTTACCCCGGGCAGGAGCAGCCCCTGGCCGGCTCTGTCGCCAGCCTGCTGGCTGCGGCCCACGCCGAGACGCCGGTCGATGCCACTGGCGCTGCGCCAAAGGTGCTGATCGTGCCGCACGCGGGTTACATCTACTCCGGCCCCATGGCCGCGCGGGCCTATGCCCGGCTCGCCGGCGTTCGCGCCACGATCCGGCGTGTCGTGCTGCTCGGCCCGGTGCACCGCGTGCCGGTGCGCGGCTTGGCGCTGCCGGGCGCAAGTGCTTTTGCCACGCCGCTGGGCGAGGTTGAAGTCGATCAGGCGGCCGTGGCCCAACTCGCCCCGCTACCTCAGGTGGTGCTCAGCCCCGCCGCTCATGCGCTGGAGCACTCGCTGGAAGTGCAACTGCCCTTTTTGCAAACCGTGCTGGACGACTTCCAGCTGTTGCCGCTGGCCGTGGGCGATGCCACCCCGACCGAAGTGGCGCAGGTGCTCGAAGTCCTGTGGGGCGGACCGGAAACGCTGATCGTGATCAGCTCCGACCTCTCGCACTACCTGCCCTACCGCAGCGCCCAAGCCACCGATCAGGACACGGTGGAGCGCATCCTGGCGCTGCGCGGCCCGCTCACGCACGAGCAGGCCTGCGGCGGCACCCCCATCAATGGCCTGCTGCTGGCCGCGCGCCAGCACCACCTGCAGCCCCAACTGCTGGGCCTGTGCAATTCCGGCGATACCGCCGGCGACAAACAACGCGTGGTGGGCTATGCCGCCATCGCCTTCACGGAGCCGCACCATGGCACCCACTGAGCTGCACCCCAAAGCCGGGGCCACCTTGCTGCCGCTGGCCCGCGCCACGATTGCGCGGGAGCTGGGGCGGCCGCAGAACGTAGATGAATCGGCACCCTGGCTGGAGGCCCCCGGCGCCTGCTTCGTCACGCTGACGCAGCACGGCGAACTGCGCGGTTGCATCGGCTCGCTGGAGGCGCATCGCGCCCTGCTGGCTGATGTCAAAGCCAATGCGCTGGCCGCCGCCTTCCGCGATCCGCGTTTTGCACCTCTGGCCGCGCACGAGCTCGACCACACCGAGGTCGAAATCTCGCTGCTGTCGCCCATGCAGGCGCTGAGCTTCGACAGCGAAGCCGAAGCACTGGCGCAGTTGCGTCCCGGCATCGACGGCCTGGTGTTCGCATTCGGCGCGCGGCGCAGCACCTTCCTGCCGCAGGTGTGGGAACAGCTGCCCGAGGTGCAGGATTTCATGGCCCAGCTCAAGCGCAAGGCCGGCCTGCCGGCGAGCTTCTGGCACGGCGAGGTGCGCCTGCAGCGCTACACGGTCGCCAAGTGGAAGGAAAGCGAGCTGCGGCTCGCCGATGCCGCATGAACAGCCTGACACCGACCGATATCGACCGCTACCCGGCGCGCTGGTGGCACGCCATCGACGACGGCCGCCTGCAGTGCGACCTGTGCCCGCGCGACTGCAAGCTGCACGACGGCCAGCGCGGCGCCTGCTTCGTGCGCATGCGCGAAGGCGCGCAGATGATCCTGACCACCTACGGGCGCTCGTCCGGCTTCTGCATCGATCCGATCGAGAAGAAGCCGCTCAACCATTTCTACCCCGGCAGCAGCGTGCTGTCTTTCGGCACCGCCGGCTGCAACCTGGCCTGCAAGTTCTGCCAGAACTGGGACATCAGCAAGTCGCGCGACATGGACCGGCTGATGGACCAGGCCTCGCCCGAAGCCATCGCGCAGGCGGCCGCCGAGTCGGGCTGCAAGAGCGTAGCCTTCACCTACAACGACCCGGTGATCTTTGCCGAGTACGCCATGGACGTGGCCGATGCCTGCCATGCGCGCGGCGTGCAGACGGTGGCCGTCACCGCCGGCTACATGCACGCCCCCGCGCGGCGCGAGTTCTACGCCAAGATGGACGCCGCCAACGTGGACCTGAAGGCCTTCAGCGACGACTTCTACTTCAAGCTCACCGGCTCGCACCTGCAGCCGGTGCTCGACACCTTGGTCTACCTCAAGCATGAGACCTCAATCTGGTTCGAGATCACCACGCTGCTGATCCCAGGCCACAACGACTCGGACGAGGAAATCACGGCCATGTGCCGCTGGATCATGCGCGAACTCGGCCCCGACGTGCCGCTGCATTTCTCGGCCTTCCACCCCGACCACAAGATGCCCGACGTGCCGGCCACGCCGGCCGCCACGCTGGTGCGCGCGCGGCAGATCGCCTTGCAGCACGGCCTGCACTACGTCTACACTGGCAACGTGCGCCACCGCGAGGGCGACACCACGTACTGCCCGCACTGCCAGGCCGCGCTGATCGAACGCGACTGGCACCAGATCGTGCAGTACCGCCTCACGCCCGCGGGCCACTGCCCTGACTGCGGCACGGCAGTGGCAGGCCGTTTTGCCGAACAGGCCGGCAATTTCGGCCGTCGCCGCATTCCGATCGCCATTGGTATCTGATAGGTGCCTGACACGCAGGAGGCCAGACCATGATGAAGCCGGCGCTCGAACAGCTCGTCCACATCCCGGTGGATGGCGTGCAGATCGAAGGCATGCTGGAGTTGCCCGCCAACGCCCAGGGCATCGTGCTGTTCGCGCACGGCAGCGGCAGCAGCCGCCACAGCCCGCGCAACAACTTCGTCGCCAAGGAGCTGCACGCCCAGCATCTGGGCACACTGCTGCTGGACCTGCTGACCGTTGCCGAGGATCTGGACTACCAGACGCGTTTCGACATTCCGCTGCTGACGCACCGCCTGCTGGTGGCCACGCGCTGGGTCTTGCAACATCCGGCAACGCAGCGCCTGCCAATCGGCTACTTTGGCGCCAGCACCGGCGCCGCAGCCGCATTGCAGGCGGCAGCCGCCGTCAGCGACACCATCAAGGCGGTGGTCTCGCGCGGCGGCCGACCCGATCTGGCCGGCCACCACGACCTGGCCCGCGTGGCCGCACCCACCCTGCTGCTGGTCGGCGGGCACGACCCCGAAGTGCTGGAACTCAACCGCGAGGCCCATGCCCGGCTGCACTGCGAGAAGGAACTGTCGGTCATTCCCGGCGCCACCCACCTGTTCGAAGAGGCCGGCACGCTGGAAGAGGTGGCACGCCAGGCGGCCGCCTGGTTCAGCCGCCACTTGCGCGGACTCTGACGAACACCCCCAGGCTTGCTCGCTGCGCGTAGCCGCCACCCCCCTTGCAGGGGGCAACGCCAGTGGACCGGCGGAGCCGGTTCCACGGCGTTTCCCGGTTGGGGCATTTGGTGTGCGAAGTCGCACGGCGTTCCTGGGTTGGATTACCGCACGCCACCCGGTTCGCTGAAGGCTATTTCGCCTTGAGCAAGGCAATGACTTCCTCGTCCTCCACTTGCGGAAAGTGGCGGTAGAACTGGCCGACGGCCTGGAAGAATTCCGGCGCTTGCAGGCACACCACCTCGTCGGCCAGCTCGCGCACTTTTGCCAGCGTGTCGGGCGGTGCCACCGGCACGGCGCACACCAGCTTGGCCGGGTTTTGCTGGCGCAGGCCGTGCAGCGCCGCGATCATGGTGGCGCCGGTAGCCAGGCCGTCGTCGACGACGATCACCGTGCGCCCGGCCGGGTCGATGTGCGGCCGCAGCGGCGTGTACTGGGCGCGCCGCTGACGAATGGTCTCCAGCTGCTTGCGTTTTTCCTCGGCCAGGTGCTTGTCGTCGGCCCCCATGGACTCCGCAAACGGTGCGATGTAGGTCCAACCGCTTTCATCGACCGAACCGACGGCCAGCTCGGGCTGCCAGGGGGCACGCAGCTTACGCACCAGCACCACATCGAAGTCGCCGCCGAGCCGCTCGGCAATCAGCTTGGCCATCGGTACCGCGCCGCGCGGAATGGCCAGCACCAGAGGCTTCTTGCCCTGGTAGGCCTTCAAGCTGCCGGCCAACTGGTCAGCGGCCTCCTGTCGGTCTCGAAACATGCTGTCTCTCCCGCAAAAGCTTGCCACAATGGTAGCCACATTGAAGCACGACATCACCCTCATCGGCGCCCCGACAGATGTGGGCGCCGGCCGACCGGGCACCAGCCAGGGGCCGCAGGCGCTGCGCGCAGCCGGACTGGCGGCCGCCTTGCAGACGCTTGGCCGGCAGGTGCATGACGCCGGCGACCTTCGCGGCCCGCCCAACCCGCAGCAACCACCGCACGACGGCTACCGCCACCTGGACGAAGTGATTGCCTGGAATCACGCGGTGCACGATGCGGTGCTGGCCGAACTCTTGCAGGGCCGCCTGCCGCTGCTGCTGGGCGGCGACCACAGCCTGGCGATCGGCTCCATCAGCGCAGCAGCACGCCATTGCCGCGCCGTCGGCAAACGCTTGCGCGTGCTCTGGCTCGATGCCCATGCCGACTGCAACAGCCGGCGCACCAGCCCGAGTGCCAACCTGCACGGCATGCCGCTGGCCTGTCTGCGCGGTGTCGGGCCGGCGGCGCTCACGCAACTGAGCGGCACCGTGCCGGCCCTGGCGGCCGATGCCGTGCGGCAGATTGGCGTGCGCAGCGTGGACCCCGGTGAAGTGGCGCTGGTGCACGAGCTCGGCTTGACGGTGTTCGACATGCCAGCGCTGCACACACTCGGCATGCGCGAGGTCATGGCGCGCGCACTGGCCGGCCTGGATAAACATACCCACTTGCACCTGAGCTTTGACGTCGATTTCCTCGACCCTGGCCTGGCGCCCGGCGTGGCCACCACGGTACGCAACGGCGCCAGTCTGCAGGAAGCGCGGCTGTGCATGCAGCTGGTCGCCGCCAGCGGCCGGCTCGGTTCGCTCGAGGTGGTGGAACTCAACCCGCTGCTGGACCAGCACCAGCGCACGGCGGTGCTGGCGGTGGAACTGCTGGCCACCGCGCTGGGCACCTCATGAGAGGGCGGCCAGCAGCGCCGCATTGCCGCCGGCGGCTGCCGTGTTGACCGTCACGGTCTGCTCGGCGCAGAAGCGCACCAGGTAGTGCGGCCCGCCGGCCTTCGGTCCGGTGCCGCTCAAGCCCTCGCCGCCGAAAGGCTGCACGCCGACCACGGCGCCGATCATGTTGCGGTTGACGTAGACGTTGCCGATGTGCGCCGCCGCCGCCAAGCTTTGCGCCCGCGTGTCGATGCGGGTCTGCAGGCCAAGCGTGAGCCCGTAGCCGAGTGCGTTGATCTGCCCGATCACCGCCGCCGGATCGCCGCGCCAGCGCACCACCTGCAGCACCGGGCCGAAGATTTCGGTCTGCACCCGTTCGATCGCATCAACTTCGTAGATCGCCGGCGGCACCCAATTTGCTACTGAATTGATAGCTGCTTGCGCAACATCATCAAGGCGCAGTAGCACTTTTGCCTCGGCATCGAGACGCTGCAGCTGGCGCTGCAGGGTGTCGCAGGCCGCGCGATCGATCACCGGTCCGACATCGGTGGCCAGATCGGACGGCTCGCCCAGCACCAAGGCCTGCGCTGCGCCGCGAAGCATGTCGATCACGCCATCGGCAATCGCCTCGTGCAGACACAGCAGGCGCAGCGCCGAACAACGCTGGCCGGCGGAGCGGAAGGCGCTCTGCACCACCGCATCCACCACCTGCTCGGGCAGTGCGGAGGAGTCGACCAGCATGGCGTTGATGCCGCCGGTCTCGGCAATCAGCGGCACGATGGCACCCTCTTTCGCGGCCAGGGCGCGCTGGATGGTCTTGGCCACCGGCGTCGAACCGGTGAACACCACGCCGGCAATGCCGGGCAGCGCCACCAGTGCGGCGCCGACCGTCTCGCCCGGGCCGGGCAACAGTTGCAAGGCGCCGGCCGGTACGCCGGCGCCGTGCAGCACATCGACCATGGCCTGCGCCACGACCGGCGTCTGCTCGGCCGGCTTGGCCAGCACGGTGTTGCCGGTAACGAGTGCCGCTGCCACCTGGCCGGTGAAGATGGCAAGCGGGAAATTCCACGGGCTGATGCAGACCCAGACACCGCGGCCCCTCAGGCGCAACTCGTTGTGTTCGCCGGTCGGGCCGGGCAGCGGCACCGGCTGCAGGATGCGCTCGGCCTCGCCCGCGTAGTAGCGCAGGAAGTCCACCGCCTCGCGCACCTCGGCCACCGCGTCACCCCAGGTCTTGAACGCTTCCTGCACCAGCAGTGCGCAGAACTGCGGCAACCGGGCCTGCAGCGTCTCGGCGGCGCGGCGCAACACAGCGGCGCGCTCGGCCGCCGGCAAAGCGCTCCAGTTTTCATAGCTGTCGGCACTGATTTCATAAGCCCTGGAGGCTGATTTGGCATCAAACACCGGCACCTGCGGCAACACCAGCGCGGCATGCGCGGCCAGCAGCGGCGCGCGCATGGCGGCCACCGTCAGGTCCACGCCCAGACTGTTGGCACGTGCCGCGCCAAAGAGGTCGGACGGCAATGGCAGGGCCGGCGCAGCATGCAAGCGCAAGGGTGAGGCCAGCAGCGCCTGCAGGCTCAGCGCGTCATCGACGAGCTGGTGCACAAACGACGAGTTCGCCCCGTTCTCCAGCAGGCGGCGCACCAGGTAGGCCAGCAAATCGCGCTGCGTGCCGACCGGCGCATAGACGCGGCAGGCGATGCGCCGGTCTTGGAGCACCTCGCGGTACAGACCCTCGCCCATGCCGTGCAGCCTTTGCAGTTCGAACGCCGTCCCTTGGCGCCCAGCGAGTTGCAGCACGGCGGCGAGGGTGCCGGCGTTGTGGCTGGCGAACTGCGGGTAGACCGCGTCGCCGGCCTGCAGCAAGGCCTGTGCACAGGCCAGGTACGAGACATCGGTGTGCGACTTGTGGGTGAACACCGGGTAGTGCGGCAGGCCGAGTTCCTGGGCGCGCTTGATCTCGGCATCCCAGTAGGCACCCTTGACCAGGCGGCACATGATGCGCACCTGGTGGCGGCGCGCGATGGCCACCACCTGCTGCACCAACGCCAGCGCGCGCGTCTGGTAGGCCTGCAGGGCCAGCCCCAGGCCTGGCCACTGCGGGCAGTGTTGCGCCACCCGCGCAGCCAGCGCCTCGAAGACATCGAGCGAGAGCTCCAGCCGCTCCACCTCCTCGGCGTCCAGCGTCAGGTTGAGATCGGCAGCGGCGGCGCGCTGACACAACGACCAGACACGCGGCACCAGCTCAGCCATGACGCGCGCATGTTGTGCGGCCTCGTAGCGCGGATGCAGCGCACTGAGCTTGACCGAGATGCCGTCACGCTCGGCGCAGCTGGCCGCAGCAGCGAGGCGGTGCGCGGCGATGGCGTCGATCGCGGCGGCGTAGCGCGCCAGATAACGCTGCGCATCAGCCTCGGTGCGCGCGCCCTCGCCCAGCATGTCGAAGCTGAAGCGCAGCTGGCGCCCCGTAGCGCGCAGGGCTTCGGCGCGTTGCAAGGCCTGCCCCATGTCCTGCCCGAGTACGAACTGGCGCCCCAGCAGCTGCACCGCGCGCAGCGTGGCCGCCACCGCGGTGTGCCCCCCTAGGCGGGCCAGCAGGCCGCTCGCCTCGCCGCCCGGCAGCAGTTGCTTGGCGCGCCGGATGACGGCCGAAGACAGGCGGGCCGGCAGGCCGCCCTCAGGGTCGGCGGCGTTGGCGAAATCGGCCCGGCCCAGCTGGTCGGCGGTCAGCGCCAGCGCGGTCTCCCGGTCGGGCACGCGCAGCAGGGCCTCAGCCAGCCGCATCAGCGCCAGCCCCTCGGCGCTGGAGATCGGGTATTCCTGCAGCAGGCGCTCCATGGCCCAGAACGGCGGCGGCCGGTCGCGCACCGCCTGCACCCAGGGCTGGGCGGTGCGGACGACGGCCGGCCAGTCCAGCTGCGGGTCCAGGACCGCGAGACACTGGGCGACGATCTCGGCCTCGGGCCTGTAGGGGTTAGGCAGGCGGGCGGTGGTCGACATGGTTGGCGCTCCGTTTGGTGAATAGCGCCATGGTGTCTAGAATCAAGATGAATTTCTGACTGAAATTTTCATGTTCTGCAAAATTTAATCCAGTCATGCACGACATTGCGCCGGAACTCGACCTCACCGACCTGAAGCTCCTCAAGCTCCTGCAGCAGGACGGCCGGCTGGCCAACCTCAAGCTGGCCGAGGCGGTGAGCCTGTCGCCCACCGCGGTGCTGGCGCGTGTGCAGCGGCTCACGCGCGAGGGCTACATCCTGGGGTACGAGGCGCGCCTGAACCCGCTCAAGCTCGGGCGCGGCATGCTGGTCTTCGTCGAGGTGCTGCTCGACCGCACCACACCCAATGTGTTCGAGCAGTTCAAGGCGGCGGTGCAGGTGCGGCCGGAGATCATGGAGTGCCACATGGTGGCCGGCGGCTTTGACTACCTGCTCAAGACCCGCATGGCCGACATGGCGGCCTACCGCGACTTTGCCGGCACCGTGCTGTGGCAACTGCCCGGCGTGCGCGAAACGCGCACCTATGCGGTGATGGAAGAGGTCAAGAACACCACCCAGCTCGCCTTGCCGTGACGAGGTATCAGGGCAGTTGCCAGGACATGGCCGCTACGGCCATGAACAGCGGCGTGGCCAGTGCCACCACGACATTGAGCGTCATGGCCGGCAGCAGACGCTCGGGCTCGTCGCCGTAACGCAGCAGCCAGCGGCCCATGGGCACGGCCAGCGCCATCGGCGCCAACCCCCACAGCGTGGGCGTCGGCAGCCAGCGCAGCAGGACCGCAACCAGCAGCCCGGCGGCCGCCAGGCCATGCAGCACCAGCACCAGCCGCGCCGCCCACGGCCGGCCACGCACGATGACCAGGTTGCGCCGACCCACCACGCGGTCGGCTTCGCGATCGGGAAACTGGTTGAGCAGCAACAAGGCGCTGGCCAGGCAGCCAGGCACCCAGGAAGCGGCCAGCGCCGCGCCCAGGTTGTGGCCCCCCAGGGCCACATGCGTGCCCACCACCATCAGCGGCCCCACGCCCAGCCCCGGTGCCAGCAGACACAGCAGCGGGTGGCGCGTGAGCCAGGGGGTGTACAGCAGCACCAGCAGCACACCCGCCAGCCCGATGGGCAGGATGGCCCAGCCGCGCAGGCGCAGCACCGCCCACCCCACGGCCAGCGTCAGGCCCAGTGCCAGCAAGCCCACCGCCAGCACGGCACCGGCCCACTGCGGCTGCGCCGGCAAGGCCCCACTGCCGCCAGAGAACGGCGTGCGCCGTGTGGTCGCGTCCAGCCCACTTCGGAAGTCGGCGTATTCGTTGAGCATGTTGACGCTGATGTGGGCACACAGCGCACCGGCCACCACCTTGGCCAGCAAGACGCCGTCCAGTGGCATGCCGATGTGCCAGACCGTGGCCAGGCCCAGCAACAGGCAAGACAGCGTCAGCAGCAGAAACGGCAGGCGCGCGGTAGCGCGCAGCACGGCAAGCAAGGTCATGGCGATCACTTGTCCGTCAGATCGCCGAGGCGTAACTGCGGCCACCGAAGATGGCGGTGCCCACGCGCACCAGCGTGCTGCCGGCATCAATGGCCGCCTCCAGATCGGCCGTCATGCCCATGGACAGGGTGTCGAGCGCCAGGCCTTCTGAATTTATTTGATCAAACAAGGCTTTAGCCCTCATGAATACGGCGCGAGCCGCTACAAAATCAGGAGCGGGCTCGGGGATGCACATCAGGCCGCGCAAGCGCAGCCGCGGCAACGCGGCAAGCTCGCGTGCCAGCGCCAGTGCCTCGGCCGGCGCCACGCCGGACTTGGTGGGGCCACCATCGACATTGACCTGGATGCAGACCTGCAGCGGCGGCAGTTCAGGCGGGCGCTGCTCGCTCAAACGCTGGGCGATTTTCAGCCGGTCCACCGTGTGGGCCCAGGCGAAGTGCTGCGCCACCAGCCGCGTCTTGTTGCTCTGGATCGGGCCGATGCAGTGCCACTCCAGCGGCAGATGGCTCAGGACCGCCATCTTCTCCACCGCCTCCTGGATGTAGTTCTCGCCAAAGGCGGTCTGCCCCGCCGCATGCGCCTCGATCACGGCTTCGGGGCCGAAGGTCTTGGAGACGGCCAGCAGGCGGACGTCCCCCGGCTCACGCCCGGCCGCAAGACACGCGGCGGCGATGCGCTTACGAACGGTTTCGAGGTTGGCGGCAATCGTGGTCATAATGGCCCAAGCGTATCAAAAGACGTTCTTTCAAAGATCGAGGGACTCGTGGACATTACCCAACTGCTGGCCTTCAGCGTCAAGAACAAGGCCTCTGACCTGCACCTCTCCGCCGGCCTGCCGCCCATGATCCGGGTGCATGGCGACGTGCGCCGCATCAACGTCGAGCCGCTGGACCACAAGCAGGTCCACGCCATGGTGTACGACATCATGAACGACACCCAGCGCAAGAACTACGAGGAGTTCCTGGAAGTCGACTTCTCCTTCGAGATCGACGGCCTGGCGCGCTTTCGTGTCAATGCCTTCAACCACCAGCGCGGCTCGGGGGCGGTGTTCCGTACCATTCCAAGCAAGATCCTGACGCTGGAGCAGCTCAACGCGCCCAAGATCTTTGCCGACCTCGCCCTGCGGCCGCGCGGCCTGGTGCTGGTCACCGGTCCCACCGGCTCGGGCAAGTCCACCACGCTGGCGGCCATGGTCAATCACCTGAACGAGACCGAATACGGCCACATCCTGACGGTGGAAGATCCGATCGAGTTCGTCCATGAATCCAAGAAATGCCTGATCAACCAGCGGGAAGTCGGGCCGCATACGCTGAGCTTCGCTGCCGCCCTGAAGTCCGCCCTGCGCGAGGACCCGGACGCCATCCTGGTGGGCGAAATGCGCGATCTGGAAACCATCCGTCTGGCCATGACGGCGGCCGAGACCGGCCACCTGGTGTTTGGCACGCTGCACACCTCGAGCGCCGCCAAGACCATCGACCGCATCATTGACGTGTTCCCCTCGGAAGAAAAGGAAATGGTGCGTGCCATGCTGTCGGAGTCACTGCAGGCGGTGATCTCGCAGACGCTGCTCAAGACCAAGGACGGCAACGGCCGCGTGGCGGCGCACGAGATCATGATCGGCACGCCCGCCATCCGCAACCTGATCCGCGAGGCCAAGGTGGCGCAGATGTACTCCAGCATCCAGACCGGCAACAGCGTGGGCATGCAGACGCTGGACCAGAACCTGACCGAGCTGGTCAAGCGCAACCTGATCAGTCCGGCCGAGGCACGCGGCAAGGCCAAGATTCCTGAAAATTTCCCTGGGTAGAGATGGCACACCCCCAGGCTTGCTCGCTGCGCGTAGCCGCCACCCCCCTTGCAGGGGGCAACACCAGCAGTCCGGCAAAGCCGGTCCTGCGGTGTTCCTGGTTATTGAAGGCCCTTCATTCCTCGTCATCGGCTTAAGAAAAGGGAGGTGCTCTCATGGAGCGCGATCAAGCCACCAAATTCATCAACGACCTGCTCAAGCTGATGGTCGGCCGCAATGGCAGCGACCTGTTCATCACGGCCGACTTCCCGCCGGCGATCAAGGTCGACGGCAAGGTGACCAAGGTCTCGCCGCAGCCGCTGAGCGGCGCGCACACCCTGGCGCTGGCACGTTCGATCATGAACGACAAGCAGGTGGCGGAGTTCGAGCGCACCAAGGAGTGCAACTTCGCCATCTCGCCACCGGGCATCGGCCGCTTCCGCGCCAACGCTTTCGTGCAGCAGGGCAAGGTCGGCATGGTGCTGCGTGTCATTCCCTCGCTGCTGCCCACCATTGACACACTCGGTGTACCTCAGGTGCTCAAGGAAGTGTCACTGGCCAAGCGCGGCCTGTGCATCCTGGTCGGTGCCACCGGCTCGGGCAAATCCACCACCTTGGCGGCGATGGTGGACTGGCGCAACGAAAACTCCTTTGGCCACATCATCACCATCGAAGACCCGGTGGAGTTCGTGCACCCGCACAAGAACTGCGTGGTGACGCAGCGCGAAGTGGGGCTGGACACCGACAGCTGGGACATCGCCCTCAAGAACACCCTGCGCCAGGCGCCTGATGTGATCCTGATGGGCGAGATCCGTGACCGCGAGACCATGGAGCACGCAGTGGCCTTTGCCGAAACCGGCCACCTGTGCCTGGCCACGCTGCACGCCAACAGCGCCAACCAGGCGCTGGACCGCATCATCAACTTCTTCCCCGAAGAGCGCCGCCCGCAGCTGCTGATGGACCTCTCGCTCAATCTGCGCGCGCTGATCTCGCAGCGGCTGGTACCGAAGCAGGACGGCAAGGGCCGGGCCGCCGCCGTGGAGGTGATGCTCAACACGCCGCTGATCTCCGACCTGATCTTCAAGGGTGAAGTCGCCGAGATCAAGGAGATCATGAAAAAGAGCCGCCAGCTCGGCATGCAGACCTTCGACCAGGCGCTGTTCGACCTCTTTGAGACCAACGTCATCAGCTACGAAGACGCCTTGCGCAACGCCGACTCGCTCAACGACCTGCGGCTGCAGATCAAGCTCAACAGCCAACGCGGCAAGTCGCAGGATCTGAGCGCGGGAACGGAAAACCTGGCTATCGTCTAATCCCCTCTTATGGCAAACATCAACGCAAAAACCTACGAACCCACCCCGGCACGCAAGGTGGCCTTTCTCGGCCTTGGGGTCATGGGCTACCCGATGGCCGGGCACTTGGCACGGGCCGGCCATGCGGTCACGGTCTACAACCGCACACCGGCCAAGGCGCAGGCCTGGGTCGCAGAATTTGGCGGCAAGCTCGCAGCCACGCCGCGTGAGGCCGCAGCAGGTGCCGACTTCATCTTCGCCTGCGTCGGCAACGACGACGACCTGCGCAGCATCACACTGGGGGCCGACGGCGCCTTTGCCGGCATAGCCCCTGGCGCCATCTTCGTCGACCACACCACCGCCTCGGCGGAGGTGGCGCGCGAGCTGGCGACGGCAGCACGTCAGATCGGCCTGCAGTTCATCGACGCACCGGTATCGGGCGGCCAGGCCGGCGCCCAGAACGGCGCACTCACCGTGATGTGCGGCGGTGATCCGAAAGCGTTTGATGCGGCCAAGCCGGTGGCCATGGCCTTCTCGCGCGCCGTCACCCTGTTGGGCGCCAGCGGCGCTGGCCAACTGACCAAGATGGTGAACCAGATCTGCATTGCCGGGCTGGTACAGGGCCTGAGCGAAGCGATTGCCTTCGGCCAGAACGCCGGCCTGGACATGTTGCAGGTGCTCGACGTCATCGGCAAGGGCGCCGCGCAAAGCTGGCAACTCGACAACCGTGGCAAGACCATGGTGGCTGACCAGTTCGACTTCGGCTTTGCCGTGGACTGGATGCGCAAAGATCTCGGCCTGGTCATGGACGAGGCCAAGCGCAACGGCTCGCGCCTGCCGGTCACGGCCCTGGTGGACCAGTTCTACGCGGACATCCAGCAGATGGGTGGCCGGCGCTGGGACACCTCCAGCCTGATCAAGCGGCTGAAATAAACAAGGCGCCCGAGGGCGCCTTGTTTATTCTGGATCACTGAAGATTCACTTCTTCTTTTCATTCGCGGCTGGCTTGGGCAACAAAGCCTGCAACTCTTCTTCGCTGATGATCTCAAAAATGCGCACCACTTTCTGGACGCCGCTGGTACTGCGTGCGATTTCGGTGCCGCGGTCGGCCTCGCGCTGGGTCACGCGTCCCATCAGGTAGGTGACCCCACGCTCGGTGACGACCTTGTAGGCACTCGCATACAGGTCACGCGCATCCACCAAGCCGGCCTTGACCTTGCCTGTGGTCAGCGAGTCGCTGGAACGCTGCGTGAAGGACGAGTTGCCCATGACGCCCAGCTCATTGACGATGGTACGCACGTTCTCGACGCGCGACACCACCTGCTCCGCGAGTTGCTTGTCCTGTGCGCTGGGCACTTCGCCGGTCAGCAGCACCTGGCGGTTGTAGCTGGTGATGTTGATGTGGACGCGATCGCCCAGGTTTTCCTGGATGCGGCTGGCGGCACGCAACTCAATGCCCTCATCCTCCAGTTGGGCGCCCGAGGTGCGGCGATCGACCGCCACCAAGCTGCCGGCCACCGCGCCGCCGACAATCACCGGCGCACAGGCGCTCAGGGTTGCAACCAGACCAGCCGCCAGTGCAGCCGTCAGACAAAGTTTGCGGGCCATCAGTTTCATGTCGGTGTTTCCTGTTCTCCAAGCAATTGGGCATCCACCGCATCACAGATGCAATGCAGTGCCAGGATATGGACCTCCTGGATACGTGCTGTACGCTCGTGCGGCACACAGATGTGCACGTCCGTGTCGCGCAGCGCCTGATTCATCTTGCCGCCGCCCCGGCCGGTCAGGCCGATCACCACCATCTCGCGCTCGTGCGCGGCCTCGATGGCCGCCAGCACATTGGCCGAATTGCCGCTGGTGGTGATGGCCAGCAACACGTCACCGGGCTGGCCCAGCGCGCGCACCTGGCGCGAGAAGACGGCATTGAAGTTGTAGTCGTTGGCGATCGCTGTCAGGATCGAGGTGTCGGTCGTCAGCGCAATCGCCCCCAGTTCAGGGCGCTCACGCTCGAAGCGGCCGACAAATTCGGCTGCGAAGTGCTGCGCATCGGCGGCCGAGCCGCCATTGCCGCAGGCCAGCACCTTGCCGCCACTTGTCACACAGGCCAGCATCGCCTGCACGGCGTCGGCAATCGGCTTGCTCAAGGACTGCGCCGACTGGTATTTCAGATCGGCGCTGTCGATAAAGTGTTGTTGAATGCGTTGCTCAAGCATGGGGCAATGATAACTGTGAAGCCTTGTCCGCGCCGAGGCAGGTGCTTGTTTCAGTCTGTAAAGAAAGCCGACTGCAGCCATTGCACGCCATCCGCCTCCAGCGCCACCACGTCAAAGCGGCAAGGCGGCGGCTCACGCCAGCGCAACAGGTAGTGTCGCGCGGCAAAGATGATGCGCCGCTGCTTCTGCACGCTGATGCTGGCCGCCGCACCGCCATGGTGTGAACTGGCACGTTGTCGCACTTCGACAAAGACCAGGGTGCCGTCCGGTGCCCCCATGATGAGATCGATCTCACCGCCGCCACGCCCGGGCGTCCGATAATTGCGTTCCAGCAGGCGCAGCCCGGCACGCTGCAGATGGCGCAATGCCTGCTCTTCGGCCGCGTCGCCGGTTTGCTTGGTGGTTGGGCTGTTGCCTGCCGCCCGCCATTTGGGGAACACCATTGAACGCTTCTTTCGCCTCCGCCCTGACTGCCTCCCACGAGGCAGCTGCCTCACAGCATTATCCCCAAGGGGCTCTGTATGTGGTGGCCACCCCCATCGGCAATCTGGCCGACATCACCTTGCGGGCTCTGCATGTGCTGCAGCTGGCCGACACCATTGCCTGTGAGGACACACGCCACACCCAGAGCCTGCTGCGTGCCTACGGCATCGATCGCAGCCCGCAGCAACTTCTTGCGCTGCACCAGCACAATGAGGCCGAGGCAGCGCAGAGCGCGCTGGCACGGCTGCGTGCCGGCCAGCGCATCGCCTATGTCAGCGATGCCGGCACACCTGCCATCAGTGATCCGGGTGCGCGCCTGGTGGCTGCCGTACGCGCCGAAGGGCTGCCGGTCGTCCCGCTGCCCGGTGCCAGCAGCGTGACGACCGCATTGAGCGTGGCCGGCATCGTCAACGATGACGTGACCGGCTTTGTGTTTGCCGGCTTCCTGCCGGCCAAATCGAGCGAACGCAGTGCCGCCGTCCAGTCACTGGCCGGCGAACCGCGTGCGGTTGTGCTGCTGGAAGCACCGCACCGCATCGAACCGCTGGCAGCCGCCTTGGCGGCACTGGGTGATCGCCCGCTGACGATCGGGCGCGAGCTGACCAAGCAGTTCGAGGAGATTGCCACTGTCAAGGCGGCCGAGTTCAGCGCCTGGCTGACAGCGGAAGCGAACCGCACCCGCGGTGAATTCGTGCTGGTGCTGCACCCGGCGCCCGTCGCAGACGGGACCGGCGATACGGAAGGGCTGCGCATCTTGAGGCTCCTGCTGGCCGAACTGCCGCTCAAGACCGCCGTGAAGCTGGCTGCCGACATCAGCGGCAGCTCGCGCAACACGCTCTACGACGCCGCGCTGGCCCTGAAGCAGCTCAGCAAAACATGAAGGCCAGCACGGCCGCATCCTCGCCCAGGTTCAAGGTGAGGTAACTCGCCAGACGGTAAACCAGATAGACCACGGTATCCATCGAGAGATCGGCTGACAGGAAGGAAGGCAACATGAGCAAAAGGCAGGAAGTGTTGGCGCATCGTCTGGAGCAGCATCCCTTTTGATGATGGAACGTTTGCGCGCCGAGCGTCCGCGCATTTTATGGCCTTGGGCAGATGACACTGCCAAACGCACCGCGCTCAGCTGAAGCGTTCGCGCGCAAGCCGACCTTCGGCACCTGAAGCCAGCTCCGGGCAGCTCGTGAGAATTTCCGTGATCCGATTCCGGAGCATCTGCCTTGCCGTTGGCTGAGTGGCAAATTGGCCCAGGGTCACGGCGGCACGCAGTTCCAGGCTTTTGGCACCTTGCTGGCCGGCCAACGCCAACGCCTGTTCCAGACAGCGCTCTCCTTCGGCACAATGCCCGCCCGCCAGACCGAGAAGCGCCGCGCCGCGCAGACGCAAGAACTCAGGCAGGAAATAGATGTCCAGACGACTCTCGCAACGCCTGATGGCGTCCTCTGCCGCGACAGCACAGGCCTCATGCTGGCCCAGGTGATGCAACGCATCCACCTGAAAAGCCAGAAATGTGCCCTCGACCACCAGCATGGCCTTGCGGGAGGCCTCGACACTCTGCTGAATGATCTCCATGCCCTCCGGCCGGCCGAGCATGACGGCCGCCCATCCCGAGACGGCACCCGCCGCGGCCTGCCATAACGACAGCCCATGCCGCAGTGAAAGCTCCCGCAACTCTTGTCCCAGCGTGGCGGTTTGCTGCGGCATGTTCATGAACCGGTAAAGAACCGCCGCAAAGGTCAGCGCAAACCCCAGGGTATGGGCATGCCCCAATTGGCGCGCCGCCGCAATGGCGGCCTGCGCCGTCGCGACAGCCGTATCAGGCCGTCCCTGTATCCAATGGATCCAGGCCTGGAAAGAAAGCGAAGAGATCCCGGTGTCCTCGCCATAGGTGCGGACAAGATCAAAGGAGGACAGGCCACGGCCAATCGCCACGGCCTTCTCCAGGTGCGCATACGCTTCTGCATAGCGCGCCATCCAGAACAGGTTGTTGCCATAGGCGTAGTGGACCTGCATGGCATGCGCCGGCTCGCCCGAAGCCTGGGCTATGCGCTCCAGCTTTTCGGCGAACTCCAGCGGAAAGGCCTCCGGCGTGCACGACCGGCCGCCCAGCCACAAGCCCCAAGTGACCGGGAACAACTCGGTGTCATCTTCCGTCGTCCGGCTCAACTCCAGAGAACGGGCAAAACACACCTTGGCCTCTTCCGCCCCGTAGCCTTTCATCGCCACCAAGGTGGTACCCAAGGCGGCCTGAAGCGAGAGTTCGAGCCCATCGGCGCCAGGCACCTCCAGCCCCCGCAACTGGGCCAGCCCGGATTCGAAATGGAAGACGGCATCCTGGTTGGCCGACCGGCTGGCAGCCATGCGGCCCGCCGCCAGCCAGGCCGCCGCCGCCGGCAGTGATTCGCCCGCAATGGTGAGATGCTGAGCCAGACGCTCAGGGCTGTTTTTGGCCAGATGCTGGAACGGCCCCTGGAACAACCGGGCCAAGCGGCCATGGATGTTTTTGCGCTCATTCAGCGGCAAGGTCTGGTACGCAGAATCCTGGAACAAGGCATGCTTGAAGCGGTAATGCCCCCGGTCCTGCGGCTGGATCAAACCGGCCTTGCCAAGCCGGTCCAGATAAACCGGCAGCCGATCGCCGGGGCCATCCCATAGAGCCTCCAGCAGCTCAAGACTGAAATCACGGCCGATGGCGGCCGCCTGTTGCGCCAGGCGCCGGGCTTCGCCAACCGACTCCAATCGCACCGCCAACAGGTGCCACAGCGTGCCCGGTATCTCCATCTGGAGATCGGCCTGCAGGCTGCGCGCCATCTCTTCGATGTAGAGCGGGATGCCGTCTGCCCGCAACAAAATACTTTTCAGGGCCCGGGCATCCCAGCCGGCGCCGCCGGCCGTCTGGCGCACCAGCCGCTCGGCCTGCCGGTCCGACAAGGCCGGCAACGACAGCGTTTTGAGACCAGGCAAGACTTCGAACTCGGGGCGGGCACTCATCAAAAGCAGGCAAGGCGCCACCGGCCGCGCCAACAGGGCTTGAACCCATTCCAGGGTGGAGGCGTCGGCCCAATGGACGTCTTCCAGCAGCAGCAACAATGGCTGTTGCTGCGCCAGACACAGGAACACATCCCGCAGAGCCCCTTCCAGGCGGTGTTTCTTGTCGCTTGGCGACAGTGGCAACGACGTCGTTTCCTGGGGCAGCTGCAGCAGCTCGGCCAGCATCGGCAGATGAACCGCCAAGGCATCGTCCAAGGACGTCAGCCAGCGCGCCAAACGCTGGCCACGGCTGGCGCCACCCGCCTCTGCGCCACCGTACTGGTCCAGCAGGTGCTGCAGGAAATCGACCAGGGGATAGTACGGCGTGTGCTGGAATTCCGGCAGACAACGCAGCAAGCACCAGGCGCCGCCGGTACTTGCCACCTGCGGCTCCAGCATCTGGATCAGGCGGGACTTGCCCATCCCGGCCTCGGCACGGATCAGCAGCGCCTGGCTGCCACCTTGGCGGGTACGCTCCCACAGGGCGCGTAGCAGCCGCAGTTCGGTCGCACGTCCGACAAACGGCGTGAGTCGATGGGCCGCCGCCTGCAACCGGTGACGCGCCGTGCTGCGACCCTCGATCAGGTGATGGAGCGAGCCGCTCGTCTCGCGCAAATCGCTCAACAAGAAATAGCCCTCCACCAACTGTGCGATTTCGGGACTGACGGCGATGCCCCCCCACGGCGCCTGCTCTGCCAAGGCGCCGGCACGCTGGGTAATCAGCCCCGTCGCATCGGGCAGGTTGAAGCGCTGGTCGTTCACCACCCAGCCGCAATGCGCTCCCAGCCGGATGTTCAGGCCAGAGGTTCCGGCCGCGTAGCGGACCATCTCCAACGCTGCTTCCAACACCTTCACGGGCGCATGTTCCTGCGCCTGCGGATAACCAAAATAAGCCAGGATCTTGCCGGCGTGCAAGGCGATGCCATGCCCCCCGTGTGTGCTGATGATGTTCATGCAGCTGCCGTGGCTGTCGGCCACAACGTTCGCTGCGGCTTCCGATGGCAGCGCGTGGGCGGCCTGGATGTCGCAAACAAGCACACAGACCTGGCGGCGTTCAACGTTCGGCACAGGGGCCGGCACCCAGGACGGCGCCGTCAGCTCGCCGCGGCGGATGGCCTGCGCCAGGGCCAGGGTCTGCGGCTCGGGCTCCAAACCCAGTTCGCGTTGCAGCAGCGCACGACAGACCTCGAACTGGGCCAGCGCGGCGGCGGTCTGACCATTGCGCGCCTGCAACTGCATGAGCCGGCGATGCGCATCCTCGGCCCAGGGCTCCAGCTCGATTTCCTTGTGCAGCAGGACAATGGCACGCGCGATCTGGCCATGCTGTTCATGGCATTGGATCAACCTCTTGAGCAACGGCAAAGCCTGCCGCTGCACCGCCTCACGGCGCGCCTCCAGCCAATTTTCGAAATCCGGCGCATCCGGCAGGCTCAAACCGTGCAAAAGCCCCCCGCGGTACAGCGCCCATTGCTGCTCCAGGCGCTCCAGCTCATCGGCAGCTCCCTCGGAAACCGGTCCCGGCTGGCTGAAGGCCTCGACATCCAACCAGTGAGGGCTGGCGCCATCAAATCCGAGCTGATTCTTGCTCGTGACGAAGAAATCTTCGCCCGCTCCCCCGGCCATCAGCGTCTTGCGCAAGTCGTGCAAGGTGCGGCGCAGGTTGCCGCGCGCCGTCTCGGCCGGCGCCTCGGGCCACAGCAGATCCGCCAGTTTTTCCCGATGGTGCGGCCCCGCCCCTGACTCCAGCGCCAGATAGGCCAGCAAGGCACGTGTCTTGTCATAGCCGAACCCGTCCAAGGCAAGGCCACCGCGCGAGACAGCAAAGCCGCCCAGGAAACGCATGACCAACCCGTTGGGCGGCGGTTCAAACAGGGAATTCATCCGATGGCCAGGAAGTGCGAACGATTTCTGAACGCTCGAAATTTAGGATGGATTTTCAAAGGGAGAAGCCCTGCCAGAGCGGGGCCAGAAATCTAACCAGGCAATGAACGGTGCGGGTAATTGCGGCCGCATGTCTAACGGGAAAGTAGTCGCTGCCATGAATGATATCCAGTTGTATCGCGTCAAACAGTGGGTTGAGCGCGCCCGCGCTGGCGACGAGGCCGCCTTTTCCGCCCTGGTTCGTGAGTTTCACAGCAACGTCTGGCGCTTCATCCTGAAATCGGTGCACAACCCTCAGGATGCGGAGGAGCTGACGCAAGAAACCTTCATCAGCGCCTGGCGCAGCCTTCAGACCTTCCGCGGTGAATCCAAGTTTTCCACCTGGCTCCTGGGCATCGCCCTCAACATCGCCCGCAACCACTGCAACCGCGCTGCGTCCCGCAAGGAGGTGGAGTTGCCGGAAGACAACGTCCTCGAATCCTTGCTGCCCCAGGCGGAGGACCCCTCCGAGCTGGCCCGAAGCAAGCAAATGCTGCTGGAACTGGACCGCGCCATCTTCCGCCTGCCCGAGGAACTGCGGGAAGTCGTGATCCTGGTCAGGCTGGAAGATCTCGCCCTCGAGGAAGCTGCCAACGTCCTGAAAATCCCGCTGGGCACGGTCAAAAGCCGCTTGAGCCGCGCCCGGGAAAGATTGGCTGAAGACATGTTCACGCACATGTCATGAATGCACTGTATTGGAACCTTTTCCCTTTTCGGGTTACTCATGGGGCAGGCCCTTGGTTTGACAAGGCACCACCTCCAACCGCAACGTGGAATCAGGAATGACCCATCCGCAGGCGCATGAACTGGATCGCCACCTGAGCGAACTGGCCTTGCATTACCAATCCGAGCAAGCCCCGGCCGGCGCCGTGGAGCGCGTGCTGGCCCGTTTGGCCGGCCGCAGCCGCATGCTGAACGATGCCGATCTGGAGTGGCTGGCCGCGGCCGGGCCGGGCTTTCCGCCACCGCAGGACCCTCACTGACGCGCCTGGCGTGGGCGCGGGCCATCTGGCTGTCGACCATTGGCAGCCAAACGGGCAGGACAGTTCATCTGGACAGGCTTGGCACGAACAGCGCCCGAGGCCTGTGCTCATCCGCAGCGTGCGCGAACCTTGTCCTCATGCCACGTTACTCATGGACTGCGGAACCGCTTTTTCGGCATCCCTGCAAACATGAAAGCACACCATGACCTCTTCTGATCATCGTCCCCCAACGTCACCGGCACCCACCATGACCGACACCGACGCCAGCCCGTCTGCCGCACTGCCTGATGCGCAGCTGGAACAGGTATCTGGAGGTGGCAGCATCTGGCCCCCGGCGCAACCGCCTCGCTACCCGATGGAGGGGCGCGTGGTTATCCCACCCGGGCAGCCCTATACGGGCGATCTCGACGGCACGATCACCGTCGGTCCGTAGCCATCCGGATCCCGCCCTGGCACGTGCTGTGGTACGCCTGATTCGGCAAGACAGTACCAAGGCACCCAATACAACGGCGCCGTGTGTTCTCGCAGATTCTCCCGAGCACCTGCTTACAGCGGACGCCCAACGGTCACTTTCGTTTTCTTGCCAGCACCAGACTCCGGACGCAGGCGAATCAACCCGAGGGAGAAAAGAGAGGCGATCTCCCGCTCGGCATAACTCATGCCGCCGGCCACTTTGTCCAATTGCCCGTCATCCAGGGCCTGATTGGCCACTGTCGGGGCCTGCGCGGCAAAGTACTTGAGCAGATCGTCCTGGCGGACATCCAGCCCGGCCTGCTGGGCGGCCTGACACAGCAACGCCGCGCCCTGCACGACATCAGGAGTCTGGCGCAGCAGTTCCAGCAGGGCTGAGTCCTCTTCAAGCAGCTTGCGCAGCGCTTGAAGGATTTCGGATGAGAGGTGCATGGCATTTCTCCAAGAAAGGGCATCAGAAGTTACTGCCACGCTCCGCGTGGCACCTCGATGGGTAACTACCTGCCGTGAAAGGTTCCAGCACGGGCGCTACCGCTTCGCCAGGCAATGCGCCACGCTGTAACGCGCCAGTTCGTGGGTGCTGTCGACCAGCCTGAGGGCCGACACGGGCAGTGCGGCCGCTGCCAGCGGAATCTCCGTGCAGGCCAGGATCAACTGGCCGGCCTGGCTGGCCCACGGCTGCCACAAGGTGGCCAACACGCGGCCGGCCTCTTCAACCGCACCGGCTTTGACCAACGCGATGACACGATCCACCTGCTGTTGCCCGGCCTCATCAGGAACACCCCATGCGTGGCCGGCCGAATGCAGTTGCCGTTGATAAAAACCGGAATGCAGCGTACCTCGCGTCGCCAGGATCACGACCGGGTCAGGCCCTGGCTCCAGGGCGGCCATGGTTGCCGTCGCAATATGAAGAATGGGTACCGGACAGGCGGCCTGCAGCGCCTCGTACCAGTGGTGACAGGCATTGCACGGGATCGCGATGGCCGATGCGCCGCCAGCCACCAGCTTGTCCAGTTCACGGAGCAGTACCGGCAGCGGCGAAGGCCCCTGCCCCAGGATGGCAGAACTCCGGTCCGGAATATGGGGCGCCATCGTGGTCAGCACAGGCAGATGCTCCTGGTCCCGCTGCGCCGGTGTCAACGCCACAAATTTGGCGAGAAAGTCCACCGTGGCAGCAGGCCCCATGCCCCCCAACACGCCTAGCATGCCGCTTCTCCGGCGGGGACTGGCGCCGTCTCTGCATGCGGCACATCATTGGGCATGGGCTCGGGTCTGCCGCACACGGCCGCCGCCCAGGCACTGTTGACCGCCACACTCACCAGCGTACGCACCACATCGCTCACCGGCTCGACGGCCACAAACAACGCCAATGCCGCCTCAAAAGGCAAGGCGAGGAAATTGCAGACTAGGCTGATCATTGACAGCACCAGCAAGCCGCTCATGCCTGTGGACGCAAAACCGGCCAGGATCGAGCCCAGCAGGATGATGGCCACGGCTTGCATGTCCAGGGCGCGGTCGTAAAGATGCGCGATGAAGAAGGTGGCCAGGACATAGTAGAGCACCTGCCCCACACGCAACAGGGAAATGCCCAGAGGAATGAGCAGCTCGATGCGGTAATGCGGGAAACCCAGACGAACGACCAGCGATTCGATCATGGCCGGCATGCACGCCTGGCTGCTGCGCGTGGCCAGTGCCATGGTCATCGGCTCACGTTGGCTTTGCATGACCTCGCGCCATGATTGACCACTGCTTCGCACCAGCACCCAGAAAGCCGCCAGAATCAGCAGCCCCCCGCCATGCCCAACGCCGCCAGGAAACCGAGCATGGCCTGCAAAGGCTCCACGCCGGTCTGGGCAATCTGACTGGCCACCATGCTGAACAGCACGATGGGAAGAAAGTAGTTGAACCAGCGGGTCAGGGTCTGACACGCATGGAAGATGGTTTCCATGCTGCGGCTCAAGGGGTCGGCCACCTCTGCCGGCACCTTCGCAAGGGCACACCCGAACAGGAGCGCAAAGACAAAGGCCTTGAGGGTTTCGCCCTGGGCCAGCGCGGAGAAGATATTGTCAGGAATGAGCTGGGTCAGCATGCCCAGCACCGACGGTCCCGAAACGGTCTGATCCTGGGAAAAAAGCGCCATCTCATCGCTGGCCGCACCGCCGCCAACGACTTGCCCCAACTGAAGCATGGTTTCTGCGGGCAGATTCTTGCCAGGCGTCACCAGCAGCGCTGTGACGGCCGCGACCCCAGCCGCAATCATCAAGACCAGGAGAGAGAACCCGACGATACGGGTCAGCAACCGACCCGTATGTCCTTCCTGGAAAAGCCGATACAGGCTGAAAATGATGGCCGACACCATGAAGGGCAGCACGATCATCTTCAGCAAGGCAAGATAGATGTTGCTGACCAAGGCCAGCCTGCTTGCCAGTTCAGGGAACAGCAAACCCATGGCGATACCCAGCAACAGGCTCCCGATCACGACACTGGGGCGTGCGACTTGACTGCGCAAAGCGACAAGATTCATGGCCGGGACCTCAGTTCTCGGGATTCAAGTTTGGCGTTCATCGACGGCCGGTGCTGCGCCAGATAAAGATTCACCAACGCCAGTAGCTGCTGCGACTGATAGGGCAGCGCCACGCTCAGGCTGTCTTGGGTATCCGTGAAAGCCACGACCCGCAAACTGAGCGACAGGGCTGGGCTCTGCTGGAAGAGTCGCTGCATCTCGGACTCATCCCGATAGGCGGCGATCACCTCCCCCCGCGTCAGCGCCTCCAACAGCTCTTCCCAGCGCCTGTAGGCCACCAGACGCGCCTGGGGAAAGCTGCGGAGCGCCTGATCGGCAAAAGAGGAGCCCTGAATCACACCCAGCGTCCCGTCGAAATGGCGGATGACATCGCCAAACTCCCGTCCCCGGGCAAGACGCGCAAAAGCCACCCGGTTCAGAAGAACGGCATGCCGGCTCGTGGAGTAAGGATCGGAGAAGCGTACGTATCGCGCGCGTGCCAGGGTACGCGACAACTTGCCGACGGCCATGTCCACTTCGCCGCGCGCCACACACTCGACCACCTCGTTGAAACTGCCGGCCTGGCGCAGCACTTTCAGGCGAACACCCAGCACCTGGGCCACCCCGTTCGCAATCTCGGCATCGATGCCTTCCAAGCCCGTCGGCCCCTCGTAGAAGAAGGGCGGAGAATCGAAAGACGGCATCGCCACACGCAACTCACCCCGCGTCACGATGCGCTGGATATCGACCGGCAGGGCACTCGCGGGCAAGCCCTGCGCGGCTGCGGCGCTCATCAGCAGTGCCAGACCGCACACCCAGGCGGCTCGAACGACATATCTGATCTTCATGGCGGACCTCATGGCAAGCTGACGAAACGACCGTCGCGGACAATCTTCTGGCCGATCTTGCGTTCGGGCATGTCCCCCAAGTCGTCAAAAGAGACTTCTCCGGTGACCCCTTGCCATGTGCGTGTGGCATGCAACGCACGTGCCACATCGTCGGGCACTGTCCCGCGCGCCTGCCGCATGGCTTGCGCCACCAGCTGAAGTGCGTCATACCCCTGTGCCGCAAAGGTGTCGGCGGCGCGACCATATTTTTTCTGGAACAGGGTCTCGAAGTGGCTGACCGCGGGGCGGCGGGTATCTGCGTCGTAGATCTCCGGAACGACGACACCCTCCGCCAGCGCCCCCAGCTGCAGCAGCTGCGGCGTGTCCATGCCATCACCACCGACGATGGGCATGGTCATGCCGAACGATCGCACCGCCTTGATGAATTGGCCGGCCACCGGCATGTTGCCCGCGAGGAAGATGGCGTCGAATTGATAGAGGTCCTTCCAGGTATGGGTCAGCTGCCCGAAGTCCTCGGCACTGATGGCGTAGGAGCGCCGATCGACAATGGTCATCCCCAGCTCCCGGGCACGCTGCTCAAAATAGTTCGCCATGCCCTGGCTGGTCTTGTCCTTGACATAGGCGATGGCCACCCGGCGATAACCACGCGCGGCCATGAAGTCGGCCATGCGGGAACCCAGACTGCGGTTGCTTGGCGACGATCGGAAGACCAGCTTGTGGCCTTGCAGGTTGATCTGGTAATCGGAGGCGCCGGGCGTCAGGTACAGCAAGCCTGCCGCCTGGTACATGGACGAGGCGGGCAAGGCGATGTAGGAATTGAGGTGACCGATGACCGCCACCATGTCGCGGTTCTCGGCAAACTGCTGTGCGATCAGGCGCCCCTTGGCCAGCGAGGCCTCATCGTCTTCCTTGATGATGCGCACGGGTCGCCCCAGAATGCCGCCCTGCGCATTGATCTCTTCAGCAGCCAGCTCGATGCCCTGCCACAAGCTCCCCTTGTGCCCACCCCAGGGCCAGACCGCACCGATCACGATCTCACCGTCGGCGGAGGCAGCCCGTCTGGCCCGCGCCGTCGCCGGGTCGCCCCAGTTGTCGCAGCCGCCGAGCAGTCCGGCAACGACCAGAAGCCATGGCCATATCTTCATGGTGCCGCCCCTCCCTGCATCAACATCGATGTCATGCGGTGCCACACCGCCTGCCCGGCAAGCCGGCCTCCCCAGGTTGTCGCCATCGGCAAGAATGTTTTGTGGTGCATAGTTGGCATCCGTCTCAAATGATTTGCCGCCGGGCCAGATCGGCAAACAGTCCGTCCGTTGCCAGCAGCTCCGCATACGTGCCGCTCTGGACAATCTGCCCCCCGTCCATGACCAGAATCCGGTCGGCATGGACAATCGTGCTCAGGCGATGCGCAATGACGACCCGGGTGGCCCGCAACTGCGCCATGCTGTCGCTCACCACCGCCTGCGTCTGGTTGTCCAGGGCACTGGTCGCCTCGTCAAAGAAAAGAATGCGCGGCCGATGCACGATGGCACGCGCGATCATCAGGCGCTGACGTTGGCCACCGGAGAGGGTCGAACCACCGTCGCTCACCATGGTGTGCATGCCCATGGGCATTTCGCGGATGTCGGCGGCCAGACCGGCCTGCTCGGCGGCGGCCCAGGCATCGTCCAGCGTGAGCGGTGCGGAGCCCACGATGTTGCCGAAAATATCACCCGAGATGAGCTGACCGTTCTGCAGGACCACGCCCAGCTGGCGACGCAAAGCACCCAGATCGAGCCCGGACATGTCCTGGCTGTCGTAATAGAGCGCCCCCAACGTCGGCTGCTCGAACCC
Organism: Curvibacter delicatus NBRC 14919; assembly: GCF_001592265.1. Lineage (GTDB taxonomy): Bacteria > Pseudomonadota > Gammaproteobacteria > Burkholderiales > Burkholderiaceae_C > Hylemonella > Hylemonella delicata. The sequence goes on along the minus strand of NZ_BCWP01000028.1, from coordinate 19,604 downwards.
CAACAGCAGGCGCAGCAAGGTGGACTTGCCCGAACCCGATGCCCCCACGATGGCAACGAACTCACCGGCCCGGACATGAAGGTTGATGTCCTTGAGAATGACAGGGCCGTCGGCGGTATAGCTGAAGGAAAGATGGCTGATCTCAATATCGCCGCTCAACACGCCCGGATGGGCCTTGGCCTCGGTGATTTCCATCGGTGTCTGCAGGATGGGACGCGCCCGCTCATAGATCGGTACCACGTTGAGAATCGCCATCACGGCCCCGGTCGCTGCCAGCATGGCGCCCAGAAAACCTCCGAACGCGGCATTGAACGCCATGAAATGGCCGGTGCTGAAGCTCTTGTCGTCGGTGAGATAAAAAGCAACCAAGCCAAAAATGAGCAGATTGGCCAGCGTGGGAAAGATGCTGTTGAAGACATCCAGCACATTGCCGACCATGCGCGCACGGAACGTGTGTTCCTGCTGCTGCCCGTAGTTCATGGCCCAGTTGAAGAAGGCCCGTGTTTCTGCCCCCGCAGCACGCAACTTCGCGATGCCACTGAGCAACTGCAGCACCTGCCCGGATATCCGGCCTTCCATGGAGGCCAGATGACGCTCATGGCGCAAGCGCAGAAAACCGGCAAGTACGGTAACGAACACGGCCACGCCCACCAGCCCCAAAGCCAGCAGCCCCAGCTTGACGTTGTAATAGAACAGCAGCGCCAGATTGAAAGAGGAGAACACGGCGCCCATCAGGGTCTGCAGTGTCGTGCCGGAAATCAGTTGCAGGATGCTGTGGACGCCGTTGGCGCGCATGGCCAGGTCGCCTGCCGAATAATCGCGGAAGAAGGTGGAGGGCAAGCGCATCAGCCGGTCCCAGATGGCCGACTGGACGGCAAGGTCCAGGCGCCCCTCGACACGCAACACGGCAAAGCCGCGCGCTGCATCGAACAGGCTCGTGGCGAAGGCTGCGGCCAGCAAGGCCAATGTCAGTTGCAGCAGCTGATTTTTATCAGCTCCGGGAATCACGGAATCGAACAGCATGCCCGTGGCCATGGGCGTCACCATGCCGATAAGGCCGATTGAAATTCCCATGGCGATCACCATGAGGTAATCCCGCCAGCACCCCAGGCTGCCAAAGCGCAGCATCTCCACCAGGCCGCGGCAGGTCTCCCCCAGGCCCCGGTAGAAGACCCAGGCGAAATCCTCCAGCTCTGCCGCCAGGGCGGCATCCACACGAACGGATGCCCCTCCGGACGAAGGCAGCAGGTGATAAGCGCCGGCGAAGAATGCCAGCACCACGGGCTGCCCATCCTGCTTGCGGAAAGACAGCAAAGGCAGGCCGTCCTCTTGCCACCAAGAGCCCGCCAGGGTCACGCGGCGGCGGCGCACGCGGCTGGCCTCGGCAATTTCAGCCAGCACGTCGCGTGCGGCATCGGCCGGGCCAGGTGGCGGCGGCCGGAACTCGATACCGGCCACCCGTCCCAGACGGCAGCAGGCCGCCCAGAGCGCATCCTTGCCGCCATCCTCGCCCACAGCCCAGCGATCCCCACGCGCCAGGACCGCCGCCAGATGCCCCAGCGCCTGCCCCAGCTTGTCCGTTTCCCGATGCGCCTTCTGCTGCAGGCGCAACACCTCTTCTTGCGCCTGCACTTGCTGCTGCCGAACCAGGGCCGACCACAGACCGTCTTGCAACGCATCCACGCCTGCCAGCAAGGCCGTTGGCGTCAACGCCTCGGCCTCTGCCGTGCACAACTGTCCGGCCTCCCTGCAGACCAGCCAACCGGTGCGTGACAACGGCACCAGCCCTGTCGTCAGCGGCATCTCCGGTGCGCCAAGAAAGTCCCACGCCCCTGCCAGCAGCTTCACCCAGACCGTGTCTGCTCGGCCCAAGTAGGTGCTCCCCGCGTCGGCATGCGCACTGCCACCCGCCTCAGGCAAGGGGAGACCTTCTGGCAGCCCTCCTGGCAAAGGCGCGCGCAGAAAGTCGCACCAGTCCACCAAGGCAGCCGCCAGCCAGGCGCCATCGAGTACCGAACCCTCCGGCAGCACGAGCACCGAGCCCGGCACGGCGATCAAACGACTGTCGCCATTGCCCAAGGCCACGAGACACCAGTCCTGACAGCGGCGCCGCACCGGCAGCCCCCAAAGCAACTGGCCCGCCACCCGACGCCCCAGCGGGAACAGGGCACCAGCAGGCTGCCCGTCTTCCAGCCGGGACAAAAACAGATCGACGGCACCGGCCTCGACCTTCCAGACATGGCCACTGCCTTCCAGCTGCAGCGGCTGCCCGGCCCGCGCCCGCGCGGCTGTGCCATGCACCGCGAACAGGATGTCCGGCACGCCTGTTTCAGAGGGCATGACCTGCCTCCTCTCCTGCCTGCATCAGCTCGGCATAGGGACCCGGCACGGCACGCATGTCCTCGTGCGTGCCGCGCTGCACCACCCGCCCGCGGTCCAGCACGATGATCTCGTCGCAATCCCGGATCGTGCTCAGACGATGGGCGACGATCAGGCACGTGCAGCCGCGCCGCCGCAGGTTGTCGTCGATCTGCTGTTCGGTAAGCGGATCGAGGGCACTGGTCGCCTCGTCCAGCACCAGGATGCGGGGATTGATGGCCAGCGCCCGGGCAATTTCCAGACGCTGGCGCTGCCCGCCGCTGAAATTGACACCACCTTCCAGGACGGGACTTTCGTAACCGCCGGGGCGCGTCACCAGGACATCATGGATGCAGGCATCCTGGGCCGCGCGGATCAACTCCGCCTCGGGCAGGGTGTCGTCCCAGAGGCTCAGGTTGTCACGCACGCCGCCTTCAAAAAGCGCGATCTCCTGGCTCACCATCGACAAGGAGTTGACCAGGGTGGCGCGCGGCCACTGGTGCCGTGGCCGGCCGTCGAAGAGGATCTCTCCGCTCCAGGGTTCGTAAAGCCCCATGACCAAGCGCGATACCGTGGACTTGCCGCAACCCGATGCCCCCACCAGAGCCACGCGGGCACCGGGGCGCAGGGTCAGATTGAAGTTCTCCAGCAGCGGCGGCTCCAGTTTGCTGTAGCCAAAACTGATGTTTCTCAGCTCCACCGCGCCCTGGAGCCGGTCCACGGCAACCCCGGATGCGGCCTCGCCGGTCTGCGTGCCATCGGACTCCGGCGCGTACTTGAGCACATCATCAAGCCGCTTCATGTCGCCTTCCATCTCCTGGATGCTGGCGCCCAGGGCCACCAACTGATTCACTGGCTGCAGAAAACTGGCCATCAGGCTCTGGAACGCCACCAGCGCCCCCATGGTCAACGCGCCCTCCATCACGCGCAAACCACCCAACGAGAGAATGAGCACATTGTTCAACGTGCTCAGCAGCAGCGGAACGCCGACCCGCAGCACGCCTTGCCCCCCCGCGGCCTGCATGCCGTTGACCACCTTGGCATGGTGGCCCGCCCACTTCGCGAAGAAGTCCGACTCGGTACCCGAGGCCTTCAGGGTCTCGATCATCTGCAGGCCGTTCATGGAGGTGCCCAACAGCTTGCCGTGGTCGTTGGCGAGCTTCTGGTTCACATCCTTGCGCTGCCTCGCCATGCGCTGGAGCACCACGATGTTGATGGCGGCGACACCCACGCCGACCAGCGTCAGCAACACGTCGTAGGACAGCATCAAGGCCGCATAGAAGATCAGCACAACGAGGTTGAGCAAAGTCGTTGCCAACTCGCCGGTCATGAGTTCGGCCACTCGGTTGTTGATGCCGACCCGGCCACTGATGTCCCCCGCCGAACGCTGGGCGTAAAAGACCACCGGCAGGCGCAACACATGCCAGAGAAACTGGCTGGAGGTCGCCATCGCCAGCTTGGCGTGAAACCGTGCCAGGTAATAGCGCTGCAACCAGGTCAGGACACCTTGCAAGACCATGGTGACCGCCATGCCCACCAACAAGGGCTTGATCCAGCTGTCCATCCGACCGATCAGGTATTCGTCGATGAACACCTTGGCAAACACCGGCAACACCAGGCCCGGCAGCACCAGCAGCAAGCCGGCGATGACCAGGTACAGCAAGGCCGGCTCGCGCAAAGGCAGGCGCTTTCGCAGGCCGGAGAGAATGCTGTCGGGCTGGCCTTCCGGCTTGAAGTCCGGGCCCGGCGTGATCTGCAGAGCGACGCCGGTAAACCCCTGGTCAAATTCCTCGGGCGAGACGGTGCGCGGACCTGTAGCGGGATCGTTGAGATGAACGCCAGCCTTGCTCACCCCCTCCACCACCAGGAAGTGGTTGAAGTTCCAGAAAACAATCACGGGCTGGCGCAACGCCAGCACTTCGGACGGCTCGTAACGATAGCCCCTGGCTTCAAAGCCATAGGTGCGTGCCGCCTTGACCACATTGCTGGCCTTGCTGCCATCCCGGGAAACGCCACACACCTGGCGCAATTCCTCCAACGGGACAAACTTGCGGTGATAGCCCATGACGATGGCCAGCGCCGCCGCCCCACATTCGACGGCTTCCATTTGCAGCACCGTTGGCGTGCGTTCACGCCAACAGGCTGATGGTGGGGTGCGCAGGTCGCTCGTCATGGATCAGATGCCCAGGTTGTCGCGCAGGATGGGAATGACCAGACTGATGGGGCGGCGGTTGCTGACCGTGATGGTGGCCGAGCAAAGCGTGCCGCTTTCGATGCGGGTGTCCGGGCCTTTCGGCGAAGTCCATTTGTAGCCGCTGACAGTTGTGGCACTCGGCGTCAGATCCGCTTGGACGGCGATCGGCGCCGCCCCCGCCGCCAGTTGCTGCACGAGCTGCGGGTTCCTGAGGACGCGTTGCATGCCCTCGGTCGAGGATGGGAAATCGGCCACCGACTTCACCTTGCCGACCATCAACCCGAACTCTTCCTGCCGGACCGTCGAGGGCGCGATCTGCACATCCATGTTGGTCTTGACCTTCTTGCCATCGAGCGGCGCGATGTAGACCACGGCCTCCAGGTCGCTGACGCTGGCCCCGGTTTGCTCAAGGGTGAGAATGGAGGTGCCGGCATTGACGGGGCTGCCTTCCGCCAGCTTGATCTCCAGCACACGACCACTGAACGGGCTGAAGACCAGGGAGGACTGATCACTGCTGCGCATCAGGCTGGCCAGATTGCGCTCAGCTTCGTTGAGCTGAATCGCCAGGGTGCTCTGCTCGGTGTCTGTTTGCTTGCGGGACTCCAGACGACGTACGCCGATCTGGCGGATTTCATTTTGAAACGCGTCAATCGATTGGCGCGCCGTTGACCACTCCAGGCGGCTGTTCAAGAGCGTCTGGCGCGTGATCAGCCCCTGTTCCAGCAGGAGCTCCTGATTCCTGATCTTGCCCTCCAGCGTCCGGACCTGCTCTTCAGCCGTGGCGATCTTGGCCCGCAACCCGCGCTCCGAATCGGCCAGGTAGGCACCCTGTTCGGCCGTGCTGCGGCTGTTGATCAACTTGACCTGCTCCTGCCGCGCCCTGAGTTCATGCAGTTTGGCTTCGGCGCTCTTGATCTGGTCCATGCTGGTGCTGCGCTCCACCCGGGCAATCATCTGCCCGTGCCGCACCATGTCGCCAGCCTCGACAGAGATGTCGCTGACCCAACCATTGCCCGGCGCAACGATCTCATCCACGCCGCCGGGACGAATCAGGATGCAGGAGCCGCGCACCTTGCTCGGGATGCTGCCGAAGATGCCCCATAACAAGGCGGTCAACAACAGGCCACCGATGGCCGCCAGAGCCAACCAGGCACGCGGTGACGTCACCCGGATCAGGGAATCCAACTGCTCGGGTGATGCCAGTCGGTCCAACGATGACTTGCGAAAAATACCTTGCCGTTCCTGCATGTTGTAAATTCCTTCTTATCGGGCCACGCCAGCAGCCCACGACAGGTCGAAAAGCCGGGCCAGATCGACCGTGTTCTCCCCTGCCGCCTCCCCGATGAGCACCCCCATCTCGTAACCCAGCGTGGCCAGGGACGTGAGGTAGTTGAGATGGTTGCTGACCTGGGCCAGGCGGGCATTGCGCAGGCTGTCGTTCACGGTGAGCACATTGAGGATGGTGGATGTCCCCAGCCGGTTCTTGGTTTTTTCGTTTTCGAGGCTCAGGCGATAGATCGCAACCGATTCGGTGGAAGCCTTGAGCTGCCAGGCATTGCGAATCAGGCCGGAGAAAGTGGCCTCCACGGCCAGGCTAACCGTTCGGACCAGGCTGTTGTAGTTGATGACGGACTGCTCGTAAGCAGCGGCGCGCTGTGCCAGCGCGCCTTCCGCTGCGTTGTTGCCGAACGCCCATTGGTAGGTCAGCGCCACGGACGCATTGGGCGTTGCCGTGTTCTCGCTGAGCGCCCGGTAGTAATTGCTTGTCGCCGACCCTTCCGAAATGCCCGCCACCCCGCCACCCAGGGTGAGGTTGAGCTGCGGGCGCAGATTGCTGCGTGCAACATCCATCAAGGCCTGCGCCATCTCCTGACGCAGACGGGCTGCCATCAGGTCGGGGCGCTGCGCCAGTACCTGATCCTGAACACGGGCACTGACGCTGACCTGCGAGGGGATGTCTTGCGGCAGCGGCGGGAAATCACCTGCTGCCTCCAGCTCGACGATCTCCGAATAGGTCAGGCCCATCAGGTTGCCCAAGGCCTGACGGGCCTGCAACAGGCCCGTCTCTGCCGCCAGCCTGGCCGAACGCCGGTCGGCCAAGGACGCCTGAATCAGGTTGACCTCGGCCGCTGGCAACTCATCGGCAGCGATCAGCTTGCGGGTGTCTTCCAGCAGCTTGTGCATGCTGGCTTCGCCCTCACGCGCGATGGCCAGGTTTTTCCCGGCTGCCAGCAGGCTCCAGTAGGCGTTGGCCGCGCTCAATACATTCTTGGCCACCACTTGCCGCAGGTCCTGCTGGCTGGCCTGCCACTCCATCTGGTTGGCGCGCTCGCCGGTGGCCGCAGCCAAACCGGCATTGCGCAACAACGGAATGGTCAGGCTGAAACTGATCAGCCCGAGGTTTTGCGGCTCCCACCGGTTGAAGGTATTGGTCGACCCCTCACTGCGGGTGGAGGAAACCGACGTGGACAGGATCACGCCATTGCGCAAGGTTCTTGTCGAGGGAAATGGCGGCCGACCGGGAATCGGCCTGGAGCTCACTGACCGCACCGCCGGCCAGCCGGCCATAGTTGGCGGTGTAGGTCGCCCGGTTGGCCTCGTTCAAAGGCTGGTTGTCACGCTTGCGGTTGGCAGACAACTGCACGGCGGGGTCAAACGCCCCCGAGCTCTGCTGCAAAACACCCCGTGCCAGCTCAACCTGTCGTTCCTGCAAACGGATGGACGGATTTCTTGCCAGCGTCTGGCGGATGACTTCATCCAGTGCCACCGACCGGCCCGGCCCGGCCGGCGCCTGGGCAGCAGCAAGCCCCGGCAGCACGGCCAGCACAGCGCACGCAACACCCTGCGCCCACCCCGGCACAGAAAACAACGCAGTCTTCATGAAACCCATCGAACAAGAGGACGGCACGGACAAAACAATCCGACCCGACAGCCTCTTCAAGACTGAGTAACAGGTTCATTGCAAATGGTTCGCGGGAATGTGATTTTTTTGGAACCGGCCACGTTGGCCGTTTCATGCCGCGTGAACAAGCGCCGTTTTTCCGGAGCCGCTGCCAAGCGGGTCTTGGCCGTGAAAAGCGCGTTCGCAGGATAGGTGACGCAGCCGATCAAACCTGTGAACTGCCTGCGCATGGGCGCCGCGGCATAGGTTGATCAAAGCGGGATGGATGGCCCGGAGTCCCCGCGAAGTGACAGCACTGACGTCCGGGAATGTTGATCTGGTGCGGCTGGCGGGGATCGAACCCACGACCCTTGGCTTCGGAGGCCAATACTCTATCCACTGAGCTACAGCCGCTGAACCGAGCACCCCGCATTGTAGGGGGTTTCGGCCGGGGCGGCCGCTATAATCGTTTGCTGATTCATATCAAGCCCCCAGAATTATTGAGGACACCATGAGCGACAACAGCCACGAAGAAGCCCACACCGGCCCGATCAAGACCCCCAAGCAATTGGTGTGGGCATCCATCTTTGCCTTTGTGGTTCCGGTGTTCATCATCATCGGCCTGGTGAGTTATGTCACCTCGGCCAACAAGCCTGCTGCCGGCGCCGTGAATACAGAAAAAGCCGTTGCCGAACGCCTGCAGAAAATCGGCTCGGTCGAGATCCGTGACGCCAACCGCCCCCTGAAGAGCGGCGAGGAAGTCTTCAAAGCCCAGTGCGCGGCTTGTCATGCCACCGGCGCTGCCGGCGCGCCCAAATTCCAGGACGTTGCAGCTTGGGCCCCGCGCATCAAGACCGGCCTGGATGCCCTGCTGAACTCCGCCCTCAAGGGCAAGGGCGCCATGGCACCGCAAGGCGGCGGCGACCACTCCGATGTTGAGATTGCCCGCGCTGCCGTTTACATGGCCAATGCCGCTGGCGCCAAGTTCGAAGAACCCAAGGCACCTGCTGCTGCCGCTGAAGCCAAATAAGCTTTTCAGCGCCTCCAAAAAAACCGGTCATCGACCGGTTTTTTTATGCCAAATCGCGCCCTAGGCCTTATTAAATCTGCGCATCAAGCTACTTTTTTGATAGCAAATCCGGGCTGATGACATAACCAAATCGCTCTGGCATGTGTGGTGCGGCCATTTCCTCCAGCGTCCACAAGCCGGCCTGCACGGCGTCCGCCGCCAACGCGACGTCCTGCGTGTGCACCAGGCCAAAACCGAGATCGGTGAGCAGATAGACGCGGCCTTCCTCGTCCATCAGGCACTGCCGCACCTGTGCCGACTGCCCGGTATGGGTCAGCACCGTCAAGTCCGGCTGAATGCGCCAGATCCAGGGCGTGGCCTCCAGCTCCACAAAAACCCGTTGCGGCCCGTTCTGGAAGAACCAGCGCCCTTGCGCATCGGCGCCGTAGTTGCGCTGGATGAAGTCGATCAACTTGTCGTGCCGCAACAGTGAGCCTTTGGCGCTTTTGGCACCGCCTGCAAACGCCCCTGCGGCTTGCGCCCGGTCATCGCGCATGTACCAGTTGCCGCGGGCGTCCAGTCCGAGCCAACCAAAACAGTCCGGCACATTCGGCCATTTGGCCATGGCCTGTTTGACGATGTCATCCATGTCGGCCTCCCGCCGCCTGCAGCAGCCATTGTCCGACCGCATCCGGCATGGGACGCACATGACCCGGCCAACGTCCGCCCGCAAAGCCGACATGGCCGCCATGCCGTGGCTGCCACAGAGTGACATGCGCGCCCACATCCCCTTCGTGGGGCAGGCTGGACGCGGGCACGAAGGGATCGTTCTGCGCATTGACCGCCAGCGCCGGCAGGCGGATGCCTGCCAGATGCGGCTTGGCAGAAGCGCGGCGCCAGTAGTCATCAACGTCCTTGAAGCCATGCAAGGGGGCGGTGAAGACATTGTCGAACTCGTACAGGTTGCGTGCGGCACGCAGGGCTTGTGCATCGAACAGGTCCGGGTGCTGCGCCAGCTTCTGCATGGCCTTCGGCTTCATGGTGTTCAGAAACATGCGCGTGTAGACCAGGCGGTTGAAACCGCGGCCGATCGCCTGGCCGCCCGCCGCCAAATCCAGCGGCGCGCAGACCGAGGCCACCGCAGACACCATCTGCGCCGCCGCCCCACCCATCTCGCCCGCCCAGCGCATCAACGCATTGCCGCCCAGTGAGACCCCGACTGCCACGATCGGGCCCGTGTGCACGGCGCGGCAACGCGCCAAAATCCAGTGCACCTCCTCAAAATCGCCCGAGTGGTAGGCACGGGGCGCCAGATTGATCTCGCCACTGCAGCCGCGGAAGTGCGGCACGGCATACGCCATGTGCTGCTCGCGCGCGAAATCGGCAAAGGCCTGCGCGTAGTGGCTCTGCGACGAACCTTCCAGACCGTGGAACAGCACCAGCAGCGTTTTGCCCGGCGTCTGCTGCTGCAGCCAATCCACGTCGATGAAGTCGCCATCGGGGGTGGTCCAGCGCTCGCGCCGGAATTGCGGCCGCGGCCCCAGCACCTGCCGTGCATAAAGCGCAGGCCAGATGGTTTGCAGGTTGCCGCCAGGCAGCCACTGAGGGGCCGAGTAGTTCATGTGGATATTCAAAGTCGCAGCCGCAATTTTCCGCCATAAGCCGGGGACGCAGGTGTATGCTAAGCCCCGCTTCTTGTTGCAGGAGTTTTCCATGATGCGCTGGCTTTTCACCTTGATCGCTGCTTTGGCCCTGAGCGGGTGCGGCTACAACGATTTTCAACGGCTCGACGAGCAGACCCAATCGGCCTGGAGCGAAGTGCTCAACCAGTACCAGCGCCGTGCCGACCTGGTGCCCAACATCGTGGCTACGGTCAAGGGCGAAGCTGCCTTCGAGCAGGAAACGCTCACGCGCGTGATCGAAGCACGCGCCAAGGCCACCGCCATCCAGGTCACGCCTGACACCCTCAGCAACCCGCAGTCGCTGCAGAAATTCCAGGCGGCCCAGGGCGAACTCGGCAATGCCTTGAGCCGGCTGATGGTCGTGTCCGAGCGTTACCCGACCTTGCAGGCCAACCAGGGCTTCCGTGACCTGCGCGTGCAGCTCGAAGGGACGGAAAACCGCATCACCATCGCACGCAACCGCTACATCCAGGCAGTGCAGGAATACAACGTGCTGGCGCGCAGTTTCCCCAGCAACCTCACCGCCATGCTGTTTGGCTACCAGACCAAGCCGAATTTCGCCCCGCAGAACGAGGCGGCCATCTCCTCGCCGCCCGCGGTCGACTTTGGCAAAAAGTAAGTCTTTCCTTTTTCTCTGACGCGTATGCTGCACTGGGCTCGCCGTTGCGGCATCTTCGTCTTGTTCCTGGCGGCATGGGCAGGCACCGCCCTGGCCCAGGGCGTGCTGCCGGTCCCGGCCTTGACCGCCCGGGTGATGGACCACACCGGCACGCTCACTGCCCCGCAGTTAGGTGCCCTTGAAGACAAACTGGCTGCTTTTGAGCAGACGCAGGGCTCGCAAATCGTCATCCTGCTGGTGCCCACCACGCAGCCTGAAGACATTGCCGCCTACGCCAACCGGGTCTTCAACACCTGGAAGCCGGGCCGTGCTGGCCTCGGCGACGGGCTGCTGATGGTGGTTGCCAAGCAGGACCGGAAGATCCGCATTGAAGTGGCTCGCGCTCTGGAGGGGGCCATCCCCGATCTGGCCGCCAAACAGGTGATTGACGAGGTGCTGACACCCCATTTCCGCCAGAACGATTTTGCGGGCGGACTGGACCAGGCCATTGACCGTCTGATTGCTTTGATTCGTGGCGAAGGCCTGCCCACGCCCAGCACCAACCCACCCCGTGGTGCCGATGCGGGTATTGAGTGGATGGACCTGGCCATCCTGCTGTTTATTGCGGTTCCCGTATTGGGCTCCCTGCTGCGCCGCATTCTGGGCCACAAGCTGGGCACACTGGCCACCGGCGGCGCCGTGGCCGCCCTCACGTTTGTCTTCACGGCCAGCTTGCTGCTGGCTGGCATGGCGGCGCTCCTGGCCATCCTGCTGACCTTTATCGCCGGCACCCCGTTGGGCAGTGCCTTGCTGGCTGCCAGCCAGCAGCGTCAGAACCATGGCGGCCGCTGGGGCGGCGGTGATTTCGGCGGCGGCTTTGGCGGGGGTGGATTTGGCTCAGGCGGCGGCTTCAGCTCAGGCGGTGGTGGCGACGGTGCCGGTGGTGGCGCCTCGGGAGATTGGTGATGATGAAACGACTCCTCCGTTTGCTGCGCCACCGCTGGTTCGATGAGCGAACCGTCCGTCGCGCCATCCCGGCTGACGTGCGTGAGCGCCTGCTTCAGCGCGTTCGCGCCAGCGAGCAACGTCACAGCGGCGAGATCCGTATCTTCATCGAAGCCGGCCTTCCAATGAGTTACCTCTGGCGTCAAGCCGAGACACGGACCATCATCCGACAGCGGGCACTCACCTTGTTCGGCAAGCTCCGTGTCTGGGATACCGAACACAACAATGGCGTGCTGATCTACCTGCTGCTGGCCGAGCGCGCTATCGAGATCGTGGCCGATCGCGGCATCAACCGCCACCTCAGCCCACAACAATGGCAAGACATGATCTCGCGCATGCGTACCGCCTTCCGCGATGAGCAGTTTGAAGCGGGGCTGACCTCGGCGCTGGAGGAAATCTCCGCCGTGCTGGTGCAGCACTTCCCCTTGACCGCCGACGCAGCCAACCCCAATGAATTGCCCGACGCGCCCCTGATTGGTTGAAAAACGGCCTGCGGGGCGACCCCAAAAGCAAAAGCCCCGACGATCACGTACGGGGCTTTTGTCATGCGGCAGGCCAGATGGCCCGCTGCGCAGTCGTGGCTTACTTCTTCTGGCGGTACTTGCGCAGTGCGGCGATCTGGGCTGCCATGATGGCCAGTTCCGACTGGGCCTTGGCCAGATCGATGTCGCTCTTGGCGTTCTTGAGGGCTTCCTCGGCAGCCAACTTGGCCTCGTTGGCCTTCTCTTCGTCCAGGTCCTTGCCGCGCACAGCCGTATCCGACAGCACGGTCACGCAGTCCGGTTGCACTTCGAGAATGCCACCCGCCACGAAGACAAACTCTTCGCTGCCGTCGGCCGCCTCGATGCGCACCGAGCCCGGCTTGATGCGGGTGATCAGCGGAGTGTGGCGCGGATAGATACCGAGCTCACCCGCTTCGCCCGGCAGGGCGACAAAACGCGCTTCACCCGAGAAGATGGACTCTTCGGCACTGACAACATCAACGTGGATGGTGTTCATAATTTCTCCTGAAAGATGTTGCTCAAAACTGGCTGCCGGTCACTTGCGCAACCGGCAACTCAGCTTCAGGCCATCTTCTTGGCTTTCTCGAAGGCTTCGTCAATGGTGCCGACCATGTAGAAGGCCTGCTCGGGCAGGTGGTCGCACTCGCCAGCCACGATCATCTTGAAACCACGGATGGTTTCGGACAGCGGCACATACTTGCCGGGCGAACCCGTGAACACTTCGGCCACGTGGAACGGCTGCGACAGGAAACGCTGGATCTTACGGGCGCGGGCCACGGTCAGCTTGTCTTCCGGTGCCAGTTCGTCCATGCCCAGAATCGCGATGATGTCGCGCAGTTCCTTGTAGCGCTGCAGCGTGCCCTGCACGGCGCGGGCGGTCGTGTAGTGCTCTTCGCCGACGACGTCGGGCGACAGCTGGCGGCTGGTGGAATCCAGCGGGTCCACAGCGGGGTAGATACCCAGCGAAGCGATGTCACGGCTCAGCACCACGGTGGAGTCCAGGTGGGCGAAGGTGGTGGCAGGCGACGGGTCGGTCAAGTCGTCGGCCGGCACGTACACGGCCTGGATCGAGGTGATCGAGCCCACCTTGGTGGAGGTAATACGCTCTTGCAGGCGGCCCATTTCCTCAGCCAGCGTCGGCTGGTAGCCCACGGCGGAAGGCATACGGCCCAGCAGGGCGGACACTTCGGTACCGGCCAGGGTGTAGCGGTAGATGTTGTCCACGAAGAACAGCACGTCACGGCCTTCGTCACGGAAGGACTCGGCAATGGTCAGACCGGTCAGGGCCACGCGCAGACGGTTGCCCGGGGGCTCATTCATCTGACCGTAGACCATGGCCACTTTGGATTCGGCCAGGTCATCGAGCTTCACCACGCCGGAATCGGCCATCTCGTGGTAGAAGTCGTTACCTTCACGGGTACGCTCACCCACGCCAGCAAACACGGACAGACCCGAGTGCGCCTTGGCGATGTTGTTGATCAGCTCCATCATGTTCACGGTCTTGCCCACACCGGCACCACCGAACAGACCGACCTTACCGCCCTTGGCGAACGGGCAGACCAGGTCAATCACCTTGATGCCGGTTTCCAGCAGTTCCTGCGAGGGGCTCAGCTCGTCGTAAGCGGGGGCCTTGCGGTGGATCGAAGCGGTCAGCGCCTGGTCCACAGGGCCGCGCTCGTCGATCGGGTTGCCCAGCACGTCCATGATGCGGCCCAGTGTGGCCTTGCCGACCGGCACCGTGATCGGCTTGCCGGTGTTGAACACCATCATGCCGCGGCGCAGGCCGTCGGAAGAACCCAGGGCAATGGTACGGACGATGCCGTCGCCGAGCTGCTGCTGCACTTCGAGCGTCAGGGTCGAACCGTCCATTTTCAGGGCGTCATAGATGCTGGGCATCTGGTCGCGCGGGAACTCGACGTCCACCACAGCGCCGATACACTGAACAATTTTTCCCTGCACTTGCGAGTTTGCTTGAGCCATTTTTCGCTCCAAAAATTTGAATCTTTAACTTGACAAAGGTCAGACTGGAGATGCCGCTTACACAGCAGCCGCACCCGCCACAATTTCCGACAGTTCTTTCGTGATCGCGGCCTGACGCGTCTTGTTGTAAACCAGCTTGAGTTCGCCAATCACGCTGCCAGCGTTGTCGGTTGCGGCCTTCATGGCCACCATCCGTGCTGACTGTTCCGATGCCATGTTCTCGGCCACAGCCTGGTACACCAGGGCTTCCACGTAACGCACGAGCAGGTCGTCAATGACAGACTGCGCATCCGGTTCGTAGATGTAGTCCCAGTCGTGCTGCGGGCCGCTGGCTTGCGCCTCGGCCTGCATCTTGGCTGCAGACAGCGGCAAGAGCTGCTCCACCACGGGTTCCTGCTTCATGGTGTTGATGAACTTGGTGTAGCTCAGGTACACGGCACTGATCTCGCCACGGGTGTAGGCATCCAGCAGCACCTTGACGGGGCCGATGAGCTTGTCCAGATGCGGCGTGTCACCGAGTTGCGTCACATGCGACACCACCTTGGCGCCGATACGGCCCAGAAAGCCCAGACCCTTGTTGCCAATGGCCACGGCCTGTGTGGAGACGCCAGCACTCTGCAGCTCGCGCAGCTTGGTCGTCACACCACGCAGAACGTTGGTGTTCAGACCGCCGCACAGGCCCTTGTCGGTGGTCACGACAATCATGCCGGCGCTCTTGGCACCGTTCTTTTGCATGAACGGATGCACATACTCCGGATTGGCCTTGCCGAGGTTGGCGGCAATGTTGCGCACCTTCTCGCTGTATGGACGGGCGGCATGCATCCGCTGCTGCGCCTTGCGCATCTTGGACGCGGCCACCATTTCCATGGCCTTGGTGATCTTCTTGGTGTTTTCCACCGATTTGATCTTGCCGCGTATTTCCTTACCTGCTGCCATGCTTGGCTCCTTAAGCTTTCAGGTCGGGATCAGGCGAACGACTTCTTGAATGCCGCGATCGCGGTATTCAGTTCAGCTTCGGCATCCTTGTCCATGGCCTTGTCGGCTTCCAGCTTGGCCAGCAGCGCAGCGTGCTTGTCCTTCAGGTAGCCGTGCAGGCCGTGCTCGAACGGCAGAACCTTCTTGACGTCGAGGTCATCGAGGTAACCCTTGTTCACCGCGTACAGGGAAGATGCCATCAGGCTGATGGGCAGCGGGCTGTACTGGGGCTGCTTGAGCAGTTCGGTCACGCGGGCACCGCGGTCGAGCTGCTTGCGGGTGGCCTCGTCCAGGTCGGAAGCGAACTGCGCGAAAGCAGCCAGTTCACGGTACTGGGCCAGGTCGGTACGGATACCACCGGACAGGTTCTTGATCAGCTTGGTCTGGGCAGCACCACCGACGCGCGACACCGAGATACCGGCGTTGATGGCGGGACGGATGCCGGCGTTGAACAGCGAGGTCTCCAGGAAGATCTGGCCGTCGGTGATCGAGATCACGTTGGTCGGCACGAAAGCGGAGACGTCGCCAGCCTGGGTTTCAATGATCGGCAGCGCGGTCAGCGAACCGGTCTTGCCCTTGACGGCGCCCTTGGTGAAGGCTTCGACGTAGTCGGCATTCACGCGAGCGGCACGCTCCAGCAGACGGCTGTGGAGATAGAACACGTCGCCGGGGTAGGCTTCGCGGCCCGGGGGACGGCGCAGCAGCAGTGACACCTGACGGTAGGCCACAGCCTGCTTGGACAGGTCGTCGTACACGATCAGGGCGTCTTCACCGCGATCGCGGAAGTACTCGCCCATCGTGCAGCCGGAGTAGGCCGACACGTACTGCATGGCAGCGGATTCGGAAGCCGTGGCGGCCACGACGATGGTGTACTCCATCGCGCCGGCCTGTTCCAGGGCACGCACCACGTTCTTGATCGACGAAGCCTTCTGACCGATGGCCACGTAGATACAGGTCATGTTCTGACCCTTCTGGTTGATGATGGTGTCGATCGCGACGGCGGTCTTGCCGGTCTGACGGTCACCAATGATCAACTCGCGCTGGCCGCGGCCGACCGGCACCATGGAGTCGATCGACTTCAGGCCGGACTGCATCGGCTGGTCCACCGACTTACGGGCGATCACGCCCGGGGCGACCTTCTCGATCACGTCGGTCATCTTGGCGTTGATCGGGCCCTTGCCGTCGATCGGCTGACCCAGTGCGTTCACCACACGGCCAATCAGCTCGGGGCCGACCGGCACTTCCAGAATGCGGCCGGTGCACTTGACGGTATCGCCTTCGGAAATGTGCTCGTATTCGCCCAGAATCACGGCGCCGACGGAGTCGCGCTCGAGGTTCAGTGCCAGGCCGAAAGTGGGCAGGCCATCGCTGCCGGCCGGGAATTCGAGCATTTCGCCCTGCATCACGTCGGACAGGCCATGGATGCGCACGATGCCGTCGGTCACGGACACCACGGTGCCCTGGTTGCGAATGTCGGCGCTGGAAGCCAGCCCCTCAATGCGGCTCTTGATCAGATCAGAGATTTCTGCGGGATTGAGTTGCATGACTCTTTCCTTCTTTCGTTAGTTGGGCAAACAGCCGGGCTTGCGCCTTCAGGCCGTGAGAGCCACTTTCATTTGTTCCAGACGGGCTTTGACCGAAGTGTCGAGCACCTCGTCACCCACCACCACGCGAATGCCGCCAATCAGGTCGGCATCGAGCTCGACCTTGACGTTGAGCTTGCGACCGAAGCGCTTTTCCAGCGCAGCGGACACGTCGGCCAGGGCCGCGCCATCAACCGGGAACGCGCTGTAGACCACCGCGTCTGACGAACCACCTTGTGCGTTCTTGAGGGCACGGAACTGCGCCGCAATTTCAGGCAAGGCGTTCAGGCGGCCGTTTTCGATCACGGTGCGCAGGAAGTTCTTGGCCTGCTCCGGCAGCGCGGTCTTGGCAATGCCGCTGATCAAGTCGAACACCTGGTTCGTCGTGATCTTCGGGTTGCCGGCAAATTGCTGCAGACCGGCATCGCCGGCAATCACAGCAAGTTCTTCCACCCAGGCGGCAGCGCCGTTCAAGTCGGCACGGGCAGACTTGAACAACGCTTCGGCGTAAGGGCGGGCAATGGTGGCAAGTTCAGCCATGGTTCACCTTACAGCTCGGTCTTCAGGCGATTTAGCAGATCAGCGTGGACACCGGCGTTGACTTCCTTGCGCAGGATCTGCTCGGCGCCCTTGACTGCCAGCACGGCGACCTGCTCACGCAGGGCTTCACGTGCCTTGGCGGTCTGCTGCTCGGCTTCAGCCTTGGCAGCGGCGATGATCTTGTTGCCTTCTTCGGTGGCGCGGGCCTTGGCTTCTTCAACGATGCCTTGGGCGCGGCGCTCCGCGTCAGCCAGACGCACAGCCGTCTCGTTGCGCGACGTGGCCAGCTCGGCCTCGACACGCTTGTTAGCGTTGGCGAGTTCAGCCTTGGCCTTGTCGGCGGCGGCGAGACCGTCGGCGATTTTCTGGGCCCGCTCGTCGAGTGCCTTGGTGATCGGGGGCCACACGAATTTCATCGTGAACCACACCAGGATCGCAAAGACAACCGCCTGCAGGAACAGGGTTGCATTAATGTTCACGGCTTGATTCCTTCTCTAGCGTGAAGGGGTCCGTTGATTACTTCAGAACGAAGGGGTTGGCGAAGGCGAACAGCAGAGCAATAGCCACACCGATCAGGAAGGCAGCGTCGATCAGACCGGCCAAGATGAACATCTTGGTTTGCAGTTCGTTCATCAGTTCCGGCTGACGAGCAGAAGACTCGAGGAACTTGCCACCCATCAGGGCGATACCAATCGAGGCACCGATAGCGCCGAGACCGACGATCAGACCACAAGCCAGTGCGACGAGGCCGAGAATGTTTTCCATGAGAAGCTCCTAAAAGTTTGCGGAAAAGAAAAGTGAAAAGAAAGAGAACGGAAGAGAGTTACATCAATGTGCGTCGTGCGCTTGACCGGTGTAGATCAGCGTCAACATCATAAAGATGAAGGCTTGCAAAGTGATCACCAGGATGTGGAACAAGGTCCACACGGTTCCGGCGATGACATGGCCGATGGCCAAGCCAACACCGGTTGCCGACAGTGCCCAGCCGCCACCCATGAGGGCAATCAGCATGAACACCAACTCACCTGCAAACATGTTGCCAAACAACCGCATGCCGTGCGACACGGTCTTGGCAAGGTACTCGATCATCTGCATCAGGAAATTCACCGGATACAGGGCCCAGTGGTCACCAAAGGGCGCAGCAATCAGCTCATGCGCCCAGCCACCCAGACCCTTGATCTTGATGTTGTAGACCAGGCAGACCAGCAGAACCGAGCAGGACAGACCCAGCGTGGTCGACAGGTCGGCCGTCGGCACCACGCGCATGTAGTCCTTGAAACCCAGCGCCGGACCGGCGCTGTGCCAGAAGTAGGGGATCAGGTCGACCGGCAGCATGTCCATCGCGTTCATCAGGAAGATCCAGACAAACACGGTCAAGGCCAGCGGGGAAATCAGCTTGCGGCTTTTGGCGTTGTGAATCACGCCCTTGGCCTGGTTTTCCACCATTTCGGACAGCAGCTCCACCGCCGCCTGGAAGCGACCTGGCACACCCGAGGTGGCTTTGCGCGCTGCATTCCAGAGCACAAAGCAGCCAATCACGCCCAACAGCAGCGAGAAGACCAGCGAGTCGAAATTGAACAGACTGAAATCGACGATGCTGTGCTGCTCGACGTTTTCGAAATTGAAGTTCTTTTGCAGATGATGCAAATGGTGCTGGATGTATTCTCCAGCCGACGGGGCGTGTGCACCAGCGTTTTCAGCAGACATAAATCACCAGTTCGTCAATTCAAATCTTCACGATCGACTTGCGGCGCGCCGGATGCAGCCACATGGCCACCCAGTACACCTTCATCGCCACCACAAAACCGGCCAGCAAGGCCAACCAGCTCAGACCGGGAACCAGCTTCGGCGCCGCCAGCAGCATCGCCACCGTCAGCACCACCTTCACCAGCTCCCACACAAAAAAACCTGCCAGCGCAGCACCCGCCACACCCGCCTGCCGTGACAGCCCGCGCACCATCAGGGCCGCCGGAACCACCACCGCCAACGCACCGTAGCCCGCAGACCACGCCACTTCGGCGCGACCACTCAGCATCCAGACCAAGGCCGCCACCAGAGCACCCGCCACCACCTGCCACCCCACAATTCGCCACGGCGAAAGCAAAG
This sequence comes from Curvibacter delicatus NBRC 14919, assembly GCF_001592265.1. Taxonomy (GTDB): domain Bacteria; phylum Pseudomonadota; class Gammaproteobacteria; order Burkholderiales; family Burkholderiaceae_C; genus Hylemonella; species Hylemonella delicata. The sequence continues at coordinate 190 of NZ_BCWP01000028.1, read as the reverse complement.
GGTTGTTTTCTCGCCATTGCCGCGCCTGCTCGGCGGTCAACGGCTTGAAATCAGGCTCGAGCGCCTCATCTGTTTCATCTGCAAAGGCCTGTTTGACGGGCTGCGGCGTGGTTTCAGACATCCTCAACGGCACCCCAAGTTACAACCGTAAACCTTTGCAAAGCCACTGATTATACTAAGGATTTGCTGA
>NZ_BCWP01000027.1 GCF_001592265.1 Curvibacter delicatus NBRC 14919 | reverse complement strand
TTCGCTGAAGCGGCGGGCTCAGCCCTCCTGCGTTCAAGGCTCTTGGAAGGCGTCCAAAACAATCGGCTGCAGCCTGGGCTTCTTCGTACAGCTGTGTCGAAAGGCTTGTACTCGGGAGATGAGGCGATCACAGTCGTACGCTTGCTCCACAGTGAGGACGCTCGCTTGCGTTATGCCGCATTACCCATCCTTGACGTGAAGTATCTCCAGCCGGACCAAGTGCGCGATGAGAGCCACCGGCTGCTGACGGATAAGGAGTTGGACATTAGGGAAGGCGCTAGCCGGGCTCTACAAGGCATGGAACCATCTGGCGCCGAATCGCGAAAGCCATAGTCAACCCGACGCAGGATTTGAATATCAACGGTCATTAGCCGGCGACGGCTCGCCGGACTACGAGTAGTCCGTTAACGCCAACCACTGCGAACGAATGCCCGCCCCTACCGCCGAAAGGCGACTCACTATGTGGGCTGCCGACCGACCGGAACCGCTGCCTACCGGCCATGGACCTTGGGAGGTGGACCGGCGGCTTTGGGTCGGCAGCCGGCAACATACGACAAAACGTTAGTTGGTCATCGAACGCTGGCTAGGGTCGTCAGATTTCGGAAATTCTTGGGGAAGCATATCCGTGCCGCAGAGAACCATAAGCGTGCCGGAAATGCAGAAAAATGATGTCATCGAAGATGCGCCAAGTTTGCTCCCCAAAAATCTAACCCATTGAGTTTATTAAGAAATCTCTCGCGTGCGGTGATAGCAGCGAGTTATGAGCGGCTGTAACCGGAGTGAAAGCATAAGTGTTCCGCCCCTTTTGGGAAGCATATGTGGGCCTATGCGGCCCGGATATGGTTCCGGGGACACGCGCAAGCTGCGGCAATGGCGGTGATCAGGGGTTTGGACATAGGGTTCTCCTGGAAAGAGGGGAGGCGATTCATTGCACCTGGCCGCGCGGCGCGCTGCCCGGGGTAAAGAGGGGTGAGGAAGGGGCAGTGCCCGCATCCTGCGGCGTGTGGTCGCGCCGGCGCTCGCGCTCCCGGTCCCGGTCTTTGTGGTGGTCATCGCGCTCGCGCGACTTGATCTTCAGCACCTGCAGGGTCTCGGGGTCGAGCTTGGCCTTGAAGCGCTGGCCCTGGGCGTCGGTGCCACGGATTTCGTAGCAGCCGTCGTCAATCTTCAGTCGCTCGACCTGCCAGCCCTGCTGCGCCGCCATCTGGCGCACCGCTTCGCGCGACTGCCATCGCGCGGCCGGGGCATCGCAGTCGCTGGATGCCACCGCTGGCAGCGCCGCGACGGCCAGCACCAGGGTGGCCAGCCGGGGCTTGAGGTGTAGGTTTCGTTTCATCGTCGGTTCCTTTCACAGCATCAGAGCTGTTGATGCCAATAATTTTGACGAACCGGGGGTGAATCAACACTGAACCTTCTGTTCACCTCGTGTTCATCCGATCGAGCCAACGGTCAGTTCACGTTGCCACATGCCCCCATCGGACGTATTGATGAGAAGCATGAAGCGAATCGCGAGTCTGGCTGGACTGACGAAGACGGGTTCGTCAGGGCTTGCCCGAAGATGGAACTTTTGCGCTCCTCATGCGTTAATGCCCCAATGCCCCAACCGAGCCAGTTTGACGAGACTGACTGCATTGCCCGCGCCCAGCGCGGGGAGGTTGCGGCGTTCTCTGAGCTGGTGACGCGCAACCAGGATCGCATCTACCGCTTTCTGGTGCGCATGACTCGGTCACAGGAGGATGCGCGCGAGTTGACCCAGGAAACCTTTCTGAGCGTCTACCAGGCACTGCCCAGCTGGCGCCCGCAGGCGCAGCTGTCCACGTGGCTGTTCCGCATCGCGCGCAACCAGGCACTGGACCGGCTGCGTCGCGCGCGGCACGTGGAGTTCGTGGCGCTAGACGACGCGCTGCATCAGCAGGTACCGGCGGATACGCCCACGCCCGAGGCCATGCTGCAGGCGCGCCAGCGCATCGCGGAGCTGGAGCGCGCGCTGGCGCGGCTGTCGGTGGAGCACCGTGAGATCCTGCTGTTGCGCGACATCGAGGACATGCCCTACGAGGACATTGCCCAGGTGCTGGGCATCGGCCTGGGCACCGTCAAATCCCGCATCGCCCGCGCCCGCGCCGGGCTGCTGCAGCACATGCCACGCTGACCGCAAGGAGCCACCATGACCTGCCCACGCATCGAAGACCTTTCCGCCTTTGTCGATCACGCCCTGCCCGCGCGCAGACAGGCCGCGCTGCAGAGCCACCTGCGGGCTTGCCCTGTCTGCAGCCAGCAGCTCGATGCGCTGCGGGCGCTGCGCCAGGAACTGCACGCCCTGCCATCGCCCACGCTGGGCTTCGATCTCGCGGCGCAGCTGCAGGAGCGCCTGCGCGACCGGCGGCCACCGCGCGCCGCCAGGCCCCGGCGTGCCGGCTGGGACCTTCTGGGCTGGATGCCCACGGGCCTGGCGGCTGGCGCGGCGCTGGTCTCGGGCCTGTGGATGGGCGGGCTGCTGCTGGGCACGGGGGCAGCCATTCCTACCACGTTTGCGGCCGCCGACCCCGCCATGGCGCGCGTGTTCGACCCCGTGCCGCCGGGCGGGCTGTGCGCCGCCACCGAGATTTGCCGACTGCCAAGGAATCTGCCATGAAACACCCCACCTGGATCCGCACCCTGCTGGCCGTCTCGCTGGCGCTCAACCTGGGCATTCTTGCGGCGCTCGTGCTGCGCCCTGCCCGCGTGGCGCCGCCCCCGGCGCCGGCCGTGCACCTGCCGGACTACCTGGCGCTCACGCCCGGGCAACGCACGCGCTGGGAGGCGCTGGAGGCGCCGTTCCTGCACGACCTGTCATCCAACTGGGACGACATACGCCACCGCCGCGAAGCCCTGGTGCGCCACATCTTCGCCGCCGCACCCGACCGCGCGGCCATCGACGCCGAGCAGGCCGCCATTGCCCGCCTGCAGGCCGCGCAGCAGCAGCGCGTGATCACCCAATTGCTGGCCGAGCGCGAGCTGCTGGACACCGCCCAGCGCGAGCGCCTGCTGCAGCTGTTGCTGGGTCGCTACGCGCAGGAGGCGACCGAGGAGGAGCTGCTGCACCGCAAATAAGGCCGTGCACCAAAGATGCAAAACACATGGAACATTCAGACGCGCGCTTCGTTGAAGAGGGCAAGGCAGCCAGGCAACCCGCACGGCCACCTTGCATGGTTCAACTTTCAACGGAGCATTTCCATGAAACAACTCACCACACTGCTGCTGGCCGCCGCCCTGGCAGTCCCCCTGACCTCGATGGCCGCGAGCGCGCACGACAGCCACGGCAGCGCCGAAACCCACCAGTTGCAACTCAACGCCGGCAAGAAATGGGACACCGACGCGCCGCTGCGCCAGGCCATGACGGCCGTCCATGCATCGGTGACGAAAATCCTGCCCGCGGCCCATGCAGGCAAGGCCACGGCGGCCGACTACGACGCCTTCGGCAACGCCGTCGGCCAGCAGGTCGCCTACATGGTGGAAAACTGCAAGTTGCCCCCCGAGGCGGACGCCCAGCTGCACATCATCGTGGCCGACCTGGTGGCGGGCGCCGAGGCCGCCCAGGGCAAGCACGGAGAAGGCAAGCGCGCCGCCGGCGTGGTGCAGGTCGCGCAGGCCTCCAACGCCTACGGCAAGTATTTCAGCCACAGCGGCTGGAAGGCCGTCAAGCTGCCCCATTGAAGGACATGCCAAGCAGGGTGAGGGTATGCCCAAGGCAGGCCCATTCGCCCCCGTGCAAAGTGTCTAGCCACGTTCGGGCACTTGGAGGCACCACGCCGTGCCAGCACCATGGAGCGCGTGGTCGAAGGGCTATGGAAGGTGCCGAACGATCAGCCCGAGCAGGGCCGCCGCCATGACGTGCAGCGTCTGGGTGGTGTGGCCATTGAGCTGAAATCGTACCTGCCCATCGAGCGGCAGGCCCGCGTGATCGGGGCCACCCGGCTCGAATGGCAGCAGGGCGGGCCTGAGCAACCTGGGCTCCGGTGAGGGAACCAAGCAGGCGATGCAGCAGCGCGCCGACTCCCTGGACGAACAGGGACTGGATAAGCGGTGCAGGCGATGCGTGATCCTGACATGCAACCTGCTGGGCACGTTGCGCAGTTGAGAACTGGCGCAGACCGCGAGGACATCGCCTCCACCGGCCTGGAGCTGCCGGCGCACTTCATGACCGGCACAGGATTCGCGTACCTGACTCACGGGCTCAATAAATCTTTGGGATCGCCGGTGCCATCAAGAGCCGCGCGCTGCGCAGGGTCGAGCAGTGCTTCACGATTCCAGCCGGCCACGGTCGCTGCGGCATCCACCGTATGCGCCCAGGTACAGCGGTTGGCGAACAGCATGCCGGGGACATCGAAGGTGCCGCCGCGGCTGATGTAGCCGAGGGCGTGCGTCCTGGTCGGGCCGTTGTCGATGCGGCGCAGAATGCCGAGCATGGGCTCGGGGCGCGTGTGGGTGAGGATCACGCGCGGCAGGCCTTGCGGGAACAGCGTGCTGACAGTGGCGTCTTCATCGACGAACTCCGCTTCCATGGCATCGCGCGGGATGCGCAGGCGGCCAGGTTCCAGGATGACGGTGACGCAGGCGCGCTTGCCCATCCCGGCAAGGTGCTGCTGCGCCTTGATCGCCTCGTCGAGTTGGTAGGCACCCAGCGCGATGAGCTGCACTTCGGCCTCGGCGGGGTCACCGATCAGATGGGCCGCGCCGTCACGGATCAGGCGTTGCGCCGATTCGGCATCGAAGCGGTTCTCCACGTCGCGCTTGGAAACGATGAGGCAGGCCAGTTGCCCGCGTCCGGCATAGATTTCGCGCAGCGCGGCGACCGCAGTGTTGCCATCCACCGGGAACAACACGCGCGAGGTGTCCGACATCTCGCCCAGCAGGGCTTCGCCGATCGTCGGGTCTTGGTGCGACTGTTCGTTTTTGGCGTTCTCCCAGGTGTGCGAGGTGACGATGAGTGGCACCGACAGCCAGCCGGCGGGCTGGCCGACCTGACGCAGGTGGCGGGCGAAGATGATTTCCTGCCGCATCAGGCCGAGCATTTTTACGGCGAAGGCCTCGTAGCTGACGATCAGGTTCAGTCCACCCTTGTTGCCGAGTGCGGCGGCGGCCACGGCCTCTTCGTTGAGCGCGGTGATGACGGCGCCGTGCAAATCCTCAGGCACACCGGGTTCGGGCTCGTTGACGCGGTGCTTGAGCAGCGCCAGCGTGCCGCCCATCTTGTTGCTGGCCAATTCGTCAGGGTTGCCGATGCGCATGCGCAGCTCGGGATTGGCTTTGGCGAATTCAACGAACCACTGATCCAGCGCCGTCATCGCACTGCCTTCGCTGCCTGATATTTCCCAGCGCGGTTCGGGCAGCCTGGGCGCAGCGGGGTGGCGGTGCGCCATCGGATGCGCGCTTTCCAGCGGGCGCTGCTGGGCGGCGTGGGTTGCGAAGGCGGTGAGCGTCGCGTCGAGTTCGACCGGAGCAACGAAGAGCGCAGCCGCGCTTTCGTTGAACCGCCCACGCATGGCGACATCGGTGTGGGGGTTGCCGCCCAACGGCAGGTTGTGCGCGGCGTTGCTGCCAGCACCGGGAAAGCCGAAGCCCTTCTCGGTCTCGGCGATCACGTAGGGCAGAGGCGCCGGATAGCGGCGATCCGGATCGGCGGCAAACGCACGCAGCGCGCCCTCGGCTTCGACGATTGCCCAGGCGATCGCGGCCGGGTCGCGGCCATCGACGATCACCGGGTCGAAGCCGTTGTGGCGCACGTCGTCGGCCAGCCATTGCGCACCCCCTTCCTGCATGATCTGGGTACGTTGCTCGATGCGGCGGCCGTTGAGGATCATCACCGGTACAGCGAAGCCGCTGTCTTGCGCGCGCCACCAACGCGGCGCCCAGTCCGGGCCACGCTGCTCCTCGAAGGCGCCGTCACTGAGGAAGGCGACCAGCGATTCGCCAGGCAGCGGCATGTGGATGTACTGCAGTTCGGCAAAGCCGAGGTAGCCGCCTTCGGACACGGCACCGGCGGTGTTGGGGCCGGCATGGCTGCCCAGCGGCACGGCCGGGCGGCCCTGCGCATCGATGGCATAGGAATAGAAATCGGCACACAGGCGCGACAGGCCTTGCTCGCTGCGGTCGTAGCGGCCCCGCTGCGCGGGCGAGACATCGCCGGTCAGCACATTGACGGCTTCGATGGCGGCGACACAATGGCCCTGGCCCATGATCCAGCCGCGTGTGCTGCCGGTGAGCGCGTTGGCCAGCAGGTAGCCGACGAAGGCCTGCACCATATTCAGCGAGCCGCCGGTGTGGCCTTCGGGCGTGGGCTTGAAGTCCTCGGCTGACAGCGCCGCGCCGGAAAGATCGATGCGGCGCGCATAGGTCATGTGCGCGACCACGTTCATGGCCACGCAGCTCAGGCGGTCGGCGGCGGCAAGCAGGGTGTAGGCCGTCGTCTCGTCGGCAACACGGCCCTCGACGATCAAACGGGTCACCAGGGTTTCCATGCGTTTGATGGTCTCGTCGCGATGGACGATGGGGCCGTGCCCGGCAAGCCAGCACTGGCGGATGGTGGAAGCGGTGGTCATGCGATTTCCCCTCTTTGATGTCGATGAATCCCTGCGTGGCTACAGAGTCAGTTGAGTTGAGCGCGCTCGGCCTGGCTGGGACATCACGCGCCGCCTATCAAATCCTGCGTATAGCGCGCTGTGATCCATTCCTCGTTGGTAGGCTCCACCGCGGCCAGCACCCGGCTGTCGGTGGTGGAGATAACCGGGGCATCGATGGCGTTGGCATCGGCATCCAGCTTGATGCCGATAAATGCCAGGTCGCGGCAGACGCGCTCGCGCACGAAGGCGTTGTGCTCACCGACACCGGCAGTGAACACGAGCAGATCCAGGCCGCCAATGACTGCGATCAGTGCGCCAATCTCCCGCACGATACGGCGCACGTAGAGCGCCAACGCGATGCGGGCGCGTTCGCCGACTTCGCCGGAATCGCTCTCGTGCTTCACCACCACGCGCGGCTCGGCCGAAATCCCGGAAACACCGAGCAGGCCGGACTGGTTGTAGAGCGTGCGGCCTACTTCTTCCAGTGAGAGCTTTTCGATCTCCATCAGGTAGAGCAGGGCGCCCGGATCGAGCGAGCCGGTACGGGTGCCCATCATCAGGCCGTCGAGCGCGGAAAATCCCATCGTGGTGGCGATGCTTTGCAGGTTCTGCATCGCGCACAGGCTGGCCCCGCTGCCGAGGTGCGCGACGATGGTGCGGCCGCGTGCCAGATCACCGTGGCGCTCGGGCAGGACGTGGCTCATGTAGTCGTATGAAAGGCCGTGAAAGCCGTAGCGGCGCAGACCGCGTTCCCAGGCCGAGTACGGCAGCGGCAGGATCTGCTCCACCTTCGGCGCCGTGCGGTGAAAGGCTGTATCGAAGCACGCTACCTGAACAATTCCGGGCCACTGCTCGAACAGCAAACTCATGGCCTTCAGGGGAAAGGGTTGGTGCAACGGCGCCAAAGGAATCAAGGCCCGCAGCTCCGCGATGGAGCCATCGGTCACCACGGTTGGCTCGAAGTACCTGCTGCCGCCATGGACGACACGATGCGCGATGGCCACAATGCGGCGGCCATCGAGTCGGGCCACGATGCGCGCTTGAACCAGCGCCAGAGCGGCGGTGTGAGGGTGTTCGTGATCCAGATGGATGCGCTGCTGTGCAGTGCCACTGTCGCTGTACTCAGGCGCGGGCCCAGCAATCCCTTGCACCTTGCCGTGCCAGAGCGGCTCGCGCGGCAACGGGCGCACCTGTGCATCGAACAAGGCGAACTTGATGCTTGAGGAGCCGCAATTGAGCACCAGGATGAGGCTCGGCTGGGAGTTGCTCATCGTGATGCCCCATACAAACCGGCCTGGGACAAATGCGTGTCAGCGACTCCCATAAAACTGTTCCACGAACGATTGTCGGAAGCTTTGGTGACAAGCGAGGCAGCTTTGTTGTGTCTTGGAGAATGCGGCGATAACGGCCTGGCCGTCGCCGCGCTTGGCGGCATCCCCCATGGCGCTCGCAGCGTCCTGGACCTGTCCATCGAAACCCCGGAATTTCCCGGCATCCGTGCCAAGCCAGCCAAGAATGCGCATCTTTTCGCCCAGAGGTGGCTCGGCATGCTTGGCGATTTTGGGCGCCAACTCGGCGACCAGTGTCCATTCCTCCTTGGAAATCGCACCGGTGACGGCTTGCATGTCACGGCCAAGTCGCTCCATGACGCTGCGAAGCGCCATCGGCTTTGCAGCGTCAGCGGACTGCGCGCCCAGTCCCGTGGTGGCGGTGGCCAAGGCTACTGACAACGTGATCGTCAAAAGCTGTCGAGGGTTCAAGAGGTAACTCACGGGATTCTCCATGGAGGTTGTTGGTGAATGCTTCGCAGGCGGGCGCATGGCTTCGGGATTTCAAAATTCCATGCTCAACGCAATCGATCCGAAGGCGTGATGGCCGATCTGCTGGTCGAACTCGCGGGTTCTCCAGACGCGCATCACGGCAAGCCGCACGCCATGCCCGGCAACAATCCATTGGCTGCTGATGCCAATGGCTGCCTGAGCGACCCAGGGTCGTCGACTGACGTGATGGCTGTGCCGAAACAGATTCCCGTCGAGCGAGAAATCCCAGGCAACGGCTTTGGCCTCCAGATTCAGGAATGCATGCGCTCCGGGTTTGGGCGCGCGCGCTGATTGAGGCTCTGTTCTGCGCAGGTCGGAAACGCCCGAGGGCGGGCGATTCTCCGCGCCGGGCCGAATCGGATAGCTGCCGAAGTCGTTCGGAATGTTCCAGCCCGCACGCAATTCCATGCCGGTGCTGGCTGCGGTTTCGATGTTTCCGATCCGCAGGGCATAGCTGCCGATCACGTCGCCGCTCCATCCCGGCCGGACGGCACCCTCTGTGTACGACTTGAACTTGCGCTCCATCGCCATCTGGAACGCGGGTTCGTTGCGCAACTGGTTGTCCCAGCCGCGAAAACGATCGATGCCCCGCACCCGATGCACCAGATCCTGCGATTGCTCCGCCAACGACCAGGGGCCAATCACGCCCAGGGTCAGTTCGCGCACATCAAGTATTTCATAGCTGACGGCCTGTGGGTGGACGCGGCGATTCCATGCCAGACCCAGATACAGCAGGCCGGCGTACGGGCGATCGTCAGAAATCAGATCGGTGCGTGCCTTGTCCTCGGGTGTGTACATGGACTGGCCGAAGCGCACGACGATGTTTTGCGACGCCGACCGGGCACCGGAGTCGCGCCAGAACTCAGGATCAGCCCAGCCGATGAAGCGGGTGTACCAGGCAATCGGTTGGGGCAGACACTCCGGGCGGAGCGCGCCTTGCAGATCGCGCGAAACCATGCTCAACGCCACGCCGTTGGTGTAGTTGCGGTCGGTACCGGTGAACAAATCGTTCTCCAGGCGCAGGGTTCCACCTCTCCAGTGCAAGGCGTGCTCTGGCAGGCAGCGGGAAATACCATCCGAGGATGCGGGCTCTGCGCCACGGGCGGCAGTCGAGCCGAGTACCGCGCACGCAATCAGCGGCGTGATACTGCGCATCGACCATTGCGCATTGGCCTTTGGCAGCCGCGCGTGAAGGCTGCCGATGCGCATCATGATGGCGCGCCATCTGTTGCTCTATCGACGTAAAAGCGTTCCAAGGCACCCATGATTTCCTCGGCTTTGTCCACGCAGGTAAACAAGTCGAGATCGGATGGCGATACGTAGCCTTCGTCGAGCAGAAGATCGAAATCAACGGCTCGGCTCCAGAAGCCGCGGCCGACCAGAACCACCGGAATCCGCTGCATCTTGCCGGTCTGGATCAGGGTCAGCACCTCGAACAGTTCGTCGAGCGTTCCATAGCCACCGGGGAAGGCCACCAAACCTTTCGCATGCAGCAAGAAATGCATTTTGCGCAGCGCGAAATAGTGGAACCGAAACGCCAGCTCCGGACACATGTAGGGGTTCGGCGCTTGTTCGTGCGGCAAAGTGATGTTGAGGCCGATCGAGCGGGCCCCGGCATCGAAAGCACCGCGATTGGCGGCTTCCATGATGCCGGGGCCGCCACCGGTGATGACGACGAAGTCGCACCGCCCCTCCTGCTGGAAACGAGCAGAGATCAGTTGGGCGAAGCGCTGTGCCTCTTCGTAATAGCGTGCCTGTTCCACGCGGCGACGGGCCAAGGTCAGGTCCCGCCCAAACGTTGGATTCCCCGGCATGGTGCCCGCTCGCTGCTCCAGCACAGCGAGCCGGTCGCGTGCAGTGGCAGCATCGCTTACGCGCGCACTGCCAAACACCACCACGGTCGAATGCACGCCTTGCTCACGCAAGATGCGTTCGGGCTTGAGCAGTTCGAGTTGGAGACGCAGCGGGCGCAGATCGTCCTGGCCAAGCAAATCGATGTCTTCATACGCAAGGCGGTATGTGGGTGAATCGAGGATGGCGCGCAGGCGCTCGTCAGGATCAGCGGGCGGTGTCATCGCTCGACCACCAGAAAATCCGGCCACGGAACGACCCGGCCGCGCTCGGGCACCGAGACCTGCCAGCCAAGCTGCTGTTGCAGGAGTTCCGCCAAAGCCTGCGCGGCGGACGGCTCCCCATGCACTACAAAGGTTTGCTCGGGGGCTTGCTTGAAGCCTCGGGCCCAGGCCATCAGGGCTGGTTGGTCGGCGTGCGCCGAGAGCCCATCGACACTGTGGATCGCCGCGCGCACCGGAATGTCGTCGCCGAAGATGCGCACGCGCGCCGCGCCATCGACCAGTTGGCGGCCCAGTGTTCCCTGCGCCTGAAAGCCGGAGAACAGGACGCTGCATTCCTTGCGCGGCAAATTGTGGCGCAGGTGGTGCCGGATGCGTCCCGCGTCGCACATGCCGCTGGCGGAAATGATGATCGCGCCCGAACGAATCTGGTTCAGCGCCATGGATTCGTCGGCGCTTTCCGTGAAATGCAGATACGGCAGGTTTTCGCCCCGCGCGTGCCACCCGGCCAAGCGCTTGGCCTGCTCGTCGAACAGCTCAAGGTGCTCGCGCGTGATGCGCGTGGCTTCCGTGGCCATCGGCGAATCAACGAATACCCTCGGTTGCCGCAGCCGCCCCTCGCTGGTGAGACGGTGCAGGTGGTACAGGACTTCCTGGGTTCGACCGACCGCGAAGGCCGGCACGATGACGTTGCCACCGCGTTCGAACAGGGTTTTCTCGACGATGCCGATCATCTCCTCTTCGGTTGCCGAAAAGTCCTTGTGCTGGCGGTTGCCATAGGTGGACTCGATGACGAGGATGTCGGCGTCCTCGATGGGTGTCGGGTCGCGCAATATCGGGCGTCCCGGCTGGCCAAGGTCGCCGCTGAATACCAGTTTTGTCGGGTAGCCGTACTCGGTGACCCAGACTTCGATGATGGCCGAACCGAGGATGTGCCCGGCATCGCGAAAGCGCGCGCGCACCCCGACCCGGGGCGCGAACTCCCGGTCGTATTCGATGCCTCGTACCTGCTGCAGGCATTCGCGCGCATCCTGCAGCGTGTACAGCGGCGGCAGCGGGTCCTTTCCGCGGAACCGCTTGGCACTGCGTTTTGCATCGCTCTCCTGGATGTGTGCACTGTCGGGCAGCATCACGCCCAGCAGATCAACCGTGGCGGGAGTGGTGTAGATGGCCCCTTTGAACCCGGCGCGGGTGAGTTTGGGCAATAGCCCGCTGTGGTCGATGTGGGCATGGGTCAGGAGCACGAAATCGATAGCTGCCGGGTCGAACGGAAATGGCTCGCGGTTGCGCGCCGCCGCCGCAGAGCCCCCTTGAACCATGCCGCAATCCACCAGGAAGCGCAGGCCCGCCGCCTCCACCAGGAAGCACGACCCGGTGACTTCGCGCGCAGCACCCAGAAATTTCAGTTTCATGGGATGCTCACTCGGGCTTCTTCTTTTGCATTGGACAGGTGTTCACGCCGAGCAGGCGATAGCCCGGACAGTGACCCGCCAGGCCGGTAATCAGCGGCATGATTCCGATGAGCCCCAGCCACCGCCATGGCGAATCCAGCCACAACGGCAAGCTGAGCAGGATCAGGCCGATGACGACGCGCGCGATGCGATCGAGGTTTCCTACGTTCGTTTGCATGGAGGCACTCCTTGATGGTGGGATAGAACGGGTTCGGGAAATCACGCCGACGGCTACATGGCCGCCGCGAAAATGGCACTGATTTCCTCGTGCGACGCCTGTATTGGATTGGTCAGTCCGCACGCGTCCTTGAGCGCATTGGTGGCCAGGGTGGGAAAGTCCTTGGCCTGAACGCCAAGCTGTGACAGCCCGTGGGGAATGCCGATGTCGGCGGACAATTGGCGAATCGCCAATAGGCACAGATCCGCGGCGGCCTCGTCGCCCAGGCCATCGGTCTTTTCCCCCATCGCGCGGGCGATGTCGGCGAGGCGTCCCGCAGCGACCTGCTTGTTGTAGGCCTGCACGTGCGGCAGCAGGACGGCGTTGCACACACCGTGCGGCAGGTCGTAGAAGCCGCCCAGTTGATGCGCCATGGCGTGCACGTAGCCCAGCGAGGCATTGTTGAAGGCCATGCCGGCGAGGAACTGCGCATAGGCCATCTGTTCGCGCGCTTCGACGTTTCGCCCGTCAGCCACCGCCTTGCGCAGCCATTGGCTTATCAATGCCACGGCCTTGAGTGCGCAGGCATCGGTGATCGGCGTGGCAATGGTTGAAACATAGGCCTCCACCGCGTGCGTAAGGGCATCCATGCCGGTGGCGGCGGTCAAGCTGGCGGGTTTGAGCAGCATCAGCTCGGGGTCGTTGACCGAGAGAATGGGCGTCGTGTGCTTGTCGACGATCGCCATCTTCACGTGGCGCGCCTCGTCGGTGATGATGCAAAAGCGCGTCATTTCGCTGGCCGTTCCAGCCGTGGTGTTGATCGCCACCAAGGGCAGCTGCGGCTTGGCCGACTGGTCAAGTCCCTCGTAGTCCTTGATCGTTCCGCCATTGGCAGCGACCAATGCGATTCCCTTGGCGCAGTCGTGCGGCGAACCGCCGCCGAGCGAGATGACGAAATCACAATCGTTGTCGCGCAGTTGCTTCAGCCCATCGGCCACGTTCTTGGTCGTCGGGTTGGGCTGCACTCCATGAAAAACCAGGGTATCCACGCCGTGGCTGGCAAGAAGGTCGCGCACGTTGCCGACCAGTCCGAGACGAACCAAGGGAAGGTCGGTCACGATCAGCGCTTTCCTGAAGCCATAGGACTGGATGGCCTTGGCTGCATCACGAAGACAGCCCGCGCCCATCAGGTTCACGGGCGGAATGAAAAAGGCGGTGGTGGTCATGGCTTGGCTCCTTCGGTTGGCCTGTTGATGATCAAGTGAGTAAGGGTTTCGCGTTCCGCGCTTTGGCTTGTGAGGTGTTCCGTCGCGGCGGCGCTTGCAGGCATGCCGGAGCGACTTGCACGAGGCGTGGGTGCGGCGGCGCCTGTAGGCGAATGGGCGGCGCTTGGCGTCATGTTGGATACCTCCCAGCCGCCCCCGAGCGCCTTGTACAGCGCCACCAATTGCACGGCGGCGCTGGTATGCGCACGTGCGGCCGCAGTCTCGGCTTCGTGCAGGCTGCGCTGGGCGGCCAGCAGCTCCACCAGTGCAACATCGCCCGCGGCGTAGCGAGCCTTGGCGTAGCCGTAGCTGGTTCGTGCCGCATCCAGGGCCATGGCACGGCGCTCCAACGTGTCCAGCCCGCCGTGGTAGTCGCCCAGCGCACGCTCGGCGTCACCCAGCGCCGCCAACACCGCCTGCTCATAGGCCAGCGCCGCCTGCTGCTCGGCGGCCTCGCGTGCCCGAATCTCGGCACGCACGCGGCCACCATCGAACAGACGCCAGGAAATCAGCGGCAGGATGGAAAACCGTGAACTGGATGCATCGAACCAGTTGCCCGTGCTGAGCGCCTGAAACCCGCCGCCGACACCGATGGAGAGCTTGGGGAACAGCTCGGCCGTGGCCACGCCGATGTCGGCAGAACTCGCCGCCAGACGCCGTTCCGCGGCCAGCACGTCAGGGCGGCGGCGCAGAAGATCAGCACGTTCGCCCACCGGCAGGGCCCGCAGCGTGCACGGTGCCAAGGGGCCGTCGAGCAATGCCAGTTCACGCTCCGGTGGAGCGCCCAAGAGCACGCCCAGGCCCAGCACCGCGGCGCGCTGGCGGGCCTGGATGTCCGGCAGCAGTGCGTTGACGGCAGTCCACTGCGCATAAGCCGCCTCCACATCGGCGGCGGATGCGTCGCCCAATGCATGCCGCAGGCGCACCAGCTCCAAGGTCTGCTGCAGCGTATCCAGCGTGGCTTGTTGTGCATGCAGTTCGTATCCAGCACCAACGGCGGTGAACCAGGTGCGTGCGACCTCGGCCACGATGCGCATGCGCACACCCTGTGCTTCGACTTCGGTGGCTTGCAGGCGGGCGCTGGCGCCTTCCAGGGCGCGGCGCTTGGCGCCGAATAGATCGGCCTCCCAGGCCGCATCGAAGCCCGCATCGTAGATGGTCTGGGTGGCGTCCATGCCGGGAATCGAGCCCACGGGCAAGGGGCCGTTCTTGCTTTGCCCGCGTCGGTTCAGCACGCCCGGGTGCTTGGACACGAAGTCGATGTGCGTGATGAACATCGCTTCGAGCGCTGCGGCGGGAGATGCGGCGCCCTCGGCCGCCTTGTCCACGGTGACCAGAAGACGTTCGCCGACCCACGACATCGTGGCTTCCACGATGGCTTCCTTGGTGGGGAAGTGGCGAAACAGCGCGCCCTGTGTCAGGCCCATTCGGTCGGCAATCGCCGTGGTCGTGATCTCGGCCGGGTTCTGCTCGGCTGCCAGATCAACCACGGCTTGCACTGTGGCCGCACGCCGATCTTCGGCGGACAGGTATTGGGGGCGTTGACTCACGATTCGGACTCCATGTAGTTAGTGATCTATTACTATCGTAACACGCAAAATGACCATGATGCAAGATCGGAAACTTGTCGGGTGAGGCAGGACTGTGGGCCCTTTCCTGGGGAGAGCGGATCGGTCAACTTGATGCAACTCAAGAAGCTGTATGGCCTTCCAGACAGATCGAAAAGTGCTTGATCGTCGGACTGCAGCATCAGCAGCGGTAGTGATTGAGCTTTGGGTGGCTGAAAAATTTGGCGCCCCTGCGGAAGGCTTGCAACTTTTCCTGTAAGCGATAAGATAGTAATATGTTACTCGCTAAATGAAGGGTTGGAGATGAGCAACGTCGCAACACACGGCAAGGCCGATCTGGCGCAGCCCGAAGCCTGTCGCCCTGACACCCTGGATACGCTTGCGAACGCCTGGCGGGCGCGCAGCACGGGTGGGCTGTCACCGGCGGCCGGCCTGCTGGCCTGGTACGACTGGGCGTTGCACCTGAGCCTTTCACCAGGCAAGCAACGCAGCTTGATCGAAAAGGGTTTGCACAAGCAGCAGCGCCTTGCGCGCTATGCCTTGCGCGTTGCCAGTGCGCACGACTGCCCGACCTGCATCGAACCGCTGGAGCAGGATCGGCGCTTTGCCGCCCCGGCGTGGCAGCAGTGGCCCTTCAACGTGATTCACCAGGGCTTTTTGCTGCAGCAGCAGTGGTGGCACAACGCCACCACGGGCGTGCGTGGCGTGTCGCGCCATCACGAGAACATGGTCACTTTCGCCGGGCGGCAGTGGCTGGACATGTGGTCGCCTTCGAATTTCATCTGGACCAACCCCGAGGTGCTGCACGCCATCACGCAAAGCGGGGGCGCAAACCTGTGGCGCGGCGCCATGAACTTTCTGGAAGATGCAAGGCGCCTCGCGCTCGACGATGCGCCTGCAGGGGTCGAAGGGTTCGAGGTCGGCAAGGACGTGGCGGTCACCCCAGGCAAGGTGGTGTTTCGAAACCACCTGATCGAGTTGATCCAGTACTCACCCACGACGCCGGATGTGCATGCGGAGCCGGTACTGATCGTGCCGTCCTGGATCATGAAGTACTACATCCTCGACCTGTCGCCGCACAACTCGATGGTGAAGTACCTGGTCGATCAGGGGCACACGGTGTTCATCCTTTCATGGAAGAACCCGACGGCGGCCGATCGTGACCTCGGCCTGGAGGACTACCGCTGGCTGGGGGTCATGGACGCATTGGATGCGGTCACGGCCATCGTGCCCGAACGCAAGGTGCAGGCGGTCGGCTATTGCCTGGGCGGCACCTTGCTCGCGATCGCCGCCGCCGCGATGGCGACGAGCGTCTGCAAAGCCTGACGCTGCTGGCATCGGAGACTGATTTCCGCGAGTCGGGCGAGATCGCGCTTTTCATCGACGACAGTCAACTGGCATGGCTGGAAGCCGGCATGTGGGACAAGGGCTATCTCGACGGCAAGCAGATGGCTGGCGCGTTCCAGATGCTCAACTCACGCGACCTGATCTGGTCGCGACGGGTGCGCGAATACCTGTTGGGTGAGCGTCAGACCTTCAATGACCTGATGGCCTGGAATGCCGACGTGACCCGCATGCCGTACCGCATGCACAGCGAGTACCTGCGGCGCCTGTATCTGGACAACGACCTGGCCGAGGGGCGCTACCGCGTCGGCGGGAGACCCGTGGCGCTGGCCGACATCGAGGTGCCCATGTTCATCGTCGGCACGGTGCGCGATCACGTCGCCCCCTGGCCGTCCGTGTACAAGATGCACCTGCTCAGCGATGCGGAACTGACCTTTGTTCTCACCAGCGGGGGGCACAACGCCGGCGTCGTCAGCGAGCCGGGACACCCCCGGCGCAGCTTCCAGATTGCGACCCGTGCGGCCGGCGATCGCTATATCGATCCGCAACTGTGGCGTGCCGAGACCCCGATGAACGAAGGCTCCTGGTGGCCGGCATGGCAGCAATGGCTGGCCCAGCGCTCTGCCGGGCGCGTCGCGCCGCCTGCCATGGGCGGGACGCAAGCACCGCTTGGCGATGCGCCGGGAACCTATGTGGCCATGCGATGACAGGACAAAACACCGCCAAGAATACACCCTCAACTTTCATCGGGCCGTTGCGCAGCCATGGCCTACACCCGCCCCGGAGGGGCACATCATGACCGTGGAGCATTGACATGAACAGCGAACTGCCCATCCAACTCTACAAGGCCAATGCCGAGTTGCAGCTTCAGATCACCCGCTTGCTTCAAGAAAGCGGCCACCACTGGCTCGAAGCCATGCAGCAGCTCAGTGCCGGTGGCGTGCTGGAGACCACCTCGCGCATCCAGAACCTCCAACAGGCAGCGGACTGGCAGGCGCTTGCCACCTTGCCGTCCGAGGTGTTCTGGCGCCTGTGCCAAGGCCGTATGGGCGACACACAGGCGGTCGGCCGGGCTGCTGCCAAGAGCCAGGCGGCATTCGCCGATGGCCTGCGCGAAGCGCTGACCACCTGGCAGGCATCTGTCTCCGAGGTATTCGGCGCCAGCGGCGGCACAGCCTCTTTCGCGCAGTTTTTTCAGCAATGGACGCAGCCCTGGACTGCGCCAGGCGCCGCGCCTCAGGGCAAGGCCAAAAAGTGAGGAGGCGCATATGAGCAGTTCGGGACGAACCGCCCTGGTCACTGGCGGCAATCGCGGCCTTGGCGCGGCCATTGCCCGCGCGCTGGACGACGCGGGCCACCGCGTCATCATTACGCACACGCCCGGCAACGAGAAGGTCGCCGCCTGGCTTGACGCGCAGGACACCAAAGGCTACCGGTTCACGGCCTACGGCGTCGATGTCGGCGACTGGGAATCGACCCAGGCCTTGGCGCGTCAGATTCAGGCGGACGGCCACCACGTTGACATCCTGGTGAACAACGCCGGCATCACCCGCGACGCGACCCTGCGCAAGATGGACAAGGCCGGCTGGGACGCCGTGCTGCGCACCAACCTGGACTCCATGTTCAATGTCACCAAGCCATTCATCGATCCGATGGTGGAGCGTGGCTGGGGGCGCATCGTCAACGTCTCGTCCATCAACGGCAGCAAGGGTCAGTTCGGCCAGACCAATTACTCGGCGGCCAAGGCTGGCGTGCATGGCTTCACCAAGGCGCTGGCGCAGGAGGTGGCACGCAAGGGCGTGACGGTCAACACCGTCTCGCCGGGCTATCTGGCCACCGAAATGGTGATGGCGGTGCGCGAGGACGTGCGCCAGAAGGTCATCGAAGCGATTCCGGTGGGTCGCCTCGGCCAGCCGGATGAGATCGCGGCGCTGGTGGCCTTCATCGCCAGTGACGCTGCTGCTTTCATGACGGGCAGCAACGTGGCGATGAACGGTGGCCAGCACATGTCATGAGTCGGGAGAGCCCGCAGCCCTTGCGGGCGGTTTCCCGCGCGGCAGTCAGCGCCTCCCGGAGGAGTTCCATGTATTCCCGATTTCTGGTGCCGCTGGACGGCAGTCCCACATCCTTCCTGGCGCTCGATCATGCGGCAGAACTGGCACGCCTGAGCGGCGCCACCGTGATCTTGCTGCATATCGTCGAACCAACCCGCCACAGCACGGGTTTCGAACGTCCCGAGGTCTACATCAAGGATGTCCGCCCACGCTTCCTCAAAGCCGGCCAGACGTTGCTGGATGAGGCTGCGAGTCGGCTCCGCCGGGAAGGAATTGCCACAGAGACGGTGCTGCTTGAAAGCGGCACCGAACGCGTGTCGGAACAGATCGCGCATCAGACCGAGATCAACGATTGCGACCTGGTCATCCTGGGCACCCACGGACGTCGCGGCATGAACCGGCTGCTGCTGGGCAGCGATGCGGAGCAAGTAGCGCGCATCGCGCCAGTTCCGGTAATGCTGGTGCGCCAGTCGAGCCGAGATGGTGGCCCGCCATCTTCAGCCGCACGGGCGCCAGTGAAGGCCAGCGACAACATCGGTACGTCAGGCTGGCGTTCAACTGGCGCAAGCAAGGCAAAGAAATCACATGAATGAACAAGCCCCTGAGGGCGTTCGCGCCGATCCTCCAAGTGGTGTCGAGCGTCTTATCGCCCATGTCAAAACCATGGCCCCGGTTCGCACCGCGGTGGTGCACCCTTGCGACGCGCTCAGCTTGGGGGGTGCCTTGGACGCGCGCGATGCCGGCGTCATCTCGCCAGTATTGGTGGCGCCGCTCGCCAAGTTGCGTGCCGTTGCGGCCGACACGGGGTTGGAACTGGGAGACAGCGAGGTCGTCGATGTGCCGCACAGCCACGCCGCAGCGGCCACCGCCGCCCGGCTGGCTGGCAAGGGCGAGGTGCAGGCGCTGATGAAAGGCAGCTTGCACAGCGATGAGTACCTGGGTGCCATCCTGGCGCCCGAAGCCTGCCTGCGCACCGAGCGCCGATTGACGCACTGCTACATCATGCAGACGGCCAGCTACCCACGGCCCTTCATCATCACCGACGCCGCCATCAATATCGCTCCGACGCTCGAAATCAAGGCCGACATCGTGCGCAACGCCATCGACTTGGCGCGCGCCATCGGCATTGCCGAGCCCAAGGTGGCGATCCTGGCGGCGGTCGAAACCGTCAACCCGCGCATGCTTTCAACCCTGGATGCTGCGGCACTGTGCAAGATGGCCGATCGTGGCCAGATCACCGGAGGTGTGCTCGACGGGCCACTGGCCTTTGATAACGCCGTCTCTCCCGATGCCGCGCGCGTCAAGGGCATCAAGTCCGCCGTGGCCGGGCAAGCCGACATCCTGGTCGTTCCCGACCTGGAAAGCGGCAACATGCTGGCCAAGCAACTGGAATACATGGGCCAAGCCGATAGCGCGGGGATCGTGATGGGCGCGCGCGTGCCGATTGTGCTCACCAGTCGCTCGGACTCGCGCCGCACGCGAATAGCTTCATGCGCCATTGCACTGATCTTGGCGCATCGCCAGCGTGCTTTTGTTCAGGGCGAAGGGAGCCGCGTATGAAATGCAATTTCACGGGCAATGTTCCGTTCGTTTCAGGTAATGATTCTGCAGTGCCGGTACGCAGCTCTCGATCGTGAGGCATATGCTCCTTGCATCTCTCTGGCGTTGGTTGATCGTGATCACCGCCGCGTTTGCACTTGGTGGTTGCGCGGTCGTCAGTGAATTCAAACCTTCTGTCGCTGTACGCGCGATGACGCCGGATGAATACGTTGCCCTACGACGCGGCGATCTCCTCGGCAGAGGCAAACTCAGCGCACCGACCTTGCAGACAATCCGCGTGACCGGGCTCGATGAGCGAGTTTGCGCAACGAACACCTCGCTCACTTGCATCGAGGCGTTGACCATGATGAAGGACTTGGACGGCGAAACGAGGCTGTCGGCACTGGCTGAACTCTGGTTGCAGCATGCCATGTCGATCTCGACGGCAGTCCCAAATAGTCGCATCGTTTCTACTTCCGCCTGGATCGAGACGGCTCGGCACGCTTACGCGTATCTCTTTTTCACCAGGCGCTCGCCCGGCGAGCGCGCGTTTGAGGAACGGCAGACGCAGGTGCGCGATTGGTACAACTATGCGGTGCAAAAAACGGTCACGCAATTGTTTGGCCTACAGCACCAAGCACTTCGTGCACATGCTGGCGAAACCAAAGCGACATTGCGCTTGGGTGACTGGGCTTTGCGAGTCGACTTGAACGCCCGGCTGCCCAACGATGCGACCACGCCACGCGAGTTGCTGCCTGCGAACGCTCTGGCATTCCAAGGCCTGCGCGGCATCTATCGCAGGGACGGCTTGGGTGCGGAATTGGTGGCCGTAACGGAGGCAGATCCGAAGTCACTGGACGAATCAGACGAATCTTCCGCCGGTAACGAGCGCCCGGGGGTATTTCCCGCCTGGAGCGAAATGCCAACGCCCAACGTGACAGTAGTGCTTCGTTTTGATGCACTCACCGTCGATGAGCTGCTTGCCTCGCGTGAACTCGTCGTCGGTGTGTATGACCCCTTGGTACAGGACTATCTGCAACTCCACGGCCAACGCGTTCCACTGGCTGGTAACTTCACGGCTGGCTACGGCTTATGGTTGGCGCGTTCGGGATTCAACCAGCAATCCTTGCGAGGGCTGTTTGGGCGTGAGCGTGGCATCGATCAGCCGCATCTGTATCTGATGCAGCCGTTCGACCCGCGGCGGCGCATCATCGTGATGGTGCATGGACTGGCGAGCAGCCCCGAAGCATGGGTCAACGTTGCCAATGAGCTTCTGGCCGATGAAGAGCTGCGATGCGAATTCCAAGTGTGGGAGATCTATTACCCCACGAATATGCCTGTACCAGCCAGTCATGCAGCAATCCGCCAAGTTCTGGCGGCAGCTTTGCATCACTTCGACCCTGAAGAGGAAACCTTGGCTTCCCACGGGCTGGTGTTGATTGGGCACAGCATGGGAGGACTGCTGGCGCGGCTGATGGTTTCCACGGCAGACCAGCAGCTGTGGGAGTGGGCTGCATCGGATCCAAGAATCGATCTGAACCGTCTTGGGAGCACCCGTTCCCAACTTGACCCCCTTTTGCGCTTTCAGCCATTCCCAGGTGTTGATCGCGTGATATTCGTTGCCACACCGCACCGTGGAACCGTGGTTGCCGGGCAGGGACTTGGGCGTTGGGTGGCCGGATTGATCCGCTTGCCATTGACGCTGCTGTCAACCCTCGGCGACGCCTTCCCGGCTCGCGCGGAGATCATGGCCACGGCACAGGCCACGATCTTGCAGAACATCCCCAACAGCATTGACCAACTCGACGAAAACGATCCCTTCGTCAAAGCTACGAGCGAGCTTCCGATTTCGGATCAGGTGTCCTATCACTCGATCATTGCCAGGCGGCAGGCTAACGGCCCTCTCGCTGAATCGGACGATGGTTTGGTTCCCTATCGAAGCGCGCATCTGGAGGGCGCCGAGTCGGAAGAAATCATCGTGTCCGGACACAGCGTGCAGGAGACCGCGGCATCCGTCGTCGAAATCCGGCGAATCCTGCGCAAAGATATTTCCAAGCATCGGTTGATAGCCGCTGATTCGTCTTCCGTCCGGAGAGGGAGTTGCCCACCCCAACGATGAGTTCAGTCATTGATTTTTCGAAGCATAGTAAGTAACATATCACTTACTATGTGGTCTTGGCTGAATCGCTTGCATCGCACCGTGGATATTTTCGGTTTGGAAGGGCGGCGTCCTTGGTGTTCACACACGAGCGGAGCATCCGGCTGCATCCCACGGAACGTGGATGATCTGACACGCTAGGAAGGACAGAAGTGGAGCTACGCCACCTTCGATGTTTTACCGCAGTCGCGGAAGAGCTTCATTTTGCTCGGGCCGCTGAACGGTTACACATCGATCAATCGCCGCTGTCTCGCACCATCAAGGAACTGGAGGAAGACCTTGGTGCGCGCCTGTTCGTTCGCACTACTCGCAGCACGCAATTGACCCGTGCGGGTCGGTTGCTGTTGGAGCACGTACCGCGCATCTTCGCTGCGCTGGAGCAAGCACGCGATAGCGTCAGGTCTGCCTCCAATGGCTATCACGGGCAATTGCGCATTGCCTTGTCCGACGGCATCACGCCATCACGCTTGCCGGCGCTACTTGCGCAGTGCCGCGAAGAAGACCCCGAGGTCGAGGTTCGGTTGTTCGAAGTTTCGATGGCCCAACAAATCAAGGGTCTGCACGATGAGCTATACGACGCAGGATTTTCGATGGCCGAAGACGTAGGTGATGGCATCGTGGTTACGCCTGCCTGGGAGGATGAGTTGATGGTGGCGGTGCCCGCTCGCCATCCTGTTCTGGCCTTCAAGCAGATTCCGCTGGAGGAGGTTCTGCACTACCCGCTGGTGCTGGGCGACCCATTGATTTGCGAAGGACATGCACGTCAGGTCGATCGAATCTTGCGCAAGTACGAACGAGAGCCGCTCATCGTTCAGCACGTTGCCTCTTTTGACCTCATGATGACCTTGGTTTCCGCCGGGCTGGCCTTGGGCTTGGCCGGAGCGGCACACGTTGCGTCCAGCCGTGAGCTTGGTGTAGTGGCTCGGCCGTTGGCGGGTAAACCGCCAATGCTGACGACCTATCTACTGTGTCGCGATACAGAGGCTCCAGAGATGTTGGCCCGATTCATCGACCGGGTGGCCTCCATTGATTCAGCAGAATCTCTGAGCAGCATCGGGAATCCACGATCCACTCGATGAAAGGATTGACCCCATGAACAAAGTGATGCTGCTGATGGTGGTTGCTGCGCTGACCGCATGCGGCCCCTCCCAACCTTCGGAAACCGTGGATGCGCTCGCCGCCAATCCCGACCGCATCAAGGAGATCCAGCGCCAATGCAGGGAAGATCGATCGAAGGTCGGCGACGAACTCTGCTTGCGTGCGGCAGAAGCCGCCAACCGGCGCTTCTTCGGTGATCGGCCTGAGCAAAAATCCAAGTAACTTCCTTGTCGTCGTTTTACCGCACGAAGTTCTCGCTGATACATCACCACGCCGCAACGCGCTCGCGTCTGTGGTGTTTCTATTGCTTTCGCTTCCGCGCGAAATCTGGCTCTTTCAGCCTCAATCCCCGCCATAACGGCCTTTGACCGGCACTGACCCGGCACCGATCCTGACGCCTGTGGCACGTCCTTAGTGCCGCTTCTTCTATGAGCAATCCGCGTAGGAGGAATCGGAGGCCAGGTCATGCAAGGGACGAACGTGCTGTTCGGTCAGATCGCCGTGGTATTCGGCATCGTGATCGCCGGAGTGTGGGCAGCCACACAATGGACAGCCACTGCCCTGGGTTACCAGCTACGCTTGGGCTCGCCGTGGTTCGATTTTCTTGGCACGCCGGTCTACCACCCGTGGAAGCTGTTTGAGTGGTGGTTCGTCTTCGATGCCTACGCGCCGGAAGTCTTCAACACTGGCGGCATGATGGCGGGCGGCAGCGGGCTCGTCGCTGTGCTGGTCGCCATTGGCATGTCGGTCTGGCGCTCGCGGCAATCGCGCCTGGTCACGACCTACGGCTCGGCACGCTGGGCGAACGCGCAGGACATTCGCAAGGCCGGCCTCACACAGCCGACCGGTGTGTTTCTCGGCCAGCACGATCGCCAGTACCTGCGCCATGAAGGCCCGGAACACGTCCTGACCTTCGCGCCCACGCGCTCGGGCAAGGGCGTGGGCCTGGTGGTGCCGACACTGCTTTCCTGGCCTGCATCCGCCGTCATCCACGACATCAAGGGCGAGAACTGGCAGATCACCGCAGGTTGGCGCTCGCGCTTCTCGCACTGTTTGCTGTTCAACCCGACCGATGCCAAGTCGGCGGCCTATAACCCGCTGCTCGAAGTGCGGCGAGGCGCGCATGAAGTGCGTGACGTTCAGAACATCGCGGACATTCTGGTCGATCCCGAAGGCGCGCTGGAGAAGCGCAACCATTGGGAGAAAACCAGCCACGCGCTGCTGGTCGGCGCCATCCTGCATGTGCTCTATGCGGGCGAGGACAAGACGCTGCGCGGAGTTGCCAACTTCCTCAGCGATCCGTCGTGCCCATTCGAGCTGACGCTGCACCGGATGATGACCACGCGGCATCTTGGCGATGCACCGCACCCCGTTGTCGCATCCGCCGCGCGCGAAGTGCTCAACAAGTCGGACAACGAGCGCTCCGGCGTGTTGTCCACGGCCATGTCGTTCCTCGGCCTGTACCGCGACCCCACGGTGGCCGAGGTCACGTCGCGCTGCGACTGGCGCATCGCCGACCTGATTTCTGCGGAGCACCCGGTATCGCTGTACCTGGTGGTGCCGCCGTCGGACATTTCGCGGACGAAGCCGCTCATTCGCCTGATCCTCAACCAGATCGGGCGGCGCCTCACCGAATCGCTCGACGGCAGCGACGGCATCATGCGCCGCCACAAGCTGCTGCTGATGCTTGACGAGTTCCCAGCGCTGGGGCGCCTGGACTTCTTCGAGACGGCGCTGGCCTTCATGGCGGGGTATGGAATCCGCAGCTTCCTCATCGCGCAGTCGCTCAACCAGATCGACAAGGCCTACGGTCAGAACCATTCGATCCTCGACAACTGCCATGTGCGCGTGACGTTCGCCACCAACGACGAACGCACGGCCAAGCGCATTTCCGAAACGCTGGGCACGGCCACTGAATTGCGCGCGCAGCGCAACTATGCGGGCCACCGGCTCGCGCCGTGGCTGGGCCACCTGATGGTGTCACGCCAGGAAACCGCGCGCCCGCTGTTGACACCGGGCGAAGTGATGCAGCTTCCGCCCGACGAAGCCGTGGTGATGGTGTCCGGCGTGGCGCCCATCAAGGCCAAGAAGCTGCGCTACTACGCGGACAGCAACTTCAAGCGCCGCGTGCTCCCACCGCCCGTGCTGGCAGGCGGGCAGTACGCCGACGCCCCGCCATCGCGGCCTGACGACTGGAGCGCGCTGGCGATTCCCGCCGTGCCCGCCGCGCCGGCCACGGCATCCGTCGATGGCCTGGAGAACTTGGGTTCAGCCGACGACGGTGGCCCGCGCCGTCAGCCCGAACTAACTGAGGCCGTCGTCTACGACCCCGAGTTGGCCGCGTCCGCGGCCGACCTCGCGCTGCTCGATGACGACGATCTGCCGCTTCCCCTTCCTCGCCAGCTTGATCCGGCCATGCAGCGCACGGCCCGGCTGGCATCGCTGAACCCCAACGACGGAATCGAGCTATGAGCCACTACCGCCTCAACCTGTTCATCCAGCCAGAGCACGCCAAGCGCCTGGACGAGCTGGCCGCCAAGAAAGGCGTTTCCAAGTCGTCCATCGTCGCGGCGGCGCTCGCATCGTGGCTGTCGCCCGATGCTGCCGACCAGCGTGAGGCGGCCATTGCCAAGCGGCTGGATCGCCTGTCGCGCCAGGCCGAGCGCATGGAGCGCGACCAGAACATCCAGATCGAAACGCTGGCGCTGTTCATCCGCTACTTCCTCACGGTGAGCACGCCCGTACCTGAAGCGCATCAGGACGCTGCACGCGCCCAGGGCAAGGCGCGCTTCGAGCAGTTCGTGGAGCAGTTGGGCCGCCACCTGCTGCGCGGGCGCAGCCTGGTGCGCGACGTGGTGGAGGAACTACATCCCGACCCCATGCGGATGGAGGACGCGGCAGCGGACGCGCAGGCGTGGGAGCGTGCGTCATGAGCGCCCGAATTTCCATTGAAGGGCAGTCCATGACCGCCACTTCGCTGGATCGCCGGATCCAGATGCTACGCACGGCGATGGGGCCGCTGATCGCCGCCGCGCTCGAAGACCCGGACGTGGTGGAAATCATGCTCAACCCCGACCAGACGCTATGGATTGATCGCCTGTCCTCGGGCCGCGCGCCGATGGGCGTGGAGCTGTCCGAGGCCGATGGCGAGCGAATCATCCGCCTTGTCGCCGCCCACGTCGGCGCGGAAGTGCATCGCGGCCAGCCGCTGCTGTCCGCCGAGCTTCCAGAGACCGGCGAACGCTTCGAGGGCATCCTGCCACCCGCAGCGCCTGGGCCGGCCTTCGCCTTGCGCAAGCGCGCCGTGGGCGTCATTCCACTTTCGCGCTACATCGAAGACGGAATGCTGACGGCTCAACAGGCGGGCTTTCTGGTGCGCGCCGTGCATGAGCGTCAGAACATCTTGATTGCCGGCGCGACAAGCAGTGGCAAGACCACGCTCGCCAATGCGCTGCTGGCTGAGATTGCCGCCACGGGCGACCGCGTGCTTGTGCTCGAAGATACGGTGGAGCTGCAATGCGCGGCCCGCGACCACGTGCCGCTGCGCACGCGCGCGGGCGTCGTGTCGATGACGGAACTGGTGCGCTCCTCCATGCGCCTGCGCCCGGATCGCGTCGTCGTCGGCGAGGTGCGCGGCGCCGAAGCGCTGGATCTCATCAAGGTGTGGGGCACCGGCCATCCGGGCGGCATCGCCACGATTCATGCCGGCTCCGCGCTGGGCGCGCTGTTGCGCCTGGAGCAACTGATTCTCGAAGTGGCGGTGAATCCGCCCCGTGCACTGATCGCCGAGGCGGTCAACGTCGTGATCTATATCGCCGGGCGTGGGCGCAAGCGCCGCATCGAGAGCATTGCCCGCCTCAATGGCTTCGACGGCGTGGGCTACCAACTGGCGGATGCGCTGGAAACACCGTTTCCCGAGCTGCTGCCGCAGTCCGACCTTTCTTCTCTGTCCCCTGACAACTCTGGAGAACTGCCATGACGCACGTTGATGCTTTCCGTATTTCTGTAAATCCGCTTTCCCGCCGCTCCAGTCCCGCGCGGTTGGATGGCCTGGCTCGCCCGGCCATGCAAGGCTTGATGCTCGCTGCCTTCATGCTGCTGCTTGCGGGCACTGCGCAGGCTGCCGGCTCCTCGATGCCCTGGGAAGGGCCGCTGCAATCCATCCTCGAATCCATCCAGGGTCCGGTGGCGCGCATCGTCGCGGTCATCATCATCATCGCCACGGGCCTGGCGCTCGCGTTCGGCGACACGTCGGGCGGATTCCGCAAGCTGATCCAGATCGTCTTTGGCTTGTCCATCGCGTTCGCCGCTTCGAGCTTCTTCCTGTCGTTCTTCAGCTTCTCGGGCGGGGCCGTCGTATGAGCGGCCCGGACACTTTCGCGGCCGGGTTCGAGGTGCCGCTGCACCGCTCGCTCACCGAGCCGATCTTGCTGGGCGGCGCACCGCGCACCGTGGCGATCGCCAATGGCACCTTGGCCGCCGCTGTCGGGCTGGGCCTGCAACTGTGGATTCCCGGCGTGGTGCTCTGGATCGTCGGCCATTCGCTCGCAGTATGGGGCGCGCGCGTCGATCCGCAGTTCATGGCCGTGTTCGCGCGGCACATCAAGCACCAGTCGCTGCTGGACGTGTAGGGGAGGACGCCGCGATGCTGAACCTCGCCGAATACCGCCAGCGTCCTGCGCTGCTCGCCGACTGGCTGCCCTGGGCCGGACTGGTGGCGCCGGGCGTCGTCTTGAACAAGGACGGCAGTTTTCAGCGCACGGCCCGGTTTCGCGGGCCTGACCTCGACAGCGCGACACAGGGCGAGCTGATCGCCACATCGGCGCGCCTGAACAACGCGCTGCGCAGGCTGGGTTCGGGCTGGGCGCTGTTCATCGAAGCCGAACGCCGCGCCGCCGCCGACTATCCGCACTCCGAGTTTCCTGAACCGCTGTCGTGGCTGGTGGACGCGGAACGCCGTGCCGCTTTCGAGGAGTCCGGCAACCACTTCGAGAGTGGTTATCACCTGACGCTGGCCTTCCTGCCGTCCGTGGAATCTCGCGCTCGCGCTGCGGGCCTGCTGTATGAAAACCGGCCGACCGAAGGCGTGGATTGGCGCGAACGGCTGCACGCATTCGTCGCTGAAACGGATCGCATCTTCGACCTGCTCGATGGCGTGATGCCGGAGATCGCGTGGCTCGATGACAGCCAGACGTTGACCTACCTGCACGCGACCGTCTCGACGCGACGCTACCGCATCGGCGTGCCCGAGGTGCCGTTCCACATCGACGCGCTGCTGACCGATTCCGTGCTGGTCGGTGGCCTCGCGCCGATGCTGGGCGACCAGCACCTGCGCGTGGTGTCGGTGCGGGGCTTTCCGACCTCGACCTGGCCGGGGATTCTCGACGATCTCAACCGCCTCGGTTTTGCGTACCGCTGGAGCACGCGCTTCCTCTGCATGGACAAGGCCGAGGCTGAGAAGGAACTGGTGCGCCTGCGCCGCCAGTGGTTCGCCAAGCGCAAGAACGTCATCGCGCTGCTGCGCGAGACGATCTTCCAGCAGGAAAGCCCGCTGGTCGATACCGACGCCAACAACAAGGCGGCGGACGCGGATGCCGCCTTGCAGGAACTGGGCAGCGATCAAGTCGCCTTCGGCTACCTGACGGCGACCGTCACCGTCATGGACGAGGACGCCAGCGCAGCCGACGAGAAGCTGCGCATGGTGGAGCGCGTCATCCAGGGACGCGGCTTCGTCACCATCCCTGAAACGCTCAACGCCGTGGATGCCTGGCTGTCCTCGATTCCCGGCAACGCATACGCCAACGTGCGCCAGCCCATCGTCTCGACGCTGAATCTGGCGCACATGATGCCGGTGTCGGCGGTATGGGCTGGGCCGGAGAAGAACGAACACCTAGACGGCCCGCCGTTGATCGTCACGCGCACCGATGGCGCGACGCCGTTCCGGCTGGTGACGCACATCGGCGACGTGGGCCACACGCTGGTCGCCGGCCCGACCGGCATGGGCAAGTCGGTCTTGCTCGCCACGCTGGCGATGCAGTTCCGCCGCTATCGCGGCTCGCGCACCTTCGCCTTCGACATGGGCCGCTCCATGCGGGCCGCCATCCTCGGTCTGGGCGGCGAGCACTACGACCTCGGGATGGATGGCGAGATCGCGTTTCAGCCTCTCGCCCGCATCGACCGCGAGGGCTACCGCACCTGGGCCGCCGAATGGATCGAAGGCCGCTTGCTGCACGAAGGCGTGGCGGTCGGCCCCGACGAGAAGGCGGCTATCTGGTCGGCACTGGGAAGTCTCGCCGGTGCGCCGGTGGAGCAGCGCACGATGACGGGACTTTCCGTGCTGCTGCAATCGAACACGCTGCGGCAGGCGCTCGCGCCCTATGTGCTGGGTGGCGCCCACGGCAAACTGCTGGACGCCGACCATGATCGCCTCGGCATGGCCGACGTGCAGTGCTTCGAGATGGAGGAGCTGATGCACAGCAAGGCCGCCGTCATGGCTGTGCTGCATTACCTCTTTGCGCGCTTCGATGAACGCTTCGACGGTGCGCCGACGCTGCTGATCCTCGATGAAGCGTGGCTGTTCCTCGATGACCCGGTGTTTGCGGCGCGCATCCGCCAATGGCTCAAGACGCTGCGCAAGAAGAACGTCAGCGTCATCTTCGCCACGCAGAGCCTGGCGGACATCAAGGATTCGAGCATCGCGCCCGCAATCATCGAGAGCTGCGCGAGCCGCATCTTTCTGCCGAACCCGCAGGCGACCGAGCCGCAGATTCGCACGATCTACGAGGGCTTCGGCCTCAACCGGCGGCAAATCGAGATCGTCGCCACCGCGCAGCCCAAGCGCGACTACTACTACCAATCGCGCCTGGGCAACCGCCTGTTCGACCTCGACCTGGGACCGGCGACGCTGGCCTTCGCGGGCGCCTCCACGCCGCAAGACCAGCGCGACATAGATCGCGTGCTGCTGGATGCCGGCGTGCCCGGCTTCGCGGGCGCCTGGCTGCGCCATCGCGGCCTCGATTGGGCGGCTGACTTGCTGCCCTCGTTCCCCGGCCTCGCGCCGGGTTCCCTCGCTGACCAACCCCTGGAGAACCTGCCATGAAAAAGCGTCTTGTCGCCGCCGCCATCGCGGCCATGCTTTGCACCGCCACCGCCCATGCGCAATGGGTCGTGATCGACCCCACGAACCTCGTGCAGAACACGCTGACCGCGATCCGCACGCTGGAGCAGATCAACAACCAGATCCAGCAGCTTCAGAACGAAGCGCAGATGCTGATGAACCAGGCGCGCAACCTCGCCAGCCTGCCGTCCAGCGTGGTGAACCAGTTGCGCGCCAATCTGGCGACGACCGAGCGGCTGATCGCCCAGGCTCGCGGCTTGGCCTACGACGTGACGAATTTGGATCGGGAGTTCGCACGCCTGTATCCCGAGCAGTACGCCGCCACCGTCAGCGGCGACCAGATGTACCGCGACGCGCAGGAGCGTTGGCGGAACACGCTCAACGGCTTGCAGACCACCATGCAGATGCAGGCGCGGGTGTCGCAGAACCTGGGCGAAGACGAGAGCGTGCTGGCCGATCTCGTGGGCAAGAGCCAGTCGGCCGAAGGTGCGTTGCAGGCGATGCAAGCCATGAACCAGTTGCTGGCCTTGCAGGCCAAGCAGTCGATCCAGTCGCAGCGGCTCCAGATCACGCAAGACCGGGCGGCGTCGCTGGAACTGGCGCGGCAGGCGGCAGCCACGGAGCGCGCCCGCGAGGTGCGGCGCCGCTTCCTGGGCGAAGGCACGCCGTACACGCCGCAGTCCGTGAACTTCTACGGCAACTGACGGGAGGCCGCCATGCGATGCGTCCTCGTCCTGTGTGTCGCGCTGCTGGCCGCTTGCGGCGAGCAGCCGGCCGACCACCTTGCCGATGCCCTGGCCGCCGATCCCGTGCGGCTCAAGGCATTGCGCGCGCAATGCGCGGCCGACCGGCAGGCCACGGGCGAGGACGCTTGCCGTGCCGCCGCCGAAGCCTTCCGGCGGCGCTTCTTTTCCGGCGAGGCCGGGCCGGATGAATACCAGACGCTGGCCGACCTGCCGCCGATCCCGCCGAGCTTCGAGGAACCGGCCGATGGCATGGCGCCGGCCGTTCCCGCCGAACCGGAGGACACGCCATGAATGACGTGACCATCATCGACCAATTCCTCAACACCTTTGCCGCTTATATCGACTCGGGTTTCGGGCTGCTGCGGGGCGAAGTGGCGTTCCTCACGGCCACGCTGATCGTCATCGACATGACGATCGCTGGCCTGTATTGGGCCATGGGCCATGCCACCGGCCAGGGCGAGGACGTGATCGCCAAGCTGCTGCGCAAGGTGCTCTACGTCGGTGCCTTCGCCTACATCATCAATAACTTCAACTGGCTGGCCAGCATCGTGTTCCGCTCGTTTGCGGGATTGGGCATCACCGCCACCGGCTCGGCCATCACGATGGAGAACTTCTTGCAGCCGGGCCGGCTGGCGAAAACCGGCATCGACGCCGGGGCGCCGATTCTGGAGCAGATCGGCGAGATGGCGGGCTTTCCCGAAGTGTTCGTGAACCTCGACCCCATCGTGGTGATGTTCCTCGCGTGGCTGGTCGTGGTCTTGTGCTTCTTCGTGCTGGCGATCCAACTGTTCATCACGCTGATCGAGTTCAAGCTGACCACGCTCGCCGGATTCGTGCTGGTGCCATTCGCGCTCTGGAACAAGACCGCGTTCCTCGCCGAAAAGGTCTTGGGCAACGTGGTGGCCTCCGGCGTCAAGGTTCTGGTGCTGGCCGTGATCGTCGGTATCGGCTCGGGCTTGTTCGCTCAGTTCCAAGTCCATCCCGCCGAGCCGTCTATCGACCACGCGCTGGTCATCATGCTGGCCTCGCTCACCTTGCTGGCGCTAGGGATCTTCGGCCCCGGCATCGCCACGGGCCTCGTCTCCGGTGCGCCGCAGCTCGGCGCTGGCGCAATGGCCGGTGCTGCTGTCGGCGCTGCCGGCACGGCCGTCGCCATTGGCGCCGCCGCGACGGGCGTGGGTGGCGCCGTGGCTGCTGGTGCGCGCATGGCCCCGGCTGCCGCGAAGCTGGCCGGTAGCGGTGCGCGCGCCGCCACGTCGGCGGCCAGCAGTGCGAAGTCGGCGTTCCAGGCCGGTTCCGCCGCCGCTGGCGGCGGCGCAAAGGGCGCGATGGCGGGCCTGGGCAACGTCGCCAAGACCGGCGCGCAGGCAGCCGGGCGAGGCGCTGCATCCCGCGCTTCCGCTGCCGGGCAACGCATGGCCGCTCCCTTCCGCGCTGGCTGGAATGGCGCTGCTGCCGATGGCGGCGCGGGTGCGGCATCCGGTCAGGGTGCCGCAGGCGAGGCCGCATCCGGCGCCGCTACGGCGCAGACACAGGAACAGCCCGCTTGGGCCAAGCGCCTGCATCGCCGCCAGCAACTCACCCACGCCGCGACCACCACCGCCCACGCGCTGCGCGGTGGCGATGGCGGCGGCTCAGGCCAGGGGCCGAGCCTGCGCGATTCCGATTCATAAGGAGAACTGACCATGCGATTCAAGAAACCGCAGGTGCGCTACGCCGACACGCCGCAACCTGCCACGCCGTACCAAGCTGCCGGCCAAGTGTGGGACGAGCGCATCGGCTCGCCGCGCGTGCAGGCGAAGAACTGGCGCCTGATGGCCTTCGGCTGCCTGACGCTTGCGCTGCTGATGGCCGGCGGCCTGGTGTGGCGCTCGGCGCAATCCATCGTGACGCCCTACGTCGTGGAGGTGGACAACGCGGGCCAGGTACGCGCCGTGGGTGAAGCCGCCACGCCATACCGGCCCAACGATGCGCAGACCGCGCACCACATCGCGCGCTTCGTGACGCTGGTGCGCTCGCTGTCCATCGACCCCATCGTCGTCCGCCAGAACTGGCTGGACGCCTACGATTACATGACCGACAAGGGCGCGGCCGTGCTCAACGACTACGCACGGGTCAACGACCCGTTCGCGCGCATCGGCAAGGAGTCGGTGACGGTGCAGATCACCAGCGTCGTGCGCGCCAGCGACACGTCTTTCAACGTGCGCTGGACGGAACGCCGCTACGTCAACGGCGCCGCGGCGGGCTTGGAGCGGTGGACGGCCGTGGTGTCCATCGTGCTCCAGCCGCCGCGCACCGAAGAACGCCTGCGCAAGAACCCCCTGGGCATCTACGTCAACGGCCTGTCGTGGAGCCGCGAACTGGATTCTTCCGAAGGAGCCAAGCCATGAATGATCTTTT
This sequence comes from Curvibacter delicatus NBRC 14919, assembly GCF_001592265.1. Classification (GTDB taxonomy): domain Bacteria; phylum Pseudomonadota; class Gammaproteobacteria; order Burkholderiales; family Burkholderiaceae_C; genus Hylemonella; species Hylemonella delicata. The sequence continues at coordinate 15,659 of NZ_BCWP01000027.1, read as the reverse complement.
CCGTAAATCCGCCTTGCCGGTGATCTTGCTTGCCCTGGCGGGCTGCGCCACGCAGGGTAAGCCACCGCCGACCATCTCGCTCGATGAGCCAGTGCAGGCCCAGCAGCTACCCGAGCCACCCGCGCCGGTGGAGGTGGTGGCGGTGCCCGAGGTGCTGCCGATGCCGGCGCAGTTGAAGCCATTGCCCGAAGCCGAGGACGCCAAGCCCACGCCGGAGCCAGCCGACGAGAAGGTGCGCGTCTCTCGGGCCAATGCCGAGGCGCGCGTCGCACCCACGCGCGAGGGATACGTCAACGCGATTCAGGTGTGGCCGTTCACGGATGGCGCGCTCTACCAAGTCTATGCAGCCGTGGGCCGCGTGACCGTGATTTCGCTCCAGTCGGGCGAGGAGCTGGTGACGGTGGCCGCTGGCGATACCGTGCGCTGGATCGTGGGCGATACGTCGAGCGGCAGCGGTGCTGACCTGCGCGTCAATGTGCTGGTCAAGCCGATCCGCTCGGGCCTCAAGACCAATCTCGTCATCACCACCAACCGCAGGACGTACCTGCTGGAGTTGGCTTCGACGGAAAAGACGTGGATGGCGTCGGCTTCTTGGGAGTATCCGCGTGACCGGATACTGGCCTTGCAGCGCCAGGCGCAGGCGGCCAGCGCCGCCGCGCCGGTGGACTCCGGCTTGTCGCTGGAAAACCTGCGCTTCCGCTACGCGATCAGCGGTAGCAACCCGCCGTGGAAGCCGCTGCGCGCCTTCGACGACGGGCAGAAGGTCTATATCCAGTTCCCCGCCGGCATCGCGCAAGGCGAGCTGCCGCCGCTGTTCGTGATCGGGCCAGAAGGCGACGGGCAACTGGTCAACTACCGCTTCCGCTCGCCGTACTACATCGTGGATCGGCTGTTCGGTGCCGCCGAACTGCGCCTGGGCGGGGACAAGGGCGACGTGGTGCGAATCGAGCGCACGGACGGCGTTGCACGGAGGAACTGACCATGAGCCAGGACGACCCCCCCGACCTCGCCACGCCGCAGACGGGCAAGGTAGCGCCCGAGGCGGTGGCGCTGCGCGCCCAGCCGCGCCCGGTCACGCGCCTGAACCGGCGCACGCTGGCCATCCTCGCCGGCGGCCTGTCGGTCGCCGTCCTTGGGGCCACGATCTGGTCGCTACAACCGCAGCGACGCAGTGCGGGCGAGCAAACCGAGCTTTACAACGTCGATCGCGTCTCGAAGTCCGAAGGGCTGGATGCGCTGCCGACCGACTACTCGAAGCTGCCACCAGCCTTGCCGCCCGATGTGCCCGAGCTGGGTCCGCCGTTGCCTGGCGACCTTGGCCCGGCCATCGTGAACTCGCAGCAGCCGGCCGTGGCCGCCTACGCGGCGCCCGGCCACGACCCCAACGACGCCTTGCGGAAGGAGGCGGAAGCGGCGGCGGCTTCGTCGGTATTCTTCCGCTCAGGCGGCCAAGGGCAGGCCGCCGCTACGGTCGCGCAAGCAGCGCCAGGGGCGTCCGGCGCTGCAAACGCGCTCGCGGCCTTTGATCCGCTCGCCGCTGGGCCGGCCTCGACAGCGGCCCAGCCTGCCGATCCGACTGCGACGCAGAATCAACAGGATCCGAAAGAAGCGTTCCTGAAAGCTGGCTCTACGGAAACCCGCAATTCCGGCAACCTGGCGCTGCCGGCGTCTCCGTATCAGGTGATGGCCGGAACGGTGATCGCCGGCGCGCTGGTGGCGGGCATCAAGTCGGACTTGCCGGGCGACGTGATCGCCACGGTGACGGAGCCGGTCTATGACACGGCCACCGGCAAGTTCCTGCTGATCCCGCAGGGATCGCGCATCCTCGGGCGCTACAACAGTCAGGTCAGCTACGGGCAGAGCCGCGTGCAAGTGGTGTGGAACCGGATCATCTTGCCCGACACGTCCTCGCTGACGCTCGACAATCTAGTGGGCACCGACCCGGCCGGCTACGCGGGCTTGGAGGATGACGTGGACTGGCACTGGAACCGCATCTTTGCCGGTGCGGTGCTGACGACGCTGCTGGGCGTCGGCGCAGAGCTGGCCGCGCCGGAGAACCGCCAAGACGGCAACCGCATCGTCATCGCCGGGCGTGACAGCGCCCAGGACAGCATCAATCAGGTCGGCCAGGAGATCACCCGGCGCAACATGAACATCCAGCCGACGCTGACCACGCGGCCCGGGCTGCCGGTGCGGATCATCGTCAACCGGGATCTGGTGCTGCGGCCCTACCAGCCCCTGTTCTTCAATCGGGGAGCTTCGCAATGAACGCGACCAAGAAACTGCGGCTTGGGCCGCTGCCCAAGACCGAGAACGTCAAGCTTACCTTCGCGTGCCCGGCCGGCCTGAAAGCCGACCTCGACCGCTACGCCGCGCTGCACGCGCAGGCGTATGGCGAGGCGGTCGATGCAGAGAAGTTGATCCCGCACATGCTGGAGGCGTTCATGGCGGGGGATCGTGGTTTCAAGAGGGGAGGGCCGGCAGCGCCGAAGCCATCGGCGAAGTGAGGCTTGGAGGAAGACCGCTGTGCTTGTCTGCGCTATCCTAGAGGGCGATTGACGATGGAGTTGCTAGAGTCGTCGCCCCTCAAATCCTTCCATCTTCCGCACCAGATCAAGCTCTTGTCGGATGACGGTAAAAGCGACGGTAATGGCCCATGTCGATCATCGCAAATCCCTTTAACCACGCGGGCTTGCGTGGCCTGTTGATGATCGAGTGGGAATAAACGCAACGGACGGCCTTTCGAGGCCGTTTTTTATAGCCCGAAGTTGATAATTGTGATAAAAACGCATAATTGAAGTTCTTGTTTGTCAAGTCCGTGGAAGTGTCCACGGACAGAATGCATGCCTATGGCAAAAATACATCGATCGCGTTGGCGACTCCTTGTCGTCCTGTTGTTCAGCCTGTGCACCATGGACTGGCTGGCTGCTGCGCAACCTCTGTCGCCAGTCGTGATTGGCCTGACGGCTGAGTTTGGTGTTCAGGGCAGTCACACAGCGCAGTCCATCGAAAAAGGCATTGCGCTGGCCATTGATGAAATCAACGAGGCAGGCGGCGTCCTTGGGGGGCGTCCACTCAAGCTGGAAACCCGTGATGACCGCGGTGTGCCAGCACGGGGCGTCGACAATTTTGCAGACTTTGCCCGCCAGTCCGATGTCGTGGCCGTGTTCTGCGGCCGCTTCTCACCCGTCGCGCTGGAAATTGCCCCGTTGGCCAGCAAGCTGGGCTTGCCTTTGCTGGATCCCTGGTCGGCCGCAGATGACATTACCAAAGCGCGCAGCGGCGAGCCCAACTATGCGTTTCGCCTGTCGCTGACCGACAGTTGGGCGATTGAGACCATGCTGGAGCATGCGCGCGCGCGCGGTATCAAACAGATCGCCATGTTTGTGCCCAATACCGCATGGGGACGCAGCAGTGAGGCCGCCCTGCTGGCTTATGCCAGTCGCCACAGGGACCTCCGGCATGAGGTGTTCTGGTACAACTGGGGCGACACCGACTTCAGTGAGCGCCTGGCGCAAGCTCATGCCAGGGGAGCGCGGGCAGTGCTGACCGTGACCAACGAGTTCGAGGGTTTGCCAATCGTCAAGCAGATGGCAGCGCTGCCGGCGGCGCAACGCTTGCCCATCATTTCGCACTGGGGCTTGCTGGGCGGTGATTTCGGCGCCGCGGCACGTCCGTATCTGGAGCAGATTGATTTCACCGTGGTCCATACCTTCAGCTTCAGCGATCCGCTCAGCGCCAAGGCGCAAGCGGTCGCCGCCGGGGTGAAGCGCCTCTACGGGATGGACGTCAGCCAGCTGCGTGCCCAGGTGGGATTTGCCCATGCGTATGACATGACGCATCTGCTGGCGCAAGCGATCCAGAAGGCGGGCAGCACCAACCGCGCGGCCATCCGCAGTGCCCTGGAACGCCTGGATACCTACGATGGCCTGGTCAGGCGCTATGCGAAGCCTTTCACGCCGGCCCGGCACGATGCGCTGGAGAAGCGGCAGGTCCGCATGGCCCGTTTTTCCAAGGATGGAACCTTGAAGTCGATTGGGAAATAAGAACAACATGGGGCGCTTCAGGCAATTCCCGCAGTTCGTGTTGAACAGCTTCTTGCAGCTCGATCTGAGAGGCAAGATCACGACGACTCTGTTGGCCGCAGCACTGGCGCTTGGCGCCGTCATGGTGCTGACCTCCTATGTGCTGTTCCGCAACCAGTTGATCCAGAACACGGAAGCCCTGCTGGAAGCGCATGCCTTGCTGGAGCAGCGCGAAATTGAGTTGCGGCTTGCCGGCATCATCACGCTGGCCGAGTCATTGGCCGTCAACCCCGTCACCGCCAATGCGCTGGCGGATTCGCGTGGTCGTGAGACTTATCTGGACCCCTTGCTGCGCAATCAGCGGCTGACCGTGACAGGGGCAGACATCACGGTGGTGGACTACCGTGGGCGGATCGCTGCCAGCACGCACACCAACCCGCCCGACTACAGCACGAACAGCAGCTTTCAAGCCATGATGAAAAGCGGGCAGGCAACGCAACAGATTGAGCAGACGGGCCAACCATCGGCAACACTCTTGCTGGCGCTGCCGATACGCTACCGGCTGACCAACAATGTCGAAGGCGGCGTCATCTTGCGCGTTCCCCTGGTGCCGCTACTCAGCAAGGAGTGGGATGACAGCGTCTGGATCGGCGATGCCGAGGGGAATCTGCTGGCGGGGGAGCGTCCTCAAGAAAAGGCCTTCGAGCGCGCCAACGTGCTGCGGCTGCCGGCGCCACTGGATACGACAGATTTCAGGATCGTCCTGTCGCGCGACCAGACGGCAACCTTTCGCTCCCTGGATCTGCTGCTGATCGTTTTCACGGTGATCGGAACCTTCGTGCTGGTCGGGGTTGTCGCTTTCGCCCGATGGGGGGCCCGATTCATCGCGGGGCCATTGGGGGAAATTGCGGCGGTCGCAGAGGAAATTGCGGCATCAGGTCGACCGGTCGCCAAGCTGCCGGTCGGCCGCGATGATGAATTCGGCCGGATTTCGGTCGCGTTCAACACCATGGTGGATCGCCTGCGCGAGTCCTATGCGGATCTTGAAAACCGCGTCACCGAGCGCACACATGAATACGAAGCTAGCCGGCGCGAGGCGGAAACCGCGAGCAATCTTCTGCGCGAGGCGGTTCAGAGCATTGCCGTGGGCTTCACCATCTATGACCAGGACGACCGCCTCGTGATGTGCAATGAGGCGTATCTGCGCTTCTACGAACAGAGTCGCGACCTGATCGTGCCCGGTGCACGCTTTGAAGACATCATCCGGCAAGGCGCCGAGCGCGGTCAATACCACGAGGCCGCGGGGAACATTGAGGCTTGGGTGGCACAACGGACGAGCCAGCATCAGCAGGCCCGCGGTATTCCCATTGAGCAACATCTGAGTGACGGGCGCTGGTTGCTGATCGTCGAACACCGGACGCCCAGTGGCTATATCGTCGGCAACCGGATCGATATCACCGAGTTCAAGACCACGGCGCAAGCACTCGCAGAAAGTGAGCAGCGTTGGGAGCTGGCCCTGCGCGGCGCCAACGATGGGGTATGGGACTGGAACCTGACGACGGGTGAAGTCTTTTATTCAGACCGCATCAAAACGATGCTGGGCTACCCGGCCGATGTGCCCGCCAACAGCACGGACGACTGGCGCCTGCGCGTCCACCCCGATGACGTCGAACGGGTCACGGCGCTGTACCAGCGGCACCTCAAGGGCGAAACCGAGTTCTTTGAAGCCGAATACCGATTGCGCTGTCGAGATGGCAACTACAAGTGGGTACTGAGCCGGGGCAAGGCGCTTTTTGACGAGGACGGGATACCCGTTCGCATGGCGGGCTCCAATACCGACATCACCGACCGTCGTGCGGCGGAAGCGCGCGTTCGTGACCGAACCGAGCAGCTCAACGCCATCTTCTCGCTCAGCCCGGATGGTTTTGTCTCTTTTGATGCGGAACACCATGTCAAATACGCCAGCCCTGCATTCAGGCGCATGACCGGGCTGGATGAATCGGATGTAGTGGGGCTCGACGAAGCCGAATTCTCGACGCGCCTGGCACGTCAATGCCGCGAACAGGCCGTATTCCCAGGCATGGCGGCACTGCGTGCGGCCCATCAGTCGGAGCTTGAATCGGCAGGCGAGGGCCGTAGCAAGCAACGCCATCTGATCGAGATGCAGCAGGGCAAGCGCGTGCTGGAGGTCGGCGTCCGTCTGTCGGATGCTGAAACCGTCCGACAGATTCTTTACCTGCGGGACGTGACCCACGAAACCGAGGTGGACCGGATGAAAAGCCAGTTTCTTTCGACCGCAGCACACGAGTTGCGTACCCCCATGGCCAGCATTTACGGTTTTTCTGAACTGCTGCTGAACCACCGGCTGTCGGAGGAAAAGAAAAAGGACTGCGTCAGCGCCATCCACCGGCAATCGCAGCTGATGATTTCAATCGTCAACGAGTTGCTTGATCTGGCGCGCATCGATGCCAGGCGTGGCAAGGATTTCAATTTTCAACGTCTTGACGTGCGTGAGCTGGTGCAGGAGATCAACGCCAGCTTCAAGGCGCCCAATGAGCGTCCGGGTCCCTCAGGGCCGCAAGACACGACGCCGCACTGGGTGCAGGCCGACCGCACGAAATTGACGCTGGCGATTACCAACGTGTTGTCGAATGCCTACAAGTACTCGCCTGGTGGCGGTTCCGTCTCCATTGCGCTGATCGATGCTCCTGATCCGAAAGGCAAGGGTCAGCGAACCGGCATCCGGATCACGGACCAAGGCATTGGCATGACGCCCGATCAGCTCAGGCGCGTCAGCGAACGGTTTTACCGTGCCGACAACTCGGGCAAGATTCCCGGCACGGGGCTTGGCATGAGCATCGTGAAGGAAATCATCGAGCTTCATGGTGGCGATATGGTGCTTGAAAGCCAGCCCGACGTCGGTACCACTGTCACTTTGTGGATGCCCAGCGCCTGAATACCCCTTGCCCTATGGCTTCCCGCTCATGCAAAATGAACCCATGCTTCCCATGAATGCCGTGGCGTCAGTTGGAGACGCAGACGAGTTGCTGTTCGCAGACGATGGTCAGGAGAACCAGGAGATCGTACGTGCGGCTTGGCGGGTTCTGATTGTGGATGACGAGCCCGATGTTCATCGGGCCACAACCTTTGCGCTGGCCGGCGTCACCATCCTGAACCAGACGCTGGAGTTTCTGCATGCCTACTCCGCGGCCGAGGCCATCGATCTTCTGAAGAAGGAAGACGACATTGCCGTGGTGTTGCTTGATGTGGTCATGGAGCGCGAGCACGCCGGCCTCGATCTGGTGAAAACCATTCGCAATGAACTCCAGCTGCCCGATGTGCGCATCATCCTGCGCACCGGACAACCCGGGCAGGCGCCGGAAATCGAGACCATCCACGATTACGACATCAACGACTACAAGACCAAATCAGAGCTGACACGCACCAAGCTCTTTGCCACGATCACCTCCGCCCTGCGTGCCTATCGGCAGATCCGCGCACTGGATGAGCTGGCTTTTTACGACCGGCTCTCGCGCCTGCCCAACCGCAACCGCTTCGTTGACCTGATCAACGAGCAGCTGCAGCACAAGGAGGTCGGCAATCAGATGATCGCCATCCTCGACGTGGATGACTTTTCGGAAGTCAACGATGCGCTGGGACATCAGCAGGGCGACCGGCTGTTGCTGGCCGTGTCGGAACGGCTGCGAAACAATCTGGGGGCCGGTGCCGTGCTGGCACGCATCGGTGGCGACACCTTCGGTCTGATGGGCAACCAGGACACCCTGGATCCGGTCGGCATCCTGGCCTTGTTCCGTGAGCCCTTTGCCGTTCAGGATGACAGCATGGTCGTCACGGCCACGCTCGGCCTGGTGCGCCTGAGCAATGTTCTTGGCGATGGCCTGGATGCCCTCAAGGACGCGAATATCGCCCTCAAACGCGCCAAGAAGAATCGTCGTGGCGACTATGTCGTCTTTTCCAATGAGATGGGCTTCGACATCCGGGAGCGGGTGCGCTTGCTGCGTGGTCTGCGCAGCGCCGTGGACAACGATCGCCTGTTCATTGTCTACCAGCCGCAGATCAACCTCCGGACGGGCCAACCTGTCGGCATGGAGGCCTTGCTGCGTTGGCGTGACGGCGACGGCGGTTTCGTCCCGCCAGAGCAGTTCATCCCGCTGGCGGAAACCTCCGGCCTGATCGTGGTGCTGGGCGACTGGGTGTTGCGCACGGCATGCCATGAGCTGAACCGGCTCCGGTCCAAGGGGTGGTCGGATCTGCGCATGTCGGTCAATGTCTCGCTGATCCAGTTCCGCCACCCGACCTTCCTGGACAAGCTGCGGGCAGCCCTGCAAGACACCGGCATCGAGCCGGCCAAGCTGGAGCTTGAGATCACCGAATCCGTGGCCATGGAGGATGCCAATTTCATCCTCGAAACGCTGACGGCCATCAAGGCGCTCGGGGTGTCGATTGCCATCGACGATTTTGGGACCGGCTACTCATCGCTCAGCCAGCTGCGCCAGCTGCCGGTGGACCGGCTCAAGATCGACTGTGTGTTTGTGAGCGAGCTCAATCAGCAGGTCCAAGGCGGGCACATCGCCAACATGGTGGTTGAACTTGGGCGCAACCTGGGCATGACCATCATTGCCGAAGGGGTCGAAGACGAGCTGCAGGCCCAAACCTTGTTGGCCATGGGGTGCCATGAAGCGCAGGGTTTTCTTTATGCACAGGCCTTGCCTATGCCGGAGCTCGAAGCGTGGCTCCGGGCGCGCGGGAAGCCGGCACGGGGCTGACGTCGGTGGGGCTACACTCGCTCCACCATGTACCTGCCGCCCCAATTCAAGTCTGACGACCGCAGCCATGCGCTTGCACTCATGCGTGGCCATCCACTGGCCAGCCTGATCAGCACCGACGAAGCCGGGTGGCCCTATGTGACGCATCTGCCGCTGCATGCGCAAGAGCAGGGCGATGACCTGGTCCTGCTCGGCCATGTGGCCAAGCCCAATGCCCACTGGCGTTACCTGCAGGCCCGACCGCAGGCGCTCGTCACCTTTCTTGGCCCCCATGCCTATCTATCGCCTGCCGTTTATCCCGACCTGATGCGGGTGCCGACCTGGAACTACCTGGCCGTGCACTGCAAGGTGGAGGCCCGCTTGATCGAGGAGGCCGAGGCCAAGGACTGGCTGCTGAAACAGCTCATCGGCGACCATGAGCCGGCCTATGCCGCGCAATGGCGCAGTCTGGGTGAAGACTATGCGCACAAGATGCTGGCCGGCATTGTGGCCTTCGAGTTGCGCGTCACGGAACTGCAGTGCAAGCTCAAGCTCAAGCTCAAGCTCAAGCTCAACCTCAACCAGCACCGCCCCGAGTCGCACGCGGCGATGCGCCAGGCTTATGCCGCCGGCGATGCCAATGCGCAGGCGCTGGGCGAGTGGATGGACCGCCTCGGCATCGGGCAACAGGCATAAAAGTAAGATTGAACCCTTTAAACACAGCGCCAATAGCTACACTTTTGATAGCAAAAAAGGCCAAATGACATGACGGATGCACAGTTCATGGCACTCGCCCTGCAACAGGCGCACCTGGCAGGGCAGGCGGGCGAGGTGCCGGTCGGGGCCGTGGTGGTGCGGCATGGGCAGGTCATCGGCGTCGGCCACAACGCGCCGATTGGCGGCCACGACCCGAGCGCCCACGCCGAGATCATGGCCTTGCGTGCCGCCGCCGCGGCCTTGGGCAATTACCGGCTCGATGGCTGCGAACTGTTCGTCACGCTCGAACCGTGTGCCATGTGCAGCGGCGCCATGCTGCATGCACGGCTGCAGCGTGTGGTCTATGGCGCAGCCGACCCCAAGACGGGCGCCGCCGGCTCAGTGCTCAACCTTTTCGCGCAGCCGCAACTGAATCACCAGACGCAGGTGGAAGGCGGCGTCATGGCGCAGGAGTGCGCCGCCTTGCTGCAGGCGTTTTTCCAGAACAAGCGGGGCCAGTCGCGCAGCGCCAGCCAACCGCTGCGCGAAGATGCCCTGCGCACCCCGGAAGCACGCTTTGCCGATCTGCCGGGTTATCCCTGGTCCCCTTGTTATCTGAACGACCTGCCGTCACTGGCCGGGCTGCGCATGCATTACCTGGACGAAGGCCCGGCCGATGCCGACCTGACCTGGCTGTGCCTGCATGGCAACCCGAGCTGGAGCTACCTGTACCGCAAGATGATCCCGACGTTTCTGGCGGCCGGCCACCGCGTGGTGGCGCCGGACCTGATCGGCTTCGGCAAGAGCGACAAGCCGAAAAAGGAAAGTGCCCACAGCTTCAGCTGGCATCGCCAGGTATTGCTTGAATTCGTGCAGCGGCTGGACCTCGACAACATGGTGCTGGTGGTGCAGGACTGGGGCGGCCTGCTCGGCCTGACCCTGCCCATGGCCGACCCGGGCCGCTACCGTGGCCTGCTGGTGATGAACACGTTGCTGGCTACGGGCGATGTCCCCCTGTCCCCCGGCTTTCTCGCTTGGCGCGAGATGTGTGCCAAGAAGCCGGATTTCGACGTCGGCCGGCTGCTGCAACGCGGCAATCCGCACCTGACAGAGGCGGAGTGCGAGGCCTACAACGCACCGTTTCCCGACCGCGGTCACCGCGCTGCCTTGCGCGCTTTCCCGCCCATGGTGCCGGAGTCCGAGGATGCCGACGGCGCGGCCATGTCACGCCAGGCGCGCGAGTTCTGGCGCCATGATTGGCAGGGCCGCAGCCTGATGGCGGTAGGCATCCAGGACCCGGTGCTGGGCCTGCCGGTCATGCGCGAGCTGCAGACCATGATTCGCGGCTGCCCCGAACCGCTGCTGCTGGATAACGCCGGCCATTTTGTGCAGGAGCAGGGCGAGTCCATTGCGCAAGCCGCCGTACGCCACTTCACGCCCTGAACAGACCCGACAATGGGGTCTTGATTTTCAATCGATTTATGTCAAAACACATCTACATCTATTCCCCCTCCGGTGCCGTGCGCGACAAGGCGGCTTTCCGCCGTGGGGTGAAGCGGCTGCAGGCCCTGGGGCACGAAGTCGAGGTCGATGAGGCGGCACTGTCCTCATTCCAGCGTTTCGCCGGCGACGATGCCACCCGCCTGGCCGCCATCCAGCGCGCCGCCGCCAGCGGCGCCGATGTCGCCATGATTTCGCGCGGCGGCTACGGCCTGACGCGCATCCTGGGTGACCTTCCCTACAAAGCGGTGGCCAAGGCCATCGAGCGCGGCACCCAGTTCGTCGGTCTGAGTGATTTCACGGCTTTCCAGCTGGCCGTGCTGGCCCGCACTGGCAGCCCCACCTGGGCCGGCCCATCACTGTGCGAAGGCTTTGGCGTGACGGATCAGGCCGATGCGGCCGATGGCCACGGTCACCATGGCCGCGGCGGGCCGGACGAGATCATGGAGGCCTGCTTTGAGGACATGATCCAGGGCCAGGGGGAGGGCACCGGTTGGCGCCAGCCTCGCGAGGCCCTGCCGGATGCTATAAAAACAGGAGCTTTTCACGCCCGCCGCATGGGGGATGAAGCCTCATTTGTCATCAAGGATGGCGTGCTGTGGGGCGGCAACCTGGCGGTGCTGTGCTCGCTGGTCGGCACCCCGTACTTTCCGCAGATCCAGGGGGGCATTCTGTTCCTGGAAGATGTAGCGGAGCACCCCTACCGGATCGAACGCATGCTCAGCCAACTGCTGCACGCGGGCGTCCTGGCGCAGCAGAGGGCTATCGTGCTGGGCCAGTTCACCGAGTACAAACTGGTGCCGCACGACAAGGGGTTCAAACTGCAAAGCGTGGTGAGCTGGCTGCGCAGCCAACTCAAGGTACCGGTACTGACCAATCTGCCTTTCGGTCACGTGCCAACCAAGGTGCTGTTGCCGGTGGGCACTAAAACCGACTTGGTGGTGCAGGGGCGTGATGTTCTGCTGCTTTGGGGTCACCAGGATTGAGCCTGGTGGCTCAGTGCCTGCGCGGGCGGGAAAACATGCTTTTGGGCAACAGCCCTTCGAACATGCCCGTGATCTCTTCGATGCTTTGACGGGCAAGGAACTCCCCATGCAGAGAGGAGAGGGCGCCCATCAAGTCACTGCGCAGATACCAGAGGCCTTGCAGGTCAGTCACCAGCAGAATGCGGCGTTTGATCTGAGGAAAGGCGGCGTCACCGCCGCTGGCCAGGCGGTCAAGCATGGTCTGCCGTATGACTTCGATCTGCGCACTGCTGTGCGCTGGCTCGGCAAGCGGCCCTCCAAGCAGGGTTTGCATGCTGCTGATGATGTTAGCGGGCATCCAACGCATCATTTTTTTGACTCCCTTATGTGCCGGACCATACGCCAGCCACGCGCCGGTAGGCACTAGGGTTTTCCCCGGGGCACCTGCTGAAATCAACATGAAAATCAGCGAGTTAACAGAGATAGATCAAGTAGTATCTAAAGCAGTACGTCCCGTTTTCAAGGAAATGAGCTTCCGCATGCACGCCTTCAACGCCCACTACATTGCCGGCCATTGGGTTCCGGCCAAGTCCAAAGAGACTTTCCTGGTCCATGACTCGAGCACGGAAGAGGTCATGGCCAGCGTCCCCGCCGGTACGGCCGAGGAGACTGCAGTCGCCATCATGGCGGCACGTGCCGCGTTTGACGGCTGGGCCGGCTTGCCGGCGCAGACCCGGGCGGACTACCTCGACAAGATTGCGACGGGCCTCAAGGCACGTACGGACGAGGTGGCCACCGCCATTGCCCGCGAGGTCGGCATGCCGCTCAAGCTGGCACGCAGTGTGCAGGTGGGCGGGCCGGTCTGGAACTGGGCCAACTTCGCCAAGGTCACCCGTGCTTTTGAATGGGAGGAGAGGGTAGGCAACTCGCTGGTGGTACGCGAGCCGATCGGGGTGGTCGGCTGCATCACGCCCTGGAACTTTCCGCTCAACCAGATCACCCTCAAGGTGGCGGCGGCGCTGGGCGCCGGCTGCACCGTGGTGCTCAAGCCGAGCGAGATTGCACCCGTCAATGCCATGCTGCTGGCCGAGATCATCCACGAGGCCGGGTTGCCGCCCGGTGTCTTCAATCTGGTCAACGGGGCCGGCCCCGTCGTTGGCGAGGTACTGGCCAGCCACCCGGAAGTCGACATGGTGAGCTTCACCGGCTCCACCCGTGCCGGCAAGCGTGTGGGCGAATTGGCCAGCCAGAGCGTCAAGAAGGTGGCGCTGGAGCTGGGCGGCAAGTCGGCCAGCATCATCCTCGACGATGCCGACTTCGAGGCCGCCGTCAAAGGCACCTTGTCGGCCTGCCTGCTCAACAGCGGCCAGACCTGCTCGGCACACACCCGCATGCTGGTGCCTGAGCACCGGTTGGCGGAAGTCAAGGCCCTGGCGCAGGCGGCGATTGCCAAATACAACATCGGCCCCAGCCTGGAGGAAACCAGCCGTCTCGGCCCCTTGGTCAGCGCCGCCCAGCGTGACCGCGTGCTGGGGCTCATTGAGCAGGGCATCAAGGAGGGCGCCGAAGTGATCGCCGGTGGGGCGGCTCGCCCGTCCTTTGACAAAGGCTACTTCGTGCAGCCCACTATTTTGCGTGTCCAGCCCGGCGACACGCTCGCACGGGAGGAAATTTTCGGCCCGGTGCTGGTGATCATCACCTACCGCGACGAGGACGAGGCGGTCCGCATTGCCAACAACACGATTTATGGCTTGGGCGGCGGCGTCTGGAGCAAGGATGAGGCACGTGCCGTGGCGGTGGCCCGTCGTGTCCGTACCGGCCAGGTTGACATCAACGGTGCGCCGTTCAATTCCAATGCCCCGTTTGGCGGTTACAAGCAATCCGGCATCGGCCGCGAAAACGGCAAGTACGGTTTCGAGGAATTCCTCGAATACAAGGCGATCCAGTTCAAGCCCAGTTGAGGGAATTTCCGGGCTGCCGGTCTATGCCCTAAACTCTCCCCCTGAACAGGAAACAGAAATCCAGCGCATGGGTGTCCAGACGACCGTCGTATTCACAGATTTGATTGGCAGCACAGCTGTCTTTGAATTATTGGGAAACGCCAAGGCCACCCAGGCCGTGACGCAACTCACCCGGTGGATCAGCGAACTGTTTGCCTCTCATGGCGGTCGTGTCGTCAAGACCCTGGGGGATGGCGTGCTGGCAGTTTTCCCGACGGCCTCCAGTGCCGTCGATGCCGTGGTCGACATGCAGCGTGCCCATCAGAAGCGCTTGGCGCAGCAATCACCGGCCTTGCGCATGCCCATCCGGGTTGGCGTCTCCACGGGCGAGGTCGAGACGGTGGATGGCGACTGTTACGGGGACGCCGTCAATGTGGCCTCCCGTCTGAATGATCTGTGCGGTGCCCATGAAATCTGGGTCAGCAGCGCTGAGCTTGACTATGCCGACCGTCTGGACGGCGTGCGCTTCCGTTTGCTGGGCCCCATCAATGTTCGCGGCCGGGCCGAACCCTGTACCGTCTACCGCGTCGAATGGCAGGAGGAAGACCCCAGTGAGTTCCTGACGCGCCAGGCCGATGTGGATCCGGTTGAGCTGGCTGCAATGGGGGATGCCTTGGGCGGACAGATCGAGCTCACGCAGCTTGACCAGGTCAAAACACTCAGATCATTCGAATTGCCGGCCCACATTGGCCGGATCCGCCATTCCGACTTTGTCGTCAATGACCCGCGGGTCTCCCGGACCCATGCCCGTATCGAGTGGCGCAATGGCAGCATCATGCTGGTGGACGTCAGCAGCTACGGTTCCTGGGTGCGTTTTGAAGGTGCGGGTACCGATGTCCAGCTACGTCGAGATGAATGCGTCCTTCATGGGCGAGGCGAGATCGCCTTGGGCGCTTCATTTGCCGACCCGTCCGTGCCCATCGTCAAATTCAGTGTTTCCTGATTCATCCGGCGAAGGGAAAATGTCTCATCAAAAATTCGCTGTTTTCCTCGGAGACTACAAATTTAAAGGACATTTTTGCTTGCTAAAAAACAGAAGTAAAAATGTCAAACACCGGATTTTCCAAAGAAAACTGTCAAATTTTGATTTTTTGACCAAGTCGCGAATCCTTGTTTTCAATGGCGACACCGAAGAAAACTCAACCCTACCAAGGAGTTGAAGCAGGTTAAGTTCAAAATCCCTTCACAAATTCAGCAAGGGAATTTGACAATTCAAAAGACCAGACTATTACTTACCGGATCTCTTCGGAAGTAATGGAATGGCTCTTTCATTTAGCACGCCTCTGGACGTCAAACGTCCATACGGATCATTCCGTTTTGATGTCTTCAGCTTGAAAGCTGACAGGCGGATGACGCTGTATGGAAAAGCAGCGCTTTGCCAATTCATCGAGTTGGAGTCCGATTTTGAGGTCACGGCGCTCTGCGAGCGCCCCTTACTCATCCCCGACATCAAGCCGAAAAGACAGGTCGACTTTTGGGCTCTGAATGGCGGCATCCCCACCTTTTACATTCTCGTTAGACAGGCCGAGGCATTTGAGCTGAGCAAGGAAAAACGAGCCTATAACGAATTCAAGAAATGGGTGAGCGATGAGCGCGCTGTTCTCAAGGAGGTTCTGATAGACGACTTCGAGAAGCGCCGAGTCTGCCACGACAACTGGGCCAGCATCCTCCAACACCTGGTAGCGCATAAAGGCCAGGTAACACCAA
>NZ_BCWP01000026.1 GCF_001592265.1 Curvibacter delicatus NBRC 14919 | reverse complement strand
TGGCCACACTTTGCTTGTTGGTTACAACGGACCGCTGGCGATCAACGTCACGCTGTTCGACAAGATGCCCTACGACCCGCTGAAAGACCTGGCGCCCATCACGCTGGCCGTCAAGTCGCCCCAGTACCTGGTGGTCAATCCCGCTAGCGGCATCACCAGCGTAAAGGACTTGGTGGCCAAGGCCAAGGCAGAGCCGAGCAAGTACTCCTACGGGTCGATCGCGTTGGGCAGCGCTTCGCATTTGACGATGGAGATGTTGAAGTCCGCTGCGGGTTTTCACATGACGCACATCCCCTACCGGGGTGCGGGACCAGCCGTGACGGACCTGATTGCCGGCAACATCCAGGCAGGCTTTTTCGTGCCGGGTAATGTGCAGCAGTTTGTCAAGGAAGGGCGCTTGCGTCTGCTGGCCACCTCCGGCAGCAAGCGTTTTGGCAGTACACCCAATATTCCAACGCTCATCGAGTCGGGCTACAAGGATTTTGAAGCCACCTCCTGGATTGGATTTTTGGCCCCCGGGGGCACGCCGGCCCCCATCATCGAGCGGTATCACCGCGAGATCGTCAAGATCCTCAACCAGCCGGACATCAAGAAGCGTCTGATTGAAATGGAATTCGACATCGTGGCTTCCAACCCCAAACAGTTCAGCGACTGGATCCGTACCGAAATCGGACGTTGGGGCAAGGTCATCAAAGACACCGGCGCAAAGGCAGAATGAGCATGAATCAAGCACGCTTAGGTGGCAAGACTGCCTTGATTACGGGAGGAGGTGCCGGTATTGGTGCCGCCGCCGCCAAATGCTTCGCTCAGGAGGGGGCATCCGTTCTACTGGTCGACGCCAACGCCCAGGCACTACAACGTACCTGCGAGGCAGTCTGCCAAGCTGTGCCACAGGCACGAGTAGCCTGTGTAACGGCGGACGTTTCCGATACCGATGCTGCGCTTGCCGCGGTGCAGTCTGCGGTGGCGCAGTTCGGTGGTTTGGATATTTTGGTGAACAACGCCGCCATGCGCAATTACAGTGCGGCGGCAACGGTCACGCCAGCCGAATGGCAGGCGATGGTGAGCGTCAACCTGGTAGGCATGTCCAATTACTGCCAGGCCGCATTGCCGTATTTGCGAGCTGCGAAAGAGGGCAGCATCGTCAATGTCTCGTCGTGCTATGCAGTGACCGGCCGCAAAGGCATGGCGCTGTACGACGCCACCAAGGCAGCGCAACTGGCCTATACCCGTACGCTGGCATTTGAGGAGGCTGCGCATGGCGTACGGGCCAACGCTGTGTGCCCGGGTTCGACACTGACTGATTTTCACGTCGGGCGTGCGCAGCAGACAGGCAAATCGGTGGATCAACTCAAGACCGAGCGTAAAGACACTTCGTTGATTGGCCGTTGGGCCAGTCCGGAGGAAATTGCCTGGCCCATCCTTTGGTTGGCTTCACGCGAGGCATCGTTCATCACCGGGACGACGCTGATGGTGGATGGTGGCCTTCACATCATGTAATCGGGTGGGGTCATGCGTGCATGGCCCCATATTTTTGTGCAATCACCTGTCATGTCTTCGTCACTCATTCAAGCCCTCGTCTTCAACCTTCGATATGAAGCGCGCGACATCATCAGTGTCGAACTCAGACCCCTCAGCCAGGAAGCCGGCTTCCCTCCTGCGGAAGCCGGTTCCCATATCGATCTTCACTTAGGTAATGGGTTAATCAGAAGCTACTCCCTGACTAATTCTGGAGAATCCGATAGATATGTGGTGGCCGTGCTCAAAGATCGGAGAAGCCGGGGCGGCTCACTCTATGTACACGAGCAAGTGCGGGTTGGGCAGGTCATCTCAATCAGTTCCCCCCGTAACAACTTCCAATTGGACGAAGCTGCTAGCCAGAACGTGTTGTTAGCTGGTGGCATCGGCATCACCCCCCTCTATGCGATGCTCAAGCGTTTGCGGGAACTTGGCCGTCGGACACACCTAATCTATTGCGCTCGCAGCAGATCAGATGCAGCTTTTGTTGAGGATATTCAAGCACTTGTGGCAGCCAGTCACGACGGGGCTTTATCCGTTCATTTTCATTTCGATGATGAGAAGGGCGCCGCCCCCGATCTTGTTCGCTTGTTCTCTAACTTCTCAGCTGAGACACACTTTTACTGCTGCGGCCCCGGTCCGATGCTGGAGGCTTACGAGAAAGCGTGTGACAAGCTTGGTTATGCACATGTCCATATGGAGCGTTTTGCAGCTGCGCCCGAGCTGACCGACCAAGTAACAGATTCGGCTGGCTATACGGTTGCGCTGAAAAAGTCCGGAAAAACAGTGCAGGTGCCACCAGGGACGAAATTGCTAGACGCATTGTTGTCCGCAGGCTGCAAGGTTGAATTTAGTTGCCGAGAGGGGCTGTGCGGTGCCTGCGAAACACGCGTCTTATCGGGCGAGGTCGAGCACCGAGACAGCATCTTGACCAAGGCAGAACGTGCAGCTAACAAGTCGATGATGATTTGTGTTTCGGGTTGCAGATCTGGAACACTGGTACTGGATGCCTAAAAGGTCTCGGTCTGGCGGGCTTCACCTTTACGCAGTAAAGTGAAGCCCGACTGTCCGATACCCTGATACAGCCATTACTCGAATTGCCTTTCGGCCGAGAAGCTGTCCAATTACTTCAGGACAATCTAGAGCGTACCCAAGCTTGGCTACGTAGCATGGCTGGCAGCAATTGTTCGGCCATCTCACTGGCCGTCATGCGATCGGCTCGACTGGAGAGACTCAGAGCACCGACAACCTGCCCACCCATGTTGTACAGCGGGACAGCGATCGACCTGACGCCTATTTCAATCTCTTCGTTGCTTAATGCATAACCATTGTCGGCACAGGACTTGAGCAACTTGCGAAGACGAACTGGATCCGTAAGGGTGTGTGGCGTCAACCGATGCAGAGACATGGCATTGAAGAGAGCCTCAAACTCTGCTGCTGGACGAGAACTGAGAAGTACACGGCCGGTAGCTGAGCAGTGCAGCGGAAGTCGTGACCCAACCCCCAACCCGACGGTCAAACTTTTACGCGCTGTTGATCGCGCGGCGACCATGACTTCCGTTCCGTGCAGAACAGCCAGTGATGCGGATTCACGCGTACGTTCGCTTAAGGAATCCAACGTGGGTTGCAGCAGGCGAGGCAGGCGAGTTGATGCCGAGTAGGCATAGGAAAGTCTCAGTATCCCGTGGCTCAACCAGAAGCGTTTGCCGTCGGTCTTGGCGTAGCCGCCATGACACAGCGTCAACAGGCAACGTCTAGCTGCAGCAGGGCTAATACCGACGCGCCGAGCCGCCTCGGACGAGGTCAATCGAGCGTGCGCGTCATCGAAGGCCTCAATCAGCTGCAAGCCTTTGGCCAAGCCGGCGATCAAGTCCTTGTCACTGACAGACGGAACCGAGGAATTCGTATCCATTGCATGAATTCTGCATTGATGGTGATCAAAAAAATTTCACTGATTTTGCGCTATTCGCAAAATTGACTTTGTCAAACCGAGGCCGAAACCACACACTTCTCCCTGTTTTCGCCATCCGTCTGGTTCATCCGGACAGTCATTACCCGAGGAGAAGATACTTGAGACATTTGATAATTTGGCTGTGTGCTGCGTTCACTTGGACTGGTCTGCACGCCGCCGACTTTCCCACCAAGCCGATCCGTCTGATCGTGCCTTTCCCTGCTGGTGGCACGGCTGACGTGCTGCCACGCATCCTGTCGGAAAAAATACGCCATCGCTTTCCAGCCGGCGTGATTGTGGAAAACAAGCCGGGTGCTGGCGGCAATATCGGCGCCGACATCGTCGCCAAGTCCGAACCGGACGGCCACACTTTGCTGGTCGCACCACCTGGCCCTATTGCCATCAATCAGAGCCTGTATCCCAAACTACCCTACGACGCCACCAAGTGGGTACCGGTGACCGTGCTGGCGGCTGTGCCCAACGTGCTGGCCGTCAGCAACCAGCTGCCGGTGAAGAATGTGCAGGAGTTCATTGCCTACCTCAAGGCCAACCCTGGCAAGGTGTCCTATGCCTCACAGGGCAACGGCTCGACCTCGCACCTGACGGCCAATCTGTTCCAGTCGCTTACCGGGACGCAGATGACCCACATCCCCTACAAAGGCACGGCACCGGCGCTGACCGATCTCGCCGGCGGCCAGGTCGACGTCTTCTTTGACAACCTTGGCGCCTCCGGCCCGCTACACAAGGCCGGCAAGATTCGCATCTTCGCTGTGGCTGACAGTAAACGAGCACCGACGATCAAGGAAGTGCCCTCGTTCGCTGAGGCCGGGTTGCCCGGCATGCAGGCTGTGACATGGTTTGCAGTTGTCGCCCCGCCTGGCACCCCAGCCGCCACGGTGAAGTCACTCAATAGCGCGCTGGTCGACGCCCTCAACCAGCCAGATGTTCAATCGCGCTTCGCCGAGCAAGGTGCCGAAGTCGTTGGCAACACGTCCGAACAGATGGGTCGCTTCATGCGCAGCGAAGCCACACGTTGGGCCAAGGTCATCAAAGACGCCAACGTCACAGTCGACTGATCGACGCACAGATTCCCCAAAACAAGGAAACCACCATGAGCCAAACTCACCCCATCCAGTGGGTGCGGGGGCAGCACACCCGCGTGCCCTACGCCGTCTACCAAAACCAGGACGTCCTCGATCAGGAGCAGAAGCGGGTCTACGAAGGACCAACCTGGAACTACCTTTGCCTGGAAGCCGAGATTCCGGAGCCGGGCAGCTACCGCACGACTTTCGTCGGGCGGGCCCCCATCGTCGTGGCACGTGACACCGATGGCGAAATTTATGCCTTCGAAAACCGTTGCAGCCACCGTGGTGCGTTGATCTGCCTAGAAAAAGCCGGCACGGCCAAGGACTTCCAGTGTGTCTACCACGCTTGGACCTATGACCTTCAAGGATCGCTCAAAGGCGTGGCCTTCGAGGCGGGTCTCAATGGCGCCGGTGGCATGCCGCCCAGTTTCTGTAAGGAAGATCATTCCCCGCGCAAGCTGCGCATTGCCACCTTCTGTGGCCTGGTGTTCGGCAGCTTCAGCGATGAGGTGGACGGCATTGAGGACTACCTGGGCCCTGAAATTTGCGCACGCATTGAGCGTGTCCTACACAAACCGGTTGAGGTCATTGGCCGCTTCACGCAGGCCCTGCCCAACAACTGGAAGCTCTACTTCGAGAACGTCAAGGATAGCTACCACGCCAGTCTCTTGCATCTGTTTTTCACCACCTTCCGTCTGAATCGCTTGTCACAACGGGGTGCTGTGATCGTGAACGAATCGGGAGGCCACCATGTCAGCTACTCGATGGTCGATGCACCGCAGGCGGAAGCAGGCAAGCAGTACCAGGAGCAGGGCTTGCGTTCCGATCAGGAAGGCTACAAATTGGCCGACCCGACGCTGTTGGCGGGCTTTAAGGAATACGAGGATGGCATCACGCTGCAGATCCTTTCAGTCTTTCCTGGCTTTGTGCTGCAGCAGATCCAGAACTGTCTGGCCATCCGGCAAGTACTGCCTCGTGGCGTGGAGAAGACGGATTTGAACTGGACTTACCTTGGTTACGCCGACGACACCCCCGAGCAGCGGGACGTACGTCTTAAGCAGGCTAACTTGATCGGCCCAGCCGGCTTCGTCTCGATGGAGGATGGCGCGGTCGGCGGCTTCGTGCAGCGTGGGATAGCCGCAGCTGGGGAAGATCAGGCTGTGATCGAAATGGGAGGCGACAGCACCTCGTCCAGCCCGTCACGCGTAACAGAAGCCTCGGTTCGTGGCTTCTGGAAACTCTACCGTCGTCTCATGGACATCTAGGAGTACAGATTGATGGACACCGTTTCCCTACGAGAAAAAATTGCCGCCTTCCAGGCTGCCTACATCCGTTGCATTGACAGGAACGAACTGGAGAGCTGGCCAGACTTCTTCCTGCCGCAATGCCAGTACACCGTCACCACCGCCGATAACCATCGGGACGGTTTGGCCGCCGGTCTGATCTGGGCCAGTAATCGAGCCATGCTGCAAGACCGTATTTCTGCCTTGCGTCATGCCAACATCTACGAGCGGCACAGCTATCGACACATCATCGGCTTGCCATTCATCGTGGAAAGTCAGGCTCAGACAGCCAGCACCGAAACGCCATTCATGGTGGCACGCATCATGCATGACGGAGAGACCAGCCTGTATTGCACAGGCATCTACCATGACGTGTACGACACGAGTGCTGATACGCTGCGCTTGCACAGCCGCATTGTGGTGTGTGACAGCAGCCGTATCGACACGCTGATGGCCATACCGCTGTGACCAAGACTGTCGTTCGCATCGCGTTGCCTGTTGGCGATCCAAACGGCATCGGGCCGGAGATCGCTCTTAAAACCGTCGCCGCCTATGCTGGACGGGATGACGTGCAGATCACGCTGTTTGGCCCCCAGTCAGTGCTGCAACGCGCAGCCGTCCAACTAGGACTCACAGCCCTGCTGGACGCCAGCGCCGTCGTTCCGACCGAGGCTGGGACTAATAGTGCCTTCGTCCCAGGGCAGGTGTGCGCTGAAGCCGGCGCCGCCATGATCGCCGCTGCCAGTGTTGCCATTACGGCGACGCGACTCGGCGAGTTCGATGCAGTGGTCGCAGCTCCGCATCACGAGACAGCGGTTCACCTGGCGGGCATTGCTTTTTCGGGCTATCCGTCGCTGGTAGCGCGCGTCTGCGGTCAGCCTGAAGACAGCGTGTTCCTGCTGCTGGTCGGTGGTGGCCTGCACATTGTGCATGCCACGTTGCACGAGAGCGTGCAGCATGCACTGGATCGGCTAAGCCCAGATCTGGTTGAGCAGGCTGCGCTAGCGGGTGTGCGCGCCATGCAGCGTTTAGGCGTTGCCGCACCGCGCATCGGCCTGTTCGGCATCAACCCACATGCCGGCGAGAATGGCCTGTTCGGCGATGCGGATGAGCGCATCACCCGCCCCGCCGCCGAGCGCCTGCGTGCCTCTGGCCTGCAGGTGGACGGCCCAAACGGTGCCGATGCCTTGTTGGCCGACCGTCGCCACGACCTGTATGTCGCCATGCTGCACGATCAGGGTCATATCCCCGTCAAGCTGTTGAGTCCCAAGCAAGCAAGCGCCCTGTCCATCGGTGCCGATGTGATTCTTTCCAGTGTGGGTCATGGCTGTGCCATGGACATTGCCGGACAAGGCATCGCTGACGCCAGGGCCATGATCAATACCGTCGCACGGCTCGCTGCCGTGCCGGCACCTCTCTGAACACTTCAATGACGCACCAGATCAAGATCGAAGGCAGCGAAGTTGCTTTTTCCTGTGAGCACGGCGAGACCGTGCTTGATGCCGCAGCACGCAACGGTATCGAATTGCCCTACTCCTGCCGCAAAGGCGTGTGTGGCAATTGCCGCGGTTTGGTGCTCGAGGGTCAACTAGTGCCTGGTACCGCTGGCGGTAGTGCCGAGGCTGGCATCCACTCCGACAATGAGCATCTTTTCTGCCACGCCCAGGCTGCCAGCGATCTGTTGATCCGCCCGCGCAGCTGGCAACGCATCGACCCCAATGCCCGAAAAACATTGCAGGCCAAGATCTTTCGCATGACGCAGGCGGCCAGCGACGTGACCGTTTTGCAGTTGCGTTTTGCCGCCGGCCAGCGAGCCAAGTTTCAGGCTGGTCAGTATCTGCAGGTGATCCTGCCTGACGGTCAGCGTAGGGCCTTTTCTATGGCTAATGCACCGCATGAGAGTGACGGAGTACAACTGCATATCCGGCATGTGCCAGGTGGTCACTTCAGTGCAGGCATTCTGCCTACGCTCAAAGTCGGCGATCAACTGCAACTTGAACTACCGCATGGCGACTTCTGGTTACGCGAGGAAGGTGATCGACCGTTGATCATGGTGGCAGGGGGAACTGGATTCGCCCCCATCAAATCCATCATTGACCACATGGTGCGCAACAAGATCAGTCGGTCTCTGGCCTTGTACTGGGGTTCGCGGCAAGTGGAAGGGCTGTATGCGCCGGAGGTGATAACCAAATGGCAACATAACCTGTCCGGGCTGCGTTACGTACCGGTGGTTAGCGATGCTCCGGCTGGTACATGGCCTGGGCGAACCGGTTTGGTTCATGAGGCTGTGCTGGCCGACCATGCCGATCTGTCCAGTTACGACGTTTATGCCTGTGGAGCACCTGCTATGGTGGCCGCGTTGAGGCGCGTCTGCGTTGAGGAGAGCGGGCTTCCCGAGGCAAGTTTCTTCAGTGATGCGTTTGTTAGTCAAGCACCGCAGTAAGTTACAGTTTGGGCCTTCCACGCTACTTGAGTAAGGCCTACTCAAAAACCTGAATAAGGTCATGGGTGGAGAGCTTAAATGCCTAAACGGAATTCTCTGCATGCCTCTATCCAGATCACGGTCAGAGTGAGGCTTGAGTGCTATTCGGTCAATTTAGTGCTAAATCGCGAACTCAGCAGGTGCCCATGAAATTGTTTACAACTTTAAAATGGCCTGTTGCAAGATCGTAACGCTGAAGAAACGCATGAGACCTAGGCGGGTGTTTTCGACTTTAATTGCACGAAATAGTTGGACTGAATAACGGTCGTTTGTTGAAAGACTCCCCTCGTGCAAGCCCTCTTGAATGCCATTGCAACGATGGGCCTGCCGCTGGATGCCCAGCGCGTGTTTCATGGCCGTGGCGGCCGGTATCCCGGCTGTGAGCATTTGTCGTTGGATGCCTTCCCGCCGGTCTGGGTGCTGACCAGCTTCCAGCCGGTTGCCGATGATGAATTGGCCACCGTGCACGCGGCCTTGTCTGCTCGCTGGGAGCAACTGGCTCCCGGGCAGCCGTTCAACTGGGTCTTCCAGTGCCGGCACGAAGGGCGAACCGACACACGACTGATGGCCGGCAGCGTGCCCGAGCCGCATGTGGTGACGGAGCACGGTGCGAGCTTTCGGGTCCATGTGCTCAAGGGGCAGAACCACGGCTTGTTTCTCGACATGGCCGAGGGCCGGTGCTGGGTGCGCGAGCATGCGGCGGCCCACCCGGGGCTCAAAGTGCTCAACCTGTTTGCCTACACCTGTGCCTTCTCCGTGGTGGCACGGCAGGCCGGGGCACAGCAGGTGGTCAATGTGGACATGAGTCACGGTGCGCTGGCCATCGGGCAGCAGAACCACCAGCTCAACGGCATCGCTGCCGGGGCCAGCTTCCTGGCCCACGACATCTTCAAGTCCTGGGGCAAGGTCACGCGTGGCGGCCCCTACGACCTGATCATTCTCGATCCGCCCAGTTATCAGAAAGGCAGCTTTGTTGCCAGCAAGGATTACGCGCGCCTCATGCGCCGCCTGCCGGATCTGCTGGCGCCGGACGGTCATGCCTTGCTGTGTCTGAACGCTCCGGAATTGGGCCTGGCTTTCCTGCAAGACCAGATGCAGCAACTGGCCCCCCAGCTCGCGTTTGTAGAGCGCGTGTCCAATCCGCCGGTATTTGCCGACGTGTCAGCCGATCGCTCGCTCAAGGTGCTGGTATACAAAGCGCCGAAGAGATAATTTCCAATGAGGAATGAAAGCATGAGCACACCCAAACGCATCACCATCATCGGTACCGGCTTCGGCGCCTTGTCCACCGTACGTGAGATCCGCCAGCGCGACAAGACGGTTGACATCACGCTGATCGCGCCACGTGCCGAGCTGCACTACCTGCCGGGCATCATCTGGATTCCATGCGGTTTGCGCACTCGCGAGCAGCTGGTGGTGCCACTGGCCAATTTCTTTGCACGCATGAAAGTGCGCCATCTCGTCGCCGAGGTGACCGGTCTGCGTGAAGGCGGCCGCGTGGTGGACACCACGGCGGGTGAAGTGCAGAACGACGCACTGGTGATTGCCAGCGGGGGGCGTTTCATCAAGAAGCTGCCGGGCATCGAACACGCCATCACACCGTGCGAGGGTATCGCCGCCGCGGAGCAGATTCGCGATCGCCTGCAATCCATGCAGGGCGGCACCATTGCAGTGGGCTTTGCAGGCAATCCGAACGAGCAAAGTGCAGTGCGCGGCGGGCCGATGTTCGAGTTCCTGTTCGGCATTGACGAACAACTCAAGCGCGAGGGGCGCCGTGACAAGTTCGAGCTGGTGTTCTTCAACCCGTCGAAGGAGCCGGGCAACCGCCTCGGCCCCAAGGCCGTGCAGCACCTGCTGGACGAGATGACACGGCGCAACATCCGAACCCACCTGGGCCACAAGATGGTGCGCTTCGAGTCAGACAAAGTGATCACCGAAGGCGGCGAGTTTGCCGCCAACCTGATTCTCTTCATGCCCGGCATGACGGGCAACCTGTGGTTTGACCAGACCGAGCTGGCGCGTTCACCCGGCGGCCTGCTCAAGGCGGACGCGTTATGCCGCGTTGAAGGCGCGCAGCACGTGTATGTGGTGGGTGATTCCGGCAGCTTTCCCGGTCCCGACTGGATGCCCAAACAAGCGCACATGGCCGACCTGCAGGCCGCCGCTGCAGCGCAGAACGTGCTGGCGGGGTTGCGTGGCCAGACGCCGGATGCCACCTTCAAGGTCGAGCTCATCTGCATCATCGATGCCATCAGCCAAGGGACACTGGTGTGGCGCACACCGGCGCGCAACTTCATTCTGCCGCCCAGCCGTCTGTTCCACTGGGCCAAGCGCTGGTTTGAAGGTATCTACCTGAAGCAGTACCGCTGAGCGTCACTTCTTGTCACGATACTTTCTTAGAGCTACGCTGCTTCGTTGAATAGGGCCATTGCCGTCAACAGTGCAGTTCAGAAGCCCGGCTGGATGCCCGAGGCGTTCAAGTAAAGTGTTGAGAGGCCGCAGAAATGTGGCCTTTTTTCCTTTTGGAGGCACCTATCTCCCGAGACGGTGCCGCAGATAGCCGACTGACTCGTATTTCTTCCTATTCGTTTGTATCGGCTTCTTGAGCTTTGATCGCTTCGAATTCCAGCCGCGACTCCAAAATGCTCGAATCGCGTCAGGTATGGCGATAGCGCGCTCCAGGTAGGCCGGCAGGGACTGGACCGAGTGAGAGCCCTCGGCGATAGGAAACATCCAGTGTTTACGGCTAGGGCCTCTTCACACTAATTTCTCAAGTGCGAACAGGCCCTAGCTGCCATTCTCTGGCGGCACAGCACCATCAGCAGCGCTGGGTAAAATGTACCGTCGTGAGCCAGCCCAAGCAACATCCCCGGATTCCATTCGAGGTCGGCGGCATCCAGGTTAACCACTGCAAGACGCCAACGTGTCCGAACTTCGGGATTCCTGCAGCGCAGGCACCCGAGGGGAGGGTCAATGCCTCGCAGGACCCTTATCGGGTGATCGGCGGGCGCCGCAGCCTGCGGCAGCTTACGTGCCACTTTTGCCAGCGCAGTTCGGCGCTGCGCAGCAACTTGGCGATCGCGCAGGAGGTCATTCGGCTCGACCCACACCGCCTGCGCGCCGCGCGGACTTCCTGCGCCACGCCGCTATGCGCTGCTTTCGGCATGAGCGTAGATGAGCATCCAGAGCGCTATCAGAAGTACGGACGCACCGCTGCCGGCGAGCCGCGCTACCGCTGCAAGGGCTGCGGCTCGACGCTCACAGGCGGCTCGCCCCTGCGCACCCAAAGGCGCCCGGAAGTAAATGTCGACGTGCTCAAACTGGTGGTTAACAAAGTCCCCATGCGCCGCATCTGCGAGGTCTTGGATCTCAACCCGGCCACTTTGTACAGCAAGCTTGGCTACCTGGCGGCGGTAGCCAGCGACTTCAGTGCCAAGCATGAGCGTCGCATCGCCGCCGGCGAGGTTCCGCTGAATCGAGCATACATCAGCGTGGACCGCCAGGATCATGTGCTTAACTGGGGCAGTCAGCTGGATCGTCGTTATACGACTTTGGGAGCCGTGGGCGCGGCGGAGAATGAGTCCGGTTATGTCCTGGCCATGCAGCTGAACTTCGATCCCGATTGCAATCCCGAGGATGTAGAAGCCGATGCCATCGCGCGAGGCGATTACCTCGTCCCGCCAGTCCACCGTCACTATGCCCGCCTGTGGCTGCGACGTGACTACCAGGACATCGACGCGCCAGAGGAAAATGAAGCGACCTTACCTGCCGACCTCAAGGCGCCCAACGGCGGCATGCAAGTCAAGCTCGAAGTGCTGTACTTCGCGCTGATGGTGCATCTGAGAAAAATGCTACAAACGGTAGAGCGGGTGCGTCTGTTCGTGGACCGCGACCCGGCGCTCGATACTGCTTGTCTCGCCGCGTTTTGCGAAGAGATCCTTGCACGCCGCTGCGACGTGTTTCTGGTCAAGACCGGCAAGGACCTTTCAGTAGACAAGAAGAAGCTGCTGATCGCTCAGGTCAGCCGTGATCTGGACCGCTACGCCGCGCGCGCCAACGTTCCTGAGAGGGAGTCTGTTCGGCTGCACTACGTGGTCGACCAGTTGCGCCACCACCGTGCCAAGAACCCGGCCGGCTGGTTTGAGTACCCGCTGTCCGACATGGCTGACCCGAGCAAGGAGTTGCTGTACCTCACGGATTTTGGTGACCTGGAGTTGGAACACCTGGCACGCCTGACCATGCGCGCATCGCTGCGCGGCATCGACAAGTTCTTCATGCAGGTGCGTCGACGCCTGTCAGTGTTGGAGCGTCCATTACAAACTCGTAATAATGCCCAGCGTGGATGGCATGGCTACTCAGCGTACAGCCCGCTCGTGGTCCAGCAACTGCTGCATATCTTCCGCGCTTATTACAACTACAGCCTGCCCGGGCAGGATGGCAGGACGCCCGCCATGCGTCTGGGCTTGACTGATCAGGCGGTCGCTTTGGAAATGTTGTCATCACTGCCCCCGCGCGGCATCAAGTAGCGTTGCGCGAGTGCCGGGTCCTTCAGCTCGATCAGACGCTGAGGGTCGGACTTCAAGTCTAGCCTGTGCAGGTAGATGAAGTAGCCAACTAGGCATTCGCGCATACGCGCTCTCCACACCCAACCGCGTCCGGCCTGGTTCATGCCGAACTCGCGGGCCACGACTTCGGCCTGGCTGGCCGATAGCGCCCTGCTCGGGACGACATCAATTTCCACCCAACGCGCCCAAGCCTTGTCTTCGGAAGATGGGCGTGGCGTGGCCGCATTTAGTGCGGTCGCCGTGAGGATGCGCTGTAGCACCAGATCGATGAACGTATTGCGTTCTTCGTCGTAGGCGCGGGCGTGCCAGCGTGTGCCGCTGAATAGCAATGCGTGTGGCCAGACCTTGCGCGCGCTCGGCTCGGCTCGGCTGCGCGACTGGTAACTCACTGTCAAGCCCGTCTGCGACGAGATGGCCCGGGTGACGGCATTCAGGATCGCCGCTTCGAGCCGGCCACGCAGTGGAGGAACAGCATCGGTTGTTACCGCCGTCGTGCCCGCAGGCACCATCACTCCCTCGTTCTTCTCGGCCTGCGCGCGCAGCAGCGCCAGATATTCCTCGGCTGAGCCCTTGCCGATATGCGGTTTGAACTTGCGGGTAGGGCGATAGGCCCGGGCGGTCTCGTCGTACTGCAGGTTGCCCGGGAACGCGTCCTTGTACAGCCGGAAATCCTTGGTGACGTGGTTTTCGCTGACGTTGAAGACGCTGGACACGCGCGGGCGGTCCACGCGGCCTTCCCAAAAAGCCACTGACTCAATGAAGGTCAGGCGTTGCCGCTGCGCGAAACGCAACTTGTCGACGTTGAAATCTGTGGTCATTCGACACCTACATTTTTTAATTAGCTTACCTATTTTTGTTAATCCACGCAATATGATTGCGTGAAGATAGTATTTCTGATATGGTGGAACCCATATGAAAGCGGCAATCGACGACTGGCTGCAGACACTGGGCTATGACGGCTCGGTGGGCGTCGTCCATCGCACGCCGGGCGATGTTCGTTCGGACCACCCTTACGCGCGCGAAATCGACCTAATGCTGCGCACGCCGGGGGCCTCAGGTTCGGCGGTGTTCGAGGTCGACCAGGTGCCTGCGGTGTGTTTCGTGGAGCCGGATGGCAGCCAACCGCTAGATGCACGGTTCATCGACGAGGTGCGCAGCAAGATATGGAACCAGAACCTGGTTTCCATCGTCGTAATCGTGAGGGGGCGCGAGGCCGTGCCTTATCCCGCTGCGCGCGATCTGCGGGCCGACTCCACCCTGGCGCTTGATCAAGCCAATGCCGAAGGGCGCTTCTCCGCGGCGGAGGTCGCGCGCGGGGACATTGCCAGCCGTCTGCCCGAATGGTTCAACCGCGCCCATCGTGTCGACCGCGTCATGCAGGACAACCTAGACGTGGCGGTTGATAAGCTGATGGGTTTTGATCTGTCGCAGGAGCAGGCGCAGCTGCTGCTTGGCAAGTGCATCTTCGTGTCCTTTCTGGAGCACCGCGGCATCGTGGGCGACCACTACCGCGAGCGCCATAAGGTGGGCCAGCTTCTCGACTTGCTGCACGCGGGCGATGGCCGTGGCCTGGACCGCCTTTTTCGGCGTCTTAAAAGTGACTTCAACGGTGATCTGCTGGAGATCGAGGGCGGCTCAAACGTGGACTGGCGCGGCCTGTCTATGGAAGTGCTGGACTTGCTCGCCCAGTTCCTGCTCCACACACGTCTGCGCGACCAGCAGCGGTCACTCTGGCCCTACGACTTCAACTTCATCCCGGTGGAGCTTCTGTCGGGTATCTACGAAACCTTTCTGGGCGGCGCCCAGCGCGAGATGGGCGCCTTCTACACGCCACGCCACCTGGCCGCCCTGGCGGTCGACGAGGCCTTCCGCGGTGTCGATAAGCCCTGGATGGAAGTTGTTCTGGATGGCGCGTGCGGCAGCGGTATCCTGCTAACCAGCGCCTACCGCCGTATGCTCGGCGCACGCCGGGCCAGCCTGCAGCGCGAGTTGCGCTACGAGGAACGCCAGGACGTGCTACTGGCGGGTATCCGGGGAGGTGACACGTCATCGGCTGCCTGCAAAGTTACCGCGTTCAGCCTCTACCTTGCGCTGCTTGAAGATCTGGCTCCCAGCGACATCGCTCGCCTGCAGGACGATCAGGAGGTCAAACTGCCTCCCCTGATGGGCACGGTTCTGACACGCGATGGCCAGGGCGACTTCTTCTCCGCGCGCAACGCGATCGCCAAACCCGGTGGCGCGACCATCATCCTGTCCAATCCGCCCTGGTTCGAGCCACGCGCCGACGATGAACGCTCCTACGAGCGGTGGTGGATGCAGCGCTTCAACACACCCCTGCCGCGCCGACAGATCGCCCTGGCGTTCGCCCGGCGTGCGAGCGAGGTTGTGAAGGTCGGCGGGCGTATCTGCCTGCTGTTGCCCGTATCGACGTTGGGCGCCGCGTCCGCAGGCGTCTACCTTAAGGATTGGTTCTGCGAGGTCGCGCCGCAGCGCCTGATCAACCTCGCGGACATGCGATTTGTGCTGTTCGAAGGCGCCGACCACCCGACGCTGGTGTTCACCGGCGAGCGCCGCGTCGAAGACGCGCAACGCATCCCGCCGCGCGAGAGTTTTGAGTACATGGTGCCCAAGGCGGACATTTCGCTGGCGTTCGGACGCCTCACCGCGCACAGCTTCGACCGCAAGCGCCTAAACACCCTAACAGCGGCGGACGATCCGGAGGTGTTGCGTACTTATTTCTGGGGTAACGAGCTGGATGAATCATTGATCGCGCGCCTGCGCCT
Organism: Curvibacter delicatus NBRC 14919; assembly: GCF_001592265.1. Classification (GTDB taxonomy): domain Bacteria; phylum Pseudomonadota; class Gammaproteobacteria; order Burkholderiales; family Burkholderiaceae_C; genus Hylemonella; species Hylemonella delicata. Next base: position 37,673 of record NZ_BCWP01000026.1, on the reverse strand, counting down.
GTACGGCACCATCGAGGACCAGTCGCGCGGACCCAAGGCGCGCTTCGTGATCTGCAAGGGTTTCCACCGACTGGACTCCAGCAAAGAGCCTTCCAGTTCCAAACGACTGCACAAGTACAAGTTCTTGAGCACCGCGATCGGCGCCAGCAAATTCCCGCGCGATCGCATGTTCATTAACCATCGCGACCTGGACGATTTCCCTGTGAAGGAAATTCCCACCGTAGCGGACTTTGGCTCAGCCGATGGCCAGGCCTTCGAAGGCGTGCGTGTGTTATTTCCGGACGGCGCGCACAACCATACACTGGAAGTGCGGGCCTGCTACAGCGACAAACCGTTCTGCTTCATGCAGAGCGTGGGGGCCATCGTGGACAAGGAAGGCGACAGCGACCTGATGCTGTTTTTTACAGCCTACCTGCGCTCAAAGCTAGCGCGCTATCTACTTTTTTACACCTCTTTCTCGCTCACCATGGAGCGTCCGCATGTGAAGCTGCGTGAGATCGAGAAGCTGCCCTTCGTGCTGCCGGAGCGGCATAAGAGCCCATCGCATGCCCGCAAGATTGTCAAACGCGTGGCCGAGGTGCTCAAGCCTTTCCAACAGGTGCGCGTTGTGGAAGGGAACGACGAGTGGGCGCGCGCGCGCGCCGAAATGGACGAACTGCTGTTCGATTACTTCGAGCTGTCGGCGACCGAGCGCACCGTGGTGAGTGACACTTGCGATTTTATTATTCCCAGCCGTCTGCCACGCAGCCTGCAACGGCTGCGCCTGCAACTGTTCCGCCCGCCCGCGGCCAACGAGTACAACACCTACGCCCGGTTGCTGCGCGACGAACTGGAAACTTGGCGCGTGCGGCTTCAGGGTGAGGGCGAGTTCGACGTAGAACTCAGCCGCCCGAAAGCGGCCGAGCCCGGCGCCATGGGCGTGGTGCGGATCGGTCTTTCCACTGGACGGACCAAGCGCACGACCACGCCGGCAGCGGTAGAAAATGTGTTGCAGCAACTGCGCGGCTCCGATGCTTTTCCCCAAGTGGGCAGCGAAGGACTGACCGTTGCCTCTGACCTGCTGCTGTTCCACGGCGGCGATTACTACTTCGTCAAGCCGCTGGTACGACGCCTATGGCTAGCCACCGCCGCAGCCCAGGATGCCTGGCGGATCGTCCAGACCGTGCGCCAAGGCGTCTCCATCCAGTAAATGAAGGCACCGGCGCGCTACCACCAGGTTCTCTCGGATGTCCGTTGGCAAGGCGCCTTCGGGCGGCAAAGCACCGTCGAACAGGTTCTGGCCTACGTGGTGGCCCATTGGCAGGAGTTGCAGGCCAACCCGCCGGGTGACATGCACTTTGCCAATCCAGAGCCGAAGATCACCCAGTATTTCGGGCATTCGCTGCGCAAGAACGCCATGCGCAACGGCATCACCGGTCTGTTTTCCCCGGAAGCGGTACAAGCCGACGTCGACGAGGCCAAGAAGGTACTTGAGGCACGCGGACGTTCCGACATCAGCTACTTTAGTGACCGCACCGACCCGCCGTTGGACTTCGTTCTCGAGTTCAAGAAGATGAAGCTCAAGCCGGGCGGCAATCAGTCGCGCCTGGCCTATTGCAAGGATGGCGTGACCCGCTTCGTCAATGCGATCTACGCGCGCGACTCGGACTTCGGCTTCATGGTGGGCCTTGTCGAAAAACCCGAGCATGTAAAGTCGGTAGTCGACGCTCTGGTGCGGGCCATCCAGCAACCGGAGATGGTGCGCCTCCTGCGCGTGATTCGCCACCCGGACGGGACTGCCGTCACAGTCAGGCCGCTGAAGTTTCGGCAATCGGGCTTCGAAACGCGGCACGCGCGTGACCATATCCCGCGGCCAGATGTGCTGCTCGGCCATCTGGTGTTCGCCCATTGGACGTGAGCATCGCCATGAGAGCCAGCAATCGGAAGCGGGGGCCGGCCGCCTGAGAGTCGCGCCAGATGTTGGAGGCCATCACTTCTCCCCCATTGTTGCCGAGGCGCAGTTGCAGCTTGCCGTGCAGCTGAGTGGTACGGATTCCTCGTGCTCGCGGGAATCATGGCTGCTTCACATCGAATGCCAATATTCGTGGCAGCTCCGCGCCAGGTCCAAGAAGACCTGCAGATGGCTCACTTCGCCATCCACCTCGCGCAGACCAAGAAAAATCTGCTTTTTCAGACCGGTGCGACCCAGGCGCACCGGGACGATGTCCATGTCCGCTGCGTACTCCTCAACCAGCCAGCGAGGTAGTGCTGTCACCCCTCGGCCGCTAGCCACCATCTGCAGCAGGATGTCGGTGGTCTCAATGGCTCGATGCTGCCGTGGTGCAATGCCTGCGGGCGTGAGAAATTGGTTGACGCTGTCCAAGCGCTCCATTCCCAGCCGGGCCTGCATGAATTCCATGGTAAACAAGTGACATGATGCAGGCTCTAATTCATTTCCGCCCTACGCACTCCGCTGAAGGTAATGGCCTGCGCGGCGCCTTAGAGCGGCCCGTGGAGGAATTGGTCGCACATGCTGCGGAGGAGGTCCTCTCGTTATTGCGCAAGGTGGAGAGCTATGCCAAACGTGGTTATTGGTGCGTAGGCTATCTCCGCTACGAGGCGGCTTCCGCCTTTGATCCCGCATTCGTCGTTCATCCCGCTGAAGGGCCGCTGGCCCGGTTCGGCGTTTATGAACAGTTCCTGCCCTGGCCTGAACTACTGGCGGAGCCCTCCGCAATGGCGCAATGGCAGGCAACGTTGTCCAGGGAGACCTTCGATGCACAGATGGCTCAAATCCACGCATCCATTGCCGCAGGGGGCCTCTACCAGGTTAACTACACGGCCCCGCTTGTGGGCTCGCTGCAAGGCCAGCCGCTGGACTTGTTCCGGTCCCTACTACGTGCGCAACCCCATGGGTATGCCGCGTATATCGACAGCGGGGAAGAACAGGTGCTGTCGGTCTCGCCGGAGCTGTTTTTTGACTGGCAGGCACCCAATATCCTAACTCGCCCCATGAAGGGAACCGCGCCCCGTGGCCATGATCCGGCCGAGGATATCGCGCTGGCAGAGCAGCTAAGCGCCTCTCCAAAGGAGCGGGCGGAAAACGTCATGATCGTGGACTTGCTGCGCAATGATCTCTCACGCATTGCCGAGCTGTTCTCGGTCCAGGTGCCCGAGCTTTTTCATGTAGAAACGCTCCCGACCGTGCTGCAAATGAGCTCTGATGTCGTTGCCAAAACGCGTCCGGACGTCGGATTAGCAGACGTATTCCAGGCACTGTTTCCTTGCGGCTCCATCACGGGCGCGCCCAAGGTGCAGGCCATGCGTCTCATCCAGGAACTCGAGCCCCAGCCGCGAGGCGTCTATTGCGGTGCCATCGGCGTGGTACGCCCGGGCGGGCATGCCACCTTCAACGTGGCGATCCGTACGGTGACGCTGCGCGATGGCCGGCTGCGCTGCGGCATAGGAAGCGGTATCACCTCGGGTGCGAAGGCAGCGGACGAATGGGCTGAATGGCGGCACAAGCGCGCCTTTCTGGAGCGTGCTAGCCAGCCCTTCGAACTGCTGGAAACCCTGCGTCTCGAAGAGGGGGTGCTGCGCGACGCGTCGCGCCACTTAGCCCGTATGGAACGTGCTGCCCGGCACTTTTCCTATCCGTTCGCACGGGCTCGCATCGAGACCTCGCTGGCCGAGGTGGTTCAAGCGCATCCACAAGGCACTTGGCGTGTTCGTCTGCTCTTGGCTGCAACAGGGCAGTGCCGCGCCGAGGCCTATGCGCTGGCGGAGAGGCCAGCGCGCGCTCGGCTTGTGTTGGCGGAGCGCCCCTTGGAGGAAGCCCATGGAGAGTTCGTACGCTTCAAGACTACCCGTCGTGCACATTACGAGGTGTTCGCCCCCCAGGCGCCAGACATCTTTGACACGCTCCTGTGGAATGAAGACGGGCAATTAACTGAGTGCACGCGCAGCAATGTTGCGGTCCAGTTTGGGGACCGCTGGGTCACGCCCGCGTTGTCTTGCGGCCTGCTGGGCGGAGTAATGCGGGAACGTTTGCTGGAGGAGGGGTGGTTGAAAGAGGGCGTCATCGCGCGGGAGGAATTGCCTCAGGCGCGAGGGGTAGCCGTGTTCAACAGCCTGCGCGGCTGGATGGAGGTGGAGTTGATTATGCAGAACGCTGATGGGCCGGACCGCGGCATAGTCTGGGGACCACCCGGGGCGTGCAGAAGCAACTCGCGGGACTGACGACGCGTTTCCCTGTCTACGAGCCGGGCAGCCGCGCGATCGGTCAGCCGAGCAGATCCCCACCCAGCGGCTGAAGGGCAAGCCGGACTGTGGCCAGAAGACTCGCCAGGAGGGCCAAGGTGATTCCGGCACTGACCAATATGGTGACTTCAGCCAAGACGCTGCGCGCGTCGGCCTGACCGAAAGCGTCGAGGCTGCTGCCTGTGCCAGGTTCGACGCAGCACGCCACCAAGCAGACTTTTTGTTGATCCAGAACAACTACCTATAGTGTTTTGTCGGTAGAGTAAGCGCTACATATAGTGTTTTTGGTGAACGCCATGTCTGTTGCATCGATTCTGAATCTGCCGCACCAAGTGGTCCAGCGCGACGGGCAACGCGCCGACTTCGATGCGCAGCGCATCCAGTCGGCCATAGCCCGCGCGGGGGCCGCTACCGGAGAATATGGCGATGACGAGGCTGCGCTGCTGACCGCGCAAGTTACGAAAGTGCTGATCCACCGCTGGCGCGGCGAAGCACCGCTTGTCGAGCAGATCCAGGACGTGGTGGAGCAGACACTGATCGCCGCCAACCATCTGGCCACGGCGCGGGCTTACATGTCCTACCGCCAGCGCCACGCCACGCTGCGCGCTGACCGGCAGACGCTGGTGGACGTGGAATCTGCGATCAACGAATATTTGACGCGTAGTGACTGGCGTGTGAACGCTAATGCCAATCAGGGTTATTCGCTTGGCGGCCTGATCCTCAACGTGGCAGGCAAGGTGACGGCCAACTACTGGCTCTCGCACGTCTATGCACCCGAGGTCGGTGCGGCCCACCGTGAGGGTGACATCCACATCCATGACCTCGACATGCTCAGCGGCTATTGCGCCGGCTGGTCGCTACGCACCTTGCTATACGAGGGGCTGAACGGCGTACCGGGCAAGGTAGAGGCTGGTCCACCCAGGCACATGTCCTCGGCCGTGGGGCAGATTGTCAACTTCCTGGGCACGCTGCAGAACGAATGGGCCGGGGCGCAAGCCTTTTCGTCGTTCGACACCTACATGGCACCGTTCGTGCGCAAGGACTGTATGGACTACGCTGCCGTGCGCCAGTGCATTCAGGAGCTGATCTACAACCTCAACGTGCCCTCGCGCTGGGGCACTCAAACACCGTTCACCAACCTTACCTTCGACTGGGTCTGCCCCGAGGATCTGCGTGAACAGGTGCCGGTGATCGGCGGCGAGGAGATGCCTTTCAGCTACGGCGAACTGCAGGCCGAAATGGACCTGATCAACCGCGCTTACATCGACGTAATGAGCACCGGTGACGCCAAGGGTCGGGTGTTCACCTTTCCCATACCCACCTACAACATCACGGCCGATTTCCCGTGGGAGAGCGACAACGCCCGGCTGCTGTTCGAGATGACGGCCAAGTATGGCCTGCCGTACTTCCAGAACTTCATCAACTCCGAGCTGCAGCCCAATATGGTGCGCTCCATGTGTTGCCGGCTGCAGCTTGATCTGCGTGAACTGCTCAAGCGCGGCAACGGCCTGTTCGGCAGCGCCGAGCAAACGGGCAGCGTGGGCGTGGTCACCGTCAACTGCGCGCGCCTGGGCTATCTGCACGCGGGCGACGAAACCGCGCTGTACGCCGCGCTAGACCGACTGCTGGAGCTGGGCTGCCAGAGCCTGGAGGTCAAGCGCAAGCTCATCCAGAGGTTAATGGACCAGGGCTTGTTCCCCTACACCAAGCGCTACCTAGGCACGCTGCGCAACCATTTCTCCACGCTGGGCGTCAATGGCATCAATGAGATGGTGCGCAACTTCACCCACGACGCGCACGACATCACCAGCGAGTGGGGCCATGCGTTCGCGGTGCGCCTGCTCGATCATGTACGCGAGCGCATTGCGGCCTTCCAGGAGCGCACCGGCCACCTCTACAACCTGGAGGCCACGCCGGCCGAGGGAACCACCTACCGCTTCGCGCGTGAGGACAAGAAGCGCTGGCCGGACATCCTGCAGGCCGGCACGACCGAGCAGCCGTACTACACCAACTCCTCACAACTGCCGGTGGGCTACACGGACGATCCCTTCGAGGCGCTGGCGCGGCAGGAGCAGCTGCAATCCAAGTACACCGGCGGCACCGTGCTGCACTTATACATGGGCGAGCGCATCTCGGACGGCACTGCCTGTCGCGAACTGGTGCGGCGCGCGCTGACCCGCTTTCGCCTTCCCTACATTACCGTCACACCGACATTTTCTGTCTGTCCCACGCACGGCTACCTGACCGGCGAGCACCCATTCTGTCCGCGCTGCGATATCGAGCGGCTCCAAGCCAAGCGCCGGCGTCTGGCGGCATGAAGCGCCGAAGACTCTTTGCTATCGATTGATTGTTCTTTTTCCTTCACCTTACAAAGGAAGCCGCCATGAGCGAACTCGCCACCATCGAGAAAATCCCCGTAACCGAAGTGCAGCTGAGCGATGCAGAGCGCCAACCCTGCGAGGTCTGGACGCGGGTCATGGGTTACCACCGGCCGGTTGCCAGCTTCAACGTTGGCAAGCAAGGTGAACACAACGAACGCCGCTTTTTTGCCGAACCCGGCCGTGTCCCTCGCAGCAGCTGCTGACGCCGCCATCGGCCTGCGCTTGGGCGGCCTAACGCCGCTGACCAGTATTGATTTTCCCGGCCGCCTGGCGGCGGTGCTCTACTGCCAAGGTTGCCCTTGGCGCTGCAGCTACTGCCACAACCAGGAGCTGCTGGATGCCACCGCGCCCGCAGCGCTGCCTTGGGCGCAGGCACACGATTTCCTGCGGCGCCGGCAGGGCCTGCTCGACGGCGTGGTGTTTTCGGGAGGGGAGCCCACATTGCAGGCTGCGCTGCCGAGCGCGCTCGACGTCGTGCGCACGCTGGGCATGCAGACGGCGCTGCATACCGCGGGCATGTATCCCGAACGTCTGGCCGCGCTGCTGCCACGGCTGGATTGGGTGGGTCTGGACATCAAAGCACGACCAGGCCGCTACGACGCAATCACCGCCTCGCCGGGCAGCGGCACGCGCGCCTTTGCTGCACTCGATGTGCTGGCACGCAGTGGCGCCAACTATGAATGCCGCACCACCTGGCATGCGGCGTTGTTTGGCGTGGACGAGTTATTTGCGCTGGCGGAAGATCTGCGCGCGCGCGGCGCGCAGCACTGGGCCCTGCAGGAATGCCGTGCGCCCGGCGCTCCGACCTGGACGCTTACGCCGGAACAAGCAGTGCAGCTTGGCGCCGGCTTCGCGCAATTCACACTGCGACGGGCCTGAACTTGCCGTGCGTCGATGGGCGTTGCGGTAGCCGGCGGTGTCCTTTTGGGAATTGCCGAATGCATGACAACCATTTTGTTCATCAATCGCTGTTCGATCGTCAACACCCAGTGGTTTGGCCCCGGTTTTGCTTGCAAAAAATAACGACTCATAGGCTAGCGGATTGCATTCCTGGTTTAGCCCACTGTTTACTGATTGTCGGACAGTCAAGCCGTGAGCTAGCGACGTTATGCCCAGGTCACCCAAACGGCACAGCTGAAGTCACGTCATTTTGACCGGAGGGATAAGACCGACCACCGCGCCGATAACCAACAGAGTCGGTGGCAGAACCGCATGTGCCTCCGCCGTTTGGACCAGTTGACCCAGCGTCGTCGGGTAGAGGGCCTGATCAGGCCACGTCGCCTTGTGTATCAAAGCCGCGGGGGTTTCGCCCGGAAGGCCTGCCGCTTGAAGTTCGCGGGCGATGATGTCCAGCCCGGTCACCCCCATGTAAACCACGATGGTTTGATTTGACTGGGCCAAAGCCTGCCAGTTCAGATCAATGGAATGGTCCTTTAGGTGCCCCGTGACGAAGACGCAACTTTGAGCATGATCACGGTGCGTCAAGGGGAAACCGAAGCTGGCGGCGGAACCGAGCGCAGCTGTGATGCCGGGGACAATTTCTACGGCGATGTCATTCGCCAGAAGCGCTTCCATTTCCTCCCCGCCGCGCCCGAAGACGAAGGGGTCTCCGCCCTTCAGGCGCAGCACCCGCAGTCCAGACTTGGCCTTGGCTGTCAGCAACTGGCAAATTTCCTCCTGCGGGAGCGTATGGTTGCCTGCAGACTTTCCAACATAAATGCACTCGGCAGATGGCGGAGCGAACCCAACGATTTCCGGCGACACCAAGTTGTCGTACAAGACCACGTCGGCTTGCTGGATCAGGCGATAGGCACGAAGGGTCAACAGCTCGGGGTTCCCCGGACCTGCGCCAACCAGCGCAACAGAGCCAGGTCGGAATTCACCATCCGCACTCACGCATCTACCCCTGCCTGGTGAAAAACCAAGTCCTCGACGGGCTCGCCTTTCTTCAGGTGCTGTTCGATGATGCGATCCATATTGACCGGTGTCACGTTGTAGTACCACGTACCATCCGGTTGCACGCACATGATTGGACCACCCTTGCACGCAGCGAAGCAGCTGACACGGCTGCGCTTGACCCGCAACTCACCGGCGTCCACCCCTGCCGACTTGAACTTCTCGCCTAGGCTGTCAAACAGTTGCTGTGACTCGCCGTCCTTCGTGCAGCGAGGTCCTGTGCAGACCAGCAAGTGACGTTTGTACGCACCGATCTTGGGTTTCACGACCTGAGTTTCCGTATCGCTCATGCCTCGCTCTCATGGATTTCCTCTACGACCGAAGCTCCCAAGGGGGCCAACAAGGTTGCCTGGATGTAATCCACGGGCAGGCGGTGACGCGCCGCCAGCGTGGCGAAGTCCGCACCTTCAGCGTGCTCGGCCTGTAGTGCTTCCAACCACCCCAGCAGCCCCGTAGACAGTGACCGCCCGCGCTTCTCACCCTCCCGCGTTTCGCCACCTTGATCCAGGTCGTATTTGTTGGCGTAGCCGCGCGGTGTCACCATCAGGCCGTGGCGCACGAAGGTGTTGCTGTTGCCAATCAACACTGTACTGAGCATACCGATTTCCGCCTCGGCCATTTGGTCGAGGGTGGTGAAGACGATTTGCTCGCGGCGTCGGTAGGCACTCTTGACGATGGCGACGGGGGTATCCGGCGCGCGGTGGCGCAGGAACAAGCGTTGCGCCTCGACGATCTGGCGTGTGCGCCGTCCGCTCTTGGGGTTGTACAGGGCCACCACGAAATCGGCCGCCGCCGCCGCATCGAGCCGGCGCGCGATGGTGGGCCAGGGCGTGAGCAGGTCCGACAGCGAGATGGCGCAGAAGTCGTGCGTGAGCGGCGCGCCCACCAGGGCCGCACAGCTGTTGAGCGCGGAGACGCCGGGTACGATCTCGACCTCGATGTCGCCATCCTCCCCTTCATAAGGCCGCCAACCGGCCTGAAACAGCACCTCGAACGTCGGCCCAGCCATGCCATAGACACCGGCATCGCCCGAGGAGATCAGCGCCACCTTCTTGCCCTCGCGCGCACGCGCCAGCGCTTCGATGGCGCGGTCCAGCTCCTCGGTCATGGACTTGCGGATCACCTCCTTGCCCTCGATCAGATCAGCCACCAGTTTGATGTAGGTGACGTAGCCGATGATGGTGTCGGCCTCGGCGATGGCCGCGCGCGCGCGCGCGGTCATGTGCTCCACATGGCCGGGGCCGATGCCCACCAGCATGATCTTGCCCGGCGTCACACCTACCTCGCTCATGCCGCGCCGCCCACGCGTTGCAGCACGCGCTCATCCAGGCACAGACGCAGCACACGGCTGCTGCCGATGCGGTCGGCGCACAGCACCAGGCTGATGGTCAGCAGCGGCTCGACGGCCACCACGCTCAGGTAGGAGGCGGCGAACAGCGCCCAGTCGGTCAGTGGCGTGGCCACCTGGCCCAGCGACAGCCAGAATCCCACCATCAGCGTGACGCCGGCGTAGTACACCGCGTCGAGCTTGAGCACCTGGGCGATGCTCAAGCTTTGCAGCTTCTTGCCCAGGCTGTGGTGCAGGGCCAGCAGCGGCACGGCCAGGCTGAGGAAGTTGACGGCCAGATGCACCAGATCCTGCGGCTCGAACAGCAGGCCTTGCAGCAGCAGGCCCAGGCCGAAGCCGAACAGCGTCGGGATGAAGCCGAACAGCAGATAGACCGGCATGGCGCCGACGAAGTGCAGTTCGGACGGACCGACCTTAAGGTGGAAGGCCTGCATGAGCAGGCTGAAGAGCCCCGCGGCCAGCGCGGTGCGCAGCCAGGCCGCGGGGCTCTTGAGCAGGCCCGTGGCGTGGGCGCCCAGCAGCGCGGTGGCGGCCACGCCGGCGTAAGCCAGCTTGTCTTGCGTAAGGATGCCAATCTCGATGTGCATGATGAGTCCTTTCAGGTCAGAGTGGGTCGGGGAAACAGATATCCGGATTGGCTAAGCACCCGGCGGGAGAACAGGTTGAGCAGAAGAAACGGAAGCGACACGCGCAATCGACACCGTGGCATTCTTGCCGTCGGCGCCGCGCAGCTTGTGTTTTTCCACCAGCAGCGCGCGCATGTCGGCGCCGGCCGCGAGCAGGGCCGCCGCCTCGCTGACCGAGGGCGTGCCCATGTAGCGCCGTACCGTCTCCGACGGATGCGGCACGTCCACCGCGGCCAGCTCGGCCGCGCTGTAGTGATGCACCGGCCAGCCGTGCCGCGCGGCCAGTTGCTGAAAAGCGAGTTCGTCGGCCTTGGCCGCGATGGTGCCCATGGCCACCACCTGCTCGGGCCGCGCGCCGATCTGGGCCAGTGCCTGGCGCAGACAGTCCTGTACCGTGGCCAGCGGCGTGCCGCGGTCGCAGCCCAGGCCCAGGGCCAGGCGGATGCCGGTCATCGCGTTCATACCGCTTGCTCCAAGGCGTGCGCGCCGGCGTCCGGCGTCTGATCCTGCGGCGGCCGATAGACCACCAACCGCTCTGCCCATTGCTGCCACTGCGCGGGCGAGACCTCGGCCTGCGTCACCCACAGCACCGCCTTGTGATGCTCGGGGCGTACCTGCGCGAACGAATCGAGCAGTTCCACATTGGCCGGCAGCGGCGTGGCGCGCGTCCACCAGCGCCTGCTGCCCCCTTCCTGCACGAAAGCGATGGGTTCGCCGTTGACCACATGGGCCGAGACGCGCGTGATGTTGATCTTGGGGGCTTCCACGCGCCAGCCCAGGTGCCGGCCCAGGATGTCGACAGGGATCGTCTTGCCCACGTCGGAAGCGGTGGTCAGCACGGCGGTGGCGCCCAGTAGATCGGCCACGCGCTCGCTCCACACGTTGGCGCCGCCCACATGGCCCGACAGCACGGGGATGACAAACCGCCCCGCATCGTCGACCACGATCACGCCCGGATCCTCGTCCTTGCTCTTGAGGAAGGGCGCAATCAGGCGCACCACGGCGCCGAGCGAGACGAAGAAGACGAGCTGATCGAAGTCGGCAAACAGCGCTCCGATCTCCTCGCGCAACGCACCGTCGTAGGCGCGCACGGGCTGGGGTAGACCGGCAAAGACCTCGGCGAACTTGGCCGAGGTGCAGATCTGCGCCTGCGGTAGATCGGCCGCCAGTTTGGCCGCCTGCGCCGCGCCGTGCTTGGTGATGGCCACCAGGCACACGCGCGTTTCTTCGCGCGCGCGCGCCGGAGCCGACAGCACGACTTCTCTACTGTCTGCGCTCATGCATTCTCCTCGACGGTTGCAGGGACAGGGCTGCTCTTTTTCAGACAGCCCTTGATACGCTCGCCACGCACGCGGTGCGTGTTCTTCACGATCAGCAGCGAGAGATAGCTCACCTTGCTGCCACGCAGCGCCAGCATGTCGGCGCCCGACAGGCGACGTTCGTCGGTTGCGCCCACGCGCTCGACGAAATGCGCGCCTTGCAGCAGGCCGCGCCGCTCCAGCCAGTCGAGCAGGTCGTCCAGCAGCGGCTTGATCTTCATCAGTACCAGGGTGTCGAAGTCGTCCAGCAGACGATCCACCGCGCTCAAGCCGTAGGCTGCCGGCACAATGGCCACCGTGTCGTCCTGCTCGGAAAACGGCAGGTTCAGGTCGGCGCAGGCGGCCGTGAAGGAGTTGACCCCGGCGATCACCTGCACCGCCACCTGCTCGTCCAAGCCGCGCACGGTGCGCGCCAAGTGACCGAAGGTGGCATAGGTGCTGGCATCGCCCTCAACCAGGAACAGCACGTCCTGGCCCGCCTGCAACCAGGGCAGCACGGTGTGGGCCGCCTTCAGCCACGCAGTAGCCAGCTTCTCGGCATCGTGGGTCATGGGGAAAAGCAGCAAGGCGTGTTCGTCGGGCGGCTGCACGCCGGCGCGTCTGACGATGTCCCAGGCGTAACTCGGCGTCTTGCCGCTGCGCGCGGGATAGACCCAGACCGCGTCACGGCGCTGCAACTGCTCCCAGGCCGCGCGCGTGATCAAGCCCGGATCGCCCGGACCGAGCGAAACGCCGATCAGCCGGCCCGTCGGTGCATGATTCATGTTTGCTCCTTGTTTTGCGCAGCCTGGGCGCAAACAATCCAGACCGGGTTTTCGGCGGCCATGCGGTGCATGTCCAGAATCGGCTTGCTGCGCGCGGCCTGCAGTTGCAGTACATCCCACGTCGCGCCCAGGCTTTGCAGCGCCTGGGTGGCGCGGGCCAGGTTTTCCAGAGTAACGAAGTTCATCACCAGCGTCCCACCAGCCTTGAGACGACGCAGGCATAGCGCAATCAGCTCATCCAGTTCACCGCCGGAACCGCCGATGAAGATGGCGTCCGGATCGGGCCAGCCGTCCAGATGCTGAGGCGCCTTGCCGTGGAACAGGCTGTAGTTGCTCACGCCGAAAGCAGCGTGGTTGGCCTGGGCAATGGCCACGTCGGCTTCGTTCTTTTCGATTGCCCAAACATGACCGTGTGCACACAGGCGCGCGGCCTCCAACCCGATGGAGCCGGAGCCGGCCCCGATGTCCCACACCAGACTATCGGCGCGCAGTTGCAGCCGCGCCAGCGAGACGGCGCGCACCTCCTGCTTGGTGATGAGCCCCTTGTCGGGCTGACGCTGCTGGTAGGCCGCATCATTCAGGCCGAAACGCACCGGCTCAGCGCGTGTGCACGTACGCCACAGCAGCACCACGTTCAAGTCGGCAAAGCGCATGTGCGCGGCTTGCTCCGGGCTGAGCTGGGCGTAGACGCGTTCATCCGTCTGCAACAGGTTCTCAGCGACCGCCATGTGGAATTCTTCGCCAAGGCCCTCGGCCAGCAACAGCCTCGCGATACGGTCCGGGCTGTTGGCCGGACTCGTCAGCACCAGCAGGCTGTGCTGCGAGCGCAGGGCCTGGGCCAGTTGGTACAAGCCATGTTCGGGACGGCTGCCGCGCACCCACTCACCGGCGTCCTTGTTGTGCACCGACACGATCCGTGCGTCCTGCCATGCCAACCCGACTCGGGCACACGCAAGCTGCAACGTCGACAGGTTGGGCAGGACATCCAGCGCATCTAGGCACACATGCTGCGCCAGGTAGGGGGCGATGCCGTGGCACAGCGGGTCGCCGGTGGCCAGAACCACGCAGCTTTGGTGGGCTTCACGGGCCGATCGCACCCACTCCGGCACGGCCTTCAACTGCCCGGTCAAGTCACGCGTCTGGGCGCTGGCGGGGATCTCCGCTTCCAACAAGGCCAGGGTGCGCGACCCGCCGATCACCACGTCCGCCGTGCGCAGGTACGCCAGGGCGGTTGCGCTCAGGCTGTTCACGCCGTCGTCCAGCACACCGATCACGCGACAGGGATTGGGGTCTTTCGTTGTACAGATGTCCATCGTCTATTCCGTATCAAAGTCGGCGTGGTGGGTGTGCCCGATGCCGGTCCGTCCCGCCGTGGCCGGTTTGGGGCGGGGCAGTGCCGGCGCCGAGACCACATCGGCCACCGGGTGACCCGAGAAATCGCACACCAACACCCGCAACTGGAATGCGCTCCCATAACGCTCAGGCGCAGTCAAAGTGTCGATGGCGCGTTGGGCCAATGCGTGGTGAAACGCATCGCCGAGTCCACGCTCGACCATCAGCTCCGCCCCAAATCGGGCCGTTTCCGCTTGGCTGATGGCGGCGCAGTCCTCTTCGCTGGCCCCGATCTGGCGCGCAATCTCGGCCACCAAATCCGTATCCACCACGTTGCGGTTGGCGTGGGTGATGGTTTCGCCTTGCGCGATCTTGGTGAGCTTGCCCACCATCACCCCCAGCACGACGTGCGTGATGCCCTGGGCTACCACTTCGTCCAGCGCATAGCGCAAGAAGTCCCCCATCTGCACGAAGCAGGCCGCCGGCAGCTCTGGACGCTCCCGGCGCAACGCCGCCATGGCGAAGGTTTCGGTCCGGCCACCCGTGGTCAGCGCCACCACGTCGTGGCCCAGGGTCGCGGCGACTTGGATGCCCTGCACAACGCTGGCCCGCCACGCGGCGGTCGAGTAGGGCTTGACGATGCCTGTGGTACCCAAGATGCTGATGCCGCCCAAAATACCCAGACGGGCATTGGTCGTCTTCTTGGCCATTTCCTGGCCACCCGGAACGCTGATGGTGACCTCCACGCCATGGGCACTCAGGAGGTCGCCAGCCACCTCGCGCAGGTTGTCGGCAATGTTTTGCCGTGGCACGGCATTGATGGCCGGGCCGCCCACGTCCAAGCCCAAACCGGGCATGGTCACGGTACCGACACCGTCACCGGCGCGAAAGGACACTTCTCCGGCTAGCCCAGGCAGCACACGCAGGTCGACGGTCAAATGGGCGCCATCAGTGCAGTCGGGATCGTCGCCAGCGAACTTGATCACCATGGCGTGCGCGGACTGTGCGTTGCAGTGGCCGTCGTGCACCACAAAACGGACCCGGCTGCCGTTGGGTAACAGGCATTCCACTTCAGCCGGGACTGCGCCGTCGACCAGGCCCATCGCGGCTGCCCGTGCGGCCGCGGCGGAACACGCGCCGGTGGTGAAACCGGTACGGGTACCGCGTTGGCTGGGTTTGTCCGTCATAGCTGATGTGCGCTCACGCCAGAGGTGGCGCGTGGGTCGACGCCTTTTGGCGCTCTTCGGCCAAGGCCAGCAACGCGTGCAGTGCCGCCACCACCAAAGTTGAGCCCCCTTTGCGGCCGCGGATGATGATCCATGGAACATCGAAAACGGTGGCCATCAAATCTTTCGATTCCGCTGCGGCGACAAATCCCACGGGCATGCCAACCACCAGGGACGGACGTACCCTTTCCTCGCGGATCAATCGAACCAGTTCGATCAGGGCAGTCGGCGCGTTCCCAATGCCCACAATAGCGCCGTTCAGCAACCCCAGCTGGTGAGCCTTGCGGATGGCTTGCACCGCCCGGGTGGTGTCTTGCGCCCTGGCAGCCTCGATCACATCATCATCGCTGATGAACTGGTGTGTTCGCATCCCGAAATGCGCTAGCCGGGGTTGCGACAGACCCGAGCAGATCATCTCGACATCGGCGACCACCGGCGTGTTGCCGCGCAACATCGCCTGGATGCCAGCCTCTACGGCACCGGGGTGAAAATCCGTCAGACCATTGAATTCGAAATCGGCATTGGCGTGGATCATGCGGCGCACGATCGGCCACTGCTCGGCGCGGTAAGTGTGCGACCCCACTTCGGCGTCGATGATGGAGAAGCTGTCGTGCTCGATCGCCTGTCCCGCCCGGGTGAGCTGCTCGGTGACGGTATTGACGGTGCTCATGCTGCCCGCACCTCCGTGGACGTCTTCAGGATCGCCACAACTTCCCCCGTGGCATGCACATGCCCATGCGTGTGCTCGTGTGAGTGCCCGTGGCCCATGTCGTGGGCGATCTCGCGGTAACTGCACCCATCACACGGCAGCTTGCTGTCCGGGACACCGGCTTGCAGGTCGGAGATACGTTGCTCCAGCAACTCGAAAATCTCTTTTTCAAATCCAAAGTGGTGGGTACATTCAAGCCGGATCTGCGGGTACTGGACGCGCAGGTGCTCCACCTGTCGGTGGATGCGTTCCATCAAAGTTCCCGTGTACAGGTAGTACGGCAACACGACGATTTGCCGCATGCCCCACGTGACCTGCCGCTGAACCACCCGCTCCAGCCGGGGCCAGGTGATACCGGTGAAGGCCAGATCGACCAGCTCGTGATCCCCTTCTTCCTGCAGCCAGCGGGCCATCTTGGCCATCTCGCCATTGGCGCCCCGGTCCGAGGAACCTCGGCCCAGCAGAACCACACCGGTCGTGGTGGGGTCCGGCATATCCAGCCGCCCCATGGCATGGCGCAAGCGCCGCTTGAGGATCGCCAAAATGGGATCGCAAGCCGTGAGGTGGGGGGCCAACACGATGTCGACACCGGGGCAGTGCTGCCGAGCGTGCTCGATAGCCTCCGGGATCTCCATCTTGACGTGCCCCGCCGCATTCAGGATGAGCGGCAATACCAGCACGCGTCGCGACGAGCGCGCGGCCTGGAGCAATCCGTCATGGAGCGACGGAGACGCAAATTCAATGAAACAGACCTCGATCCGCCAACCCGGGCGTCGGGCGCGCCATTGCCCAACGAAATCACGAATCTCTTGGTTACCGGAGTCTTCGCGGGAGCCATGTCCCACGATAAGAATGGTCTCGTGTGCAATGCTCATGCGATCGCCTTTCGAAAACGGTGGGTAAAGGTGGGGTCATACAACTTGGACCTCACCAGATCCGGCCAATCGCTTGCGCCCAGCGTCGGGCTGGCGACGATCATGGCTTGGCTGACGATGCCGGCTTCGCGGCAACGCTGTTTGATGTCGGCCAAGGTGCCGCGCACGATGCGCTCCTGGCCCGGCCAACTGGCTTTGTGCACCACCAACATCGGGGCGTTTTCGGGCCAACCGGCTGCGCGCAGGCCCGTCTCCACCTTGTGCAGCAGCGTGATAGACAGAAAAATGCAAAGCGTGGTGTGGTGTGCCGCCAGCGATGCCAGGTCCTCACCGGGGGGCATGGGCGTGCGCCCCTCGACGCGTGTCAGGATCACGCTTTGCGTCACCTCCGGCAGCGTCATCGATTCGCCCGCCGCCGCCATGGAGGCCATGGCCGACGAGACACCCGGGACCACAGCCCAGCGGATGCCTTCAGCGGTCAACGGCCGCGTCATCTCGATCAAGGCGCCATACAAGCCCGGGTCGCCGGTCTGCAGTCGAACGACGGTTTCGTGATGTTGCGCTTGCTCGACGAGCCAATCTGTCATCTCCTCCAAGGTCATATCCTTGGAGTCGCGGATGATGCAATCGGCGGGTGCATAGAAAGTCGCTGCCTGGTCCACTAAAGATCCAGCAAACAACACGGCACCGGCTTGTTCGAGGAGCTTGCGCCCCTTCACGGTGATCAGCTCGGGGTCACCGGGGCCCGCGCCGACAAACCAAATTTTGCCGAGGATTGGGTGCGGGGCAGACCGCAAGTCATCGATGTGATGCATTCGAATCCTCCCGTCGAATGGTTTCGTGACGACACCATGCGGGGGATTGAAAAGAGGACCTATACCCAACGGCCTGAGCCGAAAAGGCAGCCTGTTTCCCGTCACCCCGGGGAATGGTGCTTGCTCTTTTCGGGCCGGTATTCTGGCTCGCCTTCTTCCTTCTCCGCGCCTTCCCGTGTCTTGCACAGTGGCTTGTGGGCGGAGTCGTCAGGCTTACAGCAGCGGGGGCTGCGCCGGAATAACTGCTTGGCAGTGTCACCGGCTTCCCGTTTAACACCCATCAACTGGTGAGGGGCGCACCCGAAACGCCACCATCCTACCAGATAAATATCTGACGGCGCTATAGTGAAGGCTGTTGAATTCTGCCGAAATCTGATCCACTTGGAACAGTGATTTCCATCCAAAGTTGGCCCGTGTAGGACCTACCCTGCTAGTGATCTGTAACGCTTGAATCGGTAGTACTTCGATCCGACCCGACGAATTACCACCGATTCAAGCGTTACAGATCACTAGCCGTACCGCACTTTGTCGCTGGCCGCGATGACGGTGTTCAAGTCGGCGTCCATCGCCATATGAATGTTCCATCGGAGCGTCAGCTGTCGTCGGTGTGGGCGACGTGCGCCGTACCAGCTCCCAGCAGCAGCTGTTGTTGCATCCAGCTGGGAATGCATGCCGAAGCCCTCCTTCAGGTCTTGGCCGATCGCCACACCGTGTCGGGGATCGACGAGAATTTGTGTCAATCGGTCCAGAACTCGGTCGCCAGCTAAAAAAGAGCTGCCGAAGCAGCTCCTTTTCCACACTTTAGTTGAACGCCTCGGCTGGATGCCGGGCTTCTTTTTCCAGGGTGCCGTTTTTACAAGAACGCAAACTTCAACACGAACATCACCGCAATCACTGTCACCGTCGCAGGCAGTTCCTTCACGCGGCCGGACAGCAGCTTGATGGCGGCGTAGGTGATGAAGCCGAAGGCAATGCCGTGGGCAATGGAGAACGTGAAGGGCATGGTGATGGCCGTGATGGCGGCAGGGGCGGCTTCGGTCAGGTCGTCCCATTCGATTTCGGCCAGGCCACGCAGCATCAGCACGGCCACGTAGCACAGCGCCGGTGCGGTGGCAAAGGCTGGCACGGTGCCGGCCAGTGGGGCGAACACCAGCGCGACAAGGAACAGCACGGCCACGGTGACGGCCGTCAGCCCGGTGCGGCCGCCAGCTGCCGTGCCGGCGGCGGACTCGATGTAGGCCGTGGTGGACGAGGTGCCGAGCGCCGCACCGGCAGCAATGGCGGTGGAGTCGGCCAGCAGTGCTTTTTTCAGGTGCGGCAGCTTGCCATCCTTGTCGAGCAGACCGGCGCGATGGGCCACGCCGATCAGCGTGCCGGATGCGTCGAACAGTTCGACCAGGAAGAAGGTCAGGATGACGGTCAACAAGCCGGCGTTGAGGGCGCCGGCAATGTCCATTTGCAGGAAGGTTGGCGCGACGGAGGGCGGTGCGGCAATGATGCCGTTGAAGGAGGTCAGGCCCATCGCAATGGAGGCCACGGTCACGGCCAGGATGCTGATGATGATGGCGCCTGGTACTTTGCGCCACTCCAATGCCACGATCAACAGGAAGCCAAGTGCCGCCAGCACCGGGGCCGGCTGGTGCAGGTTGCCCAGGGTGAGGAGGGTCGAGGGGTGCGCGACGATCAGGCCGGCATTCTTCAACCCGATGATGGCCAGAAAGAGGCCGATGCCGGCCGAGATGGCGAATTTGAGCGAACGCGGAATGGCGTTGACGATGGCCTCACGGACCTTGAACAGGCTCACCAGAATGAACAGCAAGCCCGAGATGAACACGGCGCCGAGTGCGGCCTGCCAAGTGAAGCCCATGCCCTTGACCACGGCGAACGCGAAGTAGGCATTCAGGCCCATGCCTGGGGCCAATGCGATTGGGTAGTTGGCATACAGGCCCATGATGGCCGAGCCGATGGCAGCGGCCAGGCAGGTGGCCACGAACACGGAGTCTTTCGGCATGCCGGCGGCCGACAGGATATCCGGGTTGACGAAGATGATGTAGGCCATCGTCAAGAAGGTGGTCAATCCGGCCAGCAGTTCGGTCTTGACGGTGGTGCCGTGTGCCGAGAGCTGGAAGTAGCGTTCCAACATGCGGTTCTCCATGGAGGTGGGGCGTTTCATTCTAGGTGGGTGTCTTCTGTGGCTTGGGCTTGCCGGCGCGCAGACGCGAGGCCGGGCCAGTCGTCGTGTGCAGCTCATGCAGCCACTCACTTCGGCCGAGTGCTTGCGCCACGCTGACCAAGGTGCGCAAGGTCGCACCACTGCCATTCTCCAGCCGTTTGAGCGCACCCAAGGCCACGCCGGCCTGGCTTGCCAGTTCGTTTTGCGACTGGTTGCGCACCAGTCGCAAGGCGCGTACTTGCAAACCCAGATCGACCTGTAATTGCTTTGTCATGTCGGCACTCATAACAGTCTGAATTCTGGCTGAAGTTGATGGCTTTGTGTTCAATAGCCCTGAATAAGGCTGTTGATGATGAAGGGATTTGTCAAAAAACAGAAAAAAGGCCTAAATAACCCCCTAAATTTGCCGTTAACACTGATACGTAACCGGATAAAAGCCTCCGCCGTTTGGCGGAAGCGATGAACCAAAATGCAATTACCTACTGTTGAGCGAACTCCAAATCTGCGGCCAGCCGGCGCAGAGATGGCTGTGCCTGCCGCAGCCAAGGTGATACCCGTTGCACCGGTCAATCCCTCCATAGAGGTGCAGGCAACGGCCAGCGTGGTCAATGACATCAATCCGGACGTGTTGGCCAAGGCATCGGCTGAATCGCTGACACGGCCAAGTGCTTCCGATCCATTGCAAGGTGGCTCCAAGGCCGACAACAGCAGCAAAGACTGGACCCAAGCTGCCGCCAAACCGAAAGCGGTGGAAGAAGAGCCCAAGGAGCCGATCTCCAAGATGCTCATCGAACACGTGCAGACGCTGTGGATGATGAGTGCCAAGGCGGTCGAGCTTTGGTATACCGCCCAGCAGGCGAAGAACCAGGACGCCAATCATCTGCAGAACATGGCGCAGACCCGCAATCAGAGTCCGAGTGCGATACCCGGTGTGCTGGCCAAGGAAGTGCTGACTTACTCGCCCAGCAAGGTCAACAAGACCGGAAAAGCGGAGTGAGCTGCCGGGGCTGACGGTCAGGGCAAGGCCGACATGCCCTAACATTGGGTATGCATAAGACCGCCCTCGTTTTGTTTTCTGGTGGACAGGATTCCACCACGTGCCTGGCGCATGCCCTCAAGGCGTATGAACGCGTCGAAACCATTGCCTTCGATTACCGCCAGCGCCACCACATTGAGCTCGAATCACGCATCAAGGTGTTGAGCGAGATCCGCCGCCAGTTTCCGCAATGGGCGGGCAAGCTGGGCGAGGACCACCTGCTCGACCTGGAAGTGCTTGGGCATGTGAGCGAAACCTCGCTGACGCGCGAAACCGCCTTCAAGATGGAGGTCAGTGGCCTGCCCAATACGTTTGTGCCGGGCCGCAACCTGCTGTTCCTGACGCTGGCCGCCGCGGTGGCCTACCGCCGCGGGCTGGAGGTGATCGTCACCGGCGTGTGCGAGACCGATTTTTCCGGCTATCCGGATTGCCGCGACGACACCATGAAGGCGATGCAGCTGGCGCTGTCGCTGGGCATGGACAAACGCTTCCTGATCGAAACACCGCTGATGTGGATCGACAAGGCCGAGACCTGGCGTCTGGCTGAATCGCTGGGCGGTTCCGCGTTGGTGGACTTGATCATCGAGCACACCCACACCTGCTACCTGGGCGACCGCGCGCACCGCCATGCCTGGGGGTATGGCTGCGGCAGTTGCCCGGCCTGCGAACTGCGCGCGCGCGGCTGGGAGCGTTACAAAGCCGAAGTGCCGAATTAGCGCCAGAGCCCTGGCGATAGAAGGCATCAGACCCCGGAACGCCGTGGAACCGGCTTGGCCGGGCCACTGGCGTTGCCCCCTCTTGAGGGGGGTGGCGTAGCAAACGAAGGGAGCGAAGCCTGGGGGAGTTATGTCTGTCTCAGCTGAAACAGCGCCACGTCCTCGTCGATGCGCTTTTCCAGTTGCCAGGTGCGACTGTGGTAGGTCGCCACCGTGTGCCGGTGTGCTATCGAAATGAGAGCGCCTTTCCCTTCTTTGACAAGGTCCAGCAGCCGTTTGTACAAGGCTTTTTCTGCTTCTTCATCCAGCGCGCTGGTGGCTTCGTCGGCGAAGATCCAGGACGGTTTCTTGAGGAATACACGTGCCAGTGCCAGGCGCTGCTGCTCTCCGCCCGAGAGTTTCTGGCCCCAGGCATCCACCACATCAAGCTGGTCCACCAGGTGTGGCAACAGCGCATCACGCAAGGCCTGCTTGAGGGTTTCCTCGTCGTAGCTCTCGGCGGGTTCCGGGTAGGCCAGCGCATCGCGCAGACGTGCATTCGGAAAGTAGGGGTGTTGCGGAATGAACATGCTCGATTCCGGCAGCATCACCTTGCCCGAGGCCAGCGGCCAGATGCCGGCCAGGGCGCGGAACAGGGTGGACTTGCCGCTGCCGGAGGGGCCGCTGAGCAGCACGCTGTCGCCCGGCTGGGCATTCAGCTGCGTATGCGCCAGCAGGCGGCTGCCGGTGGGCAGGTCGAGCGACAGGTCGCTGGCCGTCACGCCTGAACTGTTCGTGGCGCCGGTGCGTTGGAGTTGCAGGTCGGCTTTCTGGTTGGCAACCTGGATGGCCGCCTCGAAATGGGTCAGGCGATCGGTGGTGGCACGCCAGCTGGCCAGACTGTCATAGTTGTCGATGAACCAGGAGAGCGAATCCTGCACGCGGCCGAAAGCAGAAGCGATCTGCATCATGGTGCCGAGCTGGATGGCGCCGCTGAAAAAACGCGGTGCCGCCACGATGAAGGGGAACACGGTCGAGGCCTGGCCGAAGGTGGCGGTGAACATGGTCAGACGCTTTTGCGCGTCGATCAGTTGCAGGTAGTTGGCCAGTACATGGCTGAAGCGCAGGTCAAGCTGTTTCAGCTCGACCTTCTCGCCGCGATCCAGCGCAATGGCTTCGCTGTATTCACGCACGCGGACCAGGTTGTGGCGGAAATCGGCTTCGCGCCGTTGTTGCTGGTAGTTCAGCGAGATCAGGGGGCGTCCGACGTAGTGGGTGATCACGCTGCCGGCAATGCAGTAGAGGATTGCCACCCACAGCATGAAGCCGGGAATGACGAATTCAGTGCCGTTGAACGAAAAGCTGAAAGCACCGCTGAGTGACCAGAGGATGCCGACAAAGCTCAGCAGCGTGACCAGTGCGTTGAGCAGGCCCATGCTCAAGCCGACGGTGCTGGTGGTGAACAGCTTCAGGTCTTCCTGGATGCGCTGGTCCGGGTTGTCGGGCGACTGGTCGGCTGCCAGCGCAGCGTAGCGTGTGAGCTCCAGGTGGTAATAGACCTGGTTGTCCAGCCAGCGTTGCAGATAGTGGCGCGTCATCCAGGCGCGCCAACGCATTTCCAGCTGCTGGGTCAGGTAGAAACGGTAGACCGCGATGACGATGTAGATGAAAGCCAGCACCGTGTAGCGCAGCAGTTGTTCCAGGAAGACCGGGTAGTTCTTATCCTGCAGTGCGTCGTAGAAGAAGCGGTTCCACTCGTTGAACAGCACCAGGGTGTAGACGAAGCCGAGGTTGAGCGCAATGATGGCGGCGAGCAGGCCGCGTGCCTTCCATTTCTCTTCCGACTGGAAGTAGGGCACGGCCAGGGCCCAGGCGTTGCGGATGAAAGCTTTGAAGTCGGCCAGTTTGCTGGTCAGTGACATGATGATCTCTTGGGCGGGTCAGGCGTTGGCGACGCCACTGGCGACGTGGCCTGAAGGCACATGTTGCGACGCAGACTCGATGTGGCCAGTCTGGTCGTCAAAGAAGAAGTCGGGTTCGAACTCGCGCAGGAATTCGCCCTTGGGCAGGCCGCCGAGGAACATGGCTTCATCGATCTCGATGTTCCATTCCATCAGCGTGCGGATGGCGCGCTCGTGTGCCGGTGCGCTGCGCGCGGTGACCAGGGCAGTGCGGATGCGCATGTTGGGCGTGCCTTCCTGTTGCAGCCGGTGCAGCGCGGCCAGCAGGGGCTTGAAGGGGCCGGCCGACAGCGGCTGCAGCGCCTTGTCGCGTTCATGCTTCTGGAAGGCGCTCAGCCCCTGGGCCTGGAATACGCGCTCGGCCTCATCACTGAAGAGCACCGCATCGCCGTCGAAGGCAATCCGAACTTCGTGCGGATGCGCGTCGCTGGCGAGCGCGGATTGCGGGTAGACCTGTGCCGCCGGTACGCCGGCATCGAGTGCGGCGCGCACATCGCTCAGGTGGGTGGAGAGGAACAGGTTGGCGTGCAGCGGCTTGAGGTAGCGCCAGGGGGACTGGCCGCGCGTGAAGCTGCCGCGCTCGATCGGCAGGCCGTAATGCTGGGCCGAGCGAAAGACGCGCATGCCCGAGACCGGGTCGTTGCGCGAGAGGATGACCACTTCCACGCGCTGCGTGCTGGCGTCGTTGAAGGCCAGCAGCTTGCGCACCATGGAAAAAGCCACGCCTGGCTTGGCGGGTTCTTCCAGTTTGTCGAGCTGCAGTTTCATGTAGGCACGGTCCTTGTGGGGACCGTTGCCCTGTTCGAACACCTTGTTCTCTTCCTCGAAGTCGAACAGGGCGCGCGATGAAATGGCGACGACAAGCTTGCCGTCCAGTGAAGCACCCATACAGTCTCCTCTTCGGCGTTTGTTCTTATACCCAGCGTGTCAGAAGTTCCACGTCTTCCGGGAACATCTGTCCCTTTTCAGACTGCAGCAGTTTGCCATCGCGGCCGCGCACCAGGGTGATGGGCAGGCCTTTGGGTTTCGGTAGCACGCGCTGGATGGCCGGTGTCACGAAGCCGGTCGGGAAGGTATAGCCCTTTTTCTGCAGATAAGCCAGTGCCTCCTCGCGCGTGCGGTCGATCGACAGCGTCAGCAGTTGCAGACGGCGAGGGCCTTTGTCGCGCTGGCTGAGCCAGAGTTTCTGTATTTCAGGACTTTGCTGGGCGCAAAACGGGCAGGTGCTGGCCCACCAGTAGATCACCAGCACCTGGCCTTCGGCCTGGTCTGGGCGAAAGACGGTGCCGTCCAGCAGCGGGACCTCGGGCAGAGGCAGCAGGGTGCCCGGTGCTGGCAGAGGGGGCGCTTTGGCTTCCGTGGCCGCACTGGACGGGAGAGAGGCGCCGCCAGCCTGGGCCAGTGCGGTGCCGGCCTGGAACAGGGTGGCCGCAGCTGAGAGTTGTGTGGCGGTGGCGAGCAGGAGTCTGCGCTGAGGATTCATGGCACCGATATTAGCGTTTGCGCGGCAGGCGTGATGGGTTGGAACCGGGAAGCGGGTTTGCCGGAAGGATGATGAGTGGTAAAGACCGAGCGCCGCACGGCGTTGAACGGCTCACTATACACTTGGGGGTATGACGCCAGACGCGTTCCGTTTCGAGCCAACATGATTCCGATCAAGACAGACTCCGCCTGGCGCGGCACCTCGGATTGCCGCAATTGCGGCATCCGTGACATGGTGCTGTTCGCCGACCTCAACGAGCAGGATTTCGGCATGATCCACGCGCCGATCGACGACCTGGAATTCCGTCAGGGGGCGACCCTCTATGCCGAAGGTAACCGCGCCGCCGGCATCTTCACCTTGCGCACCGGCATGATCAAGCTGGTGCGCGTGACGGCCGATGGTCGCCAGCGCATTGTGCGTGTGTTGCGTCCCGGGGATGTCGCCGGCCTGGAGGCACTGGGCGGCTCCCAATACGACAGCGAAGCCGTGGCGCTGACCGACGTTTCAGTGTGCCGCATTCCGCTGGAAGTGATCCATACCCTGGGCGCCAGCAGCCCGCGCCTGCACCTGCGACTGATGCAGAAGTGGCAGCAGGCATTGAAGGATGCGGATGACTGGTTGGCCGATCTCAATTTCGGTACTGCGCGGCAACGGGTTTCGAATTTCATTCTGAAGATGCGCAGCCCGGCCGACGGGCGCACCGTCACGCTGTTTGCGCGTGATGACATGGGGGCCATGCTCGACCTTCAGCTCGAGACTGTGAGCCGCGAAGTCAGCCGTCTGGTACGCGAGGAAGTGATCGAACCCCTGGACAAACTCGGCCGCATCTACCATCTGCGCGAACCCGAGCGGTTGCAGGAAGCGGCCTGACGCGTCGCGGGCTGTCCGCAAACCTTGATGCCAATGAACGTGCCGGGAGGGCTTACTGGCGAATACCGAGCCGTTCACGCCAGCCAGGGTAGAGCTTGTCGGCGTCGCCGGGGAAGGATTCGAAGGCACGCGCGAATTCATGGTGCTCGCGGGCGTAGGCGATCGGATCCGCGCCGCTTTTCCAGCATTCGTAGGCCTGGCGCAGCGAGCGGGCACCGGCCGCAGGCGAGTCCATATGGCCATAGGCGCCGCCACCGGCGGTGTTGAGCACGTTGCCGTGGCCCAGGTTCTCGAAGAAGCCCGGCAGGCGCAGCGCATTCATGCCGCCCGAGATGATGGGCGTGGTGGGCTTCATGCCGTACCACTCCTGATGGTAGGCCGGGCCGGTGTAGCTGTCGCGCTCAATGATGTAGGCGATGGCGCGGTCATCCTTCTCCCCCTCCATCTTGCCGTAGCCCATGGTGCCGACGTGGATGCCCGAAGCACCCTGCAGGCGGCTCATCTTGGCCAGCACATAGGCGGTGT
Source organism: Curvibacter delicatus NBRC 14919 (assembly GCF_001592265.1). Classification (GTDB taxonomy): domain Bacteria; phylum Pseudomonadota; class Gammaproteobacteria; order Burkholderiales; family Burkholderiaceae_C; genus Hylemonella; species Hylemonella delicata. The sequence goes on along the minus strand of NZ_BCWP01000026.1, from coordinate 11,340 downwards.
AGCCGCGCTTGGACTGTGGCGAGGTCACGGCACCGTGGCCGGCGCGGTGGTAGTGCAGGTACTGGTTGGCAAAGCAGCGGCGTGCGGTGGTGACCATGCCTGGGCCGCCGACGTAGCCGTCAACCAGGAAGGCGATCTTGTCGGCGTCGGGGCCGAAGGTCTCCAGGATGTACTCTCCGCGCGCGATCATCTCGAAATGGTCATCGGCCGTGATGTTGGCGGAGAAGATCTTGGCTTCACCCGTTTCATCCATGGCGCGCTTCATGGCGTCGTACAGCAAGGGCATGACCTTCTTCATCGGCGCGAAGACCTGGTTGCCTTGCGGCTCGTCGTTCTTGATGAAGTCGCCGCCGAGCCAGAACTCATACGCCGCCTGCGCGAACGGCTCGGGGCGCAAGCCGAGCTTGGGTTTGATGATGGTGCCGGCAATGTAGCCGCCGTCCTTAACCGGGCGACCCAGCAGACGCCACAGGTCGCTGATGTCCTTGGCGGGGCCGTCGAACAGCTCGATGGCGCGCCGCGGAACATGGAAGTCGTACATCTTGGCGTATTCGATGTCGCCCATGCCCTGGTTGTTGCCGATGGCCAGCGTCAGGAAGGACACGATCATCATGCGACCGTCGGTGATGTTGCGGTCGAACAGGTCGAGTGGATAGGCGATGCGCATTTCCTCGCGCGCCTCGTCAATCAGGTAGACCAGCGCATCGACGCCGCGTGTGAAGTCATCGGTGGTGCTGACCTCGACGTTGGTCCCGGTCGATGATTCAGCCGCAAAGTGGGCTGCGGCTTCCAGATAACCGTGGCCCGATTTGGGTTTCATCTTGTAGGCCGCAAGAATGTGCTGGCCACCCTGGATGAGTTCGGCTTCCTTGAGGCTGAGGTCGGCGTAGCGCTTGGACTGGTCCATCTCGGGTTCTCCTGTGCAGCTGTGTTGCCCGCCAGCGGGTGCCATGGCGGGCAGTCCATCGGGTCATGGGGCTGACTATAGAAAGATGGAGGCATAAGTAATATTCATTTTTACGGCCGTAAAAAATCAGAATCTACTTATGCATAAGGCTCAGGCCCAGGAGTCGATCAAGGGACCGCCTTGCTCGATCAGGAATTCCTTGAAGGATCTGGCTGCCGGTGAGAGCTTTTTCTGCGTCAGATGGGTGACGTACCACTTGCCCATGATGGGCATGCCGCCGATGTCCACCAGTGCAATATGGCCGCCGGCCAGTTCGTGACGCACAGTACGCAGCGACAGGAAACTCAGGCCCATCCCGGCCATCACCGCCTGCTTGATAGTCTCGTTGCTGGGCATTTCCATCACGACCTTGAGCGGCAGGTCATGCTGGGCAAAGAGCCGCTCCATGGCAGCACGCGTGCCCGAGCCTTGCTCGCGCACCACGAATCCATAGTCCTTGATGGTGTCGATGGAGAGCCGCTTGCGGCGCGCCAGCGGATGGTCGGGGGCGCAGACGATGCCCAGCGGGTTGGTGGCAAAGGGGGTGGCTTCACAATCGAGCGTGTTGGGCGCACGGCCCATGATGACCAGGTCGATTTCACTGCGCGACAGCATGCCCAGGATGTTTTCCCGGTTGTCGATGCGCAGTTTGACCTCGATGCCCGGCAGCAACTGGGCGAAACGCACCAGCAGCATGGGCACGAAGTACTTGGCGGTGCTGACCACGGCCAGGTCGATGCGGCCTTTTTTCATGCCAACATGCTCGGCCATGCTGGCTTCCAGGTCCTTGAGCCGCGAGACAGCCGCAATGGCATGCGACAGGAATTCGTGGCCGGCGTGGGTGAGCTGGATGTTGCGTCCGACGGGCTCGATCAACGACAGGCCGAAAGCCTCCTCCAATTGGCGAATCTGCATCGAGACGGCCGGCTGTGTGACAAACAGGCGTTCGGCGGCCTTGGAGACCGATTTTTCGCGTGCCACCTCGATAAAGGTCTGCAATTGCTTGAGGGTGTAATTGCGCATGAGGTTGGTCGAATCAGATAAGACTGATGATTAATTTAACAAATGTGATTTGAGATTATGTATCAAGGGGAATACATTGAACTGGCCATCATGCATCTGTCGGATGGATGGTGATGCTCTCAGTACATTCCCTTGTGAGGAGTCGCTTATGTTGCGCGCCCTGATTTTTGATGTGGATGGCACCCTTGCCGATACGGAGAGCGCCCACTGTGCGGCGTTCAACCATGCCTTTGCAGAGCTGGGGCTGGGCTGGCATTGGGATGAGGCGCTCTACACCGAGCTGCTCGAGATCTCCGGTGGGAAAGAGCGCATCCTGCACTACTGGAAGCAGGTCAATCCGGGCGTCAAGGCGCTCCGTGGCGAAGCGGTGCAAGAGACGATTGCCCGCATCCATGAACTCAAGACCGCCCACTACGAGGCGGCCATTGCCAGCGGGGAAGTGGCCTTGCGCCCCGGCGTGCTGGCGTTGATCGACGAAGCGCTGGAGCAGGGTCTGCAACTGGCGATTGCCACCACCACCTCGCCGGTCAATATTTCGGCTCTGCTGCGCCAGGCCATGGGGCCGGCCTGGCGCCACAACTTCTCGGCCATTGGCGATGCGTCAAGTGCACCCATCAAGAAGCCGCATCCGCAGGTCTATCTGCAGATGCTGGAAGCGCTGAAGCTCGATGCCAGTGATTGCCTGGCCTTCGAGGATTCGGGCAACGGCTTGAAGGCGGCCACACTGGCTGGCCTGGCCACTGTCATCACACCCACCCAGTACACGCAGCACCATGATTTCAGCCGTGCGCTGCACGTGCTGCCGGACCTGGGCGAGACCCGGTTTGCCGATCTGGCCTTGTGGCACACCGCCCACTGGGCCGGCGAGCGGCTGCTGAGCGTGGAGTAAGCAGAGCATGCCCCTGTCCAAACGCGCCACCCTGACGCAATTCCTGATCGAGGAACGTCGCCGCTTTCCTGATGCCCGCGGCGATTTCAATGCGCTGATCCTCGACGTGGCCATGGCCTGCAAGGCGATTGCGCGCGCCGTCTCGTTTGGCGCCTTGGGGGGCATGCTGGGCGAGCACGACGAGGCGTTTGGCAGTGCCGTGCATGTGCAGGGTGAGATGCAGAAGAAACTCGATGTGCACAGCAACGAAGTGTTCATCCGCCTGAACGAACTCGGTGGTTATCTGGCGGGCATGGCCTCCGAAGAACTGGCGCTGCCGTATCAGATTCCGACACCAAACCCGCGTGGCAAGTACCTGCTGGTGTTCGATCCGCTCGATGGCTCCGGCAACATCGATGTCAATGTGTCGGTCGGCAGCATTTTCTCGATCCTGCGGGCGCCGCAGGCGGTGGTGGCTTCAGGCCGCGATGTGACCGAGGCCGACTTCCTGCAGCCGGGTACCCAGCAGGTGGCGGCCGGCTATGCGCTTTACGGTCCGACCACCATGCTGGTGCTGACCGTGGGCAATGGCGTCAACGGCTTCACGCTCGACCCGAACCTGGGCGAGTTCATGCTGACCCACCCCAAAATGCAGATCCCGGCCGACACGCAGGAATTTGCCATCAACGCTTCCAACAGCCGCTTCTGGGAACCACCCATCAAGCGCTATGTAGACGAATGCCTGGCCGGTCGGACCGGTCCCCGGGGTAAGGACTTCAACATGCGCTGGATCGCGTCCATGGTCGCCGAGGCGCACCGCATCCTCATGCGCGGCGGCGTCTTCATGTACCCGCGCGATACCAAGGATCCGGCCAAACCCGGGCGTCTGCGCCTGCTGTACGAGGCCAATCCGGTGGGGTTCATCATGGAGCAGGCCGGCGGCCGCGCCAGCACCGGGCGCCAGGCGATGCTGGCGGTGCAACCCACATCGCTGCACCAACGCATCGGCCTGGTGTTTGGTTCCAAGAACGAGGTCGAGCGCATCGAGCGTTACCACACCGAGCCGGTCAAGAGGGAGTTTGATAATCCCCTGTTTGCTGAACGCGGGCTGTTCAGGGTATGAGAGAAAGTCCCCCTGAGTGCCCTGCGGGCCCTTCCCCCTCGAGGGGGACGACACCAGCGGCCCGGCGGAGCCGGCTCCGCGGTGTCCTGCGACGCGGGGCTGGCGTACCAGCGTTGCGCTGCATACAGCAATCAAAGAATTTTTAGTTTCAGGAGACCTTCGTGTCTGAACGCCACCCCATCATCGCCATCACCGGTTCGTCCGGTGCCGGCACGTCCACGGTAACGCGTACCTTCGCCAATATCTTCCGTCGCGAAGGCGTCAAGGCCGCCATCGTCGAGGGCGACAGCTTTCACCGCTACAACCGCCAGGAAATGAAGCGCAAGGCGGCCGAGGCCGAGCAGGCCGGCAACAAGCACTTCAGCCATTTTGGCGCAGACAACAACCTGTTCGGCGAGCTGGAAACCCTGTTTCGCACGTATGCCCAATCGGGCCAGGGGCGGGCGCGCAAGTACCTGCACAACGACGAGGAAGCGGCGCCTTACCAGCAGGCTCCCGGTACGTTCACCGCCTGGGAGGACCTGCCGCCCGACACCGACATGCTGTTCTACGAGGGCCTGCATGGTGCCCTGGTCACGCCGGAGCACAACATTGCGCAGCATCCGGATTTGCTGGTTGGCGTGGTGCCGGTGATCAACCTGGAGTGGATCCAGAAGCTCTGGCGCGACCAGCACCAGCGCGGCTACAGCACCGAGGCCGTGACCGACACCATCCTGCGCCGCATGCCTGACTACGTGAACTACATCGTGCCGCAGTTTGCCCACACCCATGTGAATTTCCAGCGTGTGCCGATGGTGGACACCTCCAACCCCTTCATCGCGCGCGACATCCCGTCGGCCGACGAGAGCATGGTGGTGATCCGTTTCGCCAGCCCGAAAGGCATCGACTTCCAGTACCTGCTGAACATGATTCACGACAGCTTCATGTCGCGTGCCAACACCATCGTCGTGCCAGGCGGCAAGATGGAACTGGCCATGCAGTTGATTTTCACGCCCTTCGTCTGGCGCATGATGGAGCGGCGCAAGCGGGCTCTGGGCGTGGGGTGAGGCGGGCTTTTTCAGCGCCGTCGGCGCGCTGCATCGGCGGAGTGCTTCGAGGCTGCTTGCCACAGCCGTGTAACCTTGCCGGTCTGGTCCTGTTTTCTTTTGTATTGAATCCATGAGTACGCTCCCCTCTCGAGCCTTCGATCTGGTCATGTTCGACCTCGATGGCACGCTGATCGAAACCGCCGCTGAGATTGCTGATGCGGTCAATGACACACTGAAGCATTTCGGCTATTCCGAAGTGGCGCAAGACAGCGTCGACCGCTGGATTGGTCTCGGGACGCGCGAGTTGCTGATCCAGGCGCTGGCTTTTGTGCAGCAGATGACGGTCGAGGCCGTGCGTGCCAGCGACACCTTGCCCCACGTGATGGCGGAATTTGCGGTTCACTACGAGCGGCGCTGCGGCGCGCGCAGCCAGCTCTACCCGCAGGTGCGCGAAACGCTGCAGCAGCTGCGGCAGCAGGGTGTGCGCCTGGCCGTGGTGACCAACAAGGAAGCGCGGTATACCCAACGCGTACTGGCCGCACACGCGTTGCAGCCCTTGTTCGATCAGGTCGTCAGCGGCGACAGCCTGCCGACCAAGAAGCCCGATCCGGCCGGAATCCTCAGCTGCCTGGCGCAGTTCCAGGTGGCGGCCGAGCGGGCCTTGTTCGTGGGGGATTCGTCGATCGATGTGGCCGCTGCGCGCAATGCGGGCGTGCCGGTCTGGGTCTTGCCCTATGGCTACAACATGGGGCAGCCGATTGAGGCCTGTGGTCCTGACCGCGTTATCGCTGACTTTTCAATGCTATTGAAATAATAGCTGTTGGCGCAACAACGGCGAGAAGAAAGCCCGATTTGATGTCAGTCCGTCAGTGTGGATGCGACCGCTGCTCAGCCGAATTTTTCGAGCAGCTTGGTCGAGCGTTCGACCTCGACAATGGCTTCGGCATCGTTCTCGGCATCGGAGATCGCCTCGATGACGGAGCAGGCCATCATCCGGTAGAAGGCCTTGTCCATCGCCTTGCGTGCAGCTGACATCTGCAGGGCTACATCCTCGCAGGAGCGGCCAGCCTGGATCATCTCGACCAGGCCGCGCACCTGGCCTTCGATGCGGCGTAGTCGGTTGACCACGTCTTTCTGGTGGTCGGCGCGGTAAAGTGAAGCCGGTGTTTGCGAGACACCGCTGTTGTCTGTGCTCTTGCTTGCCATGGGGATAGCGACTTCAGGGTTGATCTGGCTGAAGTGTGCCAGATTGTTCTCTGGTGGCCCAGCGTGGGCAGAGGGTTTCCATGTGTTGCGCTGTTGTTCGGCATTGGCTAACCTCAAAAACATGCGAAAACTGGTTTTATTCCTCATGGTGGTGGTCACTTCCGCGAGCGGCGGAACGCCCGACCTGTTTCACGGGGCGGATTTGAAGCTGGGGGAAAAGCTCATCGCGGAAAACAAGTGCGCCGCTTGTCACCAGCAGAAAGTGGGTGGTGACGGGAGCGCCATCTACCGACCGGCTGGCCGTATCAATTCTGCCGGTTCCTTGCGCAGCATGGTGGAACGATGCAATACCGAACTCAATCTGGCGTTGTTTCCTGAGGAAGTGTCCGCCATGGCTGCGGTACTGAATCGGGATCACTACCATTTCACAAAGTAAAACCAACCGATCAAAAAAGTCGGGATAGGTATAAACCCTTGGTTATGCATTGCGTTTAGCCTTTATATTCGTACATGTGAATATTATGATTTAGCAAATGAAAGGCGATATTCCCCAGGAAGCGTCGATGTCGGACTTTGACGGTGCGGCCGAGCTGTTTGGGGTTCTTTCAACGCCGATCCGGCTGCGCATCATCGGTGCGTTGTGTGATGGCGAGAAGAACGTCTCTCAATTGCTCCATGACATCGCGGTGTCTCAGCCCAATATGTCGCAGCACTTGAACGTGCTGTACCGGGCAGGTGTCGTCGCCAGGCGACGCCATGGGGTGCAGGTGTATTACCGCATCGGCGACGAGTCGGTGGTGCGGGTGTGCAAGGCGGTCTGTTCGCAGATTGGCCTTGATCAGACAGTGGGTCACGAGAAGCCGTGAAACCGGTGCGTGATCCGGGCAGAAGAGATGAGCGATGGATAGCAACTCATTGAAGGAGTGTGTGATGCAAGAAGATGTGAGCTCGGGCAGGATCCGAAAGGCGCCCGAGAATTTTTTGGACAAGGACGGGATCAAGACCGTCTTTGCGCAAGCCAAGCATGGCCGCCGTGATTTCATCCGCAACGCCTTTGCTGCTGCGGCAGCCGGCGCTGCAGTGCCTGCCGCCCTGGCGCAGGGCAATCCGGTGCCGACCGAAGGTGGCGACCCCAACATCCTGAACCTGCCCGAGCACAGCAAGGGTCTGGGACAGGGCGTGGCGGCAGATGGCGGTTATGGCAAACCCTCCAAGTTCGAAGCCAATGTGCAGCGCCGCCAGAGCCCGGGTCTGACCCAGACCACGCAGGCTTCGGTGTCGTTTGCGCCGCTGCAGTCGCTGTTCGGCATCATCACACCCAGCGGCCTGCATTTCGAGCGTCACCACCAGGGCTGGTGGGACATTGATCCCTCCAAACACCGTCTGATGATCAACGGCATGGTCAAGTCCAACAAGGTCTTCACCATGGACGAGATCATGCGTCTGCCATCCGTCTCGCGCATCCACTTCATCGAGTGTGGCGCCAACACGGCGGTGGAATGGGGCAATGTGGCGGTGCCGACCGTGCAGTACACGCACGGCATGGTGTCGTGCAGCGAGTTCACCGGCGTGCCGCTGATCACGCTGCTGGAGCTGGCCGGTGCGGATCTGAAGAACGGCAAGTTCGTGCTGGCCGAGGGCGCTGACGGATCGTCCATGACCCGCACCATCCCGATGGAACTGATCAAGTCGGGCGAAGTGTTCGTGGCCTATGGCCAGAACGGCGAGATGCTGCGCCCCGAGCAGGGCTACCCGCTGCGTCTGATCGTGCCGGGCGTGCAAGGTGTGAGCTGGGTCAAGTACCTGCGCCGCATCGAGGTGGGCGACATGCCCTACGCCGCCAAGGACGAGGCCGTCCATTATGTGGACCTGCAGCCCAGCGGCCTGCACCGCCAGTACACCAGCATCCAGGAGTGCAAGAGCGTGGTGACCACGCCGTCCGGCGGGCAGGTGCTGCTGGACAAGGGCTTCTACAACATCACCGGCCTGGCCTGGTCGGGCCGCGGCAAGGTCAAGCGCGTCGACGTGTCCGTCGACGGAGGCCGCAACTGGCGTACCGCACGGCTGGAAGGCCCGGTGCAGAACAAGGCGCTGACGCGTTTCAACCTGGACTGGGTCTGGGATGGCAAGCCGGCCATCATCCAGAGCCGTGCCATGGATGACACGGGCTATGTGCAGCCCACCTACAAGCAATTGCGCGCAGTTCGCGGCACGCGCTCGATCTATCACAACAATGCCATCCAGTCCTGGCTGGTGCAGGAAAGCGGTGAGGTGAAAAATGTTCAGGTTTCGTAAAGCAGTGCTGGCCGCTGCCTTGCTCGCCGTTGCTGGCCTGGCAGGCGCACAGGGCGCCAGCAAGTACCCGGGTGTCGGCCGCGATGCCACGCCGAAGGAAGTGGCCGCATGGGATATCGACGTGCGTCCCGACTTCAAGGGCCTGCCGGCAGGTTCCGGCAGTGTCGCCAAGGGCCAGGATGTGTGGGAAGGCAAGTGCGCCCATTGCCACGGCATCTTTGGCGAATCGGGCGAAGTGTTCAGCCCGCTGGTCGGCGGCATCACGGCCGAGGACATCAAGACCGGCCGCGTGGCCAAGCTGACCGACACGTCCTTCCCGGGACGCACCACACTGATGAAGGTGCCCACCGTTTCCACGCTGTGGGACTACATCAACCGCGCCATGCCCTGGACGGCGCCCAAGTCGCTGAGCACGGAAGAGGTGTATGCGGTGACGGCCTTCCTCTTGAACCTCGGCGGCATCGTGCCGGACGACTTCGTGCTGTCCGACAAGAACATTGCCGAAGTCCAGAAGCGCATGCCGAATCGCAATGGCATGACGACCAACCACGCCATGTGGCCGGGTAAGGAATTCGGCAAGGGCGCCAAGCCGGATACCAAGAACGTGGCTTGCATGAAAGACTGCGTGCCGGAAGCCAAGGTGGCCTCGTTCCTGCCTGACTATGCACGCAATGCCCACGGCAATCTGGCGGAGCAGAACCGCATGGTCGGTGCCCAGCACGGCGTGGATACGACACGTCCGGAAGGCAAGCCCGGCGCTGCTGCACCTGCTGCCCCGGCCAAACCTGTTGTCAAGGCCGATGCGGCCGGTGCCGACAACAAGGCGGCCCAGGCACTGCTGCAGAAGAACAGCTGCACCGCCTGCCATGCCATGAACAGCAAGCTGGTCGGCCCGAGTTTCCAGGACATTGCCAAGAAGCACGCCGGCAAGGCAGACTACCTGGCCGGCAAGATCAAGTCGGGTGGTTCCGGCGTCTGGGGGCCGATCCCCATGCCGCCCCAGACCTTGAGCGAAGCCGAGGCAAAGACCATCGCCGCATGGTTGGCATCCGGTGCTGCGGGAAAATAAGCATTAGTACCCATATCAACAGATACGTTTTTTCATTAGCATGGACTTAACCAAGGAGATTCGCATGCAAACTCGTCGCGAGACACTCAAGCAAAGCGCCGTCGTGGCGGGCCTGTTGGCCGGCACCGGTCTGTTCCCCCAGCACGCACTGGCTTACGAAAAAGTGGCTTTTGAAGCCAAGTCCCTGGCTGACGTGGCCAAGGCACTGGGCGCAGCCGCCCCGGTGGAAAGCAAGGACGTGACCGTGGGTGGTCCGGACATCGCTGAAAACGGTGCCGTGGTCCCGCTGACAGCCAGCACCACGCTGGCTGCCAAGAAGGTCCTGATTCTGGTCGAGAAGAACCCGTCTGCCCTGGTGGCCATGTTCAACGTGACCGACAGCGTGGAAGCCAGCTTTGCCACGCGCGCCAAGATGGGCCAGTCCTCTGACGTGTATGCCGTGGCCATCATGGCCGACGGCAAGGCCTTCTATGCCAAGAAGGAAGTCAAGGTCACGCTCGGCGGCTGTGGCGGTTAATCCGGCAGCAACCCTTCCCAAGATTCAGTAAAGATTTAGGAGTTAAAAATGGCAGATCCGATGCGCATTCGCGCCCAAGCTTCTGGCGACAAGGCCACTGTTCGCGTTCTCATGAGCCACGAAATGGAATCCGGCCAACGCAAGGATTCGGCTGGCAAGATCGTTCCGGCCTGGTACATCCAGGACGTGACAGCTTCCCTCAATGGCAAGGTCGTGATGACCGCCGAATGGGGTCCCGCCGTATCGAAGAACCCGTTCCTGCAGTTCGTGGTCAAGGGCGCCAAGGCCGGTGACAAGATCAGCGTGAACTGGAAAGACAACAAGGGCGACAGCCGTACCGACGAAGCCACGGTGTCCTGATCGCAGGTTGTTTCGTGAAAGATGGAGGAGGGGTGGCCCTTCTCCATTCTCTGTTTCTTCCCAATAACTAGTCGAGGTGACAATGATGAAACGTTTGGCTCTGGCCATTGGAACCGTCGTCGTGGCGTGTAGCGCAATGGCGCAAAAATCCGCCTCCGACGGTATTGCCGAATACCGCGCCATGCTGCAAGACGGCAATCCGGCCGAGTTGTTTGAGGCCAAGGGGGAAGACCTCTGGAGGCAAAAACGCGGCCCCAAAAACGCTTCATTGGAACAATGCGACCTCGGCAAGGGCCCGGGCGTGGTCAAGGGCGCGTTTGTCGAATTGCCGCGCTACTTTGCCGACACCAACAAGGTGCAGGACCTGGAGTCTCGCCTGCTGACCTGCATGGAAACCCTGCAGGGGTTCAACGCTGCCGACATCGCCAAGACGCCGTACGGCAAGGGCGAGCAGAACAACGTGACCGCGCTGGCCACCTGGATTGCCGCCGAATCGCGCGGCATGAAGTTCAACCTTCCCAACAGTCACGTGGCAGAAAAGACCATGTATGAAGTGGGCAAGCGTCTGTTCTTCATGCGCGGTGGTTCGCACGACTTTGCCTGTGCCACCTGCCACGGCGAAGACGGCAAGCGCATTCGCCTGCAGGACCTGCCCAACCTGACCAAGAACCCGGGTGACGGCGCCGGCTTTGCCGCCTGGCCTGCCTACCGCGTTTCCAACGGCCAGATGTGGAGCATGCAATTGCGTCTGAACGACTGCTACCGCCAGCAGCGTTTCCCCTACCCGCTGTTCGGCAGTGATGCCACCATCGCCTTGGGCACCTACATGGGCGTCAACGCCAAGGGCGCTGAATCGATCGCCCCGGCCATCAAGCGTTAAGGAGCTCGCGACATGAAAAAACAGA
>NZ_BCWP01000025.1 GCF_001592265.1 Curvibacter delicatus NBRC 14919 | reverse complement strand
TTTTTTATTGACCCACCAGCCTGGAATCAGTCGGCAGTGGCCTCTTCCGGCTTGGCCTTGCCTTCTTTCTTCGGCAAAGGCTGGATGTCGAGCAGAACCTCGGTCTTGCTCTCGTCACGGTCGTCCAGGTCCACCGTCAGACGGCCGCCCTCGGTCAGGCGACCGAACAGCAATTCGTCTGCCAGCGCACGGCGAATCGTGTCCTGGATCAGGCGCTGCATAGGACGGGCGCCCATGAGCGGATCGAAGCCCTTTTTCGCCAAATGCTTGCGCAGCTTGTCGGTAAAGGTGACATCGACCTTCTTCTCGGCCAGTTGGGTCTCCAGCTGCAGCAGGAACTTGTCGACCACGCGCAGGATGACCTGCTCGTCCAGCGCCTTGAAGTTCACGATCGCGTCCAGCCGGTTGCGGAACTCCGGTGTGAACAGGCGCTTGATGTCACCCATCTCGTCGCCGGCCTGGCGCGGGTTGGTGAAACCGATGGTCGCCTTGTTCATGGTCTCGGCTCCCGCATTGGTCGTCATGATGATGATGACATTGCGGAAGTCGGCCTTGCGCCCGTTGTTGTCGGTCAGCGTGCCGTGGTCCATGACCTGCAGCAGCACGTTGAAGATGTCGGGGTGAGCCTTCTCGATCTCGTCGAGCAGCAGCACCGCGTGCGGCTTCTTGGTGATGGCCTCGGTCAGCAGGCCCCCTTGGTCGAAACCGACGTAACCCGGAGGCGCGCCGATCAGACGGCTGACCGCATGGCGCTCCATGTACTCCGACATGTCGAAGCGGATCAGGTCCACGCCCATGATGTAAGCCAGCTGCTTGGCGGCTTCGGTCTTGCCGACGCCGGTGGGACCGCTGAACAGGAAGGAACCGATCGGCTTGTCTGGCTTGCCCAGGCCCGAGCGCGCCATCTTGACGGCCGAGGCCAGAACCTCCAGCGCCTTGTCCTGCCCGAACACCACGCTCTTGAGGTCGCGCTCCAGTGTCTGCAGCTTGCTGCGGTCGTCGTTGGACACATTGGCCGGCGGAATGCGCGCGATCTTGGCCACAATGTCCTCGATCTCGTTCTTGCCGATGGTCTTCTTGCGCTTGGACGGCGTGAGGATGCGCTGGGCGGCGCCCGCTTCGTCGATCACGTCGATCGCCTTGTCCGGCAGATGACGGTCGTTGATGTACTTGGCCGACAGTTCGGCCGCGGCCTGCAGCGCGGCGTTGGCGTACCTGACGTTGTGGTGTTCTTCGAAGCGCGACTTGAGGCCCTTGAGGATCTCGATGGTCTCGGGCACGGTCGGCTCCACCACGTCCACCTTCTGGAAACGGCGTGACAACGCTGCATCTTTCTCGAAGATGCCACGGTATTCGGTGAAGGTGGTCGCACCGATGCACTTGAGCTGGCCGCTGGAGAGCGCCGGCTTCAGCAGGTTGGACGCATCCAGTGTGCCGCCCGAGGCCGCACCGGCACCGATCAAGGTATGGATCTCGTCGATGAACAGAATGGCGTGCGGCTTGTCCTTGAGCGACTTGAGAACGCCTTTCAGACGCTGCTCGAAATCGCCACGGTATTTGGTGCCGGCCAGCAAGGCCCCCATGTCCAGCGAGTAGACATTGGCCTCGGCCAGGATCTCCGGCACGTCCTTCTGCACAATGCGCCAAGCCAAGCCCTCGGCAATCGCGGTCTTGCCGACACCGGCCTCGCCCACCAGCAGCGGGTTGTTCTTGCGGCGACGGCACAGGATCTGGATCACGCGCTCGACCTCGTACTCGCGGCCGATCAGCGGATCGATCTTGCCATCCTTGGCCGCCTGGTTCAGGTTCTGGGTGTACTGCTCCAGCGGCGAAGCCTTCTCGTTCTTCTCGCTGCCAGCGCCCTCTTCGCCCTCGACCGGTCCTTCGCCGGCGGCCTTGCCGGGCTCGGGCTGATCGCTCTTCTTGATGCCGTGGGCAATGAAATTGACCACATCCAGGCGCGTGACGCCCTGCTGGTGCAGGTAGTAGACAGCGTGCGAATCCTTCTCGCCGAAGATCGCCACCAGCACATTGGCACCGGTGACTTCCTTCTTGCCGCTGCCAGTGGACTGCACATGCATGATGGCGCGCTGGATCACGCGCGGGAAACCCAGCGTGGGCTGGGTGTCCACGTCGTCGGTACCGGCCACCTGCGGTGTGTTGTCCTTGATGAAGTTGGAGAGCGACTTGCGCAGATCGTCGATATTGGCCGCACAGGCGCGCAGCACCTCAGCCGCGCTGGGGTTATCGAGCAAGGCCAGAAGCAAATGTTCCACCGTGATGAACTCATGGCGTTGCTGGCGTGCTTCGACAAACGCCATGTGCAAACTGACTTCCAATTCTTGGGCAATCATGTGATTTCCTTTGCCTTGCTTACAAACTTACTTTAATCCGATTCGCCCAACCGTCCAACAGTTCCGGACGTGAAAGAAGAATGACTTTTCGGTTGCTACTCCACCGGTTCACTGACGCATTTCAGCGGATGCCCGGCCTTGTTCGCCGCCTCCAGCACCTGATCCACCTTGGTGGCTGCCACATCCTTGGTGTAGACGCCACAGACGCCTTTGCCGTCCAGATGGATCTTGAGCATGATCTGCGTCGCCGTTTCCAGATCCTTGTTGAAATACTCCTGAATCACGACCACCACGAACTCCATCGGGGTGTAGTCGTCATTGAGCATGACGACCTGGTACATCTGCGGCGGCTTGACTTTCTGCGTCCGCCGCTCCAGAACGACCGAGCCGCCGTCATCCCGGCTCGGCTGCTGAACCGGCGGCGCAGGTGGTGTTACGGGTGATTTCGTGGCCATGGATTCATTCTATCGAGCGCGCCTGCAGCTCGCTGCCTGTAAGTGAATTGGTGACGTTTTTTCTGCATTCAAGCCACAAAATCCGGGCAGCATAAAAAAACCGCCCCCGGCGGATACCGGGCGCGGTTGATCGTTGGGTCTGCGAAACGGCCGTTACGGGCTGCCGCCCAGCCGGGCCTTACATGTGGTCGATCATCACCTGGCCGAAGCCGGAACAGCTCACCTGGGTCGCACCCTCCATCAGGCGGGCGAAATCGTAGGTCACCTTCTTGCTCAGAATGGACTTCTCGAGCGAATGGATGATCAGGTCCGCCGCTTCCTTCCAGCCCATGTGGCGCAACATCATCTCGGCCGACAGGATTTCCGAGCCCGGGTTCACATAGTCCTTGCCCGCGTACTTCGGCGCCGTGCCGTGGGTCGCCTCGAACATGGCCACGGTGTCGCTCAGGTTGGCGCCCGGGGCGATGCCGATGCCGCCGACCTGGGCCGCCAGCGCATCGGAGATGTAGTCGCCATTCAGGTTGAGCGTGGCCACCACGCTGTACTCAGCCGGGCGCAAGAGGATCTGCTGCAGGAAGGCATCGGCGATGACGTCCTTGATGACGATGTCACGGCCGGTCTTCGGATTCTTGAACTTGCACCACGGGCCGCCATCGATCAGCTCGGCGCCGAACTCCTTCTGGGCCAGCGCGTAGGCCCAATCGCGGAAGCCGCCCTCGGTGAACTTCATGATGTTGCCCTTGTGCACGATGGTCACATTGGGCTTGTCGTTGTCGATGGCGTACTGGATGGCCTTGCGCATCAGGCGCTCGGTGCCCTCGATCGACACCGGCTTGATGCCGATGCCGGAGGTCTCGGGGAAGCGGATTTTCTTCACCCCCATCTCGTCGATCAGGAACTTGATCAGCTTCTTCGCCTTGTCGGACTGGGCTTCGTATTCGATGCCAGCGTAAATGTCTTCCGAGTTCTCGCGGAAGATCACCATATTGGTCTTTTCGGGCTCCTTGACCGGCGACGGCACGCCCTTGAAGTACTGCACCGGACGCAGACAGACGTAAAGGTCCAGCTCCTGGCGCAGCGCCACATTGAGCGAGCGGATGCCGCCGCCCACCGGGGTGGTCAGCGGCCCCTTGATGGACACCACATACTCGCGCACCACGTCCAGGGTTTCCTGCGGCAGCCAGACATCGGGGCCGTAGATCTTGGTCGACTTCTCGCCGGCATAGACCTCCATCCAGTGGATCTGGCGGCGGCCAGCGTAGGCCTTGGCCACAGCGGCATCCACCACTTTCAGCATTACCGGGGTGATGTCCAGGCCGGTACCGTCGCCTTCAATGTACGGGATGATGGGCTGGTCCGGCACATTGAGCGACATGTCGGCATTGACGGTGATTTTCTGGCCCGCAGGGGGCACCTGGATGTGCTGGTACATGGAATCACTTCTCCATTTTCTGATGCAAACGCATGTCTTTGTAGGATGACCCGGGGCCATCCGCATCGGCGCCCGGGGTGCAATGCGCGAAGTTTAGTCCCAAATGCATGCCCGGCTCCCCGGCCAGAATGCAGGACAATGCCCTCGCACCCAACTGTTTCCCATGATTCAATGCCATCCATGAAGTCTCTTGCACACAGCCTTGCCGTTCTGCTCATGGTCATGACCGGTCATGCACTGGCACAGGACGCCCCCCAGCTGAACCTGCCACGCGTCCAACTGACTGTCGGCATGTACCGGATCGATGCCCAGGTGGCGCATACCCACGAGCAGCGTGCCACCGGCCTGATGTTCCGCCGTGACATGCCGCTGCACGAGGGCATGCTGTTCGTGTTCGAGCAGCCGGCCGGCCAATGCTTCTGGATGAAAAACACCTTGCTGCCGCTGACGGCCGCCTTTGTGGCCGACGACGGCACCATCGTCAATCTGGCGGACATGAAGCCGCAAACCACCGACTCGCACTGCTCGGCCCAACCGGTGCGCTACGTGCTGGAGATGAATCAGGGCTGGTTCGCCAAGCGCGGCATCAAGGCTGGGGCCAAACTGGGCGGCCAACTGTTTGAAGGTCGCAAGTAAGAGCCGACACAAGGCCCAAGCAACACCCGGCGTCGCAACACGGGTAGCCCCAAAAACAGAGGCGATCCGGACTTGCGTCCGGATCGCCTCTTGGTTGGGTGCCTGCCGGTCGCGTTGACCTTGACCGGCAGCAGGCGGCTTAGGCCTTCACAGAGGCCAGCGCGGCGTTCAAGGTCTTGCTCGGACGCATCACGGCATCGAGCTTGGCGAAGTCCGGCTTGTAATAACCGCCGATGTCCACCGGCTTGCCTTGCACAGCAGCCAGCTCGGCCACGATGGTCTGCTCGTTGTCAGCCAACTGCTTGGCCAACGGGGCAAACTTGGCTGCCAGCGCCGCATCGTCCTTCTGTGCCGCCAGTTCCTGGGCCCAGTACAGGGCCAGGTAGAACTGGCTGCCGCGGTTGTCCAGCTGACCGGTCTTGGGCGATGGGTTCTTGTTGTTGTCGAGCAGCTTGCCGGTGGCGGCATCCAGTGTCTTGGCCAGGATCTTCGCCTTGGTGTTACCCGCCTTGATGCCCAGTTCCTCCAGCGACACCGCCAAGGCCAGGAACTCACCGAGCGAGTCCCAGCGCAGGTGGTTCTCCTCCACCAGCTGCTGGACGTGCTTGGGAGCCGAGCCACCAGCGCCGGTTTCGTACATGCCACCGCCCGCCATCAGCGGCACGATGGACAGCATCTTGGCCGAGGTGCCCAATTCCATGATCGGGAACAGGTCGGTCAGGTAGTCGCGCAGGATGTTGCCGGTGGCGCTGATGGTGTCCAGGCCGCGGATGACACGCTCCAGCGTGTAGCGCATGGCACGCACCTGGCTCATGATCTGGATGTCCAGCCCGGTAGTGTCGTGCTCGTGCAGGTACATCTTGACCTTGGTGATGAGCTGGGCTTCGTGCGGGCGATACTGGTCCAGCCAGAACACCACCGGCATGCCGGAGTTGCGGGCACGGGTCACGGCCAGCTTGACCCAGTCGCGGATGGCGGCATCCTTGACTTGGCACATGCGCCAGATGTCACCTTGCTCGACGTTCTGGCTCATCAGCACTTCGCCGGTGGCCAGGTCGGTGATGTTGGCCACACCGTCTTCCGGAATCTCGAAGGTCTTGTCGTGCGAGCCGTATTCCTCGGCCTGCTGGGCCATCAGGCCGACGTTGGGCACCGTGCCCATGGTCTTGGGATCGAAGGCACCATGCCACTTGCAGAAGTTGATCATCTCCTGGTAGATGCGGGCAAAGGTCGACTCCGGCATCACGGCCTTGACGTCCTTCAGGCGGCCGTCAGCGCCCCACATCTTGCCGCCGTTGCGGATCATGGCCGGCATGGAAGCGTCCACGATGACGTCATTGGGCGAATGGAAGTTGGTGATGCCCTTGGCGGAATCCACCATGGCCAGCTCCGGGCGGTGCTCGTGGCAGGCGTGCAGGTCACGCTTGATCTCGTCCTGCTTGGACTGCGGCAGCGTGGCGATCTTCTCGTACAGGTTGGCCATGCCGTTGTTGACATTGACGCCCAGTTCTTCAAACAGCTTGCCGTGCTTCTCGAAGGCTTCCTTGTAGAAGATCTTGACGCAGTGGCCGAACACGATGGGGTGCGAGACCTTCATCATGGTGGCCTTCACGTGCAGCGAGAACATCACACCGGTCTTGCGGGCGTCTTCGATTTCCTTTTCATAGAACTCGAGCAAGGCCTTCTTGCTCATGAACATGCTGTCGATCACTTCGCGGTCGAGCAAGGACACCTTGGGTTTGAGCACGATGGTCTTGCCGCTCTTGGTGATCAGCTCCATCTTCACGTCACGCGCCTTGTCCAGCGTCATCGACTTCTCACCGTGGTAGAAGTCGCCGTGGTGCATGTGCGAGACGTGGCTGCGCGAAGCCTGGCTCCACTCGGCCATCGAATGCGGGTTCTTGCGTGCGTAGTTCTTCACGGCGGCCGGGGCGCGGCGGTCGGAATTGCCTTCGCGCAGCACCGGGTTGACGGCACTGCCGATGCACTTGGCATAACGGGCGCGGATCGCCTTGTCTTCTTCAGTCTTCGGATCTTCCGGGTAGTCGGGGATCTTGTAACCCTTGGACTGCAGTTCGCGGATGCAGGCGATCAGCTGGCCCTGCGAAGCACTGATGTTGGGCAGCTTGATGATGTTGGTGTCAGGCAGCAGCGTCAGGCGGCCCAGTTCAGCCAGGTTGTCGGGCACACGCTGTGCCTCGGTCAGGCATTCCGGGAAGGCCCCCAGCACGCGCGCGGCCACCGAGATATCGCTGGTGGCCACGTTGACGCCTGCCGGCTCGGCAAAGGTGCGGATGATGGGCAGAAAGGAGCTGGTCGCCAGCAGCGGGGCTTCGTCGGTCAGCGTGTAGATGATGGTGGGTTGCTGGGTGCTCATATACCTTATCTCCAGAGATCGTGGTCGAAATCCTGCCGGTCAGTGGTGCCGATCGGCCAAATCAGTTGATGGTTCGAGATTTTGCTTTCTGTGCTCTGACATTCAACCCGTTTTTTGAATCCGAATCTCACGATGCAAAATTTCCATCAATAAAAACCAGAATTTTTTTCATTTAGTCTTATAAAAGACACATGACTGCCGGCCAAGCCGCCGGTAACACCGCCGTGCCACCGCGTCATCCGGAAACAAAAAGGGCCTGAAGACCGTTGATCTTCAGACCCTTGCGCTGGCGCGGCGGAAATCAGGCGAAATTCTTCGCCGCGAAGTCCCAGTTCACCAGCTTGTCAAAGAAGGTCTCGACGAACTTCTGGCGCAGGTTGCGGTAGTCGATGTAGTAGGCGTGCTCCCACACATCCACCGTCAGCAGGGCCTTGTCGGCGGTGGTCAGCGGCGTGCCGGCGGCACCGGTGTTGACGATGTCCACCGAACCGTCGGCCTTCTTCACCAGCCAGGTCCAGCCGGAACCGAAGTTGCCGACGGCCGACTTGACGAAGGCTTCCTTGAAGGCCGCATAGCTGCCCCACTTGGCGTTGATGGCAGCGGCCAAGGCACCGGTGGGCTCACCGCCGCCGTTGGGCTTCATGCCGTTCCAGAAGAAGGTGTGGTTCCAGATCTGGGCGGCGTTGTTGTAGATGCCGCCGCTGGACTTCTTGATGATGGACTCAAGGTCCATGCTCTCGAACTCGGTGCCCTTTTGCAGGTTGTTCAGGTTTACCACATAGGCGTTGTGGTGCTTGCCGTGGTGGTACTCCAGGGTTTCCTTGGAGTAGTGCGGCGCCAGGGCGTCGATGGCGTAAGGCAGTGCGGGCAGGGTATGTTCCATGATGTCCTCGTGGGTTTGTTGTTCGAAAGCGCCGATTGTAGGAATTAATTTTTGCTGCGTGGTGACACGGTCAAATCAACCTTGCCATCGGCAAGGGTGGCTTGCAACGCCTGGCCGGCAAAGGTCTGGCCCACCTGCGTGATGGTGCGGCCCTCTTCGTCACTCAGCCAGGCATAACCACGCTGCAGCACCAGCGTCGGATCGAGCAGCCCCAAGCGCAAAGCGGCACGCTCCAGCCGCTGCTGCATGCCGGCCAGCCCGCGGCGCATCTGCTGCGGCAAGGCCAGCTCCAGTTGCTGCAGGTCGCGCCGGCACTGGCGGGTGGCGTGCTCCGCCGCAAAACGCAGGCGCTGGGCCTGGCCGGCCAGTGCCAGGCGCTGACGTGCGGCCAGCGCCGAAGGACGCCCGAGCCGGCTGGCCGCCAGGTCGAGCCGTTGGCTCTGGCTGTCGAGCACGCGCGTCACCGCATCGTCCAGCCGCCCCTGCAGCAGATCGAGCGCACCCAGCCAGAGGTCGCGCGGTTCGGCCACCAGCTCGGCCGCAGCTGTCGGCGTGGGCGCGCGCAGGTCGGCCACGAAGTCGGCAATGGTGAAGTCGGTCTCGTGGCCGACACCGCAGACGATCGGCACCGGGCTCTGCGCCATCGTGCGCGCCAGACGCTCGTCGTTGAAGGCCCACAGGTCTTCCATCGAGCCGCCACCGCGCACCAGCAGGATGACGTCAACCGCCGGTTTATCGGCCGAATCGGGCTCCAGCCCTTGTCCCTGCTGCGCCAGGCGATACAAATTTGATAGCGCCGCCACCAGTTCCGCCGGCGCATTGGCGCCCTGCACGGACGCCGGCGCCAATACCACCGGAATGTGCGGCACGCGCCGCTGCAACGCGGTCACCACGTCGTGCAGTGCCGCGGCGCCAAGCGAGGTCACCAGGCCGATGGCGCGCGGCATGGTCGGCAGCGCCCGCTTGCGCGCCGCCTCGAACAGGCCCTCGCCTTCCAGCTTGGCCTTGAGCTTGAGGAACTGCTCGAACAGTGCCCCCTGCCCCGCCCGGCCCATGGATTCGACGATCAGCTGCAGGTCGCCCCGTGGTTCGTACACGCCCAGCCGACCGCGCACCTCGACCAGCTCGCCATCGCGCGGGCTGAAGTCGAGCAGGCTGGCCGCGCGGCGGAACATGGCGCAGCGGATCTGCCCGCTTTCGTCTTTCAGCGAGAGGTAGCAATGCCCGCTGGATGCGCGCGAGAAGCCCGAAATCTCGCCGCGCACCGCGACGGGATTGAAGCGGGCATCCAGCGCATCAGCAATGGCGCGGCACAGCGCGCCAACTTGCCAGATGCGGGCCGAAGAAACGGGAAATTCAGGAGCGGACATCAGTTGAAATGCGGCTTGGCGA
Organism: Curvibacter delicatus NBRC 14919; assembly: GCF_001592265.1. Taxonomy (GTDB): domain Bacteria; phylum Pseudomonadota; class Gammaproteobacteria; order Burkholderiales; family Burkholderiaceae_C; genus Hylemonella; species Hylemonella delicata. The sequence goes on along the minus strand of NZ_BCWP01000025.1, from coordinate 49,954 downwards.
GACATGTTGCAGTGCATTACTCCACAAGCGGGCGGGCTGCACGGCCAAAATGGCGAAAGTGGCACCGGGCCACGGACTTTCGTTGCAAGTCATTGATTCTTTTGAGTTTTTCACTGCCTCATTTGTGATCGTTTTGTTGCGAGACCGCATGGATGCGGCCTGCGAGCACATATCAAGGTACTTCTTCACAAAGTTATCCACAATTTTTGTGGGATGACACAACTCGAAACATCCGGCCGCTGAACCCCTCCCCGGCAAGACCGAAGAGCCGTCAGGACGTGGGCCATAATCGCACAGCTTCAATCTGCGCGGAGGGCTCTCTTTGTTTTCGATCATACAAGCCGCAGGCTGGCCGATCTGGCCCCTCATCGCCTGCTCCATCCTGGCGTTGGCCCTCATCATCGAGCGCTTCCTCAGCCTCAAGACCGAAAAAATCGCCCCGCCGAAACTGCTCGATGAAACCCTGCTGATCTCGCGCCAGACGGTGCCGGCACTCGACATCGTCGCCCAGCTGGAACAGAACTCGGCGCTGGGCGAAGTGCTGGCCAGCGGCTTTCGTGCCCTGCACGCCAACCCGCGCTGCAGCGACGACGACCTGCGCGCCAGCATGGAGGCCAGCGGCCGCGCGGTCGCCCACCGGCTGGAGCGCTACCTGAGCGCGCTGGCCACCATCGCCTCGGCCGCACCGCTGCTGGGCCTGCTGGGTACCGTGATCGGCATGATCGAGATCTTCGGCTCGCAAACGCCCACCGGCGGCGCGCCCGGTGGCAACCCGGCGCAGCTGGCACACGGCATCTCGGTCGCCCTGTACAACACCGCTTTCGGCCTGATCGTGGCCATCCCCTCGCTGATCTTCTGGCGCTACTTCCGGGCCCGTGTCGACGCCTACCTGCTGACACTGGAACTGGCGGCCGACCGGCTGGCACGCCACCTCAATCATTTACGCAAGGCCGGATAACGATGAACTTCCGCCCGCGCCAGAAAGATGAACCGGAGATCAACCTGATCCCCTTCATCGACGTGCTGCTGGTGGTGCTGATCTTCCTGATGCTGACCACCACCTACAGCAAGTTCACCGAGATGCAGCTGCGCCTGCCGGTGGCCGACACCGAAGCCCAGCGCGACTACCCGCGCGAAGTGATCGTGGCCGTCAGCAGCGACGGCGCCTACATGGTCAACCGCGCACCGGTGGCCGGGCGCAGCATCGAAGCGCTGGTCAGCGCCCTGAGCGAGGGCGCCAAGGCCGGCAAGGACACCGTGGTCATCATCAGTGCCGACGCCAGTGCGCGCCACCAGTCGGTGGTCACCGTGATGGAAGCGGCCCGCCGCGCCGGCCTGACGCAAATCACCTTTGCCACCCAGTCCTCGGCCCGCGCCGGAGCCAATTAGGTCTATGCCCAGCCCGTCGCAGCCGGCCTGGCAGCGCACCTTGCTGCAAAGCTGGCAGCGGCGCGGCCCGCTGGCCTGGTTGCTGTGGCCGTTCTCGCTGCTGCTGGGCGCGCTGGTGCTGTTCCGGCAGGGCTTGTACCTCAGTGGGTTTCTGCGCCGCGAGTCGCTGCCGGTGCCCGCCATCGTGGTGGGCAATGTGGTGGCCGGCGGCGCCGGCAAGACGCCGGTGGTGATGGCACTGGTTCAGCACCTGCAAGCCCGCGGCCTGCGGCCCGGCGTGATCTCGCGCGGCTACGGCCGCCAGACCCAGGACTGCCGCGAGGTCCTGCCCGCCAGCGCCGCGCAGGACGTGGGGGATGAGCCGGCCCTGATCCAGCGCCGCACCGGTGCGCCCGTGTTCGTGGCCGCGCGCCGGATCGACGCGGCCCTCGCCCTGCTGGCACGCCATCCCGACACCCGTGTCCTGGTCAGCGACGACGGCCTGCAGCACCTGAGCCTGGCACGTGACATCGAGATCTGTGTGTTCGACGACCGCGGCATCGGCAACGGCTTCCTGTTGCCTGCGGGTCCCTTGCGCGAGCCCTGGCCACGCCCGGTCGATCTGGTGCTGCACAGCGGCGCCCGGCCGGCCTTCACCGGCTACCGCTCGCAACGCACCCTGGCTGATCACGCGCTGCGCGCCGATGGCAGCCGTGTCGAACTCACCACGCTGGCCCACAACAGTCAGCCGCTGCTGGCACTGGCGGCGATTGCGCAACCGCAGGCCTTTTTTGCCATGCTGCAGGCCCAGGGCCTGTTGCTGGCACAAACCCAGGCGCTGCCAGACCACTATGATTTTGATAGCTGGTCGCGCCCGTCCGACAAGGACTACATTCTCATTTGCACCGAAAAAGACGCCATCAAGCTGTGGCACCGGCACCCCGACGCCCTGGCGGTGCCGCTGGAGTTCATGCCGGAACCGGGCTTTTTCGCCGCGTTCGATCGTCTGCTCGAAGACGCCATGCACGCGCGGCTATCATCGCCCCATGGACACACGACTTCTTGAACTGCTGGTCTGCCCCGTCACCAAGGGCCCGCTGGAATACAACCGCGACAAGCAGGAACTGATCTCGCGCAGCGCGCGCCTGGCCTACCCGATCCGCGACGGCATTCCGGTGCTGCTGGAGAACGAGGCCCGGGTACTGACCGATGAAGAACTGGAACGCTGACGCTCGCCCGGCATGAGCTACACCGTCCTGATCCCGGCCCGCCTGGCCTCGACCCGCCTGCCCAACAAACCATTGGCCGACATTGCCGGCCTGCCCATGGTGGTGCGCGTGGCGCAGCGCATCAGCGCCGGCCTGCCGGCCGGCACCCGCGTGGTGGTGGCCGGCGACAGCCCCGAGATTCTGCAGGCCTGCCAGCAGCATGGCGTGCAAGCCGTGCTGACACGCCAGGACCACCCCAGCGGCAGCGACCGCCTGGCCGAGGCCTGCGACCTGCTGCACCTGCCCGATGACAGCCTGGTGGTCAATGTGCAGGGTGACGAGCCGCTGATCGACCCCGCCCTGGTCTCCGCCGTGGCCGAACTGCTGACACAGCGTCCCGAGGCCAGCATGAGCACGGCGGCCCACCCCATACACGAGGTGGCCGACTTCCTCAACCCGAACGTGGTCAAGGTGGTGCTCGATGCACGCAACCTGGCGCTGTACTTCAGCCGGGCACCCATCGCCTGGTGGCGCGACGGCTTTGCCCAAGGGGTGAAGGCCCTGCCCTCTCCGGCGCCACTGCGCCACATCGGCCTCTATGGCTACCGGGTCGGCTTCCTGCGCCAGTTCCCCCAACTGGCGCAGGCACCGCTGGAGGTCACCGAAGCGCTGGAGCAGTTGCGCGCCATGTGGCACGGCCACCGCATCGCCGTGCACGTGACGCCGGATGCCCCGGGTGCTGGCGTCGACACCCCTGAGGACCTGGAGCGCGTGCGCCGTCTGTTGGGCCACTGACCGGTTCGCGGGCTGTTAAGGTGAAGCAACCGCCGGTGTAAGCTTGGCCGCAGCCTGCCATGCTATCCTCAGCCCCCAAACGAGCGGTTTAACGCACCTTCGTGGTGCCTAGCATCGCCACTGGTTCTGATTCACCCGAGGATATCCATGAGACTGATTCTGTTGGGCGCCCCTGGCGCCGGCAAAGGCACGCAAGCTGCATTCATCTGCCAGAAATACGGCATTCCGCAGATTTCCACTGGCGACATGCTGCGCGCCGCCGTCAAGGCCGGCACCCCGCTGGGTCTGCAGGCCAAGGCCGTGATGGAATCCGGCGGCCTGGTCAGTGACGACCTGATCATCAACCTGGTGAAGGAACGCATTGCCCAGCCGGACTGTGCCAAGGGCTTCCTGTTCGACGGTTTCCCGCGCACCATTCCGCAGGCCGACGCCATGAAGGCTGCCGGCGTCAAGCTCGACTACGTGCTGGAGATCGATGTGCCGTTCGAAGCCATCATCGAACGCATGAGCGGCCGCCGCTCGCACCCTGCCTCAGGCCGCACCTACCACGTCAAGTTCAACCCGCCCAAGGTGGCTGGTCTGGACGATGTCACTGGCGAGCCGCTGGTGCAACGCGACGATGACAAGGAAGAAACCGTGAAGAAGCGCCTGGACGTCTACAGCGCCCAGACCCGCCCCTTGGTGGACTACTACGGCAACTGGGCCAAGGCCGACCCGGCCGCCGCGCCCAAGTACCGCGCCATCAGCGGCATGGGCAGCGTTGACGAGATCACCGCGCGCGCCCTGCAGGCCCTGGCCAGCTGAGCCCGGCTGCGCTGCAAAAGAAAAAAGGCCGCGTCAGCGGCCTTTTTCATGGGCGGCTGCGCCGCCTCAGAACAGCTCGATCACACCCACCTTGTCATCGGTCTGCAGCTGCCCCTGCTCGATCAGCTGCTCATAGGAGCGCACCTGGTTGCGGCCATGCCCCTTGGCGAAATACACCGCCTGGTCGGCCCGCTCACAGGCCACGCTGGGCGAGTCACCCCGCCGTACCTGGGTCAGGCCAATACTCACGGTGATGCGCCCGACCTGCGGAAACCGGTAGTTCTCCATGTTGGCGCGGACCCGCTCCAGCGCGCTCAAGGCCGACGCCTCATCCGGGCAGCGCAGCAGGACGACAAACTCCTCGCCACCGAAGCGGAAGACGCGGTCCAGCGAACGCAGTGTCGTCTTGAGCAGGCGCGCGACCAGCAGCAGCACCTCGTCACCGATCGAATGCCCGTGCACATCATTGACCTGCTTGAAATGGTCCACATCCAGCATCGCCAGCCAGTAGGCGGCCGGTGCCACATGGCGGCGCTCGGGCCAGCCGGCCGGCGGGGCCACCGCGTCACCTGATTCGTCACCAGGCTCATCACGCAGCACCTTGAAAAAAGCATCGTCAAATGACTTGCGGTTCAGCAGCCCGGTCAACGCGTCGCACTCGCTGTAATCCAGCATGCCCTGCATGTTGCGGTAGACACTCAACAGGCGGCCCAGCACGTTCAATGAGGCCGGGCTCAGGGGGGTGGAGGAGCGAATCTCGATGACACCCTGCCCTTGCGCGCGGAGGTCATCGAACAGGGGCCATATCGCCAGACAGGCGCCACCATCGGTCGTCGGCGCGACGTCCACCGCTTGCAGGTGCTCCAGACAACGCTGGCGATGCGGGTCCTCCTCCAGGCGCTGCAACTGCTGCACCTGAACCCACAAGGGGTCCGACAAGACCTTCAGCCGGCCGCCGCGCTCGCGTTGCACCAGCGGCAGCCAGTAGCGTTGGCCAGCTTCGCTCACCACGCCAACCAGTGTTACCTGCTGCGGCTTGAGCAACGCCATCAAGGCATCCACCAGCGCACCGTCGAGCAAGTCCCGGTCCCGATGCTGCGTCAGCGCAATGACATGATCGACCAGACTGGACATAGCAACGCTCATGTGATTTCCGTCATGGGGTTCCTGAACCGCCGAGGATGGCATTGTGCCGCCTCGCCACCGTGCCGCATCATACGAGAGACAGCATCAAAGCCAGCCGCGCCTTCACCGGGGACAAACCCTGTGAGTCCGGCCAGGCATCTCCCGGCCGCGGCCAGACACGGCCCTGAGCACAGCGGGTGGCCCGCACCACCCGCACACCCTGTGCCACCGCCCGCTGCAGCGCAACTTCCAGCGCTTGGTGCAGGGTCCCGTTGCCGGTGGCGGCCACCACCAGTCCGCGCACCGGCGGTGCCCCGAAACGCGCCGCCACATCCGGCGCCACCAGCGCGTCGATCGTCGCAGCGGTCACCGCCGCATGGCTCAGCACAATTTCAACCCGCGGCCAGGTCGCCAGATTTGCTATCTTTTCAATAGCATCTGGCGCATACTCCACGGCGGATACCGGCCAATTTCGCCACAAGACCACGCGCCCTTGCACCACCTGCCCCAGATCACCCGCCTCGCCCGAGGTGAAGGCGTCAAGCTGCCAGGTGTGGGCCTTCTGCACGTCGAAGGCGCTGTGGATCCGGCCTGCGCACACCACCACCACGCCATGCGCGCCCGGCTCGGCCGCCACCGCAAAGGCATCCAGCAGATTCTGCGGGCCATCGGCGTCAATGGCTGTCGCCGGGCGCATGGCACAGGTCAGCACCACGGGCTTGGTCGGTGCCAGCAGCGCCTGCAGCAGGTAGGCGGTTTCCTCCAGCGTGTCAGTGCCGTGCGTGATCACCAGGCTCTGCACCTCGGGCTGCGCCAGCCAATGCTGGCAGCGTCGCAGCAGGGCCTGCCAGACACCCAGGTCCATGTCTTTGCTGTCGATCTGCGCCACCTGCTCACTCACCAGCTCGAACGATTGCGGCAACGGCAGGCCCGCCAGCAACTCCGCCACCCCCTTTTGCGCGGCGACATAGGCACGGTCGGTCGGGCTGGCGGCGGTCCCCGCAATGGTGCCGCCGGTGCCCAGAACCACTATTTTTTTGCCTTGCGAACGTGTTTGCACTTGCAAATCCCAAAAAACTGGTTAAAAATACAGTTACTGGATATCAAGACAGTAGTCTTAGCCCAGCCGCCAACGAGGAGTCATCATGATGGACCTGCCCCAGTTTCCGGTGAAACTCACCGCCCGCCAGCAACAGATCCTGGACCTGATCCAGAGCGCCATTGCACGCACCGGCGCCCCACCGACACGTGCCGAGATTGCCGCCGAGCTGGGCTTCAAGTCAGCCAATGCCGCTGAGGAGCACTTGCAGGCCTTGGCCCGCAAAGGCGTGATCGAGCTGGTCAGCGGCACCTCGCGCGGCATCCGGCTGCAAGGCGATGCCCTGCGTTCCATCAACGAATCCCGTATCAAACAGTTCTCCCTGCCTCTGCCCGATCTGGCCCAACTGGCCCTGCCCCTGATCGGCCGTGTGGCTGCCGGTTCGCCGATTCTCGCGCAGGAACATGTCGACCAAACTTACTACGTCGAAAACTCGCTGTTCCAGCGCAAACCCGACTACCTGCTCAAGGTGCGCGGCATGTCGATGCGCGACGCCGGCATCATGGACGGCGATCTGCTGGCGGTGCAGGCCACCAAGGACGCCAAAAACGGCCAGATCGTCGTGGCCCGCCTGGGTGAGGAAGTCACGGTCAAGCGTTTCCGCCGCAACAAGCACCTGATCGAACTGCACCCCGAAAACCCGGATTACCAGACCATCGTGGTCGAGCCCGGTGAACCGTTTGAAATCGAGGGTCTGGCCGTCGGCCTGATCCGCAACACCATGCTGATGTAAGCGGCACACAAAGAGAGCACCTCCATGAACATCGCCTTCTTTGCCGAACCGCGTACCTGGGCGCCACTCCAGGGCCTGCTGCGCTGGCTGGCACCGGCCGTCGCGCCTCTGGGCCAAGCCACACCCCAGCCCCGCACCTCACCGGCCGCACGCCTGGACACCCTGCCGGCCTGCCAGCGCCGCTTGAACCGCAGCGATGTCGCTCCGTCGCGGCTGGTGCAGCGCCGCCCCTTGCGCGTTGTCCGCATCATGGAAGCCGGCCAGGCGCCGGCCCAGGTCGGACGCATGGTGATCTCCGGCCGCCTGGCCGATGTCTGCGCCGAACTCGACCGCCTGGCCGCCTGCGAAGCCGCGTCACACTAGGACCTGTTCACACTCATTTGGCGTGGTTTTCGCCTCGTTCGCACTTTGAAATGCGTGTGAACAGGCCTTAACACATTCAGCGGCCCAGTTTTACCCGCACCTGACGCCGTGCGCTGCAGCTCGCAGGCACAATAGCGTCATGAATATTGTGATTCTGGACGATTACCAGGACGCCGTTCGCAAGCTCGAATGCGCGACCAAGCTGGAAGCCTTCCCGGCCAAGGTCTATACCAACACCGTCAAGGGCATCGGCCAGCTGTCAGTACGGCTGCGCGACGCCGACATCATCGTGCTGATCCGTGAGCGCACCCACATCACGCGCGCCCTGGTCGAGAAACTGCCGCGACTCAAGCTCATTGCCCAGACCGGCCGCGTCGGCGGCCACATCGACATTGCCGCCTGCACCGAACGCGGCATTGCCGTGGCCGAAGGCAGCGGTTCACCGGTTGCGCCTGCCGAGTTGACCTGGGCCCTCATCATGGCCGCCATGCGCCGCCTGCCGCATTACATCGGCAACCTCAAGCATGGTGCCTGGCAGCAGTCCGGCCTCAAGGCCGGCTCCATGCCACCCAACTTCGGCCTGGGCAATGTGTTGCGCGGCAAGACCCTCGGCATCTGGGGCTACGGCAAGATCGGCCAATTGTTGGCGGGTTACGGCCGGGCCTTCGGCATGCGCGTGCTGATCTGGGGGCGTGAGCCCTCGCGCGAGAAAGCGCTGCAGGACGGCTATGAGGCCGCCGCCAACCGCGAGGATTTCTTCGCACAGAGCGACGTCATCAGCGTACACCTGCGTCTGAACGACGAAACACGTGGCATCGTCACCGCCGACGATCTGGCACGCATGAAAACCACGGCACTGTTTGTCAACACCTCGCGCGCCGAACTGGTCGAGCCCGACGCACTGATCGGCGCCCTCAACCGCGGCCGTCCCGGCATGGCCGCGGTCGACGTGTACGAGAACGAACCCATTCTGCAGGGCCAGGCCCTGCTGCGGCTGGAAAACTGCATCTGCACGCCCCACATCGGCTACGTCGAGCAGGAAAGCTACGAGATGTACTTCGGCGCCGCCTTCGACAACGTGGTCAATTTCATCAAGGGCACGCCGACCAACATCGTGAATCCTGGCGCACTGCAGGTCCGGCGCTGAGCCGCTGCACGCCCATGCCGGAGTTGCCACGCCACGCCCCCGCCCTGCCTGCCGCGTTGTGGGCGCTGATGGCCGGCAACTTCATCATCGGCACCGGGGTGATGATCGTGCCCGGCACGCTCAATGACATCAGCCACTCGCTGGAGGTTCCGGTCCCGGTGGCCGGCCAGCTGATTTCCGCCGCCGCCCTGATGATGTGCCTGGGCGCGCCCCTGCTCGCCACGCTGGTAGCCCAGTGGGACCGCAAACGCCTGCTGGCCCTGTCCCTGCTCTGGTACGGTCTCATGCATCTGCTGAGCGCCACCATGCCGGGCTTCTCGTCCCTGCTGGTGGTGCGCGTGCTCAGCGTCATTTCACCTGCCATCTTCACGCCACAGGCGGCGGCCTGCATCGGGCAACTCGTGCCGGCCTCGCAACGGGGCCGGGCCATCAGCCTGGTCTTCCTGGGCTGGTCCGTCGCTTCGGTGCTCGGCATGCCGCTGGGAGCCTGGATCGGTGGCACGCTGGGCTGGCGGGCGGCCTTTGTCGGGGTTGGCCTGCTGAGTTTTACCAGCGCCCTCTGGGTCTGGCGCGTCATGCCCGATGGCGTGAAGCCCCCCGCCTTCTCCCTGGGCGCCTGGCGCGAAACGCTGCAGTCGCGTCCGCTCATGCTGTGCGTGGCCGTGACGGCCCTGTTCTCCGCCGGCCAATTCGTCCAGTTTGCCTATCTGGCGCCGTATCTGAAAGCCCTGTTCGACGTCACGCCGCTGCAGTTGAGCCTGATGTTCGCCTGGTTCGGCGCCTTCGGCTTTGCCGGCAACCTCTGGGTATCGCGCCACATCGACCGGCTCGGCGCCTCGCGCGCCGTGATGCTGTCCATGGGTGGCATGGCCTTGAGTCTGGCCCTCTGGCCACTGGGCAGCAACCTGCTGCTCACGGCACTGGTGCTGGTGCCCTGGGCCTTGGGCTGCTTTGCCGCCAATTCGGCGCAGCAGGCCCGGCTGTCCGGTATGTCACCGGCGCTCGCGTCGGGCTCGATTGCCCTCAACACCTCGGCCATCTATGCCGGCCAGGCCCTTGGCGCCGCCAGCGGTGGCTGGCTGATCGCCCATGACCGGATGTCCATGCTGCACTGGGCCGGGTTGGCCGGCATGAGCCTGGCCCTGCTGACCAGCTGGCTGGCCACGCGGGCCGCCCGGAGCCAGACAGCAGGCCAGGGCAGCTGAGCGCCCACCGTCCGCTCAGGCGGTTTTCTTCGCGCGCAGCGCCATCATCTGCTCGGTGCTGCTCTTGCGGTCGGCATTGACGGTCTGCATGCTGGGGCGCTCGCCCATCTTCTTGACATAGTCGCGCACCGGCAGCGCGGCCAGCACGTCCTCACCGTAGATGATCTTGCTGGCGCTGGACACGAGCGGCAGGTGCGCCACGGCAGCACAGTCTGCCAGCGTGAATTCGGGCCCGGCAATGTAGGGCGCGAACTTGGCCAACTTGGCAAAACCATGCACGCCCTTGAGCAGCAGCTTGTGCGTGCGCTCCTTGACTTCGTCCGACACCTTGCCGCCGAAAAAGGCTTCCGGGTAGAGGTTGCGTGCCACCAGCTCCAGATGCAGCTCGCTGTAGATCAGGATCTCGCGCACCTTGGCCGCGGCATAGGGATCGGCCGGCAGCAGCGGCTTTTGCGGATAGGCCGCCTCGATGTACTCGGCACAGGCACCCGACTCGGAGATCGGGCCGTGCGGCGTGTCCAGGAACGGCACCTTGCCCATGGGCGAGCGGTCCACCAGCAAGGCCTCGGTATGACCGGTCCAGACCAGTTCCTCGACAAAAGGAACCTCTTTCTCCAGCAGTTGCAGCTTGATCTTGTTGTAGTAGTTGCTGGCGGAGAAGCCGCACAATTTCAAAGTCATGATGTCTCCAGAAGTTGTTGGTACACCCGGCTTGTTGTTCCATGCCCGGATGCAAGTGAATGGAATTCTTCAGCCACCCGAGTCTCGCCGATGGCTGGCCGCATCATAGTCCGGCAGGTGACTCGGCAGCATTTGAAGGCCGGGAGATAATTCCAGCATGAAACCTGTCTACGCACACATCGCCGTCGTCGGCACCGGCGCCATGGGCCGGGGCATTGCCCAGATTGCCGCCCAGGCTGGCAGCACCGTCACCCTTTACGACACCCAGCCCGCGGCCATGGCCGCCGCCCAACAGGCCATCGCCAGCCAGTGGGACAAGCTGCAGGACAAAGGCCGCATGGACGCAGCGACCGTCGCTGCCTGCAAGGCGCGCCTGCAAAGTGCCAACGCACTGACCGATCTGGCCAGCTGCGACCTGGTGGTGGAAGCCATCGTCGAGAAGCTCGAAGTCAAGGCCGCGCTGTTTGCCCAGCTCGAAGAGATCGTGCGCCCGGAAGCCGTGCTGGCCAGCAACACCTCCTCGCTGTCCATCACCGCCATTGCCGCCAAGCTCAAGCATCCGCAGCGCGTGGCGGGTTACCACTTCTTCAACCCGGTGCCGCTGATGAAGGTGGTGGAGGTCATCGCCGGCCTCAAGACCGCGCCGGCCGTCTGCACCGCCTTGAGCGAGTACGCCCGCCAGATGGGCCACACGCCGGTGACGGCGCAGGACACGCCCGGTTTCATCGTCAACCACGCCGGCCGCGGTTACGGCACCGAGGCGCTGCGCATCGTCAGCGAGGGCGTGGCCGACTTCGCCACCATCGACCGCATCCTGCGCGACCAGGTCGGCTTCAAGCTCGGCCCCTTCGAGCTGATGGACCTGACCGCGCTCGACGTCTCACACCCGGTGATGGAGTCGATCTACCACCAGTACTACGAAGAAGCACGCTACCGCCCCAGCGTCATCACGGCACAGCGCCTGGCCGGCGGCGTGCTCGGCCGCAAGACGGGCGAAGGCTTCTACCGCTATGAGAACAACGTGGCCCAGGTTGCCCCGGAACCACCGGTGCCGCAGGTGGCCGAGATGCCGCCGGTCTGGGTCTCGCCGCGCGCCGCACGCCGCGCCGAACTGCTGCAGCTGCTGAAGGACCTGGGCGCGAAGATCGAGACCGGCCAGTCGCCTTCGATGCAGGCACTGACCTTGGTTGCACCGCTCGGCTTCGACGTCACCACCGTGGCGGTGGTGGAGCGGCTCGACCCGGCGCGCACGGTCGGCATCGACATGCTGATCGACGATGCAGCCACCAAGCGCCGCGTGCTGGCCACGAACCCGGCCACCCGTGCCGACATGCGCGATGCCGCCCACGCCCTGTTCGCACGCGACGGCAAGGCGGTGAGCGTGATCCGCGACAGCGGCGGCTTCGTGACGCAGCGCGTGGTGGCCACCATCGTCAACATCGCCACCGACATCTGCCAGCAGCGCATCTGCACCCCCGCCGATCTGGAAACCGCCGTCACGCTCGGCCTGGGCTACCCGCTGGGGCCGCTGGCCATGGGCAACCTCTACGGCCCGACCAATGTGCTGGAAGTGCTGTTCAACCTGCAGACGGTTTATGGCGACACGCGCTACCGCCCCAGTCCCTGGCTGCGCCGGCGTGGTGCCATCGGTCTGAGCCTGCTGCACGAGGAAGAGTGAACCGGCCCCAGACATGCGACACTCGACAAGCCGCCGGGCCGTTCCCAAGGCGAATTCCATAGCGCGCCGCGCGGAGGTTACCTATTCATGAGCGCACAACTCCACAGCACCAGCCAGGGCCGCACCATGGTGCTGACCCTCTCCAACCCGGGCCAGCGCAACGCACTCGGCCCCGCCATGTATGCCGCCGGTGTCGAGGCGCTGAATGTGGCCGAGACCAATCCCGAGATCAGGAGCGTCGTCATCACCGGTGAAGGCGCGCTGTTTTCAGCGGGCGGCAATCTGCAGCGCCTGCAGGACAACCGCCAGCAGGAACCATCTGTGCAGGCCGAAAGCATCGAGGGCTTGCACAACTGGATCGAGGCCATCCGCACCTTCCCCAAGCCGGTGGTCGCTGCCGTCGAAGGCGCGGCGGCTGGCGCCGGCTTCTCTCTGGCGCTGGCCTGCGACTTCATCGTCGCCGCCAGCGACGCGGTGTTCGTCATGGCCTATAGCAACGTGGCGCTTTCGCCCGATGGCGGCGCCAGTTGGAGCCTGGCGCAGGCCCTGCCGCGCCAACTGGTGAACGAGTTGCTGCTGTGCGGCGAACGCATCAGCGCCGAGCGCCTGCACACGCTGGGCCTGGTCAACCGCGTTGCCCAGCCCGGCCAGGCGCTGGACGATGCCCTGGCGCTGGCGGAAAAACTCAATGCCCGCGCACCCAACACCCTGGCCAGCATCAAGGAGCTGGTCAACGAAGCCGCCGGCAATTCGCTGACGCGCCAGCTGGCGCTGGAGCGCGATCATTTCGTGCGCAACCTGCACCATGCCAATGCCGGCATCGGCATCACAGCCTTCCTGGCCAAGCAGACACCACGCTACGACTGAGCCGCTGCATTCACCTGTGTTGCCGTCGCAGACGCACAGGTGACAACCCCTAGTCGGCCGGGCCGTCCCGCGCGCGACAATGGACCTGTTTTCAGTCACCCAAAAGACAGTCCATGGACGACCCGATTCTTACCATCGAGGAACGATCAGCCATCAACGCTGGTCGCTGGTTTTCAACCCTGTCACCTTCACTGCGACACGACATCCTTCGATGCGCCTACGTCAAACGCTACAAAGACGGCGACCTGATCTGTGCCCGCGGCGAGCCCCCCGAGGATTGGGTGGCCTGCGCCAGAGGTGCGGTACGCGTCAGCTCGACCTCGATCTCGGGCAAGCAGGTCACGCTGACCTACGTCGAGCCGGGCGTCTGGTTCGGCGATGTGTCGATCTTCGACGGCGACCGGCGCACACACGATGCCTATGCGCATGGCGACACCACCACGCTGTGCGTTGCCAAGGCCGACTTCAAGAAAATCCTCGCCAACCATGTCGAGCTCTACGAAGCGCTGCTGCGTCTGCATGCGCGGCGCATCCGCCAGCTCTACGGCCTGGTGGAGGACCTCAACACCCTGCCCTTGCGCGCGCGGCTGGCCAAGCAACTCGTGCACCTGTTGCGCAGCTATGGCGTTCCTTCGCTCAGCGATGGCAGCGAAACACGCATCGGCCTGCAACTGGCTCAGGAGGAACTGGCCCAGCTGCTGGGGGCCTCGCGCCAGCGCGTCAACCAGGAACTCAAGGCGATGGAACGCGAGGAAGCGATCCGTATCGAGCCGGGCGGCCTGGTCATCCGCGACCGCGATGCACTGATGCGCATCATTGAATCCGACCATTAAAAGCTTCCCGCCTCCTTGACCATGAGTGACTTTGACCATTTCGTCGGCACCCGTCCCGTTCCGGCCTCCCACGCCTTTGACGTGGCGGCGCTCCAATCCTGGCTGACAAGCAATCTCGAAGGCTTTGTCGGCCCGCTGAGCGTAGAAGCCTTCAAGGGCGGCCAGTCCAACCCGACCTACAAGCTCATCACGCCCAGCCGCAGCTACGTCATGCGCGCCAAGCCGGGGCCGGTGGCCAAGCTGCTGCCCTCGGCGCATGCCATCGAGCGCGAATACGCCGTGATGAGCGGCCTGTACGGCACCGAAGTGCCGGTGCCGCGCATGTACTGCCTGTGCGAAGACGAGTCGGTCATCGGCCGCGCCTTCTACATCATGGAGTTCATGGAGGGGCGCGTGCTGTGGGACCAGTCGCTGCCCGGCATGACGCCGGCCGAGCGCACGGCCATCTACAACGAGATGAACCGCGTCATTGCCGCCCTGCACCGCGTCAAGTTCGCCGAGCGTGGCCTCGCCAACTACGGCAAACCCGGCAATTATTTCGAACGCCAGATCGGCCGCTGGAGCAAGCAGTACCAGGCCTCGGCCGATGGTGCCGGCCCGATGTCGCAGCCGATCCCCGAGATGGAGCAGCTGATCCAGTGGCTGCCGGCCCACATCCCGGCCGGTGCGCGCGACGAAGCCATGGTCAGCATCGTGCACGGCGACTACCGGCTCGACAACCTGATGTTCCACCCCACCGAGCCGCGCGTGCTGGCGGTGCTGGACTGGGAACTCTCCACCCTGGGCCACCCGCTGGCCGACTTCAGCTACCACTGCATGGCCTGGCACATCCCGCCGGGTGCATTCCGCGGCATCGGCGGGCTCGACTTCAAGAGCCTGGGCATCCCGGGCGAGGACGAGTACATCCGCCTCTACTGCGAACGCACCAGCCTGGCCACGCCCGAAGCCCTCAAGGCCGACTGGAACTTCTACATGGCCTACAACATGTTCCGCATCGCCGCCATCCTGCAGGGCATCGCCAAGCGGGTGGAAAACGGCACTGCCTCCAGCGCCCAGGCGCAGAAATCCGCCGCCGGCGCACGGCCGCTGGCCCAGATGGCCTGGCAGTTCGCGCAAAAAGCCTGACCCGAGCAACGCATTCAACCCCAGGAGATTCCCATGGATTTCGACTACTCCCCCAAGACCAAGGAACTGCAGGCACGCCTGCTCAAGTTCATGGATGAGCACATCTATCCGAACGAGCAGTCCTTCCACGACGAGATCGAAGCCAACACCCGTGCCGGCAAACGCTGGACGCCGCTGCAGCTGATCGAGAAGCTGAAAGTGAAGGCGCAGGAGCAAGGCCTGTGGAACCTGTTCCTGCCGCAGGACAGCGCAGAGATCGCCGGCGTCAAGGCGGCCGGCCTGACCAACCAGGAGTACGCGCCGCTGGCCGAGATCATGGGCCGCGTGCACTGGGCCCCCGAAGTGTTCAACTGCTCGGCGCCCGACACCGGCAACATGGAAACCATCGCCCGCTACGGCTCGGCCGAGCATCGCCAGCAATGGCTGCAGCCGCTGCTGGCCGGCAAGATCCGCTCGGCCTTTGCCATGACCGAGCCCGAGGTGGCCTCCAGTGATGCCACCAACATCGAGACCCGCATCGAGCGCCAGGGCGACGACTACGTCATCAACGGCCGCAAGTGGTGGACCTCCGGTGCCGGCGACCCGCGCTGCGCCATCTACATCCTGATGGGCAAGACCGACCCGGAGGCGCCGCGCCACTCGCAGCAAAGCATGATCCTGGTGCCGGCCAACACGCCCGGCGTGACGGTGGTGCGCCCCTTGAGCGTGATGGGCTACGACGATGCGCCGCACGGCCACATGGAAGTGCTGTTCCAGAACGTGCGCGTGCCGGCCTCCAACATCCTGCTCGGTGAAGGCCGCGGTTTCGAGATCGCCCAGGGCCGCCTCGGCCCGGGCCGCATCCACCACTGCATGCGCCTGATCGGCCAGGCCGAGCGTGCGCTGGAATACATGTGCAAGCGCGCTTCCGCGCGCGTCGCGTTCGGCAAACCGGTGGCGGCGCAGACTGTGACGCAGGAACGCATTGCCGAGGCCCGTTGCAAGATCGACATGGCACGCCTGCTCACGCTCAAGGCGGCCTGGATGATGGACGTGGCCGGCAACAAGTTCGCCAAGAACGAGATCGCCATGATCAAGGTGGTGGCCCCCAGCATGGCCTGCCAGGTGATCGACTGGGCCATGCAGGTGCATGGCGGCGGTGGCATGAGCCAGGACTTCCCGCTGGCCTATTCCTATGCCAATGCCCGTACCCTGCGTTTTGCGGACGGCCCGGACGAGGTGCACCGCAATGCGATTGCCAAGCTTGAGTTGGGCAAGTATGCTGCCAACCCGAAGCCCGTCGAAATGCCCATCACCCGCGGATGCTGACTAAGCTCACCCCCAGGCTGCGCGCACTTCGTGTCGCTCCGCCACCCCCTTGCAGGGGGCAACGCCAGTGGCCCGGCAAAGCCGGTGCCACGGCGTTCCGCGCTTGGACTCTTCGTGTGCGACGGTATCACAGGAAAGCAAAATGCTATTATTTTGATAGCCTCTTGCGCAATAGCGACAAGGTCTTGATGCCAATTTGATACTGAAAGCCGCCATGATCGACCTCTACTCCTGGGCCACGCCCAACGGCCACAAGGTGCACATCATGCTGGAGGAATGCGGCCTGCCCTACCGCGTCCATCCGATCAACATCGGTGCCGGCGACCAGTTCACGCCGGAATTCCTCCGGATCAGTCCGAACAACAAGATCCCGGCCATCGTCGACTCGGACGGCCCCGACGGACAACCGATCTCACTGTTCGAGTCCGGCGCCATCCTGCTCTACCTGGCCTCCAAGACTGGCAAGTTTTTGCCCGGGACCGACCGGCAGAAGTTCGAGGTGCTGCAATGGCTGATGTTCCAGATGGGCGGCGTCGGGCCGATGCTGGGCCAGGCGCACCACTTCCGCATCTACGCACCGGAGAAGATCGACTACGCCGTCAAACGCTACACCAACGAGGCCAAGCGCCTCTACGGCGTGATGGACAAGCAGTTGGCCACGCACCGCTACATCGCGGGAGACGAGTACTCGATTGCCGACATCGCCATCTTCCCCTGGCTGCGCAGTTGGCAAAACCAGGGCATCGACTGGGTCGACTACCCCCACTTGAAAACCTGGTTCGACACGATTGCCAAGCGCCCTGCCGTGCAACGTGGTGTGCAGGTGCTGGCCGATCTGCGCCAGCCGCTGATCGATGACAAGGCGCGAGAAAACATGTTCGGCAGCACGCAGTACCGCACGCGTTGACAGCCCGGGAACAGCTTACCCGCCCGAACTCGGTAGCCCAGACCACAGCTCGTTGAGGTCGGGAAAGTGCCATTGGTCCGGATCTTCCCGATTCGCGATCTTGTCCGTGCAGCTTGGATGCGACAAGTCGACGATCTCGGGCGGAATGCGCAGATTCGATTTGGTGGAGAAGAACACCTTGACACAGGGTGTGGTGAGCGACTTGCTCGTCTGCTCGATCACGACCCCGATACGCCCGGATGCCAGGCGCACCAGGGAACCGATCGGATAAATGCCCACGCTTTTGACGAAGGCCCGGAACACGGTCTGGTCAAAATGGCCATCGGCCCATTCGGCCATCTTGCGCAAGGACTCGGCCGGATCCCAGCCCGATTTGTACGGCCGGTTGGAAGTGATGGCGTCATAGACATCACACACCGCCCCCATCTTGGCAAACAGGCTGATCTCGCTGTCTTTCAGTCCCTCTGGATAACCTGATCCGTCCGTCTTCTCGTGGTGGTGCAGGCAGACATCCAGAACCACCGGGTCCAGCTTGCCAACTTGCTGCAGCAAGCTGTGACCTGCTTCCGGATGGCTCTTCATGATGCCGAATTCGGCATCGGTCAGCTTGCCTGGTTTGTTGAGGACCTCCATCGGCATGACCGCCTTACCCAAGTCATGCAACAAGCCGGCCAGGCCGAGCAATCGGGTCTGCGCTTCGTCCAGCCCCAGCTGACGGGCCAGCGCAATCATCATGGCGCAGACCGCCACCGAATGCATGTAGGTGTAATCATCAGCGGTCTTCAGGCGTGCCAGGCTGATGAGCGCACTGGCATTGCGCGCCAGCGAATCCGATATTTCATCTACCAGCTGCTGCGCACCTTCGGCATCGACCGTTTTGCCCATGCGCACTTCCTGGAACATGGAAAACACTGCCTGCTTGGACTGGTTGCAGATCTGGGCGGCACGTTCGATTTCGACGTTCAGCGGCACCGCCATCGTCTGGCGGGTGCCGAGCGAAGCCTGCTTGAGCTCGGCCTCCGCCTGGGCCTCCGACTCGACTTCCGACACCGCGGCTTCATCGGCCGCGATGTCCACTCCCTTGTCGGCATCGATCCAGACCTCCTTGATGCTGCTGCCCAGGATGAGCTGGATGTCATGGGGGTCGGTGATGACAAAGCTGGTACGCCAGAACGGATGCTCCATCCAGGAGCCACAAAATTCCTTGATGTGCATGCCAAGCACGAGTTGTTCAACACGGATCCGCTTGAGCATGAGGACGATGTCTTCCTTAGCGCAGTGAAACACCCAACTGACGCAGATAAGTCAGAACCTCCGGACTGACCGGACCGGCAGCACGCGCCTTCTCCGCTTGCTCGGCTGCGGCCGCCAGCTGCCCCTGCAAGGCCAGCGACACGGCTGAAGCCAGCATCCAGCGAGGTTCACCCGGACGCAGCTTCAAGGCCATGCCATAGGCATGAACCGACTCCTGATGCTGCCCCAGGCGCTGGGCGGCATTGCCGCGCACGGCCCACAAATCGGCCTGGTCTGCCAGCAAGGGCTCAAACCGCACCAGTTGGTCCAGCAGCTGACTGACCTGTCCCAGCGCCAACTCCATGCGCGCCAGCTCCCGCACCAGGGTCTGGAAGGCCGGCAACGCGGCGGGGTCAGGGGTGGACGTTTGTGACCGCTCTGCCACAGCCACGGCCTGACGCATTGCCTCGAGCGCCGCCTCACGCGAGCCGGTGTTCCACAGACTGCGGGCTTGGGCCACGGCCTCCTGCGCGGCAGCCAGCTTCGGGTTGACTGGCGGGACAGCGTCGCTTGGTTTCGCCGGCCGGGGCAAGGAAGCAGGTTTGCTGGTCACCGGGGATGGTTTCGAGAGCGGAACCTCGTTGGCCTGTGGCACGGCCACTGCCGCAGCTGCACTGGCCACGTCATCGCCGGGACGATCTTTGCGCAACGGGGCAGGCCGAACCGCCAATGCCGCCGTGTCGCTGCCTGCTGTCGGCGAACGTGCCGGAACAGGCGCAGCAGCCCGCGACGCTGTCGCCGAGGTCAACGGCGGGTTGCTCGGTACGACAGGCGCTGGCGTGGCAGCAGGTCGGGGCGCCGGTTTGGCCAGTTGCTGCTGCAGCTCGTAGGCCAGACCAGGCGACTGCGCCGACAGCCCGAGCTGGCCGCCAGGTGTGTTGCGCAGCGTCTGCTGCACCATCTGCTGTCCTTGTTCAGGGGACACGGGGGCAGAAGCTGCTGGCAGCGGCGGCACCAGACGTGGCGCGGCTTGCGGACTGGCGGCGGCCTGGTCCAGCATCTGATTCAAGTGCTGGGAACCCAGGGGCGCGGCAGCCTGTGTTGTCGTCGCTGCGGCCGCGCTGCTCGCCACGGCGACAGGGCCGGCAACTGGAGCAGACAAGGCACTGGGTGCCGGGCCTGTGGCCTGCTGCGGCTTGGCTGACATCAACGGCAGATCCGGTGTCTGGCCGAAGTACCACCAGGCCGCCATGCCCCCCAGCAGCAACAGCGCCACCACCAGCACCACACGTCCCAATGGCACCCCCACGCGCAGCATGGCCGGGCCACCCTTGACACTGGCCGTATCGCGCGTCAGCCCCGCAGGCACCTCGCGTCCCGGCAGCGCCGTCGCGGCGCGGCGGGCATCCAGATCGCGCAGCATCTTGTTGATGACACTCACAATCGGCCCTCCGGCTGCCGGGCCTCGAAATCATGCAGCGGCTGGGTATCTTGCCATGCGGTGTCACGCGAGGTATCGCGCGCCAATGCCTGGCCCGCATCCTGCCTGGCCCAGCGGGCCCGCAGACGTTGCCACCAGGAAGGCTGCATCTGCACGCCTGGCGTGTCGGCGGCAGCCATGCGAACGTGACGCACCTTGACCCGTCGCCCGTTTTCGCCATAGACCAGCATCAGGCTTTTGTGTGCCAGCACATTCACCAACCGGGGTACGCCGCCGCTGTAACGGCTCAGCGCGCGGGCCGCCGCGGCATCGAACAGCTTGACGTCCGTGAGCTCGTCCAACGCCGCCGTTGCCAGGCGGTGTTGCAGATAAGCCGGCACCGAACGCGCCGCCATCGGCCCCAGGTACTCGCTGAAGGTGATGCGCTGCAGCAGCTGCCGGATCTCGGGGCGCGCCAGGCGCTCGTCAAGTTCAGGCTGGCCCAGCATCACCAATTGCAGCAGCTTCTGTTTTTCGGTTTCCAGATTGGACAGCAGGCGCAGGCTCTCCACCGTGCGCAGGGGAATGGCCTGTGCCTCATCAATGCAGACCACCACCTTGCGGCCCGCTTCGGCGTGCTGCAGCAGGCAGGCGCGCAAAGCGTCGAGCATCTGATAACGGCTGTGCGGCGCCGTCAGTTCGACGTTGAGCTCACGCGCCAATGCCAGCAGCAAATCATCCGGCCCCATGTCCGGGTTCGGAATGTAGGCGGTGACGCATTCGGATTGCAGGGTCTTGAGCAGCTGGCGGCACAACACGGTCTTGCCACAGCCGACCTCACCCACGATCTTGAGAAAACCTTCGCCGCTGCGCAGCGCGACCAACAGCGTATTGAGCGCAGCCTGGGCGCCGTCATGCGGAAAGAAAAAGGCCGGATCGGGAGTGATCGAAAACGGTGCCTCACGCAGGGAAAAATGTCTCAGGTACATCGTCGGTGCCTGCTCCCTCTGCTCACTGCACCGGATGCTTCGGCGGGGTGTCCTGCGCGCCACCGTCGAGACGGATCACCCGGTTGCGCGAGGTGTCCATGTCATCCAGCGCCGCGCGCACGCGCCGGTTCTGCTGCTCCCAGTCCTGTTCCGTGCGAATGATGGAGGGCTTGATCAGCACCACCAGTTCCTTTTTGCGCCCCGTGCTGGCCCGGTTGCCAAACAAGGCGGACAGGCCGCCCATCCCCGTGGTACCGGGTACGCCGGAAGCATTGCGGCTGGACTCCATCTGCATCAGGCCACCGATGGCCACAATCCGCCCGTCCTGGATGCGAACCATGGTGTCGGTCTCATTGACGCTGCTCGACGCCAGCGGCAGACGGTAACTGCCCACGCTGCCCAGATCCACCAGCTTGGTCTTCTCGGTCACCGAGGTTACGGAGGGATGGATGTGCAGCATGATGTTCTGTCCATCATCAATCTGAGGCGTCACGTCCAGCGCAATGCCAGAGAAGAACGGGGTCAGCGTCACCGTCGGCATGGTGGTCGACCCCGTCGTGCCCACCACGGTCGTCGTGGCAATCGAGCCCCCAGTGACGTTGGTGATGAAATAGTCATCGGAGCCGACCTTGAGCACGGCCTTCTGGTTGTTGAGCGTGGCGACGCGCGGGCTGGAAAGGGTCTGCACATCACCCTGCGTTTCCAGGAAGCCCAGCACGGCCGCGAACTGGCTCGTCGCCAATGCCAGGCCGAACAAACCGCCCCCCGCCGCCACGGACGGTGACGGCACGACCCCGGACACTGCAGTCCCGCCTTGCAGCAACGGATTGGTGATGCTGGATGCAGCCACCGAACTGCCGAGCACCCCCATCATCTGGGTCGAGTTCGCATCAGAGGAAAACGCGGCCCAGTTCACACCGCTCTGGTAGCCATCGCGCAACTCGACTTCGACGATCTTGGCCTCCAGCATCACCTGTCGCTCCACGGCGCCTTGGGTCGCCTTGAGGAATTTCTCCACTTGGCGCAGCTCGTCGGGCATGGCGCGCACCGCCAGAATGCCGGCCTGCGGGCTCGCGATCACGCTGCGGCCACCGCTGGTACCGATCAGACTGCGCACGGCGTCCGTCATTTCGGTCCAGAAATCGGCACGTGATGTGGTGGACACGCGACTGCTGGGGTTCTGGACACCACCGACACCGGCTGTGCCGGCCGTCGTTCCCGTCGCGGTGGTCGTGCCCGTCGCCACCCCGGTCGCCGTGGTGCCTGCGACCCCAGGCGTTCCCGCAATGGAGGGAGAAGAGCCCGCTGCCACGCGCAGATCACTCGTCCCCGTGCGCTGCGAATGCGGATAGTTGACCGTGAAAATGCGCGTCTGCATCGAAGGGCCGTAGATCGTGATGCGCCGGCCGTCGATCTTGAAGTCGTAGCCATAGACATCGCGGATGGCCTCCAGGGCCTCCAGCACCGTCACGCCACGCAAGGTGACGGAAATCATGCCGCTCACATCCGGGTGCATCAGCATGCTGTAGCGTGTATCGGCCACGATGGCCAGAAACACCTCGCGCGCCTGCGCGTTGTTCACCAGCAGGTCGAGCCGCGGCTCGGGCGGCAGCGGAACCAAGGGGGGAGCGGGCTCGGCCAGTGCCTCGCTGATACGGGCCGGCACCGTGGTCGGTTTTGCGGCGGCAGCGTTCAGTTCTGCACGGACGGCGGCACCCACATCCGGTGTACGCAAAGGCCGTTCTGCAGCACAGCCAAACAGCAGCCCCAAGCCCAGGAACACCGGTACAAACCTTGTTGACCTGATCCGATCTGTCAGCTGTTTGAATTGGCCCATGGTGCTCATGCAGTCACTGTTCTGATTCATAGAGAGCTCGACATCATGGTTGGGCGTCAGGACATGGACTGCCACGAGGCAACGTTCTGGAAGAAGCTTTGGGGCGAACTGCACCCGCTGCACACCCCGGCTCCCCCGACGACGTGGCGCTGCGGCGCTCAATCCCCGGGTAGCGGGACACTTTTCGCACCACAGCCCCATCACGCAACCAGACCTCGGTCTCCGTGATGCGTTCGATACGTGCCTGTCCCAACTTCTGACCCGGCGCGTAGAGACGCGTGCCCATTATCACATGGGGTCGCCCGTCCACCACGATGACGGACAGGGGCGCCAGGTCCGAAGGGGCAGCCCCCGGTCCCGTGGAAGCTTCACCGGCCTGCGCGGGTTCGGCCGTCGGGTCGCGCCAGGTCTGGGCGTAAGCCGCCTGCATGTGCAGCCAGACGATGGCCATCATCAGGAGCCGCATCATGGTGCGGCTCCCAGCCAGAACACCTGCAAGGTCAGCGACGGCACCGGTTTGCCGCTGCTGAGCTTCATGGTGCCCCAACGCAGGGCAGGCAATTCGATTTCCAGCGTTTGCACGTAGCGCATCAATTCCCCGTAAGAGCCACTGACGGTGAACTCCATGCCCTGGCGCTGCAAGGGCGTCGATACCACACCGGCGCCCACCTGGACCGGCTTGGCCGTCTCTGGCGCCAGCGTCGCCGTGCGTTCCAGCGTCAGTCCCTCATAGCGTCGCAGGATATGCAACAACACTTGAGGCAGAGGATCCACCTCTGGCCCCAACCTCGACAGCCGGGTGATCTCACGGTTCACGTCATCCATGCGGCTTTGCAGTGCCGTGATTTCCGAACGCACGGCTTGCACCGCATTGGCCGGCGACGGCTCCACCTGGCGGGTACCGAGTTGCACGCGCAACGCCTGCAGTTCAACACTTTGCTGGCTGACTCTGGTCACCAGTTGCTGCCGTTTCAGCTGTGCAGGTGCCAGCCAGAGTTGATCCCCCAACACCAGACCACAAATCAGCAGCGACACGAAAAGCAAGGCCCGCTCACGCAGACTCAGGGCGTCAATGCGGCCCGCCAGAAGTTTCCACTTGTCCTTCATGGCGAACCTCCCGCCCGCATGGCCGGCACATCGGCTGCCGTAGAGACCAGCGTAAATGACCAACTGGGCCGGGTGCGCGAACCAGCCTGCGCGCCAGTACCCGGCTCGACCCTGGGCGCCTCAACGCCCACGCGTTCGATCTTGACGGCCGACAGGGCGTGCCCCTGAAGAAGCGGGTGAGCAGCCAACCGGGCCACCCACTGATTGAGAGCCGCCGGCTCCAGCGTGTAACCCTGCACTGCCATCTGCCGCTCATCGGCACGCACTTCCGTCACCCAGACTTCGGCGGGAATGGTCTGGGCCACCAGCCGCAAACGTGCTGCATGGCCCTGCCCGTCCTGCAGCAGACCGCGGTTGAGTTCGGCCAACACCTGTTCGCGCTGCTGCAACTGCGCCTGACGTGCCTGCAGCTCCTGCATCAGGCTGGTATCGGCCGGCAAGACACTGGATTGCCGCTGCTTGAGGGCCTCCTGCAAGCGCGCCCGTTCCTGCGAATAACTGTCCAAGGTCTTTCCCAGTTCGGCGCTATGCGCCTCCAGGCTCCAGACCCAGTAGCCGCACAAGGCCGCACTGAATGCCCCGATGACCGCCAAAGCCAGGGCAATCGTGCTGGCCGACAAATAATGCTTTTGCGTCAGCAGTATCGGGGTACGAAGGTTGATTTGCTGCGGCATGGCTGTCAGATATCGCGGTCTTCGGTGCGAAGCAGAACACCCAGCAACGGCAGACACTGCGATCGTGCGTGTGCCGAGCCGTCATCAAGACCTGGGAAAAACGAGTCCAGGTTCATGGGCCTGACAGAAAAACCCAACTGCTTGCTCAGCCAGGCAGCCATTTCCCCGGTGCGCCCACCCGCCTCGACCCACAAGCCATCGAGCGGTAAATCGGACCAGGTGCGGTCCCACACATCCAGTGAACGCTGGATCTCGACCAGAAAACGCTGCGCGATGTCGTCATCGACAACATAGTCACCTGTCTCGTTGGGTTGCCAGGGCTTGTCCATGAAGTCGGGAGCCAGATCGATGCGTCGCGTGTAGAACAGCTCTCCGTTGGCAGCGACCGTGAGCAAGGCCTGGTGTTCATTGAGCATCATCAGCGCGGCATTGGCAGACTCCACCCGTCCATCCCGTCGCGCCACCAGCGTCTGCAAGTTGCGCTGCGCGGTTTCCTGGATATCCACCACCGGCACCTCCCACTGCAGGGCTTGCCCCAGGCGCAGTACCTCGGCCAATACGGCGTTGCCGGCAACCACCACAAACAGTTGCCCTGGCGCCCCGCCCCGGTCAGCGCCGACACGCATCACATCCAGCGTGATGTCGTCCATGTGCATGTCCACCATGTCGCGAATCTGCCACCGTGCCGCTGCACGCATTTCTTCCGGCGCTACGGCCGGCGCATCAATCTGCAGCACCTGGTATTGCTCAGGGCGCAACATGACATGCGCATCAAACCCTTTGAGCCCCAGCCCCTGCAGCCGCCTGATGAAGTCCTCGTTGCTGTCGGGACCCTGGCGCTCCACGCCGAATTGCAGCACTTCATACAAGCCGTCCTGGCGCAAACGGGCACGCACATAGGCCAAGGTCTGCC
Source organism: Curvibacter delicatus NBRC 14919 (assembly GCF_001592265.1). GTDB lineage: Bacteria > Pseudomonadota > Gammaproteobacteria > Burkholderiales > Burkholderiaceae_C > Hylemonella > Hylemonella delicata. The sequence continues at coordinate 24,535 of NZ_BCWP01000025.1, read as the reverse complement.
CTGACCATGACACGACAAACGAGTCGCTCTGCTTACGACGTTTCCAGGGCCAACGCATCAGCAATCCATGCCTACTTGAAGTTTCATCAAAACGGAGCCTTGATTTTCCGGGGAGATCAACCGCACCACCATGCAGGCTTTCCCGCACGGCACCATTGAACGTCCATTGTCCATGAAGATTTGGGCCATTTGCCTCAATAGTTCTCGCGCCGGTAGATCAGGGGCGACTTGTAGACCCCAAAACTGGCTCGCGCGGTCGGGTTGCGGTCGTTGGCGGTGCCGCACCACTGGCCGCTCAAATAAGCCAGTCCAGCCGAGCTTGAACTGCCGTTGGACAAGCCGGCACAGTTGCTGGGCGAGCCCGCGCTGCCCAGGTTGACCACCAAGTCCACACTGCCCGTGGCATAGGCCGTCGGCGCCAGCGTGATGGTGCCCCGCCCCGCGCTGATGGCCCCTACCGTCACCGTGCTCAGGTTGCTGCTGCTCAGCAGCGGCGGCACCGCCTTGGGCGGACTCTGGTAATTGTCCAGCGCGATATTGGCCGCACCGAGAACGGTGCAGCTGTCCTGCGTATGGCGGATAAAAGCCTGGCCGTTCCAGTACTGCGTCTCCCAGGTCATGGGCAAGGCAATGCGCTCGGAACCGTAGGCGTTGAACAGGCGCAAGCGACCGTAGCGCAATGTCGTCGCCGCGCCGACAGCGACCGCCGTACCGGCCGGCACCTCGCCATCGGTCGGCGCGGCGCTGACCGTCAGCAGGGTTTCCGCCACAGGCAGACTGGTTCGGGTGACGAGGTGCTTGGCCGACACGCTGGCGACACCGTTGGCCCAGGTTCCAGACGGTGCGGTGGCACTCCCCATCAGACTGGTTCCCGCAGGCAGCGTCGCGGCACTGAAGCCATAGGCGGTGTAGCTGGCAAGGTTGAATTTCGCCAACGTCCCGGTGTAGTTGGTGGTGGTGGCACCAGAGGCATTCTGGGCGGTCAGCGTGAAGGCCGTCACGAACCCGTCCTGGCCGAAATAGGTGAACGGTGAGGATACCGTGCAGGCCGCTGTCAGAACAGGGCTTGATATCGTCAGTCGGTCGGGAATGAAGCGGCCGACGTCGCCGGTGCCGCAAATATAGCGCCCGGCACAGCTGGCCGCCGTATCGGGCGCATCCACGGCTGCGAAGTCCTGGTCCTGCATCGTCAGGCTGAAGGAACCCACTTCGCTGTAGGTCGCCGCGTTTGACACCAGCACCCCCGCGGTAAAACCACTTCCCCCGAGAACAAAAGAACCCAGTGTCGCAGGACAGGCCGTTCCGCTGCAGGCGGCCACAACCGGGACAACCGTCCCGCTGTAATTGGCGGTGGTGGCGCCGACCGAATTCCTGGCCGTCAGCGTCACGGTGAAAACCTGGCCTGCCTTGTGAAGAACGCCGCCTGTGGCCCCCACATTCGTCAAGGAGCGGGTCGTGCCTGCGGTCGCCATGTCGGCATCGGTTGGCACCACCAGGAAATCGCTGGGCCGGATGGCAAAGTTGTCAGTGGAGCAACCGATGGCCGTGGAGCCACCCACATTGCTCACGCGCACCCTGACATTGCGGTATGCCTCCGCCACGACAAACGGCCCCACGGTGATCAAGCCGTTGTTCGCCGGCGAGAAGGACGGATTCGGGCTCAAGGTGGCAATGACGGTCCAGCTGCTGCGGCAATTGTTGGCATCCAGCGCCGAACTGTTGTTGCTGGCATCGAGCAACTGCACCTGGACCGTGTTGTTGTAGCTGGTGCTGCGATTGCCCCCCGCGTTCAGGGCCACCAGGTCAAGGCTGAATGATGTGCCGGCAACCTTGGTCGTGATGTGGCTGTTGGTCACTGTCGTGCTGCTGGTACAGGTCGCATTCGGCGCAGCCGCCGTATCACAGGCATTGAAGGCGCCGAATACCGGCGCATTGACGACCAGCAGACCTGAAGCGGTGCCGATGTCACCCGCACTGGTGGAGATGATGCCGGTGCTGTTGAGGTAACTGCCGGTGCTGGCCGCGGTGACATTGACCGTGACCGTGCAGCTGCTGGAGGCTGGAATCGCCCCTCCGCTCAAGGAAAGCGTATTGCCATTGTTGGCAGCTGTCACGGTACCACCGCAGGTGCTGACTGGGTTGGCGCTGGCGGTGTTGAGCAGCCCCGACGGGTAGGTATCGGTGAACGCCACACTGGTCACTGCGGACGCCGTGGGGTTGCTCAGGGTCAGGGTCAGGACGGACGACGCACCCGCGGTGATGGTAGCGGGGGCAAATGACTTGACGGCAGCTGGCGTCAGGGCAATCAGGTTGTCATCGCTGGCCGATGCTGTGGCTGTGCCGATCGATACGCTGGCGGTGTTGATGAGGTGGCTGCCCAGCGCAATGCCGCCGGACACCGTGGCATCCAGCGTGAAGATCAGGCTGCTGTTGTTGGGCAGGTTGGCCGAGGGAATCGAGACACCGCTGCCCTGCAGGGCCGACACCGTTGCCGAAGGACAGACGGCGCCATTCGCGGCCGAGCAGCTGACACTGTTCACCGTCAGATTGGCCACGGCGGGGTCCTTGAACACCATGTTCTGTAGCGTGCCACCGGAATTGTTGTTGATGACCACCGTGTAGGTGGTGTTGGCCCCCGGGGCAATGGTGCTGCGGCCATCGGTCTTGCTGATCGCCGGCAACACCACCACCCCCACAGCGACCGTGCTCGCTGGAACATTGCATTTGCTCTTGCCTTTGGGCACCGGGTAGAGATTGGAGGTGCACAGACTGCCGATCGGGCTGCGCTGGCTGTCCCAGCTGAGCGTGTAGGGCACGTACAGCTGCCCGCCGCTTGTGGCATTGGCGTAGCACGGCAGGGTCACGCCCGTCATGCGGCGCACGCCACTGCCGGTGCCGCCATTGATGCTGCTGTTGCCATCACCGCAAGTATCCGTGGTCCCCTGTGGCACGCCATCAAGATCCAGAAAGGGCGAGGTTGTCGGCAGCACCGCCACCGAGCAGCTCGACGCTCCCCCACTGGCCGACAGCAGCGTTGGCAACTTACCGTCGTTCGCAATGAAGATGCCGACGTCATAGCGATCCGGGGAAGAAAAATTGATCGTGACATCCAGATCCACGGTCACGTTGCTGCCGCTGACGCAAGACGAAATCGAACCCGGCGCCAGGGCGATGCTGCTGACGCCGATATCGGCTGCACTGCACGTCAGATCTTCGCCAAACCGGGTGGCAGCGCAGGCGGTGGCCGGGTAAGGTGCCGCGCACGCGCCGGTGGTAAATGAGCCGCCACTGCCATAGGTGGTGCCCTGACTGTTGGTCGCCGCCACCCGGTAGTAGAAGGTGCTGTTGCAATTCAGGCTTTCGAGGTCGGCCGAGACCGCGGCCCCCGTGGCACCGGCTCCCAGCGGGCTCTGGCTGGCCGTGATGGTTTCGCCATAAGCGGTGGTCAGCCCGTACTGAAAGCTGACCGTGGTCGTCGCCGCATTGCTGCTGACCGTTCCATTCAAGGTCGCCGTCCAGGCCGTCACAGCGGTCGCTGCGCCCGTGGTGGCCGTCGGCGGCGACGGTCCGCTGATTACCACCACCGCAGAGGTCATGGTGTACGTTGCACTGGCGCCGCTGCTGCAGGCATCGTCGTTGTAGGCGATGAAGTAAGCGTTGTAGGTCCCCGTCGTCGCGGGGGCCGTGACGGAAAAGGTTTCGCTGTAGGTCCCCGCACCTGAGTAGTTGGTGTGGTTGACACAGGTCACGCTGCCGGGCGGCGAGGTGCCGATGTACCAGCCGGTAGACCACCACCGGGCATTCGAGCCACTGCCATCGGTCGTCACATTGACGACTGCGGTGATGCTGGTGCCGGGCGTCACCGTCACGCTGGAGGCGCCGTTGAGCGTTGCCGAAGTGACGGTACGGGCCGCATGGGCCGACAGCGGCACCCAAGTCAGCGCCAGCACCAGCAAAATCGACAGGCCCTGCCGGGCCATGTCACGCCCAGGCTTGCGGCACAGACAGTAGCGTAAAGCGAGATAGAGCCAGCTCATTTTTCCACCGTCAGAGACAGACTGCGCTCCACATAAGAGAGACTCCCAACACCAGCGCCACAAGGCCCGGGCTGGCAAGCCAATGCGGTGACTCTGATCAGGGTCAGCGCCACACCATCATTGAAACTGGACGTGCCGCAGCTGGTCTCGACCGAAAAATTGTTGACCGTAAAAGTCGGTGTGGCCGTCGGACAGCTGCCGCTGGCAATGACCTGCGGAATCGCCCAGTCGATCCCGGCGCGTGCTGCCCAGTAGGCCTGCGTGCCCCGCACATCCTGCGCCGAGGTCAGTTGCTGGGTGTTGGAGAAGGTGACCATGAACGCGCCCAGCGCCGCCAGCACCACCAGCAGGAAAATCGCCGAGATCACGGCGACACCACGCGATTGAAATGGAAGCTTCTTCATGGCGAATTGTCCACATGAACCTCGTGGTACAGGCTGACCGTTTCACCACTGGCATCCGTCAACGAGAGTGTCATTTGCACCAGACCGTTGCGCTGCAAATCCGAGCCGTTGTAGACGAATGTGCACGTGGCATTGTTTGCCAGTCTGGCAATCGTACCGCCACCGGCAATTGACGTGGAACACGCTGCGGTGTCGGCAATCGAGGTGGGATAGGCGTAGTTTGCCTTGCGCCAGAGCGTGCCGCCAGAACAGAGGAAAGACACAATCTTCTCCCCTCCAGGAACGACATGGAAACGGTTGCTGCCCGAGGGCAGAGGAAACTGACGGGACGTGATGCCGATGTAGGTCTCATTCCCCAAAGTGCCGGTGCCACTGACCACGCTGGTCACGGCGGCCGTATTGATGCTGCCGCCGGTACTGACATAGGCATCCGAGCCGGGAATGCCCAGGTTGTACACCACGACCACGTCATTGGCGGCGATCTGCTGGTTGGCCGGCAAGGCACTGTTGAGCCCCAGCATGTTGAAGCCGGTATCGGCCGCCGAAAAATCCAGGGGGTTGCCGCCGCCGCTGCTGTCTCCCCCCGTGCGGTAACGTCCGCCGGTTTTTGTCGGGATGAATTCGATGCACTGGTCATTGGGGTTGCGCACGCTGTTGGGCAGGGCCTTGCGCAGATCACGTGCCATGCGGCGTACGGCCGTATCGGCCACATCGGTCAGAGCCGCTCGCCGTGCTGAATCGAAGTAGGCATCGATCGGCGCCTTGATGAACACCGCGACAATGGCACCAATGATGCCAATGATGGTGATCACCATCACCATCTCGACCAGGGTAAAACCATTCTCACCTGTTGACCGGGGCTTGACCATGGCTAGTAATTTCCCCGATAGCCCGTCAGCGTGATGCTTTCTGCACCACGACTCACCGTCACCCGGACCCGCTTGACAGTGACACCATTCAGCGGCGCGGGAGCATCCACCACGATGGTGATCAGGTAGGAGGCAAGTGAAGCGGGCAAGTCCGTAAAGGTCGAGTTGGTCTTGCCGTTGTAATCGTCCACGTCGTCAAAGGTAGTCCGGGTGGTTTCGCCGGACGTGCCATCGGGATCGGCATAGTCTTTCTGCAGGATCTCCTCCAGGATGGAGTCTGCCAACGCCAGCGCCTGCTTGCGCACCATGGGGTCGGCGCTGGACGCCACCACCGTGTTCATGACCAACAGGATGCCCGCTATGCCCACCGAAACAATGACGATGAAGATCACCAGTTCGACCAGGGTAAAACCACCCTGACGTCGAAAACCCTTACTCATGAACATAGCCGGTGCCGGCCTCAACCGTGATACTGCGCGCCACGCCCTGCACTTGAAGGGTCTGGGCCGCGCCAGGCTGGCCCAGGGCATCGAAGCTGACCGTCGTCGGCAAGCTGCTATAGCTCACACCGCTTCGAGCCGTGATGGTGCCGGGTGAATCGCCCCGGGGGCCGACCAGATTGGCCTCGCAACCTGCTGTGCCGTCGTTGTCGACTTTCAGCACGGCACTGCTGAGCGTGAACGTCACGCAGACCGTGCGTCGCTGCGCAATGGCCGTTTTCTGCGCATAACGCAAAAACGCGAGGGTTTCATCATGAAACCCTCGCGCATTGAAATCAGTCGAATTGAGCAGACGAGGCGCAGCAAAGACAGCCAGCACTCCAACCAACAAGATCACCATGATCAATTCGATCAGGGTGAAGCCCACCTCTCGAACTTTTAGTGTCCGACGTGAAATTTTCTTACCCGCGTTCCTGTACACATCAAGTCAATAGACTGAACGCCAGACGCCCGCTGGTTCAAGGTGCAACAGCAATGGCGGTGAAAGTTACCGTCGCGGTCGGATTCGATGTCTTCGCAACTTCGCAGGTGGTCGTCACGCTACCGGTGGTAAGCGGGCTCAAGGCCGCAGAGGTAATGGCATAGCCTGAAGGCAATACCCCCCCCTGCAACAAAGCCGCCGCATCGGTGCAATTCTGAACTGAGGTTGCCGTCCCCTTTGCAGTGAATTGCGCGTAATTGATGGCGCTCCCGGACGACAAGGCACCAGCAACACCTTGGGTTGCTGCCACAGCGGCATCCGTTCTCAAGTCAACAAACCTCGGGATCGCCACGGCGGCCAGAATACCGAGGATCACGATCACCATCACCAGTTCAATCAGGGTAAAACCGCGTTGTTGTTTCATATGCCCAACCTTTTAAAAATATCAACCAGCATGTTCCCTAAGCGTGTCTTCATCAAAATTCTGAAGGTGGCGGCATAGGAATAACGTTGCAAATGGTAGCAGCTTCGATTTTGATAGCAAGCCACGCCGTCAATCGTCCATCAAACACTTGATATCCTGTGCATTTGAGGCAACATCTTGATGGCAATTCGTGCTCAAGTCAACGCCTCGCCTTTCCAGACATAGGCTTCCCGCGGGCTCAGTTGCAGCGGCCCGGGCGCACCCACGACATCAAACCAGAGAACACCGTTGCCACTCGGGCTGCTCAGCCATTCCGGGTACAACGGCCGGTAAGCAATGCAGGGGCAGGTCGAATCAAACAACCAGCTGCCGGACGGCAAACTCGCCACGTCTGCTGCCCGCATTTCGCCGGCATAGTTGGAAGGCATGCGATGCAATAACAAAAAGGGGTTGGTCTGCTGCCCCGCCATCGGTTGTATCGACCCGGCACTATGAGAAGCTGCTACTTGATGCGCCAGATAATCGATCGCAAAAGCAGTTCGCAGACCGCCCAGATTCGTCTTGATGGCAGCCCCCTCCACCTGGGCCTGCACATCCCCAAAATCGCGCTGACCGGATTTCACCACAAGCACCGACATCGTGCCCGCCACCAGGCAGGCCATCACCAGATGACGTCCCAGACTGAACTGAACTTGGGTAAGCATGGAACTGCTAGCCTTCATGATTTCAGCCCCCCAGCCGCCCCATGGCAGCCTGCCCCATGTTCCACAAGGGCATGAAGATGCCCAGCGCAAGTACCAGCATCAGCGCCGAGATGACCGCCAACAAAAGAGGCTCAATGGCGGCCGACAAGCTCTTGATGCTCTGATCCACTTCGCGCTCGTACATTTCGGCGATTTCAAACAGCATCGAATCCAGCTCCCCGGTTTCTTCTCCCACCGTGATCATTTGCATGACGACCGGGGTAAAAATGCCAACACTGGCAGCACAATTGGCGATACTGGTGCCACGCTCAATCCCGTCGCGCATCTGCTCGATACGACTCCCAATGTAGGCGTTGTCCACCGTCTTGGCAACCACCGTCAGCGCCGGCACCAAGGGCATGCCGCTTTGGCTGGACAAGGCAAAGCTGCGGGCAAAACGGGCTAGCGTCGCCTTGAGGACAATGCCCCCCACCATGGGCAAGCGGAGCTTTCGCCGATCCCAGCGGTAACGACCATTCGGTGTTTTAAGGTAAGCACGCCAAGCCAAGACTGCGCCAAGTGCGCCTCCCACCACGGCCAACCACCATTGCTGCATCCAGCCAGAAAAAACCAGCAACACACGTGTCAGCAACGGCAATTCGGCATTGAAGCCGGAAAACACCTTGGCAAACACGGGAAGCACGAACACATTCAGGATGACCAGCGCAATCGACATGGCGATCAGTACGAAAGCGGGATAGCGCAAGGCTTGACGAATGCGATCACGCACGTCACGTTCGAACGCCAAGTGCTCGGAAAGCCGCAGATACACCTCCGTCAGCTTGCCGGACATTTCACCCACGCGGATCATGGCAATGTAGAACGCACCAAAAACGTTGGGATGCTGTGCCAGTGAGCCTGAAAGCTCCCTCCCCTGGCTCAGGCTCTCGCGAACATCACGCAGCACCTCCTGCATGGCGGGCTTGGTGGCGGAAGCCTCCAGGCCGGAGAAGGCCCGCAGTATCGGTACACCGGACTTGTCCAGGGTATACATCTGGCGCGAGAAAAGCTCGACATCTTCACTGGTCACGGCCTGACCGCTCAGCCGCAACCACAGAGATTGAACATAACGATGCGTTGTGTGCGCCCCACTCGCCACGCCAGCGGACACCTCAATATGAACCGGCGTGATGTTGATGGCCAGCAACTGGTCGGCCACGACTGCTTCAGTCACGGCATCCATGTTGCCCTTGACCAGCTCACCCCGGGCATTGCGCCCTTGCCACGCGAAAACTGCCATGGCGCTTATTCCATATCGTCAATATCTTGGCCCACACGCAGCGCCTCTGCCAAGGAAGTACGTCCCTGGCGTACCAGTTCCAGCGCATGAAAAGCCAGCGTATGTCCTTTCATGCGAGCGCGCGCTGCCTGCATGAAGGCCACCGGGTCGGCCCGGGTGGCCGCCTGGGTGAGCGCGACATCCATCTCCAGCAGTTCATAGACCCCGTGCCGTCCCGCGTACCCAGTGCCATTGCAGGCAGAGCAGCCCAGGCCGCGCTTGGGTTTCACCGGCGCATCCCCTGGAGCCAGCATGGTGTCCAGCCAGGCCTGTTCCTGGGCTGTAGGTTCGCGCGGCTCGCTGCAAACCTCACAATTCACCCGAACCAGCCGCTGCGCAATCACGGCCTGCAAGGAGGTGGCGACCATGAAGGGCGGCACCCCCATGTCGAGCAGCCGGAACGGCGTGCTGATGGCATCGCGCGTGTGCAAGGTCGACAACACCAGATGCCCGGTGATGGCGGCACGCAGGCCGATCTCGGCTGTTTCCGCATCGCGCATTTCGCCAACCAGGATGATGTCCGGGTCCTGGCGCAAGGTGCCGCGCAGCACCCGGGCAAAAGACAGGTCGATTTTTTCGTTGACCTGCACCTGCGTCACCCCTGGCAGGCGGTACTCCACCGGATCCTCCACCGTGATGATCTTGAGTTCGCTGGAGTTGATCTCGGACAGCGCCGCGTAAAGCGTGGTGGTCTTGCCCGATCCGGTCGGCCCCGTCACCAGCACCATGCCGGAAATCCGTCCCAGCACTTCCCTGAAGCGCTTCAACATCTCCGCCGGCATGCCAATACTGTCCAGCCGGCGCAACACGCTGTTCTGGTTGAGCAGGCGCATCACAACCGACTCGCCGTAGCTGGTTGGCATGGTGGACAGACGCACATCGATCGCCTGCTCCCGCACTCGCACGCTGAAGCGCCCGTCCTGAGGCAAGCGCTTTTCCGAAATATCGATACCCGCCATCAGCTTGAGACGCTGCGACAGCGGGCCGGCGACCCGGTTCTCTGCCAAGGTCTGGGTATGAAGCACACCATCCACCCGGACACGAATCTGCAGCCCCGTCTCTTGAGGTTCGATGTGAATATCCGATGCGCCGATCTGGACCGCATCTTCGAAAATCGACTGCAGCAACTTGACGATCGGCGCACCTTCCTGGCCAACCGTGTTGGCGAGCTCACCAAAATCGACTTCATCGCTGAGGCTGAGGTCCTTCTCCACCGCACGCGCAAAACCGCTGATCTCCTCAGTGCGGCGGTACAGCCGATCGAACGCCAGCGTCAACTGCGTTTCCGGTGCCACGGCCATGGCAATGTTGCGCTTGGTCAGGCGGCTGACTTCGTCAAAAGCAAACAGATCCAGCGGATCCGCAAAGGCCACCAGCAAACGGTTGTCCTTGTCTTCCAGCACCAGGGCCCGGAAGCGGCGTGCCGCTGACTCGGGCAACAGCTTCACCAGTTCAGCCCTGAAGGGGAAAGTCTTGAGGTTGACGTAAGGAATACGCAACTGGCGGGCCAGTCCATTGGCCAAGCCTTCTTCGGTAATGACGCCACTTTCGATCAGCAGGCGCCCCATCTTTTTGCCAGTCTTGCGCTGCAAGTCCAGCGTCTGTTGCAACTGCTCCTGTGAAATCAGACGTTGCTGAAGCAGCACGTCACCCAAACGCATTTTTTGGCGCCGGTCCGGCGTTGCACTCTGACCAGCTTGCGCAGGGGAATCTGCTGCGACCATGTTCACGGAGCCTTTCTGGAACGGATGACTCCAAAAATAATAGCACGCTGCCACCTTTTGGCAGCGTGCATGCAGTCGCTAATGCAGATGCCGTGGCTTGCGGCCACCGCCATGGGCTGCGCCGCCATGGCTGCCACCGGAACCACGCGGTGGCTTGCCCAGCTCAAGGGAGCTTACCAAGGCATCGAATCGCTGCGTGAACAGCTTGTCGATCTCTGCCACCACGCCACCAAGCTCGGCCGCATCAAAGTGACGCTCCATCATGTTGATCGTGTCCTGCACCAGCAGGTCACGCTGCACCTGCATGATGGCTGCAGGTGTGGGGCCGACAAACATCACCAGAAAATCGTCTCGCGATTGCGCTTCCGGCTCCGCGTCTTCTTCGTCGAACTCCGTGTCATAGAAGGTCACCTCGATCGGCGCACCTGCCTGCGACAACTCATTCAGGCTCATGCACATCTCATCGAGCGACTGACGGAAATCCTCATCGCCAGTCACGGTCCAGCACATCTGCAGCACATGCTCGTGCGCATCGAAACGGATGCCGGGCTCTTCTTCGTAACTGCTGTGTGCGCCATCCGCCAGAGAACGCGCGCCAGCGTATGTCCACAAGGGTTTGAGAGCTTCCTGCAATTGCTCAAACGTTGTATCCGCACGCAATGGCACTTGACCATGAACATGGATCTCAAAAGGAGCGTTGTAGCTGGCCATGATGAACTCTCTGTGTATACCGTCACTGCATGATTGGATGGTGCCTCGAACCGGGGTCGAACCGGTACGCCCCTTATGCAGGAAAGCGGCGGATTTTAAGTCCGCTGTGTCTACCAATTTCACCATCGAGGCCTGCAGTCCCCACATTGTCCTGCAAAAACCGGGGACTCCCAGTGCTGCACGGATCCTGCAAACAGGCGGTTGTCACCTGCGAGGCTGATGCGCCGGGGCAATGAATGGAGCGGGAGAAGAGTCTCGAACTCTCGACCTCAACCTTGGCAAGGTTGCGCTCTACCAACTGAGCTACTCCCGCATGGAGTCTGGAGGCGCGGGCCGGAGTCGAACCGACCTACACGGATTTGCAATCCGGTGCATAACCGCTTTGCTACCGCGCCAAAAATCTCTGCCATGACCAGCCCATGGCTGGCCATTCACTTAATAAAAAAGGGAAGCTTTTGCTTCCCTTTTCGGAATTTGGAGCGGGAAAAGAGTCTCGAACTCTCGACCTCAACCTTGGCAAGGTTGCGCTCTACCAACTGAGCTATTCCCGCGTTATCAAGACTCAAATTATAGCGGTATTTTTCTGCTTTTGCAAAGACTCCGCTAAAAATTTTGACTCAGTGTTTGACAGAGCCCCGCGATGCAGCTGCCGGCTCCGATGCAGGCGCAGCGGACGGGACAGCCGCAGCAGCGACCTCGTCATCCGGCAACGGTGTCGGCATGCGCTCCAAGGCGATCTCCAGTACTTTGTCGATCCATTTGACAGGCACGATCTCCAAGCCGTTTTTGACGTTCTCGGGGATCTCCTGCAAATCCTTCGTGTTCTCCTCGGGGATCAGCACGGTCTTGATGCCACCACGCAGCGCGGCCAGCAGTTTCTCCTTCAAGCCACCGATGGCCGTGACCTCGCCACGCAGCGTGATCTCGCCTGTCATCGCGACATCGCCGCGTACCGGAATCCCGGTGAGCGCCGACACCATGGCCGTGGTCATGGCGGCACCCGCACTCGGGCCGTCCTTCGGCGTTGCGCCGTCAGGCACGTGGATGTGCATGTCCTTCTTCTCGAAGAACTCGTCAGGGATACCAAGACGACGCGCCCGGCTGCGCACCACGGTGCGCGCGGCTTCCACCGACTCCTTCATCACATCACCCAGCGAACCGGTGCGTGTGATGACGCCCTTGCCCGGCATCAGTGCGGTTTCGATGGTCAACAGGTCGCCACCGACTTCCGTCCACGCCAGACCGACCACCTGGCCTACCTGGTTCTGCTGCTCGGCGCGGCCGTAGGTGAACTTGCGCACACCGAGGAAATCATTGAGGTTGTCAGCATTGACAACAACCTGCGGTTTCATCTTCTTGAGCTGCAAGCCCTTGACCACCTTGCGGCAGATCTTGGAAATCTCGCGCTCGAGCGAACGCACACCGGCTTCTCGCGTGTAGTAACGCACCACATCGCGCACGGCATCTTCCGTCACCAGCAGTTCGTCGTCCTTGACGCCGTTGTTCTTCAGCTGCTTGGGCAGCAAGTAACGCTGGGCAATGCTGACCTTTTCGTCTTCGGTATAACCCGACAAGCGAATCACCTCCATCCGGTCCAGCAAGGCGGGCGGGATGTTCATGGAATTGGAGGTTGCCACAAACATCACGTCGCTCAAGTCAAAATCGACCTCGACATAGTGGTCGCCGAACTTGTTGTTCTGCTCCGGATCCAGCACCTCAAGCAGCGCGCTGGAAGGGTCGCCACGGAAATCCGTGCCCAGCTTGTCGATCTCGTCGAGCAGGAACAGTGGATTGCGTGTGCCAGCCTTGGACAGGCTTTGCAGCACCTTGCCCGGCATGGCGCCGATGTAGGTACGGCGGTGACCGCGGATCTCGGCTTCGTCACGCATGCCGCCCAGCGCCATGCGCACGTACTTGCGGCCAGTGGCCTTGGCCACCGACTGTCCCAGCGAGGTCTTGCCCACGCCCGGCGGGCCGACCAGGCACAGGATTGGCGCCTTCACCTTGTCCACGCGCTGCTGCACAGCAAGGTACTCAAGAATGCGATCCTTGACCTTGTCCAGACCGTAGTGGTCTTCGTTGAGTACTTCCTCGGCCAGGGCCAGGTCATGCTTGATCTTGGTCTTCTTGCTCCACGGCAGGCTGATCAGCGTATCGATGTAGTTGCGCACCACGGTGGCCTCGGCCGACATGGGCGACATCAGCTTGAGCTTCTTGAGCTCGGCATCGGCTTTCTTGCGGGCCTCGGCCGGCATGCGGGCGGCCTTGATCTTCTTCTCGATCTCTTCGATGTCGGCGCCGTCTTCGCCCTCACCCAGTTCTTTCTGGATGGCCTTGACCTGCTCATTCAGATAGAAGTCGCGCTGGTTCTTCTCCATCTGGCGTTTGACACGACCGCGGATCTTCTTGTCGACATTCAGGATGTCGACCTCACGTTCGAGCTGCTCAAACAGGTTCTCCAGACGGTCCCGCACCTGAGACAAGCTCAGCACAGCCTGCTTGTTGTCCAGCTTGAGAGGCAGATGGGCCGCAATCGTATCGGCCAATCGACCCGGATCATCGATGCTGGCGATCGAGGTCAGGATTTCGGGCGGGATCTTCTTGTTGAGTTTGACGTACTGGTCAAACTGCTGCATCACGGCGCGGCGCAATGCCTCGATTTCGCTGGTCTGTGCAGTCACCGTCGGGTCGGTTTCGGCCGGCTGCTCCACCGGCGTGACGTCGGCCGTGAAATGCGACTCGCCCTCGACAATCTTGTTCACCAGAGCGCGCTGCTGGCCTTCGACCAGGACCTTGACCGTGCCATCGGGCAATTTCAGCATCTGCAGGATGGTGGAGACGCAGCCGACATCGAACATGTCGGACACCTGCGGCTCATCCTTGGCAGCGGCCTTCTGCGCCACCAGCATGATGCGGCGTTCGGCCTCCATCGCGGCTTCCAGCGCCTTGATGCTCTTGGGGCGCCCCACGAACAGCGGAATCACCATGTGGGGGAAGATCACCACATCGCGCAAAGGCAACAGCGGCAATTCGATCGGGGTGGCAGGCAGAGGGGTATGACCGGACATGGGAAAACCTTTTCGTTACCTGTTGAATATGGACTGCAAGTGCGAATTTTCAACCCGCAACCGATTATGGATCGGGCGGGTGTTTCAAAACCATGAAGGAACAGCTGGAATACCGGCTGAATCGAGCCTTCGACTCAGGCCTTTTTGGCGGCTTCGCGGTAAACCAGCAGCGGCGGCTTGTTTTCCTCGATGGTGGACTCGTCCACCACGACTTTTTCGACATTGTCCTGGTTGGGCAGGTCGAACATGGTGTCGATCAGGGCCTGCTCCAGGATGGAGCGCAGGCCGCGGGCGCCGGTCTTGCGTGTCAGCGCCTTCTTGGCAATGGCCTTGAGCGCGCCGGGACGCAGTTCAAGGTCCACGCCTTCCATGGCAAACAGCTTGGCGTACTGCTTGGCCAGGGCATTCTTGGGCTCGGTCAGAATCTGCACCAGGGCATCCTCGCTGAGCTCGGCCAGTGTGGCCACCACCGGCATGCGACCGACCAGCTCGGGAATCAGGCCGAACTTGATCAGATCCTCCGGCTCGACGTCCTTGAACACTTCGGTCAGGCTGCGCTGCTGCTTGCTGCGCACGGCGGCACCGAAACCGATACCGGACGATTCGGTCCGGCTCTCGATCACCTTCTCCAGCCCGGCAAACGCACCACCGCAGATGAACAGGATGTTGGTGGTGTCGATCTGGATGAAGTCCTGGTTCGGATGCTTGCGGCCGCCCTGCGGCGGCACACTGGCCATGGTGCCTTCGATCAGCTTGAGCAGCGCCTGCTGCACGCCCTCGCCCGACACATCGCGTGTGATGGATGGGTTGTCTGACTTGCGCGAAATCTTGTCGATCTCGTCAATGTAGACGATGCCGCGCTGGGCGCGTTCGACTTCGTAATTGCAACTCTGCAGCAGCTTGGCAACGATGTTCTCGACGTCCTCACCCACATAGCCGGCTTCCGTCAGCGTGGTGGCATCGGCCATGACAAACGGCACGTTGAGCTGGCGCGCCAGCGTCTGCGCCAGCAGCGTCTTGCCGGAGCCGGTGGGGCCGATGAGCAGGATGTTGCTCTTGGCCAGTTCCACATCGTCCTTGCGCGCCTTTTCCTTGTGCTGCAGGCGTTTGTAGTGGTTGTAGACCGCCACCGCCAGCGTGCGCTTGGCGATTTCCTGACCGATCACATAGTTGTCAAGGTTGGCCTTGATCTCGGCCGGCGTCGGCAGATCGCCGCGCGCTTCCGCACCCTCGGTACCGGAGGGCAATTCATCGCGGATGATCTCGTTGCACAGTTCGATGCATTCGTCGCAGACGAACACCGAGGGACCGGCAATCAGTTTCTTGACCTCGTGCTGACTCTTGCCGCAAAAAGAGCAATACAGTGTTTTTTCGCTGGAAGAGCCTTTTTTCTCGGCCATGTGAAGAATGCCTTTTGCGGGAAATTACCGAATATTTACCAAATGATACCGAAATGGCAGGCACGCCCTAGCGCCATGGCGCACAGGGCGGTTGCCGCCAACAAGCCGTCAGGCTGAAAACTCAGGGCCGTTTGGCAATGACCTGGTCGACCAGACCGTAGTCTTTCGCTTCGTCGGCCGAGAGGTAGTAGTCCCGCTCGGTGTCACGCTCGATCTTGTCCAGCGGCTGGCCAGTGCGTTCGGCCAGGATCTTGTTGAGCTGCTCGCGGGTCTTGAGGATCTCGCGCGCATGGATCTCGATCTCGGTCGCCTGGCCCTGGGTGCCGCCGAGCGGCTGGTGGATCATGACCTTGGAGTTGGGCAGCGAAAAACGCTTGCCCTTGGCGCCGGCCGCCAGCAGGAAAGCGCCCATGCTGGCTGCCATGCCCACGCACAGCGTGGACACGTCGGGCTTGATGAAGTTCATGGTGTCATAGATCGCCATGCCGGCGCTCACCGAGCCACCGGGCGAATTGATATAGAACGAGATGTCCTTGTCCGGATTCTCGCTCTCCAGGAACAGCAGCTGCGCCACCACCAGGTTGGCAGTCTGGTCATTGACCGGGCCAACCAGGAAGATCACGCGCTCCTTGAGAAGACGCGAGTAAATATCGTACGAGCGCTCGCCGCGACCGGACTGCTCGATCACCATCGGGATCATGCCGAGGGCCTGGGTATCCAGGGCACCGTTGTAGGCGCTGTTGCGCAGATTCATGACTATCGACTCCAGAGAATTGACGTAATTTAGCGAAGATTATGGGCCACAAAGCAAATGGGGCTTGTCGACCGGACTGCAAGCCCGGCACAAGCCCCATCCTGCAGGGAAATTCAGACCGGAATCAGGCCTGACCCATCAGTTCGTCGAAGGAAATGGCCTTCTCGGACACCTTGGCTTTGGACAACACGAAGTTGGTCACGTTGTTCTCGATCACCACGGCCTCGACTTCGGCCAGGCGGCGGTTGTCGCCGAAGTACCAGCGCACCACGTCTTCCGGCTTCTCGTAGCTGGCCGCCAGCTCTTCCACATGCGCCTTGAGCGACTCGGGCGTGGCGTGCAGGTTGTTGGCACGCACCAGCTCGGCCACCACCAGACCCAGGCGCACACGCTGCTCGGCTTGCGGCTGGAAGATTTCGGCCGGGATCGGCGCCTTGTCAGCGTCCTTGATGCCGCGCTGCTTCAGGTCGGCGCGGGCGCCTTCGATCAGACGGTCCACTTCGGCCTGCACCACGGACTTGGGCAGGTCGAGTTCGGCCTTGGCCACCAGCGCATCCATCACGGCCTGCTTGTTGCGGCCCAGCAGGCGCGACTTGACTTCGCGCTCCAGGTTTTTCTTGATGTCGGCGCGCAGGGCTTCGACCGTGCCTTCGGCAATGCCGAGCGACTTGGCCAGTGCTTCGTTGACTTCGGGCAGGTGGGCGGCTTCGATCTTGTTGAGCGTGACCATGAAGTCAGCCGTCTTGCCGGCCACATCCTTGCCATGGTAGTCCGCCGGGAAAGCCAGCGGGAAGGTCTTGCTTTCGCCGGCCTTCATGCCGCGCACGGCATCTTCGAATTCTTTCAGCATCTGGCCTTCGCCGACCAGGAACTGGAAGCCGTCAGCCTTGCCGCCGGCAAAGGGTTCGCCGTCGATCTTGCCTTCGAAGTCCACCGTCACGCGGTCGCCGTCCTGGGCGGGCGCATCCACAGCACGCTGGGCAAAGGTACGGCGCTGCTTGCGCAGGATCTCGACCGTCTTGTCGATGGCGGCCTCATCCACCTCGGCGGTGAGCTTCTCGACTTCGGCCGTGCTCAGGTCGCCGATCTTGACTTCCGGGTACACCTCGAACACGGCGTCGAAGGCCACTTCGCCTTCGGGCGCGCCTTCCTTCTCGGTGATGCGCGGCTGGCCCGCCACACGCAGCTTGGCTTCGTTGGCAGCGCTGGCGAAGGCTTCGCCAACCTTGTCGTTCAGCACTTCGTAGTGCACGGAATAGCCATAACGCTGGGTCACCACGTTCATCGGCACCTTGCCGGGACGGAAGCCGTCCATCTTCACGGTACGGGCCAGCTTCTTGAGGCGGCTCTCGACTTCAGTCTGGATGGCAGCCATGGGCAGGCTCAGCGTGATCTTGCGTTCCAGCTTCTCAAGGGTTTCAACATTAACGGCCATGATTGACTCACTCCAAAAAATTCAAAAAATCGGCTTGCGCCACCGGCGTGGCAGCTTTTTCCGCCAGTGCCGCCTTGTGTGGTGCGCGGGGGGGGACTCGAACCCCCACACCATTGCTGGCGTCAGGACCTAAATCCAAATTCCCGGAACCCGCACAAAAGCTTTTTCACTCGGAAAATCGAAAAATTCTTTGGATTTCTTCGGCTTTCCCAAATTCTTTCCCAAATTTGGTCACAATGCTTGAGAGGTTCCCAAATGCACTGTGCCCACACTTTGGGGAACCCTGGATTCTAACTTAGCCCCGAAAGCCACCCGAGAGTCCCACCATGGCCAAGCCCAAGAACCGCTCCCCCTGGCTCGTCAAGCTGCCAGGCAAAGATCCCCAGAAATTCCGCCTGGAAAAGCAGGCGCTGGCCTATTTGGCAGAAAACGGCCATCCGGACCGCGCCAAGCTCCCCCGAGGCGCCCTGAAGCAGCTGGAAACGGCCTTTGAGGTCCAGATCGTGCGAAAGGACAAGGAAGGCATTCGTTTATAAAGCCAAATGATCGATACGCTGGCCTCCGATGGCTCCGAAGATGACTGGGTAAGGCGTGCGCAAGAAGGCGACCGGAAAGCATTTGCCGAACTGGTGCGGCGTCATCAGAGGCCGGTGCACCGCTATCTGTTGCGCATGCTCGGTTCGCACGACGATGCGATGGAGTTGACGCAGGAAGCGTTTATCAAGGCCTGGCAGGCGCTGCCGCAGTGGCGGCCCGAAGCGCAGTTCCGCACCTGGCTGTTCCGAATCGCGAACAACACGGCGCTCGACGCCCTGAGGCACCGCAAGTTGATCGAATTCGTGCCGCTGGAGGACTCGTTTGATGTGCCTGGTTCCGAGCCCGATCCAGAGCACCAGGCACAGGTCACGCAGGAAGTGCGGCAACTGGATGCGAGCCTGAAGAAGCTGATGCCGGAGCACCGGCAAATACTACTGTTGCGAGAGGTGGAAGATATGTCTTACGAAGAAATCGGATGCGTGCTGTCGCTGAACGAGGGGACGGTGAAGTCGCGGCTGGCGCGGGCGCGAGCCGCCCTGATTGAGATTCGCGCAAGGAGTCGGTCATGAGCTCTGCCGAAAAATGCCCAAGAACCGAGGAGATATCGGCCCTGGTCGACGATGAGTTGGCCGAGCCCGCTCGGGTTGCGCTCGACGCGCATGTCGCGGGCTGTGTGATCTGCGCGCCGGTGCTGACCGAGTTCAGGCAGTTGCGGACCACCTTTGCCGCATTGCCCGACGTGACGCCCAACGTCGATTTCGCCTTTCTGGTGGATCGCCGCATCGCCGCCGCAGGCCTCCCCACGCCCCAACCAAAGCCGCAGCGCTGGCGTTGGTGGCAGCTCGCACCGGCGACGCTCGGTGGCGCCCTCTCGCTTTCGCTCGGAGTCTATTTGGGCGGCACACTGATGCTTGGGTCCCAGGTGATAGCGCAACCTGCGGCGCTGCAGATGGCCGCCTTTGCCGCAATTCCTCCGGGCGCCTTGTGCCCGGCCCTGCAAGCCTGCAATTCAATGGGTCGCTGACATGAACCGCTACTGGGTATATCTGCTGCTCGCGATCGCGCTGCTGGTCAACGTGGGCGTACTCGCCGGCGCGTGGTTTCAGGCCCAGCGGGCGGAAGGCGCGACCGAACTGGCCTTCTTCGGGATGGGTCACGAGCGCGTTCCGGACTATTTGAAGCTCGATGGCACGCAACTCGAGCGCTGGCATGCCATGGAGCAAGATTTCGTGAAGGTCCTGAATGACGTCGGCAGCGAAATCCAGATTCACCGCGAGCGTCTGGTGCGCGAGATCTTCTCTGCTCAGCCCGACACGTCAGTCATCGAGCGCGAGCGCGCTGCAATCTTCACGCTGCAGGAGGCGCAGCAGCGCCGCGTCATTGAGCAACTGCTGAAGGAGCGCGATATACTAACCGCGGAGCAGCGGCTCGCCCTGGCCGACCTGCTTCTCAAGCAGGATCCGCGCGGCACCGCCGGTGCGCAGCGACTGCACGCACGCTGATCCGCACCAGCGTCCATTGCCCGGCCCGGACCGGCCTGATCGGACGCGCCGGCACTGCTGGTCGAAATAAATCCGGAACATATCTCCAACTGCTTCGTTTATCCAAGTAAGGCCCGGTCGAATCAAGACCGGGCCTTGATGAGAACGAAGTCCGCAACCAACACTGGAGAGTTACACATCATGAAATTTCCTCACATCACTGCCAAAGTTTCTGCCCTGGCGACCCTTTCGGTGGCGCTACTATTTGCGGCCGGTCCTGCCTCCGCGCATTGCGATGGCGAAGACGGCCCGGTGATCAAGGCAGCGCAACAAGCGCTCGATACCGGGAACGTGAATCGCGTGCTGATCTGGGTGCAACCTTCTGACCAAGCGCAAATCAAGGACGCGTTCCGCAAGACGCTCGACGTCAGGCAGTTGAACCCTTCCGCCAAGAAACTGGCTGACTCCTACTTCTTCGAGACTCTGGTGCGGGTGCATCGATCCGGAGAAGGGGCACCTTACACCGGGATCAAGCCTGCGGGCCGCGACCTTGGCCCAGCAGTGGTAGCCGGCGACAAGGCGCTTGAAACGGGGTCCGTCGAACCCTTGGCGAACTTGCTCACGAAGGCAGTACACAAAAGCGTCGGGGGGCAGTTCAAGGACGTCATCGCCAAGAAGAATTTCAAGGCAGACGACGTTGCGGCCGGACAAGCGTATGTGAAGGCGTATGTCGGCTATATCCATTCAGTCGAACGGATCTACGAAGCCACTGAAGGTCCCGCGCACGGCGACACTCAGGAAAGCGCTGCAGCGGCCCATCAGCATTAAAGTGAGCTCAAGGTGAACACCATGAACCTGAAAAATCTGCTGAAATCACGCATCACACTAGCGCTCTTTGCGGGTCTCTTTTACCTGACATGGAAATCGTTGGCCCAGTATTTCGGCCTGGATGAATCGATCGGCGGCCTCGGTACGGACGCCATCGGGATGGGTAATGGTGGTCTCGCGCTGGCCTGGGCGCTTGGGCATTGCGATGGGCTGGATGGACCCGTGGTGACGGTGGCACGAAAGTCGCTCGAAACCGGCAACGTCAACCTGGTCCTGCCTTGGGTACGGACCGAGGACGAAGGCGAGATCCGGAAAGTGTTCGACCAGGCGAGGTCGGTGCGCAAACTCGGCGGAGAGGCGAGGGAACTCGCTGACACGCATTTCTTTGAAACGCTGGTACGCATCCATCGGGCTGGCGAAGGCGCGCCCTTTGGCGGCCTGCAACCGGCCGGTCGCGATCTCGGTCCGGCGGTTCCTGCCGCTGACAAGGCGCTCGAAGATGGCTCGATCGAACAGGTGGAGAAACTGCTCGCCGCCGCGATACGCGATGGCGTGCATAAGCATTTTTACGCCGCCTTGGGTCGCCGCAAATTTGACCCGAATGACGTCGAAGCGGGTCGTGCGTACGTCGAGGCCTATGTGCCCTATGTCCACTATGTGGAGCGGTTATGGCAAGCCGCACAGGGCGCGACGCATGCCCATGAGCAGCATCACGCCGGGCACGGACATTAGCCAGCAAACCAGTCTGCCGAGCATGACTGAGCTGACCTGCCCCCTCCCAGCCTGCCAGCGTAAAGTTAGTGAAGTCCGTCACCCTGGAGATTGACCGTATACCAATAATTATCGGACGGACAGATGGATGCCCCTTTTTACATTTTCTGTCGGAGTTGAGGGACCCTCCTCCTCTCCACCACACTGACCAGCCCGGATTGCGCAGTAAGAACCGGCGCAGGAAGACCCGGGTTTCACGGGTCTTCTGCCCGGTGCAAAATATCCTATGATGGGTTCACCGTGATGGATTTCGAGTACCCCCCCAAAGTGCAGGCCCTGCGTCGGCAGCTCGAAGCCTTCATGGAGCGCTACCTGCTGCCCTACAACGCGGCCTGGCATCAGGCGGTGGCGCAAGGCGTCTATCCCCCGCCCTTCATCGAAGACCTCAAGGAATTGGCCCGGACTGAGGGCCTGTGGAACCTCTTCCTGCCGGGCCTGCGCGAGGACGAACCCGGCACGCGGCTGAGCAACCTGGAATACGCCCCGCTGGCCGAGATCATGGGCCGTCTGCCTTGGGCCTCTGAAGTGTTCAACTGCAGCGCACCCGACACCGGCAACATGGAGCTGCTGCACCTGTTTTCCACGCCCGAACAAAACCGGCAGTGGCTGCGCCCGCTGCTCGACGGCACGATCCGTTCGGCCTTTGCCATGTCGGAGCCGGACGTGGCGTCCAGCGACCCCACCAACCTGCAGACCACGATGCGCCATGAAGGTGAGCAGCTCGTGCTCAATGGTCGCAAATGGTTCATCACCGGCGCGGCCCACCCGGCCTGCCAACTGCTGATCGTGATGTGCCGCTGCGGCAGTGAGGGCAATGGCGCCAACGGCAACAATGCAAGCAGCGCCAAGCACCACCAGCACAGCATGGTGCTGGTGCCCATGGACACGCCCGGCCTCACGCTGGTACGCAACATCCCGATTCTGCAGCACCATGCGCCCGAAGGTCACTGTGAAATCCTGCTGCGCGATGTGCGCGTACCTGCCAGCCACCTGCTGGGGCTGGAGGGCGAAGGTTTTGCCATGGCCCAGGCGCGGTTGGGGCCGGGCCGCATCCACCACTGCATGCGCACCATCGGTCAGTGCGAGCTGGCGCTTGCGCTCATGTGCGAGCGCACGCTGGAGCGGCAGGCCTTCGGCAAGCACCTGTCCGACTTTGCCAATGTGCGGGACTGGATTGCCGAGTCGCGCCTGGAGATCGACCAGGCCCGGCTGCTGGTCCTGCGTACCGCCTGGCTGCTCGACCACCACGCTAGCCGTGACAGCCGCATCGATGTCTCCGCCATCAAGGTGGTGGCGGCGCGATTGCAGACGCGGGTGGTGGACCGGGCGGTGCAGGTGTTCGGTGCCATGGGCCTGTCACCCGACACGCCGCTGGCCTGGTTCTGGACCTGGGGCCGGGCCCTGCACCTGCTCGACGGGCCGGACGAGGTGCACCTGCGCGCCATCGCCCGCCACGAGCTCGACCGTGCCCGGGAGAACTTGGGGCACTTGAGCGCCTACTTCACCACGCCCGAGCAGTTGCGGGCCGAGCCGCACATCCGCTAGGCGGCCACTGTGAAGCAGGCGTTCACTCGGCCCTGGCGCCGGAGTCCTTCACCACCTTGGCCCACTTGACGATCTCGCTGCGCTGGTAAGCGGCCAGGTCTTCCGACGTGGAACCCACCGGCTCCAGCCCGATGTCGGTCAGCCGTTTGGCCACCTCCGGCATCTTGAGAATGCGGTTGATCTCGGCCTGGATCTTGTCCACCACGGGCTTGGGCGTGCCGGGGGGCGCAAACATGGCGAACCACGACACCGCCTCGAAGCCGGGCAGGCCGGACTCGGCGATGGTGGGAATCTCCAGCGCGGCGGCGGAGCGCGTGAGGCTGGTGACGCCGAGGGCGCGCAGCTTGCCTTCGCGCACCAGCGGCAGGCTGGACGGCATGTTGTCGAACATCATGGTGACCCGCCCGCCCAGCAAGTCGGGGATGGCGCTGGCACGGCCCTTGTAGGGAATGTGCGTCATGTCGATGCCGGTCATGCTCTTGAACAGCTCGCCCGACACATGGATCGAAGTGCCCGAGCCCGAGGAGGCAAACGACATCTTGCCCTCGCGCTTGCCCAGGTCGATCAGTTCCTGCACCGTCCTGGCGGGTACGTCGTTGTGGACCACCAGCATGTTGGGCGTGGTGGCCAGCAGCGATACGGGGCTGAAGTCCTTGACCATGTCATAGGGCATCTTCGCGTAGAGCGCGCCGTTGATCGAGTGCGTGCCCACCGTGCCCACCACCAGGGTGTAGCCGTCGGGGGCGGCCTTGGCCACGAAGTCGGCCCCAATATTGCCGCCGGACCCCGGCTTGTTGTCGATGACGACGGGCTGGCCCCAGGCGGCCGTGAAGCGCTCGCCCAGCAGCCGCGCAATGATGTCGGGCGCACCACCGGGGGTAAAGGTGACGACGATGCGAAGCGGCTTGTTCGGGAAGGTCTGTGCCGCGGACTGGGCCTGGACCCCCGCCACCGCGCCCAGTGCCATTGAGGTAACGACCAATCGTGCAATCAGTTTCTTCAAACTCATTTCATGTCTCCATGTTCTGGTTTCTACTGCGATGCCCGGCACCATTATGGGGGGATCTGCGCGATGCGGCGGAGAAAGCTGCTGACCCCCTCGCTACTCGGTAGTGGTTGCCCGTGTTATCGCGATGCCGGATGCCTCTACGGGCAGCGCGAACCGGCCAGTTCCGAACGGTCGAGTCGCTGGCGTAAAGCAGGCAGCAAGCGGATTTGTGCCCCTCTCGCACGCAGGCTATAGTGCAAATGCTGAGATTGCCACGTTCATTCAACCTGCCTGCTCATGGCTAGAAGGAGTCGTCATGCTCACACGTCCCGTACGCTACACCCACCTTGCCGCCATCGTTGTCAGTTCGGCGGCGGTGCTTCTCCTTGCTTTGCTGGGTCTGCGCTGGGGCCAGGCTGAAGCGCAAGGCGTCATGTCTGCACCGGCTTGCCAGTGCTCAGCCACGACCTCCATCCCCAGCATGTCCACCAACGTCGTTCATTGCCTCTGCGGCGGCATGTCCTGTGTCGTCAGCGAGCACGCCGGGCAAGGCAGGAATTCGAATCTCATGCAATGCGTCAAGTAGGCATGATTCGATGCGTTAAGGATTTGCTGA
>NZ_BCWP01000024.1 GCF_001592265.1 Curvibacter delicatus NBRC 14919 | reverse complement strand
TCCATATCGCGCAGACGGTTCTTGGGGCCGTCTTTCATGAAGCCGCCGCTGGCGTCCACCATGAAAATTCCCTTGCGGTTGTGCGAGTTCTCCTTGTCGATGACGATGATGCAGGCCGGGATGCCGGTGCCATAGAACAGGTTGGCCGGCAGTCCGATGATGCCTTTGATATAACCTTTTTTAACTAGGTTCTCCCGGATCACCGCCTCGGCGCCACCGCGGAACAGCACGCCATGCGGCAAGATGCAGGCGCCTTTGCCAGCGCTCTTGAGTGAGCGCACGATGTGCAGTAGGTAGGCGTAGTCGCCCTGCTTGGCGGGTGGTTCGCCGTAAGTTTTGAAGCGCTCATAGGGGTCTTGCTGCGGGTTCAGGCCGGTGCTCCAGCGCTTATCGCTGAACGGTGGATTGGCCACCACATAGTCGAAAGTCTTGAGCTGACCGTTGTCTTCCTTGAACAGAGGATTGGCCAGGGTACTGGTGCCGCCCTTAATCAGGGCCGTCGGGCTGTTGTGCAGGATCATGTTCATCCGCGCCAGGCCGGAAGTAGCGGTGTCTTTCTCTTGGCCATAGAGCGTGACCTTGGCACGCGCTTCGTCGCCCACCTTCAAAAGCAGCGAGCCCGACCCGCATGTCGGGTCATACACCGTGGTGTCATTGGTGGTTGTCGCCTCGTGAATGCCGATGATCTTCGCCATCACCCGGCTAACCTCGGCCGGCGTGTAGAACTGCCCCTTACTCTTGCCCGATTCGGTAGCGAAGTGGCGCATGAGGTATTCATACGCATCACCTAGAATGTCGTCGCCCTCAGCACGATTTTTCGAAAAATCGAGCGCCGGATTTTCAAAGATGGCGATCAGATTCGTCAACCGCTCCACCAGCTCATCGCCGCTACCGAGCTTGGTAGCGTCGTTAAAGTCAGGCATGTCAGCAAGCTGATTCGCTTTGGCCAACGGCCCGAGGATCTTCTTGTTGATGTTGTCGCCAATGTGCGGCGTCCCCTTCAGGGCCACCATGTCTCGGAAGCTGGCTCCCTTGGGAATGACGATGGGAGCAAAGGGCTGATTGGCGTACTTGTCGCTGACGTATTTAACGAAAAGCATGACCAGCACATAGTCTTTGTACTGGCTGGCATCCATGCCGCCGCGGAGCTCGTCACAGGATTGCCAGAGGGAAGAATAGAGTTCTGATTTCTTGATTGCCATAGGGCAATCCTACACGCTCATTACCTCTGAGCTTTCGGAGTAGCTAGGCGTTCAGCCCCATGCCAATCCGAAAGAGAATTACATCTCAAATTGGCACTTAGTCCTTGCCAAATATGCGCAAGCAGCTTCCAATTTGATAGCAAAAAAGCTCTACCCCAGCGTGGCAGCGGGCTCTCTCAGCCCCAGCCACCCGTTCAACCTCCGTCAAGCGTCCGTAGCCCTGGAGGCAGGGCCGCGGACGACAGCGCCAAAGCAAGCGCCTTAACGATTCGGCAGCATGAAGCCGGCAAAGAAGGCCGCCAGGGCCTGGTGCGCGTCCAGCGGCAGCACGTGGGCAATGTACTGGTCGGGCCGCACCACCACCAGGGCGCCTTGCGTGCGGTTCACGCCGCGTAGGTCGAAGATGTCCGGGCCGTTTTTCAGGTCGGCGCAGAACACCTTCTCGTAGTCGCGCAGGCCGTAGCGGCCCTTCTGCGGCAACAGGATGGTGGGCAGGGTGTCGATGGCCACCTCGTTGTGCGGCTGCTGGAAGATGGCGCGCAGGTCGAACACGGCGTCCACGTCCTGCCCCGGGCGCGTGTACTGGCGCACCGGTGAGTCGGGCGACTCCTGCAGGAATTTGCACAGGCCGAGCAGGCCGCTGGTGGGCTGGCTCAGGTCTTGGGCGCCGGCAAAGGCGTAGAGGCGCCAGCGGCCGTCGGCCCGGTGCACATGGCCCAACTGCAGCGGTTTGGCGTCTGACACGCGCAGCACCGGTGCGGAATGGAAGCGCCGGCCCACCTCGAAACCCGTGGCCAACGCCTGGTGCGTGGTGTCGCCACAGATCACCGAGGGGCGGTACACCGTGCCCATGCCGGCCGTGAAATGCAGATGCTGCTGGAAGTACTTCTGAAATTCTTTCGGGTCGACGCCGCCGCTGCCATCGTCAGCGGGCTTGTCGCTGATCATCTTGGCCCATTCGCGGTCGAAGGTGATGAGCGCATGGCCCATGAACTGGCGCTCTTCGGTGTAGGTGTGCAGCAGCGCTGGCGGGCACTGGCCCCGCAACACGGCGGCAAGCTTCCAGCCCAGGTTGAAGGTGTCCTGCATGGAGAAGTTCATGCCCTGCCCGGCCTTGGGGCTGTGGGTGTGGCAGGCGTCACCGGCGATGAAGACGCGCGGCAGGCGCGTGGGCACCTCGGCCACGGGCACGTCGTCGTACTTGTCGCAGATGCGATGGCCGATCTCGTACACCGACCACCAAGCCACCTCTTTCACGTCCAGCGTGTAGGGGTGCAGGATGCGCTGCGCCGAGGCAATGAGCTTGTCCACCGTGATGTTGCGCTGGGCCACGCGTTCGTCTTCGCCCAGCTTGTCCATCTCCACGTACAGGCGCACCAGGTAGCCGCCCTCGCGCGGGATGATCAGCAGATTGCCGCCGTTGGCGGACTGCACGGCCACCTTGTGGCGAATGTCCGGAAAGTCCGTCACCGCCAGCACGTCCATCACGCCCCAGGCCTGGTTGGCGGCGTCGCCCACCAGCTCGCGGCCCATGGACTTGCGCACCGCGCTGCGGGCGCCGTCACAGCCCACCACGTAGCGCGCACGCACGGTCTCGATCTGGCCCGCGTGGGCGGCATCGGTGCGCTCGATGCGCACCGTCACCGGGTAGTCCTTGGCCTTGGGGTCAACCGTCACGTCCAGCAGCTTGCGCGAATAGTGCGGCTCCAGCCGGCTGGGCGAGTTGCGCATGAAATCGAGGTAGAAGTCATGCACGCGCGCCTGGTTCAGCACCACGTGTGGAAACTCGGACAGGCCGTCTTCCGTGTCCTGCACACGGCCGTGGCGTGTGATGTTCTGCGGGTTCTGGTCGTCCGGCTTCCAGAACGTGACCTCGTTGATCCAGCACGCTTCTTTTTGCACCTGGTCAGCAAAGCCGAAGGCCTCGAACATCTCCATGGTGCGGCAGGCAATGCCGTCGGCCTGGCCCAGATGCAGCGGCACATCCTTCTGCTCCACGATGGCGGTGCGGATGTCCGGGAAAGCGGCGAGCTGTGCGGCCAGCGTCAAGCCAGCGGGGCCGCAGCCGACGATGAGCACGTCGAGTTCCTGGGGCACAGCATCGGTGTGCGGGTGGGCCTGGGCGTACTCGGACGGCTCGGTGATGTAGGGGTCGCGTCCGCGGACGCCATCTAGGTAGAACTGCATGAATGGGCTCCTCGTCTTTCTGGATCAGGCGGCCCCTGGAGGCACGTCTGCATGTGGGCTCCGGCTGCGACCCTGGCATGGGTCGTTTGCCGGCGTGAATTTTTAATAAGTATGCTTACTATTAGGCCCGATGTCAACGGGGCGCAGAGCAGGACGGCATCATGGATTTCCCCTAGAAAAATCTGACTTGAAGCGCTCGGATGGCTTGCCCTGGTGGCGGCTCTCGCGCTTGTAGCTAGCTCGACACCCCTTACCCAGCAGCGGCTTCAGGAACCGTCAACGCCCCCAAGGCCTGCACCCCCACCGGCGGCTCAGGCAGCCAGGGCAGCACAAAGGTGCGACGGGCCAGCCCGTTGGCAATGCGTTCGGTCTGGCGGAACTCACCGGCCAGACGGGCTTGCAGCAGCGGGTCCGTGGTGCCAGTCGCCGCTACGCTCTTGTTGATGACCCAGGCCCAGGGCTCGATGTGGGCGCGGCGCAGGTCATCCTGCAGCGCACTGGCCTGGCTCACCGGCGTGACCTCGGGCAGGGTGACGAGGATAACGCGCGTCATCTCTGCATCCTGCAGGCGCATGAGCGGGGTGATGATGTGGTTGGCGTTGGCCGTGCCTTCAAACTGGCGCGTCATCTGTCGGTGGTAGGCGCCGGTGGCGTCCATCAACAGGAGCGAGTGACCGGTGGGCGCAGTGTCCAGCACCACAAAGGCGCTGCGCGCTTCGTTCACCACGCGGCTGAAGGCATGGAACACAGCCACCTCTTCGGTGCAGGGCGACTGCAGGTCTTCCAGCAGCAGCGCACGGCCCTGCTCGTCCAGCTCGCGGCCTTTGGTCGCCATGATCTTGCTGATGTAGGCGTCAGTCTCGGCCTTGGGGTCGATACGGCCGACCTTGAGGTTGGGCAGGCTGCCGTTCAGGGCGCTGGCCACGTGGGCGGCGGGGTCGGTGGTGGTGAGGTGCACGCTGTGGCCGCGCTGCACCAGGCCCACAGCCAGCGCGGCGGCAATCGTGGTCTTACCCACGCCGCCCTTGCCCATGACCATGATGAGGCCGTGGCCGACAGCGGCCAGCTCGTCGGCCAGGCGGCTCAGGGGTTCCGCGGGCAAGGCCGGGGCGCTTGATGCATTTGTCGTTTCCGCTTTGGGTGCCGGTGCGTTGCCCAAGAGCGCGCGCAGTGCCGGCAGGCCCACGGTGTCAAACGCGCGCAGCGGCACTTCGTCGCGCGGCAGGCGGGCCAGTTCGTCTGGCAGCGACTCCATGGCCTGGCGGCCCAGCGCTTCGATGGCCTTGGCCACCGGGTCGTGCGGCTGGCTGGCATGGAACACGCCGTTGATGGCCAGGCGCTGGTTGGCCAGGCCCAGCGTGCTCAGCTCTTCGGCGGTACGCGCGGCCTCGCGCATGGGCAGCGGGTCGGGCCGGGTAACCAGCACCACGGTGGTCAGCGCCGGGTTGCTCAGGGTCTGCAGCGCAGCGTTGAAGCGCGCTTCCTGCATCTTCAGGCCCGAGTGCGGGCCGAGGCAGGAGGCACCGCGGTCGTTGCCAGCCAGAAAGCCGGTCCAGGCCTTGGGCAGGCTCAAGAGGCGCAGGGTGTGGCCGGTGGGCGCGGTGTCGAAGATGACATGGTCGTAGAGCGGCGCCTCGCCCTCCCCCGCTTGCGCTTCGTTGGCCTCGTTCGCCAGCAGGGCGGCGAATTCGTCGAAGGCAGCAATCTCGGTGGTGCAGGCGCCTGAGAGCTGCTCGCGCACGGTCGCGCGTTCCTCCGGCGTGGCGCTGATCTCCATCTGCGCCAGCACACGCTGGCGGTAGGCCTCGGCGGCGGCATCGGGGTCGATGTTGAGCAGGCTCAGGCCCGGCACGCCGGGCACGGGCGTGGCGTGGTTGGAAAGCGGCACACCCAGCATCTCGTCGAGGTTGGAGGCGGCGTCGGTGCTGACCAGCAGCACGCGCTCGCCGGCATCGGCCAACGCGATGGCCGCCGCCGTAGAGAGCGAGGTCTTGCCCACCCCACCCTTGCCGGTGAAAAACAGAAAACGCGTGGGGGCCAGCAAAAAGCCCGGTGTGGCAGAAGGTGCAGTGCTCATGCGCCAAGCATCGCACATTCGAGCCGGGGGTTGCACTGATGCAGGTCAGCCACGCAGCGCCTGGGCCTCAAGAGAATGACATGGAAAATTGGCCATCAGCCCTTATGGAATATGCGCCAACAGCTTCCAATTTGATAGCAAAAAACCCCGCACAGGGCCAACGCTGCACCCACTCAGCGCTGCAGCCAGGCCGCCAGCGCCTCGTTCACCGCCTGGGGTTGCTCCATGGTGCACATGTGTCCACAGTGTTCGATGATGGCCAGCGTCGCATTCGGAATGGCGGCGGCCATGACCTCGTGCTGGGCCGGGCCGCTCCAAGCGTCGTCACGGCCGGTCAGCACGAGTGTGGGGCACGCGATAGTGGGCAGCAGCGGGCCAGCGTCCGGCCGGGTGAGCAAGGCGTTGATCTGCGCCGCGTACTGCTCGGCGCCGCCGCGTGCCAGCATGTCCAGCACTTGTTCGAACACCGGTGTGTCCAGCCGGTCGCGGTGCACCATGCCGCGCGCCCACTGCTGGCCCATGGCGCGCATGCCCTGGGTACGGGCGATCTGCAGCAGCGCCATGCGCCCGGCGCGCTCCTTCTCGCCCGCCTCACCCGCTGCCAGCGGATGGGCACCAGTGCTCAGCAACGCCAGTCGCTCGACGCGCTGCGGTGCCAGCCGGAACACTTCCAGCGCCACGCGCCCGCCCATGGAGTGGCCGGCCACGCTGAAGCGCTCGGTGGGCGCCTCGGCCAGCACCTGCTCGGCCATGGCGGTGAGGGTGTCGCGCAGGCCCCAGGCGGGCACGACACAGCGGGCGTCGTTCTTGAGTGCCGCCATCTGCGGCGCCCAGACAGCGGCGTCACAGTTCAGGCCGGGCAGGAGCATCAGGGTGGTCATGGTCAGAAGACTTCCGTATCGACTTCGCGGTTGCTCTGCTCGCTGTAGCGGTTGCCCACCACGGTGTGCTGGTTGATGACGGCTTCCGCCTTGGCCATGGTCTCGGGGCTGAGCTTCACGCTGGCCGCAGCCACGTTCTCCGCCAGGTGCTCCAGGCTGGTGGTGCCGAACAGCGGGATGACGTTGTTGTCCTTGTGCAGCAACCAAGCCAGCGCCAGTTGGGCCGGGGTGCAACCCGCCTCTTGCGCCACCGCTTCAAAGGCCGGCAGCAGTTTCAGGTTGCCTGCGTAGTTGGCCGGCTCGAAGCGCGGCATGCCGTGGCGGATGTCCTTGGCGTCCAGCGCGGCCACGTCACGCAGCTTGGCCGACAGGAAACCGCGCGCCACTGGGCTGAAGGCGACGAAGCTGATGCCCAGCTCGCGGCAGGTCTGCAGCACCGCGATCTCAGGGTTGCGCGTCCACAGCGAGTACTCGGTCTGCACGGCGGCCAGCGGGTGCACGGCATGGGCCTTGCGGATGGTGCTAGCCGACACTTCAGACAGACCGATGCAACGCACCAGGCCTCGCTCCACCAGGCGCGACAGCTCGCCGACGCTGTCTTCGATCGGCACCTTCTTGTCCCAGCGGTGCAGGTAATAGAGGTCAATCACATCGATGCCGAGGCGGCGCAGGCTGTCTTCGCAGTTCTGGCGAATGGCCTCGGGCCGACCGTCGATGACGCGTTTGATGCCGTCCGGGAACTGCACGCCAGCCATGCCGCCCTTGCTGGCGAGCACGATTTCGCTGCGGTAGCGCTTGAGCACACGGCCGACCAACTGCTCATTGACGCCAAAGCCGTACAGGGCCGCAGTGTCGAAATGGGTGATGCCGGCGTCGAGCGCCGCGAGCAGCACGCGCTCGCCGTGTTCAGGGGCCGGCGGCACGCCGTAGGCGTAGCTCAGGCTCATGCAGCCCAGCGCGAGGGCGGAGACTTCGAAGGGACCGAGTTTTCTTTGTTGCATGGTTGCTTTCCTCGTGGAACGTGAAACGGGGTCAGAGCACATCGCCTGCGGCGAGTAGTCCGACCCCATTTTCCTTTGAACGATCCTCGGCGTATGCCCCCAACCGGGAAACGCCGTGGAACCGGCTTCGCCGGGCCACTGGCGTTGCCCCCTGCAAGGGGGGTGGCGTAGCGACACGAAGTGCGCGCAGCCTGGGGGTGTTCAACACTATTTCAGTTGTTGCTCCAGGTCGTGCAGCACCTGGTAGCACGGCAGCACCTGCGCCACGCTGGCGTTGGGCTCGCGGCCTTCGCGGATGGCGGCGAAGAACTCACGGTCCTGCAGCTCGATGCCGTTCATGGAGACATCGACCTTGGAGACGTCGATCTTCTCTTCCTTGCCGTTCACCAGGTCGTCGTAACGGGCGATGTAGGTCGCGCTGTCGCCAATGTAGCGGAAGAAGGTGCCGAGAGGGCCGTCGTTGTTGAACGACAGGCTCAGCGTGCAGATGGCGCCGTTGGCGGCCTTGAGCTGGATGCTCATGTCCATGGCGATGCCCAGCGTCGGGTGGATCGGGCCCTGGATGGCGTTGGCCTTCACGATCGGGCTGCCGCACTGGTAGGCGAACAGGTCCACGGTGTGAGCGGCGTGGTGCCACAGCAGGTGGTCGGTCCAGCTGCGGGCCTGGCCCAGCGCGTTCATGTTGGTGCGGCGGAAGAAATAGGTCTGCACATCCATCTGCTGGATGTTGAATTCACCGGCCTGGATCTTCTTGTGCACGTACTGGTGGCTGGGGTTGAAGCGGCGGGTGTGGCCGCACATGGCGACCAGCCCGGTCTTCTTCTGCAGCTCCACCACTTCCTGTGCATCTTTCCAGCTGTCGGCCAGCGGAATCTCCACCTGCACGTGCTTGCCGGCCTTCAGGCAGGCAATGCTTTGCGAGGCGTGCATCTGCGTCGGCGTGCACAGGATGACGGCGTCCACCTCCTTCAGCGCCAAGCTGTCTTCCAGCTTGGTGGTGACGTGGCCAATGCCGTACTTGTCGGCCACTTCCTTGGTTTTCTCCAGGTCGCGGCTGATCAGCGAAACGACTTCCACGCCGTCGATGTTCTTGATGCCGTCCAGGTGTTTGATGCCGAAGGCACCGGCGCCCGCCAGGGCGACTTTGATGGTTTTGCTCATAGGTACTCCTTGTAGCGCATCCGCCTTGCGGCTTAGCGCTGGTTCTCGAGAATCAGGTGACCAACGGCCGTGTTCGACGCCGGCACATGGTAGAAGCGGTGCGCCACTTTGGGCGGCTTGCCGCCGTCGATGTCGGCCATGGCACCGCGGGCGATCAGCCACATCACCAGTTCGATGCCTTCGCTGCCGGCTTCGCGCACATAGTCGATGTGCGGCATCTCGGACAGGCCAACCGGGTCGGCAATCAGCTTGTCGAGAAAGGCGTTGTCCCACTCCTTGTTGATCAGGCCGGCGCGCGGGCCCTGCAGCTGGTGGCTCATGCCGCCGGTGCCCCAGATCTGCACGTTGAGGTCCTTGTCGAAGCTTTCCACCGCTTTGCGGATGGCCTTGCCGAGCTCGAAGCAGCGGCGGCCGGACGGCACCGGGTACTGCACCACGTTGACGGCAAACGGGATCACCGGGCAGGGCCACTCGAAGTGTTCCTGGGGCGGCGTGCCGCACACCAGCGACATCGGCACGGTCAGGCCGTGGTCGACGTCCATCTTGTTGACGATGGTGAGGTCGAAGTCCTGCTGGATCACGCTTTGCGCGATGTGCGAGGCCAGCTCGGGGTGGCCCTTGACCACGGGTACCGGGCGGTGGCCCCAGCCTTCGTCGGCCGGCTGGTATTCAGCGGCGGTGCCGATGGCGAAAGTCGGGATCATCTCCAGGCTGAAGGCGGTGGCGTGGTCGTTGTAGACGAGGAAGATGACGTCGGGCTTGTTGTCCTTGAACCACTGTTTGGAGAAGTCGTAACCCTTGAACAGGGGTTGCCAGTAGGGTTCAGTGGTCTTGCCCAAGTCGATGGCCGCGCCGATGGCGGGCACATGCGAGGTGTAGACGGATGCGGTGATCTTGGCCATGTTCGTTTTACTTTCAGAGGAGCTTGCCGGTGCCGTGGCCCTGCGGCTGGTTCTGCGGTTGCGCGCTGCCGTTTTCGCCGGCGTAGCGATTGCCCTCGGCAGAGCGGCCGCCGGCCAGCATCATGTCGCGGTACTCTTCTTCGGTCATGCCGGTCATGGAGCCAGCCATCTGCTGGAAGCTCTTGCCATGCGTGGCACCCAGCTTGGCCAGGAAATAGATGTTGCCGCCCAGGGCGATGGCGCGATTCAGGTCGGCGGCCAGCACGGCCTGCTTCTGCTCTTCCGTCATCGGCCACTCGTCCAGGTACTTGCGCTGGTCGGCCTTGAAGCGCTCGCGGTTCTCGGCCTTCATGAGCGACATGCAGAACTGGTTGAGCCAGTAGCCCTTGCGGCTTTGCTCAGCATCGAAGATGGTCGTGCCGGGCACGTCCAGGTAGGGTTTTTCAAGTGACATACGGGCTCCTTATTTCACTTCCTCGGGCCAGTACAGGCGCATGGGATTGTCCACCAGCAGCTTCTTCTGCAGCTCGGCCGTGGGGGCGATGTGGGGAATGAAATCCACCAGCAGGCCATCGTCGGGCATGTGGTCCTTCAGGTTGGGGTGCGGCCAGTCAGTACCCCACAGCACGCGGTCGGGGAACTCTTCCACGATGCGCTTGGCAAACGGTACCACGTCGCGGTAGGCGGCCTGCTCGCCGTTCAGTGCCTTGGGGCCGGTGACCGACAGGCGCTCCGGGCAGCTCACCTTGCTCCACACGTTCTTGTGCTCGCGCATGAACTTCACGAACAGTTCGAACTCGGGACCATCGATCGGCTTGCTCACATCGGGTCGGCCCATGTGGTCCACCACCACAGTGGTGGGCAGCGCGGTGAAGAAGTCCCACAGTTCGGGCAGGTCCACCGCCTCGAAATAGATCACCACATGCCAGC
Organism: Curvibacter delicatus NBRC 14919; assembly: GCF_001592265.1. Taxonomy (GTDB): domain Bacteria; phylum Pseudomonadota; class Gammaproteobacteria; order Burkholderiales; family Burkholderiaceae_C; genus Hylemonella; species Hylemonella delicata. Next base: position 52,600 of record NZ_BCWP01000024.1, on the reverse strand, counting down.
CGAACTTGGCAATACGGCCGGCGATCTCCATCAGCTCGTCCTTGGGCGTGAAGTCCACCAGGCGCTTGACGAAGTTGAAGCGCACGCCGCGCACACCGGCGTCGTGCATGGCCTGAAGTTCCTGGTCGGTGACGCTGCGCTTGACGGTGGCCACGCCACGGGCCTTGCCGTTCGACGACACGCAGGCGTCCACCATGGCGCGGTTGTCGGCACCGTGGCAGGTGGCCTGCACGATCACGTTGCGCGCAAAACCCAGGTGGTCGCGCAGGGCGAACAGCTGGGCCTTGGAGGCGTCACACGGGGTGTACTTGCGCTCAGGGGCGTAGGGAAACTCGGCACCGGGGCCGAACACGTGGCAGTGTGCGTCCACCGCGCCTGCGGGCAGCTGGAAGCGCGGCTTGCTCGGGCCGGTGTACCAGTCCATCCAGCCGGCGGTTTTTTCGAACGGGCCTGTTGTCGGTTTGCTCATTGCAGTCTTGCTCTCTCAGTTGGATTTCAATCGGGTTTGATGTTGGCTTCGCGTACCAGCTTCTCGTAGCGCTGGCGCTCGGAGCGGATCAGGGCACCAAACTGCTCGGCGCTGCCGGGAATGACCTCGCCACCCACGGCCGTCATGCGCTCGCGCACTTCCTTGGTCTGCAAGGCCTTCTGCACTTCAGCGTGCAGCTTGGCCACCACCGCCTTGGGAGTGGCGGCCGGTGCCACCAGGCCGTACCAGACCGAGGCTTCGAAGCCGGGGTAGCCGGACTCGGCAATGGTCGGTGCGTCGGGGAAGATCACGGTGCGGTTCGGGCTCAGCACGGCCAGGACTTTCAGCTTGCCGCTTTTCACGTGCGGCTGTACTTCCAGCGCATTCATGGCTGCCAGTGGCAGCTGGCCGCCGATCACGTCCGTCAACGCCTGTGAGCCGCCGCGGTAGGGAATGTGCAGCAGGGAGATGCCAGCGGCACGCTTGAAGAACTCGATCGCCATGTGCGGCGTGGAGCCATTGCCCGGCGAGGCAAAGGAAATGCTGCCCGGCTTGGCCTTGGCCGCGGCGATCAGCTGGGCAATGTTGGCGTAGGGTGCGTTGGCATTGGCCGCAATCACTACCGGCACACGCCCGACAAGGGACACCGGCACCAGGTCACGCTCGGCGTCGAACGGGGCCGGCTGGTACAGCGCCATGTTGGCCGCCAGTGCATTGGCCGCCATCATCAGGGTGTAGCCATCGGGCTCAGCGGCGATCACCGACTTGACGGCGATGTTGGTGCCGGCACCCGGCTTGTTCTCAATCACGAAGGACTGGCCCAGGCTGGTCGACATGGCCTGCCCCACGGCACGGGCCACGGCGTCCACGGCGCCGCCGGCGGAATAACCGACAACGATCTTCACCGGCCTGGTCGGGAACTGCTGGGCTTGCGCAAGCGGACTGGCCAAGGTAAGGATGCCCACCACCCAGCAGAAGGCTTGGCGACGTGCCTGCTGAAAACCGACTCCGACCATGATGTGCTTCTCCTCGTGATGTAGGACTGTCAGAACGCCTTGCTCGCCGCCCGCGGCCGCCTTGGATGAAGCGGCCAGCCGTGGCATGCGCGCGAGCGCCCTTGCTGCGTAGCTCAGTCGATGTACTTCAGGCCTAGCTTTTCCAGCGGCTCGCGGAACTTGTACATGTCCAGCCCCAGCACGCCAGCGGCCAGCTTGGCGCGTTTCTCGCCTTCGTTGGCTTCGCGCGCCTCGGCGGCATCGGCCACCTTCTGGGCGTCGGCAGCATTGACCACGACGACACCGTCGTCATCGGCCACGATGGCATCACCGGGGTTGACGATCATGCCGGCGCACACCACCGGGACATTGACCGAGCCGAGCGTGGCCTTGATGGTGCCTTTGGCGCTGATGGCGCGGCTCCAGACCGGGAAGTCCATGGCCTTGAGTTCGGCCACGTCGCGGCAGCCGCCGTCGATGATCAGGCCGCGGGCGCCGCGGGCCTTGAAGCTGGTGGCCAACAGGTCACCAAAGAAGCCGTCGGTGTTGGGGGCAGAGAGCGCGGCCACGACGATGTCGCCGGGTTTGATCTGCTCGGCGACGACGTGCAGCATCCAGTTGTCACCGGGGTGCAGCAGCACGGTGACGGCGGTGCCGGAGATCTTGGCGCCGGCGTAGATGGGACGCATGTAGGACTGCATCAGGCCGACACGGCCTTGCGCCTCGTGCACGGTGGCCACACCGTACTTGCCCAGTTTGTCAGTGGCGGCGGCATCGGCGCGCACGATGTTGCGTTTGACGATGCCCAGGGGTCCGTTGATGCTCATGGTGTTGTCCTCGTAGGGGGTTCTTGGATGGGTTGCGTGGGCTTATTTGCCCTTGGCCTTGAGGGCGGCGTCCAGGCGCGGGAACACGCGGCGGGCATTGCCTTCATAGACCTTGTAGCGGTGCTCGTCGTTCAGGATGTTGGAAGCCTGGATGTAGCGCTTGGTGTCGTCGTAGTAGTTGCCGGTCTCGGGGTCGATGCCGCGCACGGCACCGATCATCTCGGAGGCGAACAGGATGTTGTCGACCGGGATCACCTTGGTCAGCAGGTCGATGCCGGGCTGGTGGTAGACACAGGTGTCGAAGAAGACGTTGTTCAGCAGGTGGTCCTTCAGCAGCGGCTTTTTCATTTCCTGCGCCAGACCACGGAAACGGCCCCAGTGGTAAGGCACGGCGCCGCCGCCATGGGGAATGATGAACTTCAGCGTCGGGAAGTCCTTGAACAGGTCGCCCTGGATCAGCTGCATGAAGGCCGTGGTGTCGGCGTTCAGGTAGTGCGCGCCGGTGGTGTGGAAGCAGGCATTGCAGCTGGTGGAGACGTGGATCATGGCCGGGATGTCGTACTCCACCATCTTTTCGTAGATGGGGTACCACTGCCGGTCGGTCAGCGGCGGGCTGGTCCAGTGGCCGCCACTCGGATCGGGGTTCAGGTTGATGCCGACGTTGCCGTATTCCTTGACGCACTTCTCCAGCTCGGGAATGCAGGTGGCAGGATCAACGCCGGGCGACTGCGGCAGCATGGCGGCCGGCACGAAGTTGTCCGGGAACAGCTGGCTGACGCGGTAGCAGAGCTCGTTGCAGATGGCAGCCCAGGTGGACGACACATTGAAGTCGCCGATGTGATGCGCCATGAAGCTGGCGCGCGGGCTGAAGATGGTGAGGTCGGAGCCGCGCTCTTTCATCAGACGCAACTGGTTGGTCTCGATCGACTCGCGCAGCTCGTCGTCGCTGATCTTGAGGTCGGCCACCTTCGGCATGACAGCCGGGTCCTTGATGCCGGCAATCTGCTGGTTGCGCCAGTTCTCCAGCGCCTTCGGTGCGGTGGTGTAGTGGCCGTGGCAGTCGATGATCATGGGTTGTTTCATAAAAGTCTCCTGGGATTCAAATGCAATTCATCAGGCCGCGGCTGGCTCCATGCCTTGGCGCAGTTTGGCTGCCGCAGCCTCGGGGGTGTTCATGTCGGTCAGCATGGCACGCACGGCATCGCCCTGCTGGCTGCCGGCACACACACCGGCCGAGAAAGTGGTGATGATCTGGATCGCCGCCGGCAGCGGGCCGAGCACAGTGATGCCCTCGAGGTTGATCAGTTCGCTCAGCTGCTGGAAACCCAGCTCGACCTCGCCCTTGGCCACCAGGCTGCCGACCGGGGTGCCCGGCGGCGGGGTGACGATGCGGTCCTTGATTTCTTCTGCAATGCCCCAGCGCTCGAACAGCTTGGCCAGCGCCACGCCGCTCGGGCCGGTGGAATAACTGATGTTGCGTGCGGCCAGCACAGCGGCACGCACCGCGTCTTCGCTTGAGATGTCGGGCTTGGGTGCCCCGGCGCGCACGGCCACCGCCACGCCCGAGCGCACCAAGTCGACCTTGCTGTCAGGCTGCACATGGCCGGAGGCGATCAGCTTGTCGATGGCGTCGGAGGCCAGGATGACGACGTCAAACGCCTCGCCAGCCTGCACGCGCTTGGCGGCGTCCACCCCGCCCACCGATTCGATGGCTACACGGTTGCCGGTGCGGCGCTGGAACGCGTCCACCAGCTCGGCCAGCACCAAACGGGTGGCCATGGAAGAGATGCCTTTGATTTCGGTCGTCATGAACACTGCCAGCTTCTAGGATGAACCCAGGGATTGTGGCCTTGGCAAGGGTTGGCGCCAAGGTGTGGCGGTTTCTAGCAGGTATCACAATTCGGCATAATTGCGAGAAAGCTATGCCCTAAAAAAAGTGGACCTCAAGCAACTTGAATACTTCGTCCGGGTGGCCGAACTCGGCAGTTTCACCCGCGCCTCCAGCGTGCTGGACATCGCCCAGCCGGCGCTGAGCCGCCAGGTGCGCCTGCTGGAGGTGGAGTTGCGGCAGAACCTGCTGCTGCGCAACGGCCGCGGCGTCACCACCACCGAGGCCGGCAAACTGCTGCTGGAGCACGGCCGCGGCATCCTGCACCAGGTGGAGCGTGCCCGCGAAGACCTGGGCCGGGTGCGCGGCGCCCTGGCAGGCCGCGTGGCCGTGGGCCTGCCACCCAGCATTGCCAAGATGATGACGGTGCCGCTGACGCGCGAATTCCGCAAGCGCCTGCCCAACGCGGCGCTGTCCATCAGTGAAGGCCTGACGATTTCCATGCAGGAGGGGCTGTTGACCGGACGGCTGGACATTGCCTTGCTCTACAACCCCTCGCCCACCCCCGAACTTGACACCCTGCCGCTGATGGAGGAAGAGCTGTTCCTGATCGGCCCACGCGAAGCCAAGGCCAGAGCCACGCCAGTCAGCCTGAAGGAAGTGAGCGCCTTGCCGCTGGTGATTCCGAGCCGCCCGAACGCCATCCGCATGACGGTGGAGACCGAGATGGCCGGCATCGGCTGCAAACCCAACATCAGTCTGGAGATCGACGGCGTGGCCGCCATCCTCGACCTGGTGGCCGACGGCGCGGGCCACGCCATCCTGTCGAAATACGCACTGACGACCTCGACCCAGCCCGAGGCCTACCTGGCCCGCCCCATCGTCAAGCCCAGGCTGAGCAGCAAGCTGGCGCTGGCCACGGCCGCCAGCCGCACCACCACCATGACGCAGCAGGCCATGCTGGAACTCATCCAGGAGGTGGCTGGCCAGGTGTTCGGCGCCACCGAGCGGACGGCACAATAACGACCCCTGAGCGAGAACACCATGGCAACTGACAACAACTACACCCTGGCCGGCGTGATGGGCTGGCCGGTGGCGCACTCGCGCTCCCCCGCCATCCACAACCACTGGATCCGCCAGTACGGTCTGAATGGCAGCTACGTGCTGCTGCCGGTGCAGCCCGAACTGATTGGCGACGCCGTGCGCGGCCTGCGCGCCCTGGGTTTTGCCGGCTGCAACATCACCATTCCGCACAAGGTGGCCGCCATGCCGCTGGTGGACCGCATCGACCCGCTGGCCCAGCGCATCGGCGCCATCAACACCGTGGTAGTGGAGGCCGACGGCGCCCTGAGCGGCTACAACACTGATGCTTTCGGTTTCATCCAGAGCCTGCTCGACGCCCAACCCGGCTGGCGCGCCGATGCCGGCCCGGTGACGGTGCTGGGCGCCGGCGGCGCTTCGCGCGCCATCCTGGTGGCACTGGCCGAACGCGGCGCGAAGGAGATCCGTCTGTGCAACCGCAGCGGGGACAAGGCGCTGGCGCTGGCACAGGAATTCGGCGCACCGGTGAAGGCCGTTCCGTGGGAACAGCGGCATGAGGCGCTGGCCGACGTGGCGCTGCTGGTCAACACCACCAGCCTGGGCATGAAGGGCCAGGACCCGCTGGAACTCTCGCTCGACCACCTGCCCAAGCACGCCCTGGTGTCGGACATCATCTACGTGCCGCTGGAAACGCCGCTGCTGGCTGCCGCACGCCAGCGCGGCAACGCCACCGTCAACGGCCTGGGCATGTTGCTGAACCAGGCGCGCCCGGCGTTCCAGGCGTGGTTCGGTCTCATGCCAGCGCTCACGCCGGAATTGCGACGCATGGTGGAAGCCACGCTGTAAGCGCCTCAGACCAGAACAAAATCCGGCTTCATCCCTTGTTGAATATGCGCCAGGCGCTATCTATTTTGTAGCGCCTGTAGCAGCAGGCGATCGGCGTGGTCCTGCCAACGCGCCGCTTTGCCGATGCCGTCAGACACACCGGCACGTGACGACAACGCCCCCCTTGTGCTTCCCCGTGCCCAGGCCTTATTGCTTCGGCAGCTTGGCGCGCTCGATGACACCGCCCCAGCGGCGGATGTCGTCGTTCAGCAGGGCTGCCGCCTGCTCGGGCGTGCCGGGGTGCGGGTCAAGGTTGAGGTCTTCCAGCTTCTTCTTCACCACCGGGTCCTTCAGCGCGGCAACCACGTCGCGGTTCAGGCGCGCTACCACCTCCTTCGGCGTCTTCGCCGGCACCGCCAGGCCGTTCCAGGACGCGGCCACAAACCCGTTGACGCCGGCTTCCCGGGCGGTGGGAACATCCGGCAGCACGCGCGAGCGCTTGTCACCGGTGATGGCCAGCGGGTGCAGTGCACGCGCCTTGATCTGCGCCAGCAGCGGACTGAGGATGTCGAGGCCGGCATCGATCTGGCCACCACGCAGCGCGTTGATCACCGCCGGCGTGCCGTTGAAGGGCACGATCTGCACGTCGATGCCAGCGGCCGACTTGAACAGCTCGGCCGCCAGGTTCTGCGTGGTGCCGATGTTGGGTGTGCCGATGTTGAGCTTGCCCGGGTTGGCGCGCGCATAGGCCACGAGTTCTCCCAAGGTCTTGAAGCGCCCGCCTTCAGGTGCCACGATCACCAGATCGAAGGTGGCCAGCGGCGCGACCGGGATGAAGTCTTTCACGGTGTCGAAGGGCAGCGACTTGAAGAGCGAGGCACTGACGGCGGTGCCGCTCGAAATCAGCAACAGGGTGTGGCCGTCGGGCACGGCCTTGGCCACCGCCTCGCCAGCGGCCACGCCGCCAGCGCCGGGTTTGTTGTCGATCACCACCGGCTGGCCCAGCGTCTCGCCAAGCTTCTGGCCGACGGCGCGCGCGGTCAGGTCGGCCGCACCACCGGGCGCGTTGGGCACCACCAGGCGAATGGGTTTGCTCGGAAAGCCTTGTGCGCCAGCCTGCGTGGCCAGCACGCCGGCCAGCAGCACGCCGGCCACACACCGAAACATTGTCGAAATCATGCTCTACCCCTCATCAAAAGGGCGCGAACAGCTACCCTTTTGATAGCAAGGTCAGCGTGCCACGCCCAGCAGTCGATCCAGCAGTTCGGGTTGTTCCTGCAGCGCCCTGGCGCTGCTGGCATGCACCACGGTGCCGCGGTCCAGCACGGCGGCCACATCCGAGATGGCCAGGATGGCCTGCGGATGCTGCTCGACGATGATGGCCGAGAGGCCCTCTTCGCGCGTGATGCGGCGGATGGCGCGCAGCAGTTCCTGCACGATGATGGGCGCCAGGCCTTCAAGCGGCTCGTCCAGCAGCAGCAACTTGGGATTGAGCACCAGCGCGCGGCCGACGGCCAGCATCTGCTGCTCGCCACCCGAGAGCTGGGTGCCCAGGTTGGTCTTGCGCTCGGCCAGACGCGGGAACATCTCGTACACGCGCGCCGGCGTCCAGGCACCGGGACGGGCCACGGCGGTCAGGTTCTCGTCCACCGTGAGCGACTTGAAGATGTTGCGCTCTTGCGGCACCCAGCCAATGCCGGCACCGGCACGCTCGTGCAGCGGCACCTTGTGCAGGGCCACGCCGTCGAGCGTGATGGTGCCGCCGTGCTGGCGCGTGGCGCCGGCCAGGGTGTTCATGAAGGTGGTCTTGCCGGTGCCGTTGCGACCGAGCAGCGCCAGCGTGTCGCCCTGCTTCAGGGACACCGACACGTCGTGCAACACCACGGCTTCGCCGTAGCCGGCGCTCAGGTTTTCGACTTTGAGCAGATCAGCCATGCGCCAACTCCTCGCCGTGGCCGAGGTAGACCGCCTTGACCTGCGGGTCGTTGGCAATGGTGTCCGGGTCACCCTCGGTCAGCACCGTGCCGTTGACCAGCACCGTCATGCGGTTGGCAAAACTAAATACGAGATCCATGTCATGTTCAATCAGGAGCACCGACACATCGGCCGGCAGGGCCGCCACGGTCTGCAGCAATTCCTCGCGCTCGCCCGCGGGCACACCCGCCACCGGCTCGTCGAGCAGCAGCACGCGCGGCTCGCAGGCCAGCGCAATGGCGATCTCCAGCAGACGGCGTTTGCCGTAGGCCAGCACATTGGTCTTCTGGTTCATCACCTCGGTCAGGTGGAACTGCTCCAGCAGTTGCTCGCAACGCTCGGCCACCTGGGTACGACGGCCCAGCGCCTGCCACCACTTGCTGCCCAGCCCCTGGTGCTGCGACACTGTCAGCGCCAGGGTCTCCAGCGGTGTGAGCGTGTCGAACAGCTGGTTGATCTGGAAGGTACGGACCATGCCGCGGCGCACACGCTGGTGCGGTGCCAGGTTGGTGATGTCTTCGCCTTCGAGCAGGATGCGGCCTTCGGTGGGCTCGAGCACGCCGGTCAGCAGGTTGATCAGCGTGGTCTTGCCGGCGCCATTGGGGCCGATCAGCGCGTGACGCGCGCCTTTGCGCAGGTCGAGGTTGACGTTGCCGGTGGCCGTGATGCCACCGAAGCGCTTGACCAGCCCTTGCGCGGACAGAACGATTTCAGGATTGCTCATTACTTTTTGCCCCCAAACCAGGTCCAGGGACGGATCAGACGCTCACGACCGACCAGCATCAGAACGACCAGGAACAGGCCGATCCAGAAGGTCCAGTACTGCGGTGTGATGGATGAAATCAGGTCCTGCATGATCTTGAACACGATCGCGCCGGCCACGCCGCCGTACAGCCAGCCGGTACCGCCAATCACCAGCAGCAACACGAGATCAGCCGAGCGGTCGAAGGCGAACACATCAATCGAGGCAAAACCGGTGGTCTGCGCCAGCAGGGCGCCAGCCGCACCGGCCACGCCGGCAGCAATGGTGTAGATCACGGCCAGACGCGAGGTCACCGGAATGCCGATGGCCATGGCGCGCAGGCGGTTGTCGCGGATGGCGGTCAGCGTGGCGCCAAACGGCGAGTTCACCAGGCGTCGCACCAGGAAAAGGAACACCAGCGTGACGGAAATCGAGTACCAGGCAGCCACCTGGCCCTGCAGGTCGAATTCGAAACGACCGAGCACGGGCCCCATCAGCACGCCCTGCAGGCCGTCGGCACCGCCGGTCAGCCAGTCCAGCTTGTTGGCCAGCTCCATCAGAAGCATGCCCACACCCAGCGTCACCATCAGGCGGGTCAGGTCGGAGCCGCGCATGATGGTGAAGGAGCACAGCGCGCCCAGCAACGTGGCGACCGCAATGCCGAAAGCCAGGCCGACCAGCGGATCGGGCATCACCAGCTTGGCGAACAGGGCCGCCGCATAGGCCCCCATGCCGAAGAAGGCGGCATGACCGAGTGAAACGATGCCGGTGTAGCCGAGGATCAGGTCCAGCGAGACGGCAAACAGCGCGACGATGGCGATTTCGTTGATGATCAGCGCGTGGCTGCCCAGCACGTAGGGCAGCGCCAGGGCCAGCAGCCAGAGCACCGGCTCCCAGACCTTCCAGCGACGGCTGTTGTACAGGGATTGCTGTGCATTCATCATGCCTTGCCCCCCTTGCGCACGAACAGGCCTTGCGGGCGCCAGATCAGGATGGCGATCATCAGCGCATAGACGATGAAGGCACCGAAGGTCGGAATGTAGTACTTGCCCGCCACATCCGCGATGCCCAGCAGCAGCGCGGCCAGCAACGGGCCGGTGATGGACGAGGTACCACCCACGGCCACCACGATCAGAAAATAGACCATGTTTTTCAAGGGGAAACTGGGATCCATGCCCATCACTTCGGCACCCAGCGCGCCACCGAGGCCCGCCAGACCGGAGCCGACGGCGAACGTCGAGAGGAACACCACGTTGACATTAATACCCAGGCCGGCGGCGACGCGCTGGTCGTCCACCGACGCACGCAGACGGCTGCCGAAACGGGTCTTGGCCAGGATGTACTGCAAGGCCACCGTCAAGGCAGCGCAGACGGCAATGATGAACAGGCGGTAGTGACCCATGCCCAGCATCAGGGCGCCCTCGCCCAGCTCGGTACGTCCCTTGAGCCACTCGGGCAGCTGGACGATCTGCTGGCTGGAGGTCATGAAGTAGTCCATGGCCGCCACGGCCATGAAGGTCAGGCCGATGGAAAACAGCACCTGGTCCAGGTGCGGCTTGCGGTACATGGGCCGGTACAGCGTGCGTTCCAGCACGGCACCCAGCAAGGCCACGACCACAAAGGCGATCGGCAGGCACAGAAGGAAAGGCACATCGTAGCGCTGCATCAGCACCACCGTGGTGTAGCCCCCCACCATGGCGAAGGCACCGTGCGCCAGGTTGATGAAGTTCATCAAACCCATGGTCACGGCCAGACCGACCGCCAGGATAAACAGCAGCATGCCGTAGGCAATGCCATCAAACAGAATCGTCAGCATGAACTCTTCACGTCAGGTCAAGGCAAAAAAAATCCATGGATGCCGCCAGGAAGGCGACATCCATGGACGGCGTATCACTTGGACTTGCCCGGGTCCTTGACGTCCTTGATCACGTCAAATTCCACGTTGTGCAGCTCGCCGCCGACACGCTCCACCTTGCGCAGGTAGATGTTCTGGACCACGTCACGGGTCTGCGCATCGATGAACATCGGGCCGCGCGGGCTTTCAAAGGTCTGACCCTTCATGGCTGCCAGCAGGGCATCGCCACCGCCCTGACCCTTGGTGGCCTTGAGCGCTTCGTAGATCACGCGCATGCCGTCATAGCCACCCACGGCCATGAAGTTGGGGCGCATGCCCTTGTTGGCCTTCTTGAAGGCTTCCACGAACTTCTTGTTCATGGCCGAAGGGTGGGCAGCAGCATAGTGGTGTGCCGTGACCACGCCCAGGGCGCCATCGCCCATGTCGTTCAGTTGATCGTCATCGGTGATGTCGCCGGTGCCGATCAGCTTGATGCCGGCCTTGTCCATGCCGCGCTCCAGGAACTGCTTCATGACCGCAGCGCCAGCGCCGGACGGCACGAAGACGAACAGAGCGTCGGGCTTGGCATCACGCACCTTCTGCAGGAAGGGCGCGAAGTCGGGGTTGCGCATCGGCACGCGCAGGCTCTCGACGATGGTGCCACCGTTGAAAATGAAGCGGTCCTTGAAGAACTTTTCGGCGTCAATGCCCGGGCCGTAGTCGCTCACCAGGGTCACCACCTTCTTCATGCCCCCCTTGCTGGCAGCCCAGTCGGCCATGGAGACCGAAGCCTGCGGCAGCGTGAAGCTGGTGCGCACGATGTAGGGCGAAGCCTGGGTAATGCTGGAGGTGGCGGCCGCCATCACGATGGCCGGAGTCTTGGACTGGGTAGCGATCGGTGCCGTGGCCAGGGCCGAGGGCGTGATACCGAAGCCGGCCAGTACGTTGACCTTTTCGTTCACGACCAGTTCCTGCGCCATGCGCTTGGTCACGTCAGGAATGCTGGTGTCGTCCTTGACGATCAGCTGGATCTTCTTGCCCGCCACGGTGTCGCCGTTCTGCGCCATGTACAGCTTCGCGGCGGCCTCGATCTGGCGGCCGGTCGAAGCCTGCTGACCGGTCATGGGCAGGATCAGGCCGATCTTGAATGTGTTGTCCTGGGCCAGCACGGCAGCTGAGGACAAGGCCATGACCGCCAAGGCGGAGGCGCTGAGGAACACTCGTTTTTTCATGGGGGGACTCCTAATATGAGTTATGACTTCACCCGACTGTTCAGGCTAGCGAAGCCCCAAACAGCGTAATGACGAAGGCGCGTAACTGTCGCCGCAAATTTATTCATTCGCAAGTCCAATTTCAGACTGATTGATATAACAAATTGCGATAACCAGACAGCCAACCACCGCGTTCCATTATCTACGGACAGAACCGTTGCATGGACAGCGCTGATCACTATAGTCCTCCTACCGCGTCACGTCCGCAATCCGTACCCTGAATGCCATAATGCCGGCGGCTTGCTGTTAACCCATCCAACGATTCTCCTGGAGACTCCCATGACACTACGCACCACCCCGCCCTTCCGCGCCGACCACGTCGGCAGCTTCCTGCGCCCCAAATTCCTGCTCGAAGCGCGCGAGCAGAAAGCCAAAGGCGAAATCACCGTCGAGCAGCTGCGCAAGGTGGAAGACAAGGCCATCACTGAAATCGTCAGGTTTCAGGAAGACGTCGGCCTGCAAAGCATCACCGACGGCGAATTCCGCCGCACCTACTTCCACGTCGACTTCCTGGAGCAGATCGGCGGCGTGAAGTCCGACATTCCCGTCACCATCGTCAAACCGGATGGCACCCAGGAACTGGCCCCGCCCGTCATGCGCGTGGTCGACAAGGTGCGCCATGTGAAGGACATCCAGCTCGCCGACTTCCAGTACCTCAAGAGCCAGATCACCCCGGGCCGCGGCAGCGTGGCCAAGGTCACCATTCCCTCGCCCACCATGCTGCACTTCCGCGGCGGCCGTGCCGGCATCAGCAAGGAACACTACCCCGAACTGGAACCAACGTTCTATGACGACGTGGCCCAGGCTTACGGCGACGAGCTGCGTTCACTGGCCGCCGCCGGCTGCACCTATGTGCAGATGGACGACACCAACCTGGCCTACCTGTGCGACGAGAAAATGCGTGAAGCGGCCCGTCAGCGCGGCGACGACCCCAACGAGCTGCCGCATCGTTACGCCAAGTTCATCAACAAGGTGGTGGCGCAGAAGCCGGCCGGCATGACGCTGGCCATGCACCTGTGCCGCGGCAACTTCAAGAGCACGCACGCTGCCTCCGGCAACTACGAGCCAGTGGCCGAGGCCCTGCTGTCGGAGATGAACCTGGACGCCTACTTCCTGGAGTACGACGATGACCGCAGCGGCGACTTCCGCCCCCTGCGCTTCCTGCCCAAGGGCAAGATCGTGGTGCTGGGTCTGGTGACCACCAAGTTCGGCGCCATGGAGTCCAAGGACGACCTCAAGCGCCGCATTGACGAAGCCGCCCAGTACGCCCCGCTGGAACAGCTGTGCCTGTCGCCGCAGTGCGGCTTCTCCAGCACGGTGCACGGCAACGACATCGCGGTCGAAGCCCAGCGCGCCAAGCTGCGCCTGGTGATCGAAACGGCTCAGGAAGTCTGGGGCAAGGCCTGATTGGCGTTGGCAGCAGCGGTGCCTTTGGCACTGCGGCTGCTGACCAGGGCAAAGGCATAGTCCATGGCTGCGGCCATGGACTGTTCAATGGCGTGGCGCTCCTGCTCGGTCAGGTAGAACATCAGATCCACGTCATGCCGGACATACCGCGCCGGCAAGCGATTCAAGGCCACGCAGGCCACATCCGCCAGCATGTCGGGCGTGAACCCCGGATGCCGCGGCGCACGGCGAACGACCTCCTCGAATACCAGGCGCTCGTAATGGTTATGAACCTGCTCGAAGTTGCTGATCATGAAAGCCTCCATTCCTTCGACTGGAGACCTTAGCAGTTCACACTGCGCATGACAAGCGCTCCCGGCTCCCAGAGAACGGGCCGGGGCCGTAGGCCCCGTCTCTCGCCTACTTCAGCCCCAGCAGGCGCACCGCGTTGTCCTTCAGAATGCCGGGCATCACCTCCGGCTTGAAGCCGGCTTCTTCGAAATCCTTCATCCAGCGTTCGGGCGTGATGAGCGGGTAGTCGGAGCCGAACAGCACGCGGTCCTTCAACAGGGTGTTGGCGTACTGCACCAGCTGTTTCGGGAAGTACTTCGGGCTCCAGCCAGACAGGTCGATCCAGACATTGGGCTTGTGCGTGGCCACGCTCAGTGCCTCGTCCTGCCACGGGAAGCTCGGGTGCGCCATGACAATCTGCATGTCGGGAAAATCGATCGCCACATCATCGAGGTGCATCGGGTTGCTGTACTCCAGCCGCAGGCCACCGCCACAGCGCATGCCGCTGCCGATGCCGCTGTGCCCGGTGTGGAAGATGGCCGGCATCTTGTACTCGGCGATCACCTCGTAGATCGGCCAGGCCATCTTGTCCTGCGGGTAGCAGCCCTGCACCGTGGGGTGGAACTTGAAACCCTTGATGCCGTGCTCCTCGATCAGGCGGCGCGCCTCGCGTGCGCCCATCTTGCCCTTGTGCGGATCGATGCTGGCGAAGGCCATCATCATGTCGCTGTTGGCCTTGGCCGCTTCGGCGATCTCCTCATTCGGGATGCGCCGGCGTCCGAGCTGCGACTCGCTGTCCACCGTGAACATCACCAGACCAATCTTGCGCTCGCGGTAGTAGGCAATCGTCTCGGCAATCGTCGGGCGGCGGCTGGAGCGGAAATACTTGTCGGCCGCGCGGTCGTACTCCTCGCCGTAGTTGTCAAACGGATTCCAGCAACTCACCTCGGCATGGGTGTGAATGTCGATGGCAATCAGGTTCTTGTGGTCCATGACCGTCTCCTTTTGTTAGCGGGCAAGCCCTAGGGTAAACACCGAGAAAAAACGGCCCCGGCGCGCTTGATATGGTTATATTTCATAACCATAATCGATTCCAGAAAGAAACGCAACCATGAGCCAACAAGACATTCATTTCGAGCGCCGCGGCGAACACCAGGAAGTCGCCGTCATCCGCCTCACCCGTCCCGCCAAGCGCAACGCGCTCAACGACGGCCTGATTCTCGCCATTCGCAACCTGTTTGAGAACATGCCTGAAGGCGTGCGTGCCGCCGTGATCGACGGCGATGGCGAGCACTTCTGCGCCGGTCTCGACCTGAGCGAGCTGAAGGAACGCGACGCCGGCCAGGGCCTGCACCATTCGCGCATGTGGCACGCCGCGCTGGAGTGCGTACAGTACGGCCCGGTTCCGGTGATTGCTGCGCTGCACGGCGCCGTGGTCGGCGGGGGCCTGGAGCTGGCCAGCGCCTGCCATATCCGCGTGGCCGACGAATCCACCTTCTACGCCCTGCCCGAAGGCTCGCGCGGCATCTTCGTCGGCGGCGGCGGTGCGGTGCGCATCCCGCGCCTGATTGGTGCTGCACGCATGACCGACATGATGCTGACCGGCCGCGTCTACAACGCCCAGGACGGTGAAAAAGCTGGCTTCGCCCAGTACCTGGTCCCGCAGGGTTCCGCCTTTGACAAGGCCTTCGAACTCGCCGTGCGTGTGGCCCAGAACGCGCCGCTGACCAACTACGCCCTGATCCACGCCCTGCCGCGCATCGCCGAGCAGCCGGCCGACCAGGGCTTCCTGACGGAGGCCATGATGGCCGCCATCGCGCAAAGCGCACCGGAAGCCAAGGAACGCGTGCGTGCCTTCCTTGAAGGCAAGGCCGCCAAGGTCAGCAAAGGCTGAAGCCACGCCTCCCACTGATTGCAGACAAGAAACCCATGAGCGAGACCATCAACTCCACCCCCACACCGCGCTATCGTCCGGTGAATTTCGGCGTCACACGCGTCAGCGTGCGCGAAGGTGCGCCCGGCGTGCGCTACGTGCAGGCGGAACTGCCGCTGGGCGCCTTTGCCCGGCGACTGAGCGACTTTCTGGTGCACTGGGCTGAAGCCGAACCCGACCGAACTTTCATGGCACGTCGTGCCCAGCTGGGCGATGGCCGTACCGGCGACTGGCAGCGCATCAGCTACGCCCAGGCGCTGGACAGCGCGCGTCGTATCGGCCAGGCGCTGCTGGACCGCAAGCTCTCCCCCGAACGCCCGGTGGTGATCCTCAGTGAAAACACGCTCGAGCATGCGTTGATGTCGCTGGGCTGCATTTACGCCGGGGTGCCCTACTGCCCGGTCTCGCCGGCCTATGCCACCGTGAGCCAGGACTACGACAAGCTGCGCCACGTGCTGGACACGCTGACCCCGGGCCTGGTGTTCGCCGCCGATGGCGCACGCTACGGCCGCGCCATCCAGACGACGGTCGGCGCCGACGTCGAAGTGGTATTGGCCCAGGGGTCGATCGAGGGACGCAAGAGCACGTCTTTCGACACACTGCGCAACACCTCAGCCACGACCGCCGTGGATGACGCCATGCACGCCGTGCGCCCCGACACCATCGCCAAGTTCCTCTTCACCTCGGGCTCGACCAAGATGCCCAAGCCGGTGATCAACACCCATCGCATGTGGTGCGCCAACCTGCAGCAGATCACCCTGTCCATGCCGGTGCTGGCCGAGGCACCGCCGGTGTTCGTCGACTGGCTGCCGTGGAACCACACGTTCGGCGGCAACCACAACGTCGGCCTGACTTTGCAGCACGGTGGCACGCTCTACATTGACGACGGCAAGCCCACGGCAGCCCTGATCAATGAGACGCTGCGCAATCTGCGTGAAATCGCGCCGACGCTTTATTTCAATGTGCCGACCGGCTTCGAGATGATCGCCCAAGCGATGAAAACCGACGCCGAGCTGCGCCGCAACCTGCTGTCTCGCGTGCGCATGTTCTTCTACTCCGGTGCCGGCCTGGCGCAACCGGTGTGGGACAGCCTGCACGAGACAGCCGAGGCCGAGGTGGGCGAGCGCATTGTCATGGCCACCGGCCTGGGTATGACCGAGTCCGCCCCGTCGGCCATGTTCACCAACAGCCCCAATGTGAAAGCCGGCGACATCGGTGCACCGGTGCCGGGCATGACGCTCAAGCTGGTGGATGTGGACGGCAAGATCGAGGTGCGTTACCGAGGCCCCAACGTCACACCGGGCTACTGGCGTTCCGAGCAGGCCACCCGCGATGTGTTCGACGAAGAGGGCTACCTTTGCACTGGCGACGCCGTGCAGTGGATCGACCCCGACAACATCCACCGCGGCCTCAAGTTCGACGGTCGCATTGCGGAAGACTTCAAACTCGCCACCGGCACCTTTGTCAGCGTCGGACCGATGCGCGCCAAGGTCATCGTCACCGGCGCGCCCTATGTGCAGGATGTCGTGCTGACCGGCCTGAACATGAAGGAAGTCGGCGCCTTGATTTTCCCCTCGCCCGCCTGCCGCACCGTCAGCGGCCTGGGCGCCGACGCACCATGGGAAGACGTGCTCGCCAGCGAGCCGGTACGCCTGCGCCTGCAGGCCGTCATCAACCAGCTGGCACGCGAAGCCACCGGCAGCGCCAACCGCATTGCGCGTGCTCTGCTGCTGGCCGAGCCGCCTTCCATCGACAAGGGCGAGGTCACGGACAAGGGCTCGCTCAACCAACGTGCCGTTCTGAAACACCGTGACGCCCTGGTGCAGGCCCTGCACGATGACAGCGCGCCCGGCATCATCAAACCGCAGGCATGAAGCACCCCCGAAGCGCCTTCGGCGCCTCTCCCTCAAGGGGGCGCACCCAGCGGCCCGGCGAAGCCGATTCCGCGGGCGCCTCCGAATGGGCGCATTTCTTCCCCGCGTCACGACAGACGCGCCACATCAAGGACCACTGACATGGATATCAAAGGACAAGCGGCACTCGTCACCGGCGGCGCTTCCGGCCTTGGCGAGGCCACCGCACGCGAGCTGGCACGCCTGGGCGCCAAGGTGGCCGTGCTCGATGTTAACGTCGCGCTCGCCGAGAAAGTCGCGGCCGACATCGGCGGCGTCGCCTGCCAGTGCGACATCACCAACACCGACAGCGTGCTCGCCGCCCTGGCCAAAGCCACGGCCGTTCATGGCCCGGCCCGCATCCTGATGAACATTGCCGGCATTGGCACCGCCAAGCGCGTGGTCGGCCGCGATGGTGCGCCGGCACCGCTGGAAGACTTTTCCCGCGTCATCAACGTCAACCTGATCGGCAGCTACAACATCAGCCGCTTGTTCGCGGCCGAATGCGTCAAGCTCAGCCCGCTGGAAGACGGCGAACGCGGCGTGATGATGTTCACCGCTTCGGTGGCGGCCTTCGACGGCCAAGTGGGTCAGCAGGCCTACAGCGCCTCCAAAGGCGGTCTGGTCGGCATGACGCTGCCCATGGCACGCGATCTGGCGCAGCACGGCATCCGCGTCTGCACCGTGGCACCCGGCCTGTTTGCCACGCCGCTGATGAAGGAACTGCCGGAGGCGGTGCAGGCATCGTTGGCCGCGTCCATTCCCTTCCCGTCGCGCTTGGGCAAACCCGAGGAGTTTGCCCAACTGGCCTGTCACATCGTGACCAACGGCCACCTCAATGGCGAGGTGATCCGTCTGGATGGCGCTCTGCGCATGGCGCCGCGCTGATTCGATTTTCCCCCGTCCCATCCACCTACAAAAGGAGACAACACCATGACCACACGTCGCAACTTCGTCCAAGCCGCTGCCGGCGCTGCCGCGCTCGGCGCCCTCGGCCCGTTCTCGGCTTTTGCCCAAGCCCTGGACCAGGTCAAGATCCTCTACGGCTTCCCCGCCGGCAGCTCCGGTGACAGCGTGGCACGCCGCGTCGGCGAGAAGATGGCCGGCTCGGCCTTCACCAAAAATGCCGCAGTGGTCGAAAACAAACCCGGCGCCGGCGGCCGCATCGCGCTGGAAACGCTCAAGGCCGCTCCCGCAGATGGTTCCGTGCTGGCCCTGGCCCAGGTCTCGGCATTGGCCAACTACCCGTACATCTACAGCAAGATGAACTACGTCCCGCAGGACTTCGCCCCGATCTCCATCGGCGC
Source organism: Curvibacter delicatus NBRC 14919 (assembly GCF_001592265.1). Classification (GTDB taxonomy): domain Bacteria; phylum Pseudomonadota; class Gammaproteobacteria; order Burkholderiales; family Burkholderiaceae_C; genus Hylemonella; species Hylemonella delicata. The sequence continues at coordinate 33,985 of NZ_BCWP01000024.1, read as the reverse complement.
CGTCATGCACCACGGCCTGGCCGTGGGTCCGCTGGTGCCAGCCAATGTGAAAACCGTCAAGGATTTCCTGGCCTGGGCCAAGGCCAATCCGAAGGATGCCAGCTACGGCTCGCCCGGTGCTGGCTCCACGCCGCACTTCCTGGGCGCACTGCTGGGCATCAACAGCGGCACCGAACTCAAGCACGTGCCCTATCGCGGCTCGGTGCCGGGCGTGACCGACGTGGTCGGCGGCCAGATCGCCGCCATGGTGACGCCACACGGCGACTTCATCGCCAACTACAAGGCCGGCAAGCTGCGCATTCTGGCCACCTCCGGCCCGAAGCGCTCGCCTTATGTGCCTGAGGTGCCGACCTTTGCAGAGCAGGGCTTCCCCGAGCTGACCACCGAAGAATGGTTCGGCTTCTATGCACCGGCCAAGACACCGAAGAACGTGCTGCAGGCCGCCAATGCCGCCATCAATGCCGCGCTGAAAGAGAAGTCCGTCATCGACAGCCTGGCCATTGTCGGCCTGATCCCGCGCGGCTCGACCATGGAGGAAATGGCTGCCTCCCAGGCAGCAGAAGCCAAGCACTGGGGTCCGCTGATCAAGAAGATCGGCTTCACTGCGGAGTCCTGATCGGCCATGGACTACCAACCGCGTCTTGACGACATCCAGCACATCCTGACGGCGGTGCTGGACGCCCCGGCCCAGCTGCAAGCCCTGCCACCCTTTGCTGAAGTCGATACCGACCTCATGCAGCAGGTGCAGGAAGAAGCGGGGAAATTCGTCGCCAGCGAGATTGCGCCCTTGCAGCGCATCGGTGACGAGACCGGCTGTCGTTTCGACGCGGGGGTGGTCACGGCACCGCCGGGCTTCCGCCAGGCCTACCAGGCCTTCTGGCAGGGTGGCTGGCCCTCGTTGGCCTGTGCAACAGAAGACGGCGGCCAGGGGCTGCCGTCCGTGCTGGAAGCCGTGCTGTACGAAATGCTGAGCGCGGCCAACCATGGCTGGACCATGGCCCCGGGCCTGCTGCACGGCGCTTACGAGTGCCTCAAGCACCATGGCAGCGAGGAACTGAAAACACGCTATCTGGAAAAGATCGCGACCGGCGAGTGGCTGGCCACCATGTGCCTGACGGAACCGCACGCAGGCAGCGACCTCGGCCTGGTGCGCACAAAGGCTACGCCACAGGGCGACGACAGCTACCGCATCAGCGGCACCAAGATCTTCATCTCCGGTGGCGAGCACGACCTGAGCGACAACATCGTGCACCTGGTGCTGGCGCGTCTGCCGGATGCACCGGCCGGCCCCAAAGGCCTGTCGCTGTTCCTGGCACCGAAGTTCCTGCCGGACGGCAGCCGCAACCCCGTTGTGTGCGAGCGCATCGAGGAAAAAATGGGGCTGCACGGCAGCCCGACCTGTGTGATGCGCTTTGATGCAGCCACCGGCTGGCTGGTGGGTGAACCCAACCGCGGCCTGAATGCGATGTTCGTCATGATGAACGCCGCACGCATGCATGTGGGCCTGCAAGGCATCGGCCTGCTGGAAGCCGCCTGGCAGAAAGCCAGCGCCTATGCGCAGGAGCGGCGGCAGATGCGCGCGCCCGGACCACGCAAGAGCAACGAAGCGGCTGACCTGATTGCGGAACACCCGGCCATCCAGCGCATGCTGGACACGCAGCGCGCCTGGATCGACGGCGGCCGCGTGCTGGCCTACCGCACGGCGGTGGAACTCGACATTGCCAAACACCATGCCGATGCTGCACGCCGTGAACGCGCACAGCGCTGGTGCAGCCTGGTGACGCCAGTGCTCAAGTCCGCCTGGACCCACCAAGCCTTCCATGGTGCCAGCGAATGCCTTCAGGTGTTCGGCGGCCACGGTTATGTGCGCGAGTGGGGCATCGAGCAGATCGTGCGCGACGCGCGCGTGGCCATGATTTACGAAGGCACCAACGAAATCCAGGCGATCGACCTGCTGGTGCGCAAGGTGCTGCCGGATGGCGGCGCCGCACTATCGGCCCTGCTGGACGAGCTGGCGCAAGAGATGGATGCCAGCCAGGCGGCCCAGGCGGCGGTGCTGCACCGCTTCGACGCCGTCCGCAAATTGGCGGTGCAGCTGTCGCAGGCGAACGCACAGCAGGCCGAACTGGCCTATTGGGTGGCTGACGACTTCCTGCGCGCCGTGGCCTTGGCCCTGCTGGGCTGGGCCTGGACCCGGATCGGCGCGGCCAACGGCACGACGGGGATTCGCTGGGCAGCCCCGGCGCGCGCCCTGCAACACTGGATCCTGCCCGAGTTTGAGATGCGTCAGCAGATCATCCGGGAACAGCTGACACAGGCAGGTGCACAGGCTATGCTGGCCGCATGAGTTCCACGCAAGACAAAAGCACCGTGCCCGCCGTCGACAAGGTTGACACCAGCTATCTGGAAAGCCTGGTCGGCTACAACGCGCGCCGTGCCACTCTGGTCATTGCCGAGTCCTTTCTCAAGCACATGGCCGTGTTCGAGTTGCGGCTGGTCGACTTCTCGGTGCTGTCACTGATCGCGCACAACCCCGGCATCACCTCGCGCCAGCTGTGCACCACCCTGAACATCCAGCCCCCCAATCTGGTGGGCATGGTCAACACGCTGGAAAAACGCGAACTCATCACGCGCCAACCGCACCCCCACGACGCCCGCGCCGTGGGGCTGCACCTGACGCCCACCGGGAAGAAACTGGTGCGCCAGGCTGAACAGACCGTCACCCAACTGGAGGAAGACGCCACCGCGCGCCTGAGCGCCGCGGAGCGCCGGACCCTGATGCAACTGCTGCGAAAAATCTACGCCTGAACCCGGCTTGTTCAGCCACGCGGCCCGATGCTGTTGTATGTCAGCCATCATCAGCTATGAAACTTGTAGCAGGCAAAAAACTACGCTATAGTCGGCGCTCGCGTCGACAAGCCCCGGTCTGTAGCACCGGACTTGGCACAGGGAGACCCGCCCGGCGCCCGATTCACGCTTTGAGGAGTGCTGTTCAATGAGTTCCAAAGAAAACGCCGCCATCGGTCAGCTGCTTGGCCTGCTGGAGTCCCGCTACGCGATTCGCGTGCTGTGGGCTCTGCGCGACGGCCATGCCCAGACCTTCCGGCTGCTGCAGGACAGCGTGGGTGGCATCACCCCCAACACATTGAACACCCGTATCAAGGAATTGCGCGAAGCCGGCCTGCTCAACCATGGCAGCGACGGTTACCTGCTCACCAGCACCGGCCTCGATCTGCTCAAGCGACTGGGCGACCTGCAGGCTTTCGCCAGCAAATGGGCCGCCAGCCAGGCGAAAAAAGCGCGCTGAGATGCAGCCCCGGCACCGGGGCCTGCTGGCATAATTTGCGGTTTTCTGGATGTTGCGCCTCGTCCATCAGGCGCCACCAGCTATCAAATCAATAGCAAAAAGGACCGCACCATGATCACCACCCCTTCCGGCCTGCAGTACGAAGACACCACCGTCGGTACCGGCGCTGAAGCCACGCGCGGCCAGGACGTCACCGTCCACTACACCGGCTGGCTCTACAGCAACGGCGTGCAGGGCGCCAAGTTCGACTCCAGCAAGGACCGCAACGATCCGTTCCGCTTCTCCCTCGGTGCCGGCATGGTGATCCGTGGCTGGGACGAAGGCGTGGCCGGCATGAAGATCGGCGGCACCCGCACCCTGATCATCCCGGCCGAGCTGGGCTATGGCGCCCGCGGTGCCGGCGGCGTGATCCCGCCCAACGCCACGCTCAAGTTCGACGTCGAACTGCTCGGCCTGTCGGGCTGAGCCCCACTTCGGGCCGACTCACGGCGGGGCCCGGTGCCCCGCCATGTCAAGCCGCCGCTCCTCTTGAAACGGTCGCGGTGGCCCCCATATCCGCGCATGAACCCCGTATCCACGACTTATTCGCATGTCTGACACCACCCCTACCCCTTCCCAAGCCGGCGAGCCCAGCGGCGAAGACATCGTCGCCGCCCACGAGGCCGATCTGCTGAGCCAGGCGCAGGCCGAACTGGCCGAACTCAAGGCGAAAAGCGCCGAACTGGCTGACCAATTCCTGCGCGCCAAAGCGGAAGCCGAAAATGCCCGCCGCCGTGCCGAGGACGAAATCTCCAAGAGCCGCAAATTCGCCGTGGAAAGCTTTGCCGACAGCCTGCTGCCCGTGGCCGACAGCCTGGAAGCCGGCCTGGCCATCAAGGACGCCACGCCGCAGCAGATCCGCGAAGGCGCCGAGGCCACGCTGCGCCAACTGGTTGCTGCGCTGGAGCGCAACAAGGTGATTGCCATCAACCCGGCCGCCGGTGCCAAGTTCGATCCGCACCAACACCAGGCCATCAGCATGGTGCCGGCCGAGCAGGAGGCCAACACCGTGGTGGGCGTGCTGCAAAAGGGTTACCTGATCGCCGATCGCGTGTTGCGCCCGGCCCTGGTGACCGTGGCCGCACCCAAATAAGCGCCCCCGGATACTTGAAATTGCTCAGGTTATCCACACGTGACGAATATCTGAATTTTTCAAAATAGCAGGAGTAAAAACATGGGAAAAATCATCGGCATTGACTTGGGCACCACCAACTCGTGCGTGTCCATCATGGAAGGCAACACCACCAAGGTGATCGAGAACTCGGAAGGTGCGCGCACCACGCCCTCCATCGTGGCCTACCAGGAGGATGGTGAGGTGCTGGTCGGCGCTTCCGCCAAGCGCCAGGCCGTGACCAACCCGAAGAACACCCTGTACGCCATCAAGCGCCTGATCGGTCGCAAGTTCACCGAGAAGGAAGTGCAGAAGGACATCAACCTGATGCCCTACTCCATCGTGGCCGCCGACAACGGCGACGCCTGGGTGGAAGTGCGCGGCACGCAGATCTCGGCCCAGCAGGTCAGCGCCGACATCCTGCGCAAGATGAAAAAGACCGCCGAAGACTACCTCGGCGAACCCGTGACCGAAGCCGTGATCACGGTGCCGGCCTACTTCAACGACGCCCAGCGCCAGGCCACCAAGGACGCCGGCCGCATCGCCGGCCTGGACGTCAAGCGCATCATCAACGAACCCACCGCTGCAGCCCTGGCCTTCGGCCTGGACAAGTCCGAAAAGGGTGACCGCAAGATTGCCGTGTACGACCTGGGCGGCGGCACCTTCGACGTCTCCATCATCGAGATCGCTGACGTTGACGGCGAAAAGCAGTTCGAAGTGCTGTCCACCAACGGCGACACCTTCCTGGGTGGCGAGGACTTCGACCAGCGCATCATCGACTTCATCATCGGCGAATTCAAGAAGGAACAAGGCGTCGACCTGTCCAAGGACGTGCTGGCCCTGCAGCGCCTGAAGGAAGCCGCCGAGAAGGCCAAGATCGAACTCTCCAGCTCGGCCGCCACAGACATCAACCTGCCCTACATCACGGCCGACGCCTCGGGTCCGAAGCACCTGAACATCAAGCTGACCCGTGCCAAGCTGGAAAGCTTGGTGGAAGAGTTGATCGAGCGCACCATCGCGCCTTGCCGCACCGCCATCAAGGATGCCGGCGTGTCCGTGGGCGACATCCATGACGTGATCCTGGTCGGCGGCATGACCCGCATGCCCAAGGTGCAGGAGAAGGTGAAGGAGTTCTTCGGCAAGGAGCCGCGCAAGGACGTCAACCCCGACGAGGCCGTGGCCGTCGGTGCTGCCATCCAGGGCCAGGTGCTCTCCGGCGACCGCAAGGACGTGCTGCTGCTGGACGTGACCCCGCTGTCGCTGGGTATCGAAACGCTGGGTGGCGTCATGACCAAGATGATCGCCAAGAACACGACCATTCCGACCAAGTTCGCACAGACCTTCTCCACCGCCGAGGACAACCAGCCGGCCGTGACCATCAAGGTGTTCCAGGGCGAGCGTGAAATCGCCTCCGGCAACAAGCTGCTGGGCGAGTTCAACCTGGAAGGCATCCCGCCCTCGCCGCGTGGCCTGCCGCAGATCGAGGTGTCGTTCGACATCGACGCCAACGGCATCCTGCACGTCGGCGCCAAGGACAAGGGCACCGGCAAGGAAAACAAGATCACCATCAAGGCCAACTCCGGCCTGAGCGAGGAAGAAATCCAGCAGATGGTGAAGGACGCCGAACTCAACGCCGCCGAAGACAAGAAGAAGCTCGAGGTGGTGCAGTCCCGCAACCAGGGCGATGCCGCACTGCACAGCGTGCAGAAGAGTCTGACCGAGTACGGCGACAAGCTCGAAGCCGGCGAGAAGGAAAAGATCGAAGCGGCCGTCAAGGAGCTGGAAGAGGCCCTCAAGGGCGACGACAAGGCCGCCATCGACGCCAAGACCGAAGCCCTGATGGCTGCCAGCCAGAAGCTGGGCGAGAAAATGTACGCCGACCAGCAGGCAGCCCAGGCTGCCGCCGGTGCCGGCGCAGGTGCTGCCGAGGCTGCTGCTGGCGGTGCCGAATCGGCCAGCCGCCCGGCTGCTGACGACAACATCGTGGACGCCGAAGTGAAGGAAGTCAAAAAAGGCTAAGGCGCAGGCTGTGTGCCACCCTGCGCGCCGCGTCCGCATGGTCCGCCAGGACCATCGGCGCGGCGTTTTGCGTCACTGACTCCCGAGAACCCCAATGGCAAAAAGAGACTTTTACGAAATCCTGGGCGTGCCGAAGAACGCGTCCGAGGATGACATCAAGAAGGCCTATCGCAAGCTGGCGATGAAGCACCACCCTGACCGCAACCAGGGGGACAGTGCCAAGGTGGCGGAAGAGAAGTTCAAGGAGGCCAAAGAGGCCTACGAGATGCTGTCCGATGCGCAAAAGCGTGCCGCCTACGACCAGTACGGCCATGCCGGCGTCGACCCCAACATGCGCGGCGGCGGCCCCGGTGAAGGTTTCTCCGGCGGATTCGCTGAAGCCTTCGGCGACATCTTCGGCGACATGTTCGGCCAACAGCGCGGACGCGGTGCCGGTGGCCGTCAGGTCTACCGCGGCAGCGATCTCAGCTACGCGATGGAAATCACGCTGGAGGAAGCCGCGCGTGGCAAGGATGCGCAGATCCGCGTGCCGAGCTGGGACAACTGCAGCACCTGCCATGGCAGCGGCGCCAAGCCCGGCACCCAGGTCAAGACCTGCTCCACCTGCCACGGCTCCGGCTCGGTGCAGATGCGCCAGGGCTTCTTCAGCGTGCAGCAGACCTGCCCGCATTGCCACGGCAGCGGCAAGATCATTCCCGAGCCCTGCACCAGTTGCCATGGCCAGGGCCGCATCAAGCGCCAGAAGACGCTGGAAGTGAAGATTCCGGCCGGTATCGACGACGGCATGCGCATCCGCAGCGCCGGCAACGGCGAGCCCGGCACCAACGGCGGCCCGCCGGGCGATCTCTACATCGAGATCCGGCTGCGCAAGCACGACATCTTCGAGCGCGATGGCGACGACCTGCACTGCGCAGTGCCGATCAGCATCGTGACCGCATCGCTGGGCGGCGAGATCGAGGTGCCGACACTGGCCGGCAAGGCCGCGATCGACATCCCCGAGGGCACGCAGACCGGCAAGCAGTTCCGCCTGCGCGGCAAGGGCATCAAGGGCATCCGCTCCAGCTACCCGGGCGACCTGTACTGCCACATCACGGTGGAAACACCGGTCAAGCTGACCGAGCACCAGCGCAAGCTGCTGCGCGAACTCGACGAGTCGCTCAAGAAAGGCGGCGCCAAGCATTCGCCCAGCGAAGACAGCTGGACCGACCGGCTGAAGAGCTTCTTCAGCTGATCCGTCCAACGGAGCTGCACATCCCATCAGCCGCGGAGTTTCACCAACTCCGCGGCTTTTTTCTTATCTGACGCGCTAACATGGCAGCCACAACGGAGTTTCTCTGCATGAGCGTCAACATCACCTTCCTCGGCGGGGCCGATACCGTTACCGGCTCCAAATTCCTGGTCCAGCATGACAAGCACAGCCTGCTGGTGGATTGCGGTCTGTTCCAGGGCTACAAGCAGCTGCGCCTGCGCAACTGGAGTCCGCTGCCGGTGGCCCCCAGCCAGATCGATGCCGTGGTCCTGACCCACGCCCACCTCGACCACAGCGGTTACCTGCCGCTGCTGGCGCGCGAAGGTTTTGAAGGCCATGTCCATGCCACGCCCGGCACGCGCGACCTGTGCGGCATCCTGCTGCCCGACAGCGGCCACATCCAGGAAGAAGACGCTGCCTTCGCCAACCGCCATGGTTTCTCCAAGCACACGCCGGCGCTGCCGCTGTACACGCGCCAGGATGCGCTGGACTGCCTGTCGCTGATCAAGACCACGGATTTCGGTCACACCTTCCAGCCCATCCCAGGCTGGCGTGCCACCTTCTCGCGTGCCGGCCACATCCTGGGCGCGGCCAGTTTGCTGCTGGAAGTGGCGGGCCGGCGCATCCTGTTTTCAGGCGACCTCGGCCGCACCGACGACTTCCTCATGAACCCGCCCGACCGCGCACCCGCGGCCGACACGGTGCTGATCGAATCGACCTACGGCGACCGCGAGCACCCCGACGAAGATGTGCTGGCCGAACTGGGGCCCGCCCTGCACCGCGTCGCGGCGCGCGGCGGCGTGGCCGTGCTGCCGGTGTTTGCCGTCGGCCGGGCCCAGGCCATCCTGCATGCCATTGCCGAACTCAAGCTCCGCGGCGACATCCCCAACTCGCTGCCGGTGTTCCTGGACAGCCCGATGGCCATCCACAGTACGCACCTGGTGGAACACTACCCGCACGAGCACCGGCTGACCACCAAGCAGGTACGGGCCCTGACCCACTGTGCCACCATGGTCAACACGCCTGATGAGTCCAAGGCCCTGGGGCGCCGCCACGGCCCGATGGTGATCCTGGCGGCCAGCGGCATGGCCACCGGCGGCCGTGTGCTGCACCACCTGGCCCTGCATGCCGGCAATCACCGCAACATGATCATCCTCACCGGCTTCCAGGCCCCCGGCACGCGCGGCGCCACGCTGGCCAGCGGCGCCAAGTCGGTCCGCATCCATGGTCAGGACGTCAGCGTCAATGCCGAGGTGGTGCAGCTGCAATCCGCATCGGCCCATGCCGACGCCAGCCAATTGATGGACTGGCTGCGCACCATGCCGGAGCGACCGGATCAGGTCTATGTCGTGCACGGTGAGATGGGGCCGGCCGACGAATTGCGCAAACGCATCAAGCACGATCTGGGCTGGCGTGCCATGGTGCCGGAACACGGCTCCACCTGGCCGACTTGATGCCGGTTGACGCCTGTTGGCATGAACTGGCACCCGTTACGGCCTGTTACGCTACGGGGCTGTGATCCCTAACAATACTTGGCCATGACAATCAAACTGTTTCATGTCACAGAATTTGCGGAATCGGCCTACCTGTCGCCGGAAACCCAGCGGGAGGCAACTCACCCTGTCACGGTTTTGTCCCTGACCTGCCTCTGGCTGACCGTGGTGTGCAATATCCCCTTGTGGCGCGAACTCTCCCGCCTGCCATTGGAAACCGGCCAGCTCTGGTGGCTCGGTCTGCGGCTGGGTCTGATCATGGTGTTTGCATTGATGGCCCTGCTGAGCCTGCTGTGCTGGCGCAGAACCCTCAAGCCGGCAGCCCTGTTGCTGCTGCTGCTGAGTGCACTCAATACGCCACTGATGCTGGGTCAGGCCGGCGCCATCGACCTCAGTGCCGGGTTGTCGACCCCAGCCGCGCAAGTGCGTCATGCCGCCAGCTGGCAACTGGCCGGCCTGTTCCTGGTACTCGGCCTGCTGCCGGCACTCTGGCTCTGGCGCCTGCCGGTCCGGCGCATTCCCCTGCTGGCCAACCTGCGGCAGAACGCCCTCTTGTTTGTGCTGTGCGGCGCTGTGGTGGTTGGCCTGTGGTGGCTCAGCGCACAAGATGTCCTGGCACTGCTGCGCCAGTCATCTCAGCTACCGCAGTTGCTCAACCCCTTCAGTTCCTTCCACGCCTGGGCGCCTTCATCGCTGACTGAACTGCTCCCGCACTGAGCGGGACCAGCCACCGTGTTGCAACTGCAGCATCACACCACGTAAGGCATGGCCAGCAAGCGCTCACGGGCCTGCCGGTATTCACGGCGCAGCTGGTCCACGAACTCGGCGGTGCTCTGGATCTTGTTGATGGCACCAATGCCCTGACCGCAGCCCCAGATGTCCTTCCACGCCTTCTTGGCATCACCGCCGAAATTCATCTTGCTCGGATCGCTCTCGGGCAGATTCTCGGGGTCCAGGCCGGCTGCGCGAATGCTGGGCGCCAGGTAGTTGCCGTGCACGCCGGTGAAGAGGTTGCTGTAGACGATGTCGTCCGAGTTGCCGTCGATGATGGCCTGCTTGTAGGCCTCGGCCGCGCGCGCCTCATTGGTGGCAATGAAGGCAGAACCCATGTAGGCAAAGTCAGCCCCCATGGCCTGCGCCGCCAGCACGGCAGCGCCACTGGCAATCGAGCCGCTCAACGCCAGCGGGCCGTCGAACCACTGGCGGATCTCCTGCACCAGCGCAAACGGGCTCTTCACGCCCGCATGGCCACCGGCACCGGCCGCCACCGCAATCAGGCCGTCGGCGCCCTTTTCGATCGCCTTGTGCGCGAACTTGTTGTTGATGATGTCGTGCAGCACCACGGCGCCATAGCTGTGCGCCGCCTGGTTGATCTCCTCGCGCGCGCCAAGCGAGGTGATGATGACCGGCACCTTGTACTTCACGCACAGCGCCATGTCGTGCTCCAGCCGGTCGTTGGACTTGTGCACGATCTGGTTGATGGCGAACGGTGCCGCCGGGCGGTCGGGATGGGCCTTGTTATGCGCCGCCAGCGCTTCCGTGATCTCGGCCAGCCACTCGTCAAGCTGCGAGGCCGGACGCGCATTGAGCGCCGGCATCGACCCCACCACACCGGCAATGCACTGGGCAATCACCAGCTTGGGGTTGCTGATGATGAACAACGGCGAGCCGATGATGGGCAGCGGCAGGTTTTGCAGAGTAGCGGGGAGCTTGGACATCTTGCCTCCAGTAACTTATTGAAATAAATATTAATGAAAAACGACTGTAGCCCTTGTCAATCGGGCGACAGCCGCTATTCTTTTTATAGTGATTTAAAAAGCATCCAGCGCCAGTGCCGTCACACTGGCGGCCCCTTCCACGATGCTGTCGCGCACGCCGGGCGCACGGCTCAGCATGTGGTCGGCATAAAAGCGCGCCACCGTGATCTTGGCCTGCATGAAGGCGGCATCTTCACCCTGGGCCAGTTGCTGCTGTGCCACCAGCAGCGCGCGCGCCAGTTGCCAGCCCGCCATCAGGTTGCCCGCCAGCATCAGGTAGGGCACGCTGCCGGCATAAACGTCGTTCGGGTTGCCTTGGCCTGCCATGAAGTCGACCACATCGATGAACGCCAGGCGTGCCGCTGTCAGCCGTTTGGCCACGGCCAGCGCGTCGGCACTGCCTTGCTTCTTCAGCTCGGCCTCGGTGGCTTCGATCTGCTTGGCAATCGCCTTGGCGGTCTGGCCGCCGTCGCGCGCCGTCTTGCGCCCCACCAGGTCGTTGGCCTGGATGGCGGTGGTGCCCTCGTAAATGGTCAGGATCTTGGCATCGCGGTAGTACTGCGCTACGCCGGTCTCCTCGATGAAACCCATGCCGCCGTGCACCTGCACGCCCAGCGACGTGACTTCCAGGCTCATCTCGGTGCTGTAGCCCTTGACCAGCGGCACCATGAATTCGTAGAAGGCCTGGTTCTGTTTGCGCACCTCAGCATCCGGGTGGTGGTGCGCAGCATCGTAGGCGGCAGCGGCGACGGACGCCATGGCACGGCAGCCCTCGGTGTAGGCGCGCATGGTCATGAGCATGCGCCGTACGTCCGGGTGGTGGATGATGGGCGCGCTGGCCTTGATGGAGCCATCAACCGGGCGGCTCTGCACGCGGTCACGTGCGTAGGCCACGGCCTTCTGGTAGGCGCGCTCGGCCACGGCGATGCCCTGCATGCCCACCGCATAACGCGCGGCGTTCATCATGATGAACATGTACTCCAGGCCACGGTTCTCCTGACCCACTAGGTAACCGACGGCACCACCGTGGTCGCCATACTGCAGCACGGCGGTCGGGCTGGCCTTGATGCCCATCTTGTGCTCGATGCTGACGCAGTGCACGTCATTGCGTGCGCCCAGCGAGCCGTCCTTGTTCACCAGGAACTTCGGCACCACGAACAGGCTGATGCCCTTGATGCCCTCGGGCGCGCCGGTCACGCGTGCCAGCACCAGATGGACGATGTTGTCGGCCATGTCGTGCTCACCGTAGGTGATGAAAATCTTGGTGCCGAACACCTTGTAGCTGCCGTCAGGCTGCGGCTCGGCACGGCTGCGCACCAGCGACAGGTCGGAGCCGGCCTGCGGTTCGGTCAGGTTCATGGTGCCGGTCCACTCGCCGCTGACCAGCTTTTCCAGGTAGGTCGCCTTGAGTTCATCCGAGCCGGCCGTCAGCAGCGCCTCGATGGCGCCGTCGGTCAGCAGCGGGCACAGCGCAAAGCTGAGGTTGGCGCTGTTGCACATCTCGATGCAGGCCGCACCGATGGTCTTGGGCAGGCCCTGGCCGCCGAAGTCGACCGGGTGCTGCAGGCCCTGCCAGCCGCCTTCAGCAAACTGGCGGAAGGCATCACTGAAGCCCGGTGTGGTGGTGACCTGGCCATCCTTCCAGCTCGAAGGGTTCTTGTCGCCGTCCCAGTTCAGCGGCGCGATCACCTGCTCGTTGAACTTGGCCGCTTCTTCCAGCACCGCTTGTGCCGTGTCGAAGCCGGCATCCTCGAAACCGGGAATGCGGGCGATCTCGTCGATCTGCGCCAAGTGTTTGATGTTGAACAGCATGTCCTTGACAGGCGCGACATAGCTCATGGTCTTGCTCCAAGCGAATTCAGGGTCTACAAGTCAAAAAAAAGGCATCGCGCGCGATGCCTTGGGGTGCAGGGCTTAAAGCGCCGCAACCAGTTCCGGCACGGCGGTGAAGAGATCAGCCTCCAGGCCGTAGTCGGCCACGCTGAAGATCGGCGCTTCGGGGTCCTTGTTGATGGCCACGATCACCTTGGAATCCTTCATGCCGGCCAGGTGCTGGATGGCACCGCTGATGCCGCAGGCGATGTAGAGCTGCGGCGCCACGATCTTGCCGGTCTGGCCGACCTGCAGGTCATTGGCGGCGTAGCCCGCGTCCACTGCGGCACGGCTGGCGCCGATGGCGGCGCCGAGCTTGTCGGCCAGCGGCGTCATCACTTCGTTGAACTTCTCGCTCGAACCGAGCGCGCGACCACCGGAGACGATGATCTTGGCCGCCGTCAGTTCGGGGCGATCGCTCTTGGCCAGCTCGGAGCCGACAAAGCTGCTCTTGCCGCTGTCGGCAGCCGCTGCCACGGTTTCCACCGCGGCAGAACCGCCGGTGGCGGCCGCTGCGTCAAAGCCCGTGGTACGCACGGTGATGACCTTGGTGGCATCGGTACTTTGCACCGTGGCAATGGCGTTGCCGGCGTAGATCGGGCGCTCGAAAGTGTCGGCGGCATCGACCTTGGTGATGTCGGAAATCTGGCCGACATCGAGCTTGGCCGCGACGCGCGGCGCCACGTTCTTGCCCGAGGCGGTGGCCGGGAACAGGATATGGCTGTAGTTGCCGGCGATGGCCAGCACCTGGGCCGCGACGTTCTCGGCCAGACCGTTGGCCAGCTGGGCGCCATCGGCATGTATCACCTTGGCCACGCCGGCAATCTGGGCCGCCGCCGCAGCAGCAGCGCCGGCATTGTGGCCAGCCACCAGCACATGGACGTCGCCACCGCAGGCCTTGGCCGCGGTGACGGTGTTGAAGGTCGCGCCCTTGATGGAAGCGTTGTCGTGTTCAGCAATAACGAGTGCAGTCATTTCCATCAACTCCTTAGATCACTTTCGCTTCATTCTTCAGCTTGGCCACCAAGGTGGCGACATCGGGCACCTTGATGCCGGCGCTGCGCTTGGGCGGCTCCATGACTTTGAGGGTCTTGATGCGCGGAGCGACATCAACGCCCAGGTCTTCCGGCTTGACGGTGTCGAGCTGCTTCTTCTTGGCCTTCATGATGTTGGGCAGCGTCACGTAACGCGGCTCGTTCAGGCGCAGGTCGGTGGTGATGACCGCCGGCAGGCTGACGCTCAGGGTCTCCAGACCGCCGTCGACTTCACGCGTGACGCTGGCCTTGCCATCGGCCACTTCGACCTTGGAGGCGAAGGTGGCTTGCGGCAGGTCGGCCAGGGCGGCCAGCATCTGGCCGGTCTGGTTGCAGTCGTCGTCGATGGCCTGCTTGCCCAGGATCACCAGGCCCGGTTGTTCCTTGTCGACCAGGGCCTTGAGCAGCTTGGCCACGGCCAGGGGCTGCAGCTCTTCGGCGGTCTCGACCAGGATGGCGCGGTCGGCGCCAATGGCCATGGCAGTGCGCAGGGTTTCCTGGCACTGGGCCACACCGCAGGAGACGGCGATGACTTCGGTGACGGCACCCTTTTCTTTCAGGCGCACGGCCTCTTCCACAGCGATCTCGTCAAACGGGTTCATGCTCATTTTGACGTTGGCGATGTCTACACCGGTGTTGTCCGACTTGACTCGGACCTTCACGTTGTAGTCCACCACGCGTTTGACGGCTACCAGGACTTTCATTTCTGCCACTCCAGCTAGTTGCAAATTCAGTTGTTGTGATTGACGCGTACGTCAATCACGAGATTCTATTCGGCACCGCGTTCCCAGACTGCGCCACGGGCGACAGCAAATAAAAACGAACGATCGTGCTTTTTTGATTATACGTGCATATTGCTGCAACCGACTACAAAAACCCTGGACAGCTTGTCAGCTACCCCCAATTGGCCTGGAGATTGGAATCGGGCCTCCCCCCTCTCGGGCGTTGCAAGAAAAAGTGCCTTGCCCGCTGGGATGGAAGCTGGCACAGCGCCTCTTGTCAGTTCAATGGCACCGCAGAGCTTGCTACAAATTCAATAGCATCTGGCGCATGAATGACAAAATCGGGAACCCAATTTCATTCATAAACAATCAAGGCCTTGCCTTGATCAGCCTGCGCCATCCACCCCGCCAGTGCCGCATCCGTGGGAAAGAACTTGGCATCTTCCCCCAGCTGCAACTCCGCCGCGGCCGCAATGCCCGATCCCTCGCGCCGCAGTGACAGCCGCACCCCCAGACCGCGCAGCAGCTCTCCTTGCTCCGTCATCTCGCGCTGCGGCGGGAAGTCGGCCACCAGGCGCCGGATATCGGGCGCGCGGCCGTTGACCGCCACGCGCAGGTACTTGCCAAAGCGACAGCGCGCCGCAGCCAGGTCCCAGACCTGGTTCACGGTGAGCTGCAGGCCGCCGGAAAAGCGGTCGGGCTGCACCTTGCCCATGACAATGATGAGCTCATCGTCCTTGAACAGGTGTTTGTTGGCATTCATCAGCGCCTCGTCGACGCGGGCGTCAATCACCGCCGATTTGTCGTCGAGCTTGAACAGGCCCAGCTTGCCGCGCTGGCCGTTGATGACACGAAAGTCAGAAATGATGCCGGCCAGCAGCTGCGGCTCGCGCGTGTCGATCAGGTCGTCCAGCGAGCGCTTGACGAACCGGCGTACTTCCAGTGTCACCTCGTCGAACAGGTGGCCCGAGAGGTAAAAGCCGACCGCGGTTTTCTCGTTGGTCAGGCGTTCCTTCACGCCCCAGGGCAGCACGTCCACCAGCTCCGGTTCCTGCGTACTGGAGCCATGGCTGTCGTCGCCCATCATGTCGAACAGGCCGCCCTGGTTGGCATTGGCCGCCGTGGCGTTCGCAAAGTCGAAGGCGCGGTCGATCGAGGCGATCAAGGACGCGCGGTTGAGCTGCAGCGCATCGAAGGCACCGGCCTTGATCAAGGCCTCGATGGTGCGCTTGTTCAGGCGCGAACGGTCGACCCGCACGCAGAAGTCGTACAGGCTGGTGAACGGGCCGCCTTCTTCGCGGGCTTTCACGATGGCCTCGATCGCCTGCTGGCCGGTGCCCTTGACGGCGCCCAGGCCGTAGCGGATGACGGTGTCGGAGATCGGCTCGAAACGGTAGTTGCCGCGGTTCACATCCGGCGCCTCAAAGGTCATGCCCATCTTGAGCGCGTCTTCGAACAGCACCTTCAGCTTGTCGGTGTCGTCCATTTCCACCGTCATGTTGGCGCAGAAGAACTCGGCGGTGTAGTGCACCTTGAGCCAGGCGGTGTGGTAGGCCAGCAGCGAATAGGCGGCGGCGTGCGACTTGTTGAAGCCGTAGCCGGCGAACTTCTCCATCAGGTCAAAGACCTCGTCGGCCTTGTCCTGGGAAATGTTGTGGGTAGCCAGCGCGCCGGCCCGGAACTTCTCCCGGTGCTCGGCCATCTCCTCGGCCTTCTTCTTGCCCATGGCGCGGCGCAGCAGGTCGGCGCCGCCGAGCGAGTAGCCGCCCAGGATCTGTGCCGTCTGCATCACCTGCTCCTGGTAGACCATGATGCCGTAGGTCTCACTCAGCATCTCGGCCACCGCCGGGTGCGGGTACTCCACTTCCTCGCGCCCGTGCTTGCGCGCCACGAAGCTCGGGATCAGGTCCATCGGGCCCGGGCGGTACAGCGCGTTCAGGGCGATCAGGTCTTCCAGCCGCGTGGGCTTGGCGTCGCGCAGCATGCCCTGCATGCCGCGGCTTTCAAACTGGAACACGGCCTCGGTCTTGCCCTCCTGGAACAGGCGGTAGGTGGCCTTGTCGTTCAGGGGGATGGTCTCAAACGCGAAGTTCTCCTGCCCCTTGTGGCGCGCCATGATGAATTCACGCGCGATCTCCAGGATGGTCAGCGTGGCCAGACCCAAGAAGTCGAACTTCACCAGGCCGATGGCCTCCACATCGTCCTTGTCGTACTGGCTCACCGCCGACTCGCTGCCGGGCTGCTGGTAAAGCGGGCAGAAGTCGGTCAGCTTGCCTGGCGCGATCAGCACGCCACCGGCGTGCATGCCGATGTTGCGTGTCATGCCTTCGAGCTTCTGCGCCAGTGCCAGCAGGGTCTTGACCTCGTCTTCCTTCTCCAGCCGCTCGGCCAGAATCGGTTCGGCCTCCAGGGCACCGGCGATGGTGATGTGCTGGCCCGGCTTGTTCGGAATCAGCTTGCTGATGCCGTCGCAGAAGGTGTAGCTCATGTCGAGCACCCGGCCCACGTCACGAATGGCGGCACGCGCCGCCATGGTGCCGAAGGTGGCGATCTGGCTCACCGCATCCTTGCCATACTTCTCTTTCACGTAGTCGATCACGCGGTCACGGTTGGCCTGGCAGAAGTCGATGTCGAAGTCAGGCATCGAGACACGTTCCGGGTTCAGGAAACGTTCGAACAGCAGGTTGTATTCCAGTGGATCGAGGTCGGTGATCTTCAGCGCATAAGCCACCAGCGAACCGGCACCGGAACCCCGGCCCGGGCCAACCGGACAGCCATGGGTCTTGGCCCACTGGATGAAGTCACCCACGATCAGGAAGTAACCCGGGAACCCCATCTTCAGGATGGTGCCGATCTCGAACTCCAGCCGCTCCAGGTAGCGCGGACGTTGCTTGTCGCGCTCCGCCACATCCGGGTAGAGCAACTGCAGGCGCTCCTCCAGCCCCTCCAGCGAGACCTTGCGGAAATACTCCTCGATGCTCAGGCCGCCGGGAATCGGGAAGTTGGGCAGCTGCGGTTTGCCCAGCACCAACGTGAGGTTGCAGCGCTTGGCAATTTCCAGGGTGTTGGCAATGGCGCTCGGCACATCGGCGAACAGCGCCTCCATCTGGGCGGTGTTCTTGAAATACTGCTCGCGTGTGAACTTGCGCACGCGCCGCGGGTTGCCCAGGATTTCGCCCTCGGAAATACAGACACGGGCCTCATGCGCTTCGTAATCGTCCTCGGTGGCGAACTGCACCGGGTGCGTGGCCACCACCGGCAGTTTCATGCGTGCAGCCAGCTGCACCGCGGCCGTTACATGGGCCTCGTCATCGGCGCGGCCAGCACGTTGCAGCTCGATGTAGAAGCGATGCGTGAAGATGGAGCCCAGTTGCAGTGCCAGCTCGTGGGCGCGTGCATCATCTCCCTGCACCAGGGCCTGCCCGACAGCACCTGCTTGCGCGCCGGACAAGGCGATCAGGCCCTCATTCAGCTCTTTCAGCCAGTCCAGCTTGATCACGGCCTGCGCCTTGTGCACGTTCTGCGTCCAGGCGCGCGCCAGGATCTCGGACAGGTTCAGATAACCCTGCTTGTTCTGCACCAGCAGCAGCATCTTGGAGAAAGCCGTCGGGTCCTGCCCCAGCCCCTCGAGCAGGATCTCCACGCCGATGACCGGCTTGACGCCCTTGCCGCGCCCTTCCTTGTAGAACTTGACCGCTCCGAACAGGTTGTTCAGGTCGGTGATCGCCAGCGCTGGCTGGCCGTCAGCCGCGGCTGCCTTGACGATCTCGTCGATGCGGTTGGTGCCGTCGACGACGGAAAATTCGGTGTGGAGACGCAGGTGGGCAAACATGGGAACCATTGTAGTTTTCCCCCACCCGCCCGTCCGGCATGCCGCTCTTTTAAAATTGGCGGGTGAACGACATCCTCAACATCTCCGCCTACAAATTCGTCCCCCTGCCCGATGCGACCGAGCTGCGCACACAGCTTCAGGCACTGACGCTCGACCTGGGTCTGAAAGGCACGATCTTGCTGGCCGAGGAAGGCATCAACCTGTTTCTGGCCGCCCCCGCAGAAGCGGTGCGCGCCCTGGTGGCGCATCTGCACGCCGATGCGCGCTTTGCCGACATCGTACCGAAGGAAAGCTGGTCGGCACAGCAGCCGTTTCGCAAGATGCTGGTCAAGGTCAAGCCCGAGATCATCCGCATGAACCACCCTACCATCCGCCCCGCCGAAGGGCGGGCGCCGGCAGTGCCGGCGGCCACGGTGAAGCGCTGGCTCGACCAAGGGCATGACGACGAAGGCCGTCCGGTGGTGACGCTGGACACGCGCAATGACTTCGAGGTCGACCAGGGCACCTTCGACAATGCGATCGACTGGCGCATCAGCAAGTTTTCCGAGTTTCCGCAGGCGGTGCTGGACCACAGGGCCGAGCTGGCAGGCAAGACCGTGGTGAGCTTCTGTACCGGCGGCATCCGTTGCGAAAAGGCCGCCATCTTCATGCAAGAAGCCGGGCTGGACCACGTCTACCAGCTCGAAGGCGGCATCCTCAAATACTTCGAGGAAACCGGCGGCGCCCACTACCACGGCAACTGCTTCGTGTTCGACGAACGTCGGGGTGTGGATGCCGATCTGTCGGCCCTGAAACGCTGACATCAGCGCCCGGCTGTTTTCGGCTTCACAAGGACGTCGCGACAAGCGTCCTGGGCAAAACAGGGCTTAATTTCCGGCAGAATGGGTCGAATTCATAAGAGTAACCAGCAATTCCCTTGACCCTGGAGATCCAAGCATGACCGGTTTTTTCGGCCCAGCCACCGCCTTGATGGCCAAGCTGCGTTTCAGCCTCAAATTCGCCCTCTCTGGCCTGGTGGCCCTGGCCCTGTTGCTCTACATGGGTGTCTCCGAGCTGGCCTCCCAGCAAAAACGGGTCAGCACGATCGCCTCCGAGCGCGCCGCGGTCGGCCTCATGGCTGATCTGGTGGAGTGGAACAAGGTGCTGATCGAAAGCCGGCGCATCACCATCACCACCGCCGCTGGCGACGAAACCGTGCGCCAGCGCTTCAAGCAGAACGCCACGGCGGTCGAAGCCGTGCTCAAGCGCATTGAAGACGGCGTGAAGGCTGCAGCCCCCTGGTTCGACATGGAGAAGGAAACCAAGGGCCTGCGCGACGGCTGGGGGGAACTGCAGAAGAAGGTGGAAGCCCTGCCGGTGGATGCCGACTTCCCGCAAAAGGCCTTTGCCGCCCACGCGCCGGAATACGGCCGCCTGTACGCCTTCATGCGCGACATGGGCAACAAGTCGCGCATGGCGCTCGACCCCGACCTGGACCTGTTCTACCTGGGTTACCCGCTGGCCAACAACACGCCCAGCACGGCCGGCATCGCCGTGCGCATGGCGGCCTACGCCACGCTCAACGTCTCACGCAGCGAGATCAAACCCAACGACAAGGTGTTTTATGAAGTCACCGAAGCGCGCCTGAGCGACACCTTCGGCACGGTGGAAAACATGCTGTCGCAGGCCATGAAGGCCAACCCGGACGTCGAAGCCAAGCTGAGCAAGAACTTCACCGACCTGAAAAACAGTTCCAAGGAATTCATCGCCTTCACGCGCAAGAACTTCACCACCCAGGACAGCGTGACCGTGACGCAGCAGCAGGTCGGCCAGGCCGCCCAGCCCACCATCGATGCCGCCTGGGCGCTGGTGGAGCAGAACCGCAAGGTGATGGACGAGTTGCTGGTCGAGCGTGCCAGTGCCGCGGCCACCCGGCGCAATGTGCTGGGCATCGTGCTGGGCGTGGGCGTGCTGCTCTCGATCTACCTCTATATGGGCATGTACCTCGGCATCTCGGGCGCCATGCAGGTGGCCAAGCAGGCCGGCCGCGCCATTGCCGCCGGCGAACTCGGCACCGTGCCGGAGCCGACCACACGCGACGAATTCGCCGACCTGATGCAGGACCTGCGCCAGGCCGACCGCTCGCTCATGGGCATCATCGGCAACGTCAAGCATGCGGCCGAGTCGATTGCCACCGCCTCGACCGAAATCGCCCAGGGTAATGCCGACCTGAGCGCACGCACCGAGACCCAGGCCGGTTCGCTGGAACAGACCGCTTCCGCCATGGCCAGCCTGACCCACACCGTGCAGCACAGTGCCGACAACGCACGCCAGGCCTCGCAACTGGCGGCCACCGCCTCCGACGTGGCCGCACGCGGTGGCCATGCCGTGGGCGAAGTGGTCAACACCATGGCCGGTATCCAGCAGGCCTCGCAGAAGATCAACGACATCATCAGCGTGATCGACGGCATCGCCTTCCAGACCAACATCCTGGCGCTGAACGCCGCCGTGGAAGCGGCGCGTGCCGGCGAACAAGGGCGTGGTTTTGCCGTGGTGGCCGGTGAAGTGCGCAGCCTGGCCGGCCGCAGTGCCGAAGCCGCCAAGGAAATCAAGGCCCTGATCTCCGACAGCGTGGCCCAGGTGGACAACGGCTCGCGCCTGGTAGGCGACGCCGGCAGCACCATGGACGAGATCGTGGCGCAGGTCAAGCGCGTGACCGACCTGATCGGCGAGATCAGTGCCGCCACGGTGGAGCAGGCCTCGGGCATTGCCAAGGTCAACGACTCCATTGCCGGCCTGGACCAGATGACGCAGCAGAACTCGGCGCTGGTGGAAGAGTCTGCGGCCGCCGCGTCCAGCATGCGCGATCAGGCCGGCCGTCTCAACGAGATGGTCAGCGTCTTCCATCTGAAATCCTGAACATCGGCCCGGGGCGATTCACGCGCCCCGGCGCTCACATGGCGCTAGGGCAGGAAGCGCGTCTCGGGCAGCGGGATGAACTCAGTCTCCCCAGGTACCTGCCCCAGGCGCTGAGCCTGCCAGTCGTCGGCCGCCTGGGCGATGCGCTCGCGGCGCGAGGAGACAAAGTTCCACCACATGTGCCGTGGGCCATCGAGCGGCGAGCCGCCGATCACCACCAAGCGCGTGGCCTCTGGCGTTGACAGGTGCACCGCCTCAGGGCCCAACACGGCCATCTGCTGCGTTGGCAGGGCTTGTCCATCAACCCACAGGGCACCTTGCACGGCATACAGCGCCATCTCCGGTGCCAACGGCGGCAGTTCGAACTGGCCGCCGGCCGGCAGCTGGATATCCAGATAGAGCGTGGACGCCAGGGTGTGCACCGGCGAGCGCTGACCGAAGGCCTCGCCCACCAGCACACGTACCGTCGCATCGCCCACACGCAGTTCGGGAATGGCCGCGGCCGGCGTGTGCTCGAAGGACGGCTCCGCCTCCTCGGCCTCGCGCGGCAAAGCCACCCACAGCTGCAAGCCGTGGTTGACGTAGGACGTGTCGCGCAACGATTCGGGGCGTCGTTCGGAATGCACGATGCCGCGACCGGCCGTCATCCAGTTGATGGCGCCGGGTTCGATCAGCTGCAGCGAACCGACGCTGTCGCGGTGCATCTGCGCGCCCTCGAACAGGTAGGTGACAGTGGCCAGACCGATGTGCGGGTGCGGCCGCACGTCATGGTTGACGTCGGGCGTCTCCAGTGAAGGACCGAAGTGGTCGAAAAAAACGAACGGCCCAACCGAACGCCGGGCCGCCGCCGGCAACAGGCGCCGCACCAGGAAACCGCCACCCAGGTCCTTCTGGTGGCCCGCAAGCAGCTGCAGTGACGGATTCATGGCAACGGCCCTCCTGATATTGGACTGCCGGACTGTATCAGCCGCGCAGCTTGGCGGCCACCTCGGCGACGCGCTTGCCGTAGCGGCGTGCGGTTTCGAAGTCACCGTCGATCATCTCAGCCGGTGCAGCATCCGACGGGGTGTGGCCCAGCAGGCCGACCGAGCCGCCCAGGTTGTTGACGTCGTTGCGACCCGAGGCCTTGGCATTGGACGGCAACAACCCCAAGCTGACCCACAGGCCGCCATGCTGAGCCGCGAGCGTGGCAAGGTACAGCAGGGTGGTGCCCTTGTCGCCGTTCAGGCTGGCGCTGTTGGTGAAGCCACCAAACACCTTGTCCTGCCAAGCACGGGTGAACCAGGCTTTGCTGGAGGCATCGGCAAACTTCTTGAACTGCCAGCTCACGTTGCCCATGTAGGTCGGGCTGCCCATGATGATGGCGTCGGCTGCAGCCAGCGTCTCCCAGCCGCCCTCGGGCAGGTTGCCCTCGGCGTCAATGGCAATCAGCTCGGCGCCGGCACCTTCGGCCACGGCTTGCGCTAGGCGTTGGGTGTGGCCATAACCCGAATGAAAAACAACAGCAACTTTAGACATGATGAACTTCCTTTTGAAAAAAACGGATGAAAGAAAACTTGAATCTCAGGCCGAACGCTTGGCGTCCAGGCTCCAGGCACCGGCACCATGGGCCACCAGCACGAACAGGCCACCCACCACACCGATGTTCTTGAAGAACAGCAGCTGCTGGACGAAAGCCTGCTCAGCCGGCACACCCCAGTAGTTGTGGAAGAAGAAGCTGGCGACCAGCGTGAACAGCGCCAGCACCAGTGCGGCCAGGCGCGTGCCGAAACCGGCGATCAAGGCCAAGCTGCCGACGATTTCCACCACCAGGGCCACAACCGCAGCCACGGTGGGCAGCGGCAGGCCGACTGACGAGATATAGCCGACGGTGCCGGCAAAACCGGTGAGCTTGCCGATACCGGCCGGCAGGAACAGGGCCGCCAGCAGCAGGCGGCCGGCGAGGGACAGGGGGTTTTGCAGGGATGTAAACATGATGAATTCCTTGGGTGAATGGAACAAAAAACTCAGGTGGTCAGGTCAAAGACCAGCACTTCGGCGTCCTTGCCGGCTTTCAACTCAAGCCGGCCTTCGTCCGACAGCATGGCGGCGTCGCCACCGCTCAGGCGCTGACCGTTGACCTCCAGCTCGCCGCGCACCAGGTGCACGTAGCTCTTGCGCGAGGGGACGAGCGCCAGCGTGGCCGACTCGTCGCCGTCAAACAGGCCGGCGTACAGCTTGGCGTCGGCGTGGATCGTGACCGAACCCTGTGCGCCGTCGGGTGAGGCCACCAGACGCAGGGCACCGCGCTTCTCGGGCGTGGCAAAGGTCTTCTGTTCGTAGCTCGGCGGGATGCCGGTCACGTTCGGCTCGATCCAGATCTGGAAGAAGTGGGTCGTGTCTTTCGGCGCGTGGTTGAACTCGCTGTGCAGCACGCCGTTGCCGGCGCTCATGCGCTGCACATCACCGGGCGGAATGGCGCGGCCATTGCCCATGTTGTCCTTGTGCGCCAGCTCACCGGAGAGCACATAGCTGATGATCTCCATGTCGCGGTGGCCGTGGGTGCCGAAGCCGGTGCCGGGGGCAATGCGGTCTTCGTTGATCACGCGCAGGTTGCCCCAGCCCATGAACTGCGGGTCGTAGTAACCGGCAAAGGAAAAACTGTGGAAGGACTTGAGCCAACCATGGTCGGCGTAGCCGCGGTCCTGCGATTTGCGAATGGTCAGCATGGTGGGTACTCCTTCTGTGTTCTGTGAGTTGGCAGGATGTGTCCTGCGATGGAATGAACTTTAGGCCCCCACCCGGCTTTTGCGATGCATGACGTTTGATGGCATGATTCAAAATATTTGAATTTAAAGAATCCAACCATGCAAACTGCCCGTGATGTCCTGACCCCGGACGCGCTTGCCATGCTGCAAGCCATCGAGAACGCTGGCAGCTTTGCCGCTGCGGCGCGCGAGCTCGGCGTGGTGCCCAGCGCCCTGACCTACCGGGTGCGCCAGATCGAGGATGCGCTGGACGTGCTGCTGTACGACCGCAGCTCGCGCCAGGCCAAGCTCACCGCGGCCGGCACCGAACTGCTGCGCGAAGGCGGCCGCCTGCTGAGCGAGATCGATGCCGTGGCCAACCGCGTCAAGCGCGTGGCCACCGGCTGGGAATCGCAACTCACGCTGGCCATCGACGGCATCATTGCCCGCGCCACCGTGATGGAGTTGTGCGAGAGTTTCTTCACCCTGGGCGCACCCACCCGCATCAAACTGCGCGATGAAACACTCTCCGGCACGCTGGAGGCCCTCACCAGTGGCCAAGCCGACCTGGCGCTCGGCGTGGTGCTGGAGCCCTCCACCAGTGCCGGCATCCAGGGCAAACCCCTCGGCTCGGTCAGCTTTGTCTATGCCGTGGCACCGCATCACCCGCTGGCGGCCGCCCCCGAGCCGTTGACCGACGAACTGCTGCTGCACCACCGCGCTGTGGCGGTGGCCGACTCGTCCCAGCGCGGCAACGGCCTCACCTTCGGCCTGCTGGGCGGGCAGGACGTCTTCACCGTCGCCGACATGGCGGCCAAGCTCGATGCCCAGTTGCGCGGTCTGGGCGGCGGCTTCCTGCCTGAATGCATGGCGCAAGGTTATGTGGAGGCCGGCCACCTGGTGGTGAAAAAAACCGAACGGCCACAGCGCGTGGTGCGTGTCAGTTACGCCTGGCGCGCCGCCGCGCCAAGGGGCCAGGGCCGGGCCTTGCAATGGTGGCTCAAGCAGCTGGAAAGCCCGGCCACGCGGGCCGCATTACTGGACCAGCGGCACAACAGGTAAAGTGTGAAACCCAACCCTTAGGAGAGCGAGCCCATGAGCGCATCGAAACACTTCGCCATCATCGGCGCTGGCATGGCCGGCGTGGCCTGTGCCCGCACCCTGGTGCAGGCCGGCCACCGGGTGACGCTGTTCGAGAAAAGCCGCGGCCCGGGCGGCCGCATGGCCACGCGCAGCACCGAGTTCGGCAGCTTCGACCACGGCACGCAGTACTTCACGGTGCGCGACGCGCGCTTTGCCAAGGCGCTGGAAACCGTGCCCGGCCTGTGCCGCCCCTGGAGCGCCAATGCCGTGCGCGTGCTCGACGCCTTCGGCCATGTGGTCGCGGCCGCCCTGCCGACGCGCGAATCGCACTGGGTGCCGGTGCCCGGCATGAATGCGCTGGTCAAGCAGTGGGCACAGCCCCTGCTGCAGGCTGGCCGGGTGGAACTGGAGACCCTGGTGGTACGCATCGAGCGCGACGCGCTCAACGCCCGGCAGTGGCAGCTGCAGACCGAAGGAGCAGACGATGCCCATCGCGTTTACTCCGGCTTCGATGCCGTGCTGCTGGCCATCCCCTCCGTGCAGGCGCATGAATTGCTGAAAAACTCGAAACTCGCGCCAGAGCTGGGGCAACGCATCGGCCAGGTCGAGGTGGCACCGTGCTGGACGCTGCTGGCGGCCTTCCCGCAGGCCATGCAGCCGGGCATGGTGTCGCTCGGGCCGCAGTGGAATGCGGCGCGCAGCACGCACCACCGCATCGCCTGGGTGGCACGCGAATCGAGCAAACCCCAACGTGAAACACTGGAACGCTGGACGGTGCAGGCCAGCCCGACCTGGTCGCAGGAGCATCTGAACGACAACCCGCTGCGTGTACAGGACAAATTGCTGAAAGCCTTCTCCGAGGTCACCGGCATCCGCGCCGAACCCACCTTTGCCACCGTGCACCGCTGGCACTACGCCAAGACCACCAAGCCGCTGGGCGCCAGCCACCTGTGGGACGCCAAGGCCAACATCGGCGTCTGCGGCGACTGGTGCCTGGGACACCGCGTGGAAGATGCCTTCCTTTCGGGCCTGGAGCTGGCACTGAAAGTGGCGTGATGGCCCGCACGGTCGCTCACTGCGTGTGCTCCCTGCCCCCGGCGCAGAGTCAGCCTGCGCTTCGCTTGCGTGGGGCCGCGTTTGACCTTGGAGCGGCCCGGCGGCGAAACATCCGCGCTTGTTGAATGCCTGCCACCTACGTCGGACGATTCGCGCCTTCCCCGACCGGCCCGCTGCACGCGGGCTCGCTGGTGGCCGCGCTGGCCAGCTGGCTTGATGCCCGTGCGCATGGCGGGCGCTGGCTGGTGCGCGTCGAAGACGTGGACCAGCCGCGCTGTGTACCGGGCGCCGACCGCCTGATCCTGCAACAGCTGGCCGACTGCGGCTTGCTGCCAGATGAACCGCCGCTGTACCAGTCGCAGCGCAGCGCGCTGTACCAGCAGGCGCTCGACGATCTGGTGGCGCGCGACCTGGCCTACCCCTGCGCCTGCACGCGGCGCGACATCGAACTTGCACTGGAACGGCTGGGACGCCCCAAGACCCGCCACGGCGAGCTGGTCTACCCCGGCACTTGCCGTGGCGGCCTGCACGGCCAGGCCGCACGCGCCTGGCGCCTGCGCACCGATCTCGCCCTGGATTCAATGCAAAATCAGGCTGCAGGCCAGGTGAATATTGCGCCAACAGCTATTAATTCAGGAGCAATCAACAACCCACCGCGGCCCATCCGCTGGAGCGACCGCCGCCTGGGTGCCCAGGCGCAGGACGTGGCAGCGGAAGTCGGCGACTTCGTGCTCAAGCGTGCCGATGGCCTCTTTGCCTACCAGCTGGCGGTGGTGGTGGACGACGGCGCGCAAGGCATCACCCACATCGTGCGCGGCGAGGACCTGGCCGACAACACGGCGCGCCAGATCCTGCTGCAGTCTTGCCTGAACCTGCCGACACCGGCCTACCTGCACACGCCGCTGGTGCTCGGCCCCAACGGCGAAAAACTGAGCAAGCAAAACGGCGCCCAGATGCTGGACACGCGCGAGCCGCTGGCTGCGCTGAACGCCGCCGCCACGGTGCTGGGCCTGCAGGTGCAAGGCACGACGGTGAACGACTGGCTGGCCGCTGCCACCGCGCAGTGGGCGAACGCCTGGCGCCGCTGAGGCGCCCGCACAGCACCCTCAAGGGCCGCCCGGTAAAATTGTCGGGTGACTGACCCGACCCCCACTCCCCTCCCCCAAGATTCAGCCTCCCCTGCTGAGGCCGCGCCCAAAGACCGGCGCCGCCTGCCACCGCCCGGCGTGGAATTCCCCAAGACGATCAAGAGCTTCGTCAAGCGTGCCGGCCGCACCACCACCGGCCAGGCCAAGGCCTTCGAGGAATTCGGCCCGCGCTTCGTGTTGCCCTATACGCCAAGCGCTATCAATTTCGAAGCTGCTTTCGCAGATTCCACGCGCCCGGAGGGCCAAAAAGGCGCTGAAACCCCACCCGTGGTCCTGGAGATCGGCTTCGGCATGGGCGACGCCACGGCACACATCGCGGCGCTGATGCCTTCGACCAATTTCCTCTGCTGCGAAGTGCATGAACCCGGCGTGGGCGCGCTGCTCAAGCGCATCGGCGAACAGGGGCTGACCAACATCCGCATCCTGCAGCACGACGCGGTGGAAGTCATCGACCACATGCTGCCCGAAGGCAGCCTGGACGGCATCCACATCTTCTTCCCCGACCCCTGGCACAAGACCAAACACCACAAGCGTCGCCTGATCCAGCCGCTGCTGGTGGCCAAGCTGGCTGCGCGCCTGAAACCCGGCGGCTACCTGCACTGCGCCACCGACTGGGAACCCTACGCCCAGCAGATGCTGGAAGTGCTGAATGCCGAGCCGCTCTTGAAAAACACGGCCGACGGTTACGCCCCCAAGCCCGACTACCGGCCGCTGACCAAGTTCGAAAAACGCGGCCTGCGCCTGGGTCACGGCGTGTGGGACTTGGTTTTCGTACGGAAATGACACCCCCAGGCTGCGCGCACTGCGTGTCGCTCCGCCACCCCCTCAAAGGGGCAACGCCAGTGGCCCGGCCAAGCCGGTTCCACGGCGTTTCCCAGTTGGGACATCTCAGCCGACGTAATCTGTAGAACCCACACACATTAACCACGCTCTGCCGCATGAGCCGTCCACCCCACAGCCACAAGCCGCCCATGCTGGAGGGCGTGAGCGCCAGTTGCGTTGCGCTGCCGGCCGGGCCCTGGCCACTCCTGGTGGACTTTCTGGCACAGCGTCTGCCCGCCGTGTCGCAGGCCCAGTGGCAACAACGCATGGCGCAGGGCCGTGTGCTCGACGAGCACGGCGTGCCGCTGCCACCCGATGCCCCGTTCCAGCCGCAGACACGCGTCTACTACTACCGCGAGCTGAGCGCCGAGCCGGTGATCCCGTTCGAAGCCGCCGTGCTCTACCAGGACGAACATCTGCTGGTGGCCGACAAGCCGCACTTCCTGCCCGTCACGCCCACCGGCCGTTTTGTGCAGCAGACGTTGCTGGTGCGCCTCAAGCGCCAGCTGGGCATCGAGACCCTGAGTCCGATCCACCGCATCGACCGCGAGACCGCCGGCCTAGTGTTGTTCAGCGTGCGCCCGCAGGACCGCGGCGCCTACCAGGCGCTGTTCCGCGACAAGGTAGTGGAGAAAAGCTACGAAGCCATTGCGCCGCTGCGTCCCGATCTGCCGCTGCCGAACGTGCACGTGAGCCGCATCGAACCCGATGAACAGTTCTTCCGCCAACGCGAAGTGCCAGGCGCACCCAACAGCGAAACCCACCTCGCGTTGCTGGAAACCCGTGGCGACCTGGCGCGTTACCGCCTCTCGCCCGTGACCGGAAAAACGCACCAGCTGCGTGTGCACATGCATGCACTGGGCCGCCCGATCGTCGGTGACCTGTTCTACCCCGAGGTGGTGCACGGCCCAGGGCAGACGGAAGAGGACTACAGCCAGCCCTTGCAGTTGCTGGCACGCAGCATCGCCTTCACCGACCCCGTGACCCGCGAGGCGCGCCGCTTCGAAAGCCGCCGCCAGCTCAGCTGGGCTTGAACAGCGTCACCCGGGCAACACAGGCGCCGAAAACGGTGGCGAAAAAACGCTACGCTATGGCCCACAGATTCAGGAGTTCCCCATGAGCCGCGATGTTTTGGTTGCTGGTGTCGGCATGATCCCCTTCACCAAACCGGGCGCCAACCTGCCCTACCCGCAAATGGCCGCGCAGGCCACACAAGCCGCTTTGACGGATGCCGGTATTGGCTACGAGCACATGCAGCAGGCCTATGTGGGCTACGTCTACGGCGACTCCACCGCCGGCCAGCGCGCACTGTACGAAGTGGGCATGACCGGCATCCCGGTCATCAACGTCAACAACAACTGCTCCACCGGCTCCACCGCACTGTTCCTGGCCCGGCAGGCCGTGGCCAGCGGCGCGGCCGACTGCGTGCTGGCATTGGGCTTCGAGCACATGAGCCCGGGCGCGCTGGGTGCCGTGTTTACCGACCGACCCTCGCCCTTCGACCGCTTTGACGAAGCCACCGACGAACTGGTCGGCCATGGCGAGATTCCGCTGGCGCTGCGTTACTTCGGCGGCGCCGGCCTGGCCCACATGCAGCAGTACGGCACCAGGCTGGAGACCTTTGCCGCCATCCGCGCCAAGGCCAGCCGCCATGCGGCCAACAACCCGCTGGCGTTGTTCCGCAAGGAAGTCACGACCGAAGAAGTGATGGCCTCGCCCATGCTGTGGGACGGCGTGCTGACGCGCCTGATGGCCTGCCCGCCCACCTGCGGCGCGGCAGCGGCGGTGATCTGCTCCGACGCCTTCGCGCAAAAGCACGGCCTGAACCGCTCGGTGCGCATCAAGGCGCAAGCCATGACCACCGACAAACCCGTCACCTTCGAGGCCCGCGACATGCGCGAGGTGGTGGGCTTCTCCATGGCGCGCGATGCCGCGCAGCAGGTTTATGCGCAAGCCGGCATCGGCCCGCAGGACGTGGACGTGGTGGAGCTGCACGACTGCTTTGCCCAGAACGAACTCATCACCTACGAGGCACTGGGCCTGTGCCCCGAAGGCGGCGCGGAGAAGTTCGTGCTGGATGGCGACAACACCTACGGCGGCCAGGTCGTCACCAACCCCTCCGGCGGCCTGCTGAGCAAGGGCCACCCGCTGGGTGCCACGGGTCTCGCGCAATGCACCGAGCTGGTCCAGCAACTGCGCGGCCAGGCCGGCGCACGCCAGGTGAACGATGCCCGGCTGGCGCTGCAACACAACCTGGGCCTGGGCGGCGCTTGCGTCGTCACCCTGTACGAACGCGTTTGAAGGATTTCTGATGCTGCCGCAACTTCACCGTCACCCCTGGATGGATGCCGACATCGAGGCTTTCCGCGACCAGGTCCGCCGCTACGTCAACGCCGAACTGGTGCCGCACTTGGCCACCTGGCGCCAGCAGGGTTACATCCCGCGCGAGGTGTGGCGCCCGTTTGGCGAAATGGGGTTTTTGCTGCCCGAGATGCCGGAGGCCTATGGCGGTTCCGGTGCCAGCCTCGCCTACCAGCTGGTGGTGGCCGACGAACTGGCACGTGTCGAGATCCCCGGCACCGTGGCCGTGCACACCATCGCCGCGCACTACATCCTGGACTACGGCACCGAAGAACAGAAACAACGCTGGTTGCCGAAACTCGCCAGCGGCGAGCTGATCGCCGGCATCGCCATGACCGAACCCGGCGCCGGCTCCGACCTCAAGGCGGTGCGCACGCGCGCCCGGCGCGAAGGCAACGACTACGTGATCGACGGCAGCAAGGTCTTCATCACCAATGGCTACAGCGCCAACCTGCTGGTGGTGGTGGTGCGCACCGGTGAAGCCGGCGCCAAGGGCGTGTCGCTCATCGTGCTGGAGACCGAAAACCTGCCGGGCTTTCGCGCCAACATCCTGCACAAGATCGGCATGCACGCCTCCGACACCTGCGAGCTGTTCTTCGACGGCGTGCGCGCCCCGGCGGCCAACCTGCTCGGCGGCGTGGAAGGCCAGGGTTTTGCCCACCTCATGAGCCAGCTGCCCTTCGAGCGCATGTTGCTGGCGGTGGCTGCCGCGGCGGTCATCGAACTCGCGGTCGAGCTGACGGTGGCCTACACCCAGCAGCGCCAGGCCTTCGGCCAGCGTGTGGTCGATTTCCAGAACACGCGCTTCAAGCTGGCCGAATGCGCCACGCTGGCGCACGTGGTACGCACTTTCGTCAACGATTGCACCCAGCGCCTGCTCGACGGCACGCTGGACGTGGAGGCCGCCTACATGGCCAAGTGGTGGACCACCGAGCAGCAGTGCAAGGTGACCGACGAATGCCTGCAGCTCTTCGGCGGCTACGGCTACATGGCCGAGTACCCGATTGCCCGCCTGTATGCCGATGCGCGCGTGCAGAAGATCTACGGCGGCACCAACGAAATCATGAAGGACCTGATCGCGCGCAAGGTGTGCGGCTGATCGGGTTGCCTTAGGTGGCAGTGAACAGCTGAGCGCCTGACCTCACGCACACCTCACCCAGGAGCAAGTCCATGCAGGAACTCAGTGCACTTCTTGGTATTGCCGCCGCCATTTCAATCGGCGCCGCCAGCCCCGGTCCCAGCTTCGTCATGGTGGCGCGTACGGCAGCGGCCTCGCGGTCCGACGGCCTTGGCGCTGCCCTGGGCATGGGACTGGGCGGGCTGGTCTTCGCACTGGCGTCCTTGCTCGGCCTCCATGGCCTGCTGCTGGCGGCCCCATCGCTCTTCTGGATGCTTCAGGTGGCAGGTGGCCTGTACCTGGCCTACCTGGGTGTTCGCATCTGGCGTGGCGCCAAGACACCGCTGGCAGCCGCCCCGGCCCCAGCAAAGTCGGATCGTGCGACAGCCCTGAGGTCTTTGGTGCTGGGAGTTGCCACCCAACTGAGCAACCCGAAAACAGCCATCGTGTACGCGAGCGTCTTTGCCGCTTTTCTGCCTGCCACCACATCGCTGCTCTTCAACCTGGCCATTGCAGGCCTGGTTTTTGCCATTGAGGCCGGCTGGTATGTCCTGGTGGCGCTGGCGCTGTCCTCGACCGGTCCACGCACCCGCTATTTGCGTTACAAGACCTGGATGGACCGTGCTGCCGGTGGCGTCATGGTGAGCTTGGGCGTGAAGCTGGTCTTGTCCAGCAGCCACCCTTGAGCCAACGCCGCCTCATCTTGCGCACGGTCAGGGTGTCAGCCCCTGGCTGCGCAGGATCGCGGCGTGCAGGCCCTTCAAGGTGGTCTTGAATGTCTCGGCCAATGACGCCGGGCCGCTGTCCGGGTCGATCGGCAGGCGGTTGTAGACCACGGCCCAGGTGAGGCCATCGCTACGCCGCTCCAGGAAAGAGTGGGTGCCGGTGGACAGCGCGCCTGCATGGTTCCAGCCACCCGGGTCAACCACCCAGCCGAGTCCGCCATTGGCGTTCGGGATCTTCGGGTCTCTGGTCGTCATCAGCGCCACGGTGGCAGGCTGCAACAGGCGTGGCACACCCGAGCGACCATCAATGGCATCGGCAAAACGCACCATGTCGGCCGAGGTCATGACCCAACCGCCGTGTGCGTCCATGGCGGCGAGGTGAAAGCCGTTGTAGGCCTCCGGTCCGCTGCCGCGTCCGGTTTGCGACGGTACCGGGGGCCAGCGCGGGTCATCGTAATAAACCACTTCGCCGGACCGGCGTTCGGCCAGCGTATCGCCGCCAATGCGGGGGCTCTGGCTGCCGATCGGATCGAACACCAGCCGGCGCATGGCCTCGTCGTACGGCAAGCCGGTTTTCTGCTCCAACACCCGGCCCAGGATGTTGTAGCCGAAATTGCTGTAGCTGAAATACGTGCCCGGCTCCCGCTGCAGCTCACGGAACTTCAGCATGTACTCGATCACATCGGCGGCGCTGGCAGGTGCCGGTCGCTGGAGGGCGGCCGCGATCTGGACCAGATCGTATTGCGGCTCATAGACATCCGAATCCCAGCCATTCGTGTGCTGCAGCAAATCACGCAGTCTGATCTTCAGCACACGCGCATCCTTGATGGATGCATAACGCGAACCGGTGAGCAGACCACCCGGGCCGAAGACCGGACGATCCAGCGCCGCGGGCAGCTCCGGCTCAAAAGCCTTGAGCACCGCCACCGCCGTCATCGGTTTGCTCACACTGGCAATGCGAAACAGCGACTCCGGCTGCACGGCCTCACGGGCTTCACGGCTGGCCCAGCCAAAACCCCGTTGGTAGATGATCTTGCCGTTGCGTGCCACCGTCAGACTGGCACCGGGAATGTCCATGGTCTCCAGGATGTCGACCATCGTCTCATCCACTTTGCGCATGGCCGCGACGGTGTTGCCACTGATGGGCAGATGGACGTCCACCTTGCGCGGCTGGAACCAGCCGC
The DNA here is from genome assembly GCF_001592265.1 of Curvibacter delicatus NBRC 14919. Lineage (GTDB taxonomy): Bacteria > Pseudomonadota > Gammaproteobacteria > Burkholderiales > Burkholderiaceae_C > Hylemonella > Hylemonella delicata. The sequence goes on along the minus strand of NZ_BCWP01000024.1, from coordinate 430 downwards.
AGCCTGCCAGCATCACCAGCGGCAAGGCCCAGGCCAGTCTGCACGCCCGACCCGATGGCCACCACGCTCGCTTCATACCCGCGCCTCCCCCTGGCCCTTGTTGCAGATGAACACCCAACGCACGGTAACGACAGCCCGCCTGGAACTACTCAGCCCCGAGCACACCGCAGGGCTCAAAAGGTTTCCCAATCATTCTGGCTGCTTGCGGCCAGCGCTTGCGCCGGAGGCGTTGCCGGTTTGGCAGCCGACACCGGCGGCGGGCGGCTCGTCACGACGGGAGCCATCGCCACCACCTTGCGGCCGGCCAGCGTGTCGGCACTGTCGCCCAGTTTGAATTGGGCCACGGTGGCGACCAACTCCTGCGCCTGGCTGCGCAGGCTCGAAGCCGCTGCCGCCATCTCCTCCACCAGCGCTGCGTTCTGCTGCGTAG